>NZ_JALJQZ010000044.1 GCF_022968395.1 Affinirhizobium lemnae
CAACTTCATGGGATTCGTCAAACTCGCAGCCATCGCCATCTGGCTCAAATAGCTAAATCGTCACTACCGCCTAGGTATCATGTTGAACACACGCGGTCCCTGATAAAGAAGCAGCACTTTGTCGTCTTCGGCCCATTTGAGGTAGTCGTCCCAAGGTATATTCCAGTCACCTTGCTGTGCGGTGCTCCTGAGGCCTTCCTCCGACCATTCAACCGTCATCGGGTGCTGAAGGGTTTTCTGGGCTGCATAGGCTTTTCGGGCGAATATTGAGGCACCAAAGAAATACTGGAAGAACGGCAGCACGATCACGATCGCCCCGCCGACGCAGAAGAGCACCCCAAAGGGTGCATTACGAGGCGAAAGTGCCGGAACGAAGATCGAGCCAAGGAACAGCAACGCCACGAAGAGCAGCCACCAGATGAGTGTCCCGCGTGAAGTAGCGTGTTTCAGTATGAACAGCTTGTTGGCCGCAACATAATCATCAGCGGTCAAAGTGAGGGTCACGCTGCGCTTCGTATCTTTCATCGCCTACCTGGTAAGAATCTGTACCTGCCGCAAAAATCTCAATTAAAGCGACACGTGTTTTCTCGGCATTGCGAAGTCGCATAATCCGCAGCGTACTGCAATCGCCATAGTCCGCTTTTGGGTGCGGTCCCGCCGCGACGTCCCGGCCCAAGCGGAGCCGGACGCATCCAATTCATGAGGTGTGTTGTGCAACCTATGCCTGCTGCAGCAGTCTCTGTTCCAACGCAGGCTTGTGTTCATCCGCCAGAATGCCGCTGGTCTTCAGCAACGAGGCGAAGCGGCCGCCCATGGCGCTCAGCTCATCGAAGGTCCCCTTTTCGATGATCCGGCCATGATCCAGGAACAGCACCATGTCGGCATCGCGGATTGTCGAGAGACGATGCGCGATGATGAAGGTGGTGCGGTTCTGGCGCAGGCGGTCGATGGCTTCCTTCACGCGGGCTTCAGTTTCGACGTCGAGTGCAGAGGTCGCCTCATCCAGCACCAGGATCGGAGCGTTCTTCAGAATGGCGCGGGCGATCGCAATACGCTGGCGCTCACCACCCGACAGACGATTGCCGCGCTCGCCGACTTCCGTCTGGAAGCCCGCCAGACGGCTCTCGATGAATTCCGTCGCGGCAGCTGCCTCGGCGGCGGCAACGATTTCCGCCTCGCTTGCTCCTTCGCGTCCAAGGCGAATGTTATCGCTGATGGAACGGTTCAGAAGACCTGCATCCTGGAACACAGTGGCAATGGAGTGGCGTAGCGAGCGGCGGGTGACCGTCGCGATATCGGTGCCATCCACGAAGATCGCGCCCTGCTGCGGATCGTAGACGCGTTGCAGCAGGTTCACCAGCGTGGTCTTGCCTGCACCCGTCGGGCCGACGATGGCAATCGTCTGACCGGCCTTGGCGGTGAAGGAGACATCACGCACACCTTGCGTTGTATTGGCAAAGTCGAAGGAAACGTTGCGGAATTCTACCTCGCCGCGGACAGCATTCAGTTCGCCGGTATTGGCGGGTTCTTCGCGATCCTTGACCGAATCTTCGAGGCGGAAGAAATCCTCCAGCTTGGAGCGTGCCTCGAAAATCTGCGTTGCAAATTGGCGCAGCAGATCCAGACGGCCGATCAGCAGGTTCGCAAAGCCGATAAAGGCAATGACATCGCCCACTTTGATCTCACCACTGCGAACCAGAAAGATGCCGATAATGAGAATGATCAGCATGGAGACCGTGGAGGCCATGCGGTTCAGAGCGCTCGCAATCGCCCACCAGTCCAGTACCGGATACTGGGCTGACAGCAGCCGTTCGGTGAAACCCTTCAGCGCCTTCGTTTCGGCCTCGATGCGGTTGTAGCTGTGCAGGACCGTCACGTTGCTGATGGAATCGCTGACATGCGAGAAAACTGTGTGATAATGCCCCTCGACGGAGGCCTGACCTTCTTTCGTGCGGTTCATGACCACACGACCGATGATCCAGTAGACAACGCTCAGAATAACAAGCACCGAGCTCAGACGCCAATCCATCGAGAAAGCGGTGGGAATGAGCAGCACGAGTGCCACGATGGTGGCGAGATGCGTGCGCATGAATTCCAGCCAGAGGCCGAACAGCGTCTCGCTGGCGCGCAACAGGGTGTGCAAAGCGTTGGATGTGCCACGCTGATGGTGCCATGAGAGAGGCATGGACACGATGCGGCCAAAGGCCTCTGTCAGAAGAGATGCGCGTCTGCCATGGGCAAGACGATCCGCTTCGCGGGCAACGAGCACATAGGCAATAGTATTGAAGACACCAAATCCACCCCACATCAGTAGAATAGGCGTCACGTCTCCCTGTGAAGAGATGGCATCGATGATCCGACCGAACAGGATGGGTTCAGCGATCGTAATGATTGCCAGCACGATGTTAGCGATGACGACCATCGTGACCCGAAGGCGATGAGCCCCCAGGTATCTCAGGGCGCGTGCGTACACTTGAAACAGGCTCACGGCATTACCTCAGCTGATATCACATTTTCTTGCATAGCAGCCTGCACCTGTATGCAGCGTGAACGCGTTTATAAACGGGTATAGAAGGAAATGGTTGATCCGCAGTGGCGACATTGACACCGGACGATACAAACTTCAATCAGGCGAGATCTATCTAAACAAATGCAACCATATATAAACACATTTTAGGCATGCGCTCTTGGCCTGCATGGTTTGGGAACTTGCTGGACATGTGTGATGATTGGGGGGAAGAGTGAATATTCACTCGCTTGTGCAATTTCTGGCGATATCCCACGAAGCGGAATCGGCGAGTGAACTCGTAGGCGAGCTTGAATCCCTGCTTAACATTCATGCGTTCCGCTATTATGGCATATGGTTTCATGACAAAGTGTTTGCGGATACGACCGATTTTATGCTGACCGGACGATGGCCAGCCGGATGGCGTAAACATTATGCTGCCCGAAAATATGCCTCTATTGATCCATTGCGCAGAATGCTTGCTGTGACGCAGCGACCATTCCGTTGGAGGGACGCAATTGCCGCGTATCAGGATGATCCCCAGCAAAAGAAGGCGCTACGGCTTTTGCGGGATGCGGCTAAAAATGGTCTTCATGATGGATATGTCTTCCCGATATACGGCAGGACCGGCCTCATTGGCACGATGACGATTGCCGGAGAGCCGATCGAGCTTTCTCCGGTCGAAATCTGTCTCTTCGATGCGGTGGCCAGAAAGTCTTTGTGGCGGTTGCTGGAATTGCGCGGCGCTGCAGCAGAACTCGAAAAGCGCACCGCGCTAGAGGCCGATCTCACCCAGCGCCAGCTAGAGGTTTTGCGCCTTCTCTGTGACGGGATGACATCAAACGAAATCGCCAAGGCGCTGGAGATTTCGAACCACACGGTCGATTGGTACATCAATGTCATTCAGGAAAAATTCAACGCGCGCAACAGGCAGCATGTGATAGCGATGGCTTTCCGGGCGGGTATCGTCACGTGACTGGCACAAGCTGACGTGAAACTGACATAAATTTAAACGATTCAATAAGACGGAAATTGCCATTCCGAAAAATGACGTTAATGTTCCTTCGCAGTGCAACATGCACAGTTACTGTCGAGGGGGATAGCTTTGCAAATCCGGAAGATTCTTGTCGCCAACCGATCCGAAATCGCCATCCGCGTATTCCGCGCCGCCAATGAGCTTGGCATCAAAACGGTGGCCATATGGGCAGAGGAAGACAAGCTTTCGCTGCATCGGTTCAAAGCGGACGAGAGTTATCAGGTAGGGCGTGGCCCGCATCTGGCGCGCGATCTGGGGCCGATCGAGAGCTATCTTTCCATTCCGGAAGTCATCCGGGTTGCCAAGGCGTCCGGCGCGGACGCGATCCATCCAGGATACGGCTTACTGTCCGAAAGTCCCGAATTCGTTGAGGCCTGCAACGCTGCAGGAATCATTTTCATTGGCCCAACATCAGACACAATGCGCCAGCTCGGCAACAAGGTTGCGGCGCGCAATCTGGCGATTTCCGTCGGTGTTCCTGTCGTTCCCGCAACGGAGCCGTTGCCGGACGATATCGAAACCGTGAAGAAAATGGCCACCGAGATTGGGTATCCGGTCATGCTGAAAGCCTCCTGGGGAGGCGGCGGGCGCGGCATGCGCGTCATTCGATCCGAGGCCGACCTTGCAAAGGAAGTGACTGAAGCCAAGCGCGAGGCCATGGCAGCCTTCGGCAAGGACGAAGTTTATCTCGAAAAGCTCGTCGAGCGTGCCCGCCACGTGGAAAGCCAGATCCTTGGCGATACGCATGGCAATGTGGTGCATCTGTTCGAGCGTGACTGCTCTATCCAGCGCCGTAACCAGAAGGTGGTCGAGCGCGCACCGGCGCCTTATCTCTCTGAAGCGCAACGTCAGGAATTGGCTGGTTATTCGTTGAAGATCGCCGCCGCCACGAACTATATCGGGGCTGGCACTGTCGAATATCTGATGGATGCCGACACGGGCAAATTCTACTTCATTGAGGTGAACCCGCGTATTCAGGTCGAGCATACGGTCACGGAAGTCGTGACCGGCATCGATATCGTGAAGGCGCAGATCCATATCCTAGAAGGTGCAGCCATCGGCACGCCGGGGTCCGGTGTTCCGGCGCAGGCGGACATACGTCTCAACGGTCATGCGCTGCAGTGCCGCATCACCACGGAAGACCCGGAACAGAACTTCATCCCGGATTACGGGCGTATCACCGCCTATCGCTCGGCTGCCGGTTTCGGCATTCGTCTGGATGGCGGAACAGCCTATACGGGCGCGATCATCACCCGCTATTACGATCCGCTGCTGGTGAAGGTTACGGCGTCTGGCGGCACACCGCAGGAGGCCATCAGCCGTATGGACCGTGCGCTGCGCGAGTTCCGCATCCGCGGCGTGGCGACGAACCTCACCTTTCTGGAAGCGATCATCGGCCATCCGAACTTCCGCGATAACTCGTATACGACGCGCTTCATCGATACGACGCCGGAACTCTTCCAGCAGGTGAAGCGCCAGGACCGCGCGACGAAACTGCTCACCTATCTGGCGGATGTCACCGTCAACGGCCATCCGGAAACCAAGGGTCGGCCGATGCCGTCCGCCAAGGCCCCGAAGCCGGTCGTTCCCTATATCGAGGCGGAGGTTCAGCCCGGCACCAAGCAGAAGCTGGATGAACTGGGGCCGAAGAAGTTTGCCGAATGGATGCGCAATGAAAAGCGCGTTCTTTTGACGGACACGACCATGCGCGACGGCCACCAGTCGCTGCTGGCAACCCGCATGCGTACCTTCGATATTGCCCGCATTGCGCCGGTTTATGCCAAGGCTCTGCCGAACCTCTTCTCGCTGGAATGCTGGGGCGGTGCGACATTCGACGTCTCCATGCGCTTCCTGACGGAAGATCCATGGGAGCGTTTGGCGCTCATCCGTGAGGGAGCGCCGAATTTCCTGTTGCAAATGCTGCTGCGCGGCGCAAACGGCGTGGGCTATACGAACTATCCAGACAACGTCGTGAAGTACTTCGTGCGTCAGGCGGCGAAGGGTGGAATCGACCTGTTCCGCGTCTTCGACTGCCTGAACTGGGTTGAGAACATGCGCGTCTCCATGGACGCCATTCAGGAAGAGAACAAGCTTTGCGAGGCAACGATCTGCTATACCGGCGATCTGCTCAACAGCGCTCGTCCGAAGTATGACCTGAAATACTATGTCTCGCTTGCGGAAGAGCTGGAAAAGGCTGGCGCGCACATTATCGCGCTGAAGGATATGGCGGGCCTCTTGAAGCCAGCCGCTGCCCGCGTGCTGTTCAAAGCACTGCGCGAGGCAACCAGCCTGCCGATCCACTTCCACACGCATGATACATCCGGCATCTCGGCGGCGACTGTTCTCGCTGCCATCGATTCCGGCGTGGATGCCGTGGACGCGGCCATGGATGCCTTCTCCGGCAACACCTCGCAGCCTTGCCTTGGTTCCATCGTCGAGGCGCTGTCTGGCACGGATCGCGATTCCGGCCTCGATCCGGAATGGATCCGCCGCATCTCTTTCTACTGGGAAGCGGTTCGCCACCAGTATGCGGCCTTCGAAAGCGATCTCAAGGGTCCGGCGTCGGAAGTCTATCTGCATGAAATGCCGGGCGGGCAGTTCACTAATCTCAAGGAGCAGGCGCGCTCGCTGGGTCTAGAAACCCGCTGGCACGAAGTGGCTCAGACCTATGCCGACGTGAACCAGATGTTCGGCGACATCGTCAAGGTTACGCCGTCCTCCAAGGTTGTTGGCGATATGGCGCTGATGATGGTGAGCCAGGATCTAACGGTTGAGGATGTTCAGAACCCTGGACGCGACATTGCCTTCCCGGATTCGGTCGTTTCCATGCTGCGCGGCGATCTCGGTCAACCTCCGGGCGGATGGCCGGAAGCTTTGCAGAAGAAGGCGCTGAAGGGCGATACACCCTACACGGTTCGCCCCGGCTCGCTATTGAAGGATGCTGATCTCGATGCCGAGCGCAAGGTGATTGAGGAGAAGCTTGGCCGCTCGGTCGATGACTTCGAGTTTGCCTCTTACCTGATGTATCCAAAGGTCTTCACCGATTTCGCTCTGGCTTCCGATACCTATGGTCCGGTTTCGGTTCTGCCGACGCCCGCCTATTTCTACGGCATGGCGGATGGAGAAGAACTGTTTGCCAATATCGAGAAGGGCAAGACGCTTGTTGTCGTCAATCAGGCAGCCAGCGCCCCCGATGCGCAAGGTCTGGTCACCGTGTTCTTTGAGCTGAACGGCCAGCCACGCCGCATCAAGGTGCCGGATCGCAGCCGCGCTGCCACCAGCATCGCGCGCCGCAAGGCGGAATCCGGCAATGCCGCACAGCTGGGTGCGCCAATGCCGGGTGTCATTTCTCGCGTGTTTGTCTCTACTGGTCAGAAGGTGAAGGCAGGCGATGTGCTGCTCTCCATCGAAGCGATGAAGATGGAAACGGCGCTGCATGCGGAAAAGGATGGCGAGATCACAGAAGTGGCCGTAAAGGCTGGCGACCAGATCGATGCCAAGGATCTGCTGATCGTTTATGCGGCTTGATGCCTCTTGAAGATCGTCATGCTCGGGCTTGTCCCGAGCATCTACCGACATTGAATAAGCAGTTGTCGTTCAACGGCTTGGCTGCCGACAGTAGACCCTCGGGACAAGCCCGAGGGTGACGAGGCAGTCATACGCCCGTCGTCTGTGCCGCTGTTACACTCGCCACAAACCGGCGGGTGCGCTCCTCACGCGGGGTCTGGAAGATATCGGCAGAAGAGCCAGCCTCGACAACACGTCCCGCCTCCAGAAAGATCACCCGGTTGGCGATGCTGGAGGCCAGCCGCAGATCATGCGTTGCCATGACCATGGTCGTGCCTTCGCTCGCAAGCTTGGCCAGAACATCCACCACTTCTGCCGCCAGTTCCGGGTCCAGCGCCGAAGTCGGCTCATCGCAGAGCAAAACACGCGGCGAGGGAGCCAGCGCACGGGCAATTGCCACACGCTGCTGCTGCCCGCCGGAAAGGGTGGTGGGCCAGGCATCGGCCTTATGCGCCATGCCGACCTTTGTGAGCAGTTCCATGGCGCGGGCTTTCGCCTTGTCCTTTGGCCATTTCAGAACCGTCACCAGCCCTTCCATCACGTTTTCCAGCGCCGTGCGGTGTGGAAAAAGCTGGAAGTTCTGGAACACCATGCCCGTCTGGCGGCGAATGCGCTGAATGGCGGCCCAAGGTGTTTTCTGCCCCGGTGTGAAGCGCAATGTCTCCTCACCGAGCTTCAAATTGCCAGCCGTCGGGATTTCCAGAAGGTTGATGCAGCGAAGGAGCGTGCTCTTGCCGCCGCCGGAGGGACCGACGAGCGCTGTCACGCTGCCTTCCGGCATGGCGATTCTGATGTCGTTGAGGATGACGGCTTCACCGAAGCGTTTTTCGATATGTGAAAGCTCGATCATGTGTTGGCCTCCATCATGCCGCCATAGCGGGCGAAGCGCTTCTCCAGTCGAACCTGCAGCGTTGAAAGAACCGTGCTGAGGGCGAGATAGATGAGCGCCGCCTGAATGTAGAGGATCAGCGGCTCGTAGGTTGTTGCCACGATGCGTTGTGCCGCCTGAAACAATTCCGGCACGGTAATCGCCGCTGCCAGCGAGGTGTCCTTCACCAGCGAGATGAAGGTGTTGGACAGGGGTGGCACCGCCACACGGGCCGCCTGCGGAAGAATTGTCCGGATCATGGCCTGCCGCCAGGACATACCAATGGAGAACGCGGCTTCCCACTGGCCTTTCGGCACGGAGGAAATCACGGCGCGGATGATCTCGGAACTATAGGCACCGATGTTGAGCGTGAAGCCGATCAGCGCAGCCGGAAATGCATCCAGCAGAATACCGACGCTCGGCAGGCCATAGAAGATGACAAACAACTGCACCAGAAGCGGCGTTCCTCGAATGACCCAGACATAGAAGCGGGCAATCGCAGAAACGGGCTTGGGCGCAAACAGCCGGGCAAGCGCCGTCAGCAGGCCGAGGATAAGGCCGAAGGTGAAGGACAGGAGCGTAAGGGGGATGGTGAAGATCAGCCCCGCCCAGAGCAGGGAGGGCAAAGAGTCTGCCATCAATTGAAGCCAGTGCGGCACGGTGTTCTCCTCGCAAAAAGGCGGATGCCGTTTCCGGCTCCGCCTGTTCACAGAATATGGAACCCGCTTCACACAAGGAAACGGGTATGGAAGCAAATTACTTGGAGACGTCCTGACCGAAATACTTGTCAGAAATCTTCTTGTAGGTGCCGTCTGCCTTGATATCTGCCAGTGCCTTGTTGATGGCCTGCTGAAGTTCCGGCTCGCCCTTGCGGAAAATGATGCCGGAATATTCCGCATTGGCCTGCTCGGCGGCAATCTTTACCGGTGCGCCCGGCTTCTGCTTCTTGAAGTCGAGGAAGGACAAGCTGTCATTGATCGTCGCATCGGCGCGGCGCGTGAGGACAAGCTGGATGGACTGGTCGAAACCATCGGTGCCGACCAGTTCCGCGCCGGACTTTTCTGCCAGCTTGCCGAAATTGCTGGTCAGGGACTGCGCCGACTTCTTGCCCTTCAGATCCTCGAAGCTCTTGATTGAATCATCGCCTTCGCGAACAATCAGCACAGCTTTGGAGGCGATGTAGGGCTCGGAGAAATCATATTTCTGCTTGCGCGCGTCTGTAATGCCAACCTGATTGATGACCACATCATAACGCTTGGCATCGAGACCGGCGATCAGGCCATCCCACTTGCCTTCCAGAAACTGCGCCTTCACGCCCAGCTTTTCTGCAACCGCCTCGCCGATTTCAACGTCGAAGCCAACCAGCTTGCCGGAGGCATCATGGAAGGTGAAGGGCGAATAGGTGCCTTCCGTTCCGATTTTGAGAACGCCTGCCTGTTTGATTGCGTTCAGGTTTTCACCCGCCATTGCGGGCACAAAGGTGGCCGCCTGCACGAGGACTGCGACGGCAAGAGCTTTAAGAAGCTTCATTTTTATCTCCTTGGGAATGAAGGGCTGAATATGTCCCACAAAGGCGTGGCCAAGGCTGGGTCCAAAACTGCTGAAGGAGATAGGGGCGGTGGAATATTTTTCCATTAGAATATTTGTTTGTGAGGTCTTGCTTGTCCCAAGGGGTGTGGCTCTGCTTGCAGGCAAGGGTATTCCTGTTTAAGCATACAGTCAGATGGTTCGTATCGGAGGGGGCGGTGCGTACCGGCGATGGCGCTGCGACCGAATGCGGGACTGCAGGTGCTGGCCATTTGCGACGTCTGAACGAGCCGGGAGCAAATCACCACATGAACGACACTTCTTCTGCGGTGATATCCGCAGGCCCTGCCCCTGTCGTCACGCGCGAGCGTGCTGCCGTGGCGCTGATGTTTCTGATGAACGGGTTTCTGGTGGGTGCCTGGGCACCGAAGATTCCCGAATTTGCCAGCCGCCTTGCCTTGAGCGAAAGTGCACTCGGCCTGATGATCCTGACCTTCGGTTTAGGCTCCATCACCATGATGCCGGTGGCAGGCATGCAGATTGCGCGTTTCGGTTCGGCCTGGGTCACGCGGATCACTGCTGTGCTGGTCGTTCCAACCCTGCTTCTCCTGACGGCGGTCGGATCGGTCTGGACGGCGGCCGTTGCCATCTTCCTCTTCGGAGGATTGGTTGGCGCCATGGACGTGGCAATGAACGCTAATGCCGTTGCTACGGAAAAGCACATGCGCCGCTCTATCATGTCATCCTGCCATGCTTTCTGGAGTCTTGGCGGCCTGATCGGTGCCAGCACCGGCGGCATTCTGATTGCCAGTGTCGGTGCTTTCGGCCACGCAGTAATTGCAACGCTGGCAGCGGCGGCGATGGTGGCGGTTGCCTGGCCGATGATGCTGGCAGACAAGCCTCACGCTGAAGAGGCGAAGGAGAAGATACGCCTGCCGATGACGCCGCTGCCTTGGCTGATCGGCCTGGTGGCGCTGTTCTCCATGGTGCCCGAGGGCGCGGTGCTGGATTGGGGTGCGCTTTATCTGCGCAATGAACTGGGTGCCTCCGTACAGCTTTCCGGCTTTGCCTATGCTGCCTTCTCGCTGACCATGGCCGTGATGCGCTTTGCCGGAGACATCGTGCGTGACCGTCTGGGCGCTGTCCGAACATTGCGGATCTGCACTGTGATTGCCATGATCGGCTTGCTGATTGCAGGCTTTGCGCCGAATGCCACACTGGTCATTATCGGTTTCGCCTTCGCCGGTATCGGCATTTCCAACATGGTGCCGATCGCCTTTTCCGCCGCTGGAAACCTGCCGGGCATGGCGCAGGGCATTGGTCTTTCCGTTGTCACAACCATGGGCTATTCCGGCATTCTCGTTGCGCCCTCGCTGATCGGCTTCATTGCCGAGCATGTGGGCCTAGGGACGATCTTCGCGGCACTGCCCGCGCTGCATATCGTGGTTCTCGTGCTTTCAGGTCTTGCGCGGCATGCCGACCGGCCTGCCGGCTCACAGTGAATGGGAAGGGCCAGCGAGGGAATGTGATCTGGCGCAGGTGTTGACAAGCCCCCGCGCATGATCCACCTGAGTGGCACTTTTTCTGATAAAGGTGATCTCCATGTCGTCCGCTTATGATCCGAAACCACGCCGCGCCTCCGTCGCCGTTGATGTGGGCGGCGTCATCGTCGGGGGCGGTGCGCCCGTCGTTGTTCAGTCGATGACGAATACGGATACGGCGGATGTGGATTCCACCGTCGCGCAGGTGGCCGCGCTGTTTCAGGCGGGCTCCGAGATCGTTCGCATTACCGTGGACCGCGATGAAAGTGCTGCGGCAGTGCCGAAGATCCGCGAGCGCCTGCTGCGCCTTGGCATGGATGTGCCGCTGGTGGGAGACTTCCACTATATCGGCCACAAGCTGCTGAGCGATCATCCGGCCTGCGCGGAAGCGCTTGCGAAATACCGCATCAATCCCGGCAATGTCGGCTTCAAGGACAAGAAGGACAAGCAGTTCGCCGATATCATCGAGATGGCGATCCGCTACGACAAGCCGGTGCGTATCGGCGTCAACTGGGGTTCTCTCGACCAGGATCTGCTGACACGCCTGATGGACGAGAACCAGGCGCAGGGCTCGCCGCTTTCAGCGCGCGAAGTCATGCATGAGGCGATCTGCCAGTCGGCGCTCTTGTCTGCGCAGCTGGCGGAAGAGATTGGCCTGCCACGCAATCGCATCATCCTCTCGGCCAAGGTCAGTCAGGTACAGGATCTGATCGCGGTTTATGGCATGCTGGCGGAACGTTCGGACCATGCTTTGCATCTGGGCCTGACCGAGGCAGGCATGGGGACGAAGGGCATCGTCGCTTCCTCCGCCGCCATGGGTTACGTGTTGCAGCACGGCATCGGCGATACGATCCGTGTGTCGTTGACCCCTGAGCCGAATGGCGACCGCACGCGAGAAGTGCAGGTTGCGCAGGAGCTGTTGCAGGTGATGGGCTTTCGCCAGTTCGTGCCGGTTGTTGCGGCCTGTCCCGGCTGCGGGCGCACCACTTCGACGGTGTTTCAGGAACTCGCCCAGAAGATCCAGGACGATATTCGCAAGAACATGCCGGTCTGGCGCGAGAAATATCCGGGCGTAGAAGGTCTAAACGTTGCGGTCATGGGCTGCATCGTCAATGGTCCGGGCGAAAGCAAGCATGCCGATATCGGCATTTCACTTCCCGGTACAGGTGAAACCCCTGCCGCACCTGTCTTCATTGATGGGCAAAAGGCGCTGACGCTGCGTGGCCCCAACATCGCCGCTGAATTCGAAGCCCTCGTTATCGATTACATCGAGAAGCGGTTCGGTCACAAAACAGCGGCGGAATGAATTTCTGGCAGGAGGGCGGGACCTCCTCGCTCTTGCCGCAATTCATGGTAAAGGAATCGCCTCCATCACGACGGGGACGGACGATTCCATGCTCAAGAAAATCATCATTGTCGCCACCTGCGCGACCTATCTTTCCGCCTGCACGACGACTGATCCCTATACGGGCCAACAAAAGGTTTCCAATACGGCGGGTGGCGCTGCCATCGGTGCGGGCCTCGGCGCACTTGCCGGTCTGGCGGTTGGGAATTCGCCCGTCGGCCGCCGCAATGCGGCGCTCATCGGGGCGGGCGTCGGTGCGCTCGCAGGCGGCGCTATCGGCAACTACATGGACCAGCAGGAATCGGAACTGCGCGCACAGTTGCAGGGAACCGGTATTTCCGTGACCCGCGTCGGCGATCGCATCATTCTGAATATGCCGTCCAACATCACCTTCCCGACGGATCAGGATCAGGTTCTGCCAGGCTTCTACCAGACGCTCGATTCGGTCGCGCTTGTGCTGAACAAGTTCAATCGTACGCTGATCGACGTCAACGGCCATACGGATTCCACTGGCAGTGCGGCCCACAATCAGGAGCTCTCCGAGCGCCGCGCCGCATCCGTCGCCAACTATCTCGGTGGCCGGGGTGTGGATCAGCGCCGCATGTCGACGCTTGGTTTCGGTCCATCCCAGCCGGTTGCCTCCAACGCAACACCCAATGGCCGAGCGCAGAATCGCCGCGTCGAAATCCAGATCGCGCCGATCACACAGGGCTGATCATCGGATCAAGCGGATACAGCCAAGGCGTCGCGCCTAGCGGCGCCTTTGTCATTTGAACCTCTTCAGAGCGCGCTCGAAATCATTTTTACGCCCGCTGCGCCGAAGAAGAGTGCCATCAGCGCGTCAAGCGGGCGCCGCGCATTGCGATAGAGGTTGACGGCCCGCCGCGTTGAAAACAGCAAGGCATAGGTCATGAAGACGGTTATGCCAGTCAGCAGGCAGCCGCAGACCACGATTGCGACGGAGATGGCCGATGCGCCGGGAGGAAGCCCGAGCGAGATCGTTGCCAGCCAGCCAAAGATCGCCTTCGGATTGGTGAGGTGAATGGCATAGCCGGTCAGATAGACCCGCCACAGGCTCTTTTGACGCACAGGAGTGGTCAGATCCTCCCCGGATGGAGCCCGCTTCAGGCTTCTTGCTGCCTTGAAGGCGAGGTAAAGCATGTAGAGCCCGCCGACGATCTTGAGAAGTTGCAGGATTTCGCCATAGCGGGTCAGAACTGCCGCGAGACCCAGCGCGGCCGCCATTGCCCAGGTGAATGAGCCCGTGAAAATGCCGAGTGCGATCACGATGCCGCGTTTGCGACCCTCATTCATCGCGGTTCCCATGATTGCCAGATTGGCGGGGCCGGGGGTTATGACTGCCACGAGGTAAAGGCTGTATGCCGCCATCAATTGCGGCCAGTGCTGAAAAAGTTCTGACATGCGGCTATCCCGGCTTCGTTCGGCCAAGAATGCACAGGCATGCAGCTGCAGTCACGTGACAAGTTTTGAAGACTTGGATCACCGAATGTGATGGGAGAGGGTCAACTCTTCCTGTTTGCGACGAAACGTGCCGTGGCCATCAGAACCTGCGCCTTCTCGCCATAAGGCTGCAGAAGCTCGACGGCTTCCGTCACCAACTGGTCGAGCCGTCTTTCTGCCCAATCGAGGCCGTTGCGCGAAACGAGGGTAGCCTTGCCCCGGTCAGCATCCTTGCCCGTTGCCTTGCCCATCGTAGCGGCATCGGAGGTCACGTCCAGCACGTCGTCCGCGATCTGGAAGGCGAGGCCTATGATTTCTCCGAACCGGCGCAGGCGCTTGCGATCGTCTTGGGAGGCGCCGGCAATAATTGCTCCGGCTTCACAGGCAAAGCGCAGCAGAGCACCTGTCTTCATGGCCTGGAGCGTGATCACGCCATCCTCATCCGGTGCCGTGGTTTCTGCCGCAAGGTCCAGCGCCTGTCCGCCTGCCATGCCGCCAAGACCGGCGGCACGCGCAAGCGCCAGGACAAGCTCCACCTTGCGGTCCGCTGCGAGCTTCGTTGTGGGCGCGGTGATGATATCGAACGCATAGGTCAGAAGGCTGTCACCGGCCAGAATGGCTGTCGCTTCGTCAAATGCCTTGTGAACAGTCGGCTGGCCCCGGCGCAGGTCATCGTCGTCCATGGCGGGAAGATCGTCATGGATCAGGGAATAGCTGTGCAGGCATTCAAGAGCCGCACCGACGCGCGAAGCAGCCTCCAGATCGCCGCCAAACAACAGCGCGCTTTCCTGCACGAGAAAGGGCCGAAGCCGCTTGCCGCCATTCAGTGTGCCGTGGCGCATCGCCGCCAGCAGATGGTTCGGGCGGACAATCTCATCGTCGCGAACCGTGCTGTCGAGCAGGTCCGAGAGCAGACGTTCCATATCGGCCGCGCGTCGGCGCAAGTGATCTTCGAAAAGGGAGCTATCCAAGGTCTTCATGGCGGTTCCTTGGCATGAGCGACGGGCGGAGGCAACGAAGTTTTGCGAAAAGCCTTGAGTAAGCGGCACTGCCACTCGCTTTCGATGCACGGTGCCGGTATGAACACAACAGGAATGGCTAAAACGAGTAGGGATGTTGGACGTTTCCTCCGACCAGCAGCAATCCGAAGAGGACGAGGCACCGCCCATGGCGAGCCCAAAGCCCGACTGGCGGATCAGGGAAAGGCTGCTGCTTGCCGCCAAGATCCTGGGTGCATTGCTTCTGCTGCCTTACGTGTTGGTCCTTCTCTACGCGCTCCCATTCGTGCGCCCTGTTTCAACCTTGATGCTGGCCGATCTTGCCCTGTTCAGAGGCTATGACCGGCAGTGGGTGTCGTTCGAAGATATTTCTCCAACGCTGGTGCGTTCGGTCATGATGTCAGAGGACGGGCAGTTCTGCGCCCATGGCGGCGTCGACTGGGCGCAGATGCGCGGGGTCGTTCAGGATGCGCTGGAGGGCGAGGCGACGCGTGGCGCAAGCACCATTCCCATGCAGACGGCAAAGAACCTGTTCCTCTGGAATGGCCGAAGCTTCGTTCGAAAGGGGCTGGAACTGCCTCTTGCCATGTGGGCCGATCTCGTCTGGTCGAAGCGACGCATGATGGAAATCTATCTCAATGTTGCCGAATGGGGCCCTGGCATCTACGGGATCGAGGCGGCCTCGCGACACTATTTCAAGGTGCCTGCCGCCAAGTTGACCCGGCGACAGGCCGGTCTCCTGGCTGTTGCGCTTCCCAACCCAATCACCCGGGTTGCCAGCAAGCCCGGACGAGGGATGCAGCGGCTTGCCGGGGTTATCGAGCGGCGGGCACAAGGAGCGGGTGGCTACATAAGCTGCCTTTATGGCTGACCTCACAAAAATGCGTTGGAGCCCTTCGGGTCGTGCCTGTAGGCTTGCTTGAAATTTAGGGAGGGCGCACCGATGGACGGGCTGATACTTTATATCGCGAACAAGAATTATTCTTCCTGGTCCTTCCGTCCCTGGATTGCCATGAAGGCCGCGAATGTTCCGTTCGAAGAGGTTCTGACCCAGTTCGACGATAGCGGCGGCAATCCCAAGTTCCGCGAATTCTCGCCGACCGGCAGAGTGCCGGTGCTGAAACATGGTAGCCTGCATATCTGGGAGTCGCTGGCCATCATCGAATATGTGGCCGAGCTGTATCCGGAGGCTGGCGTCTGGCCTTATGATCCTGCCGATCGCGCATTGGCCCGCTCCATTTCCATGGAAATGCTCTCTGGTTTTCGAGCCCTGCGTGGCGCCTGCCCCATGAATATGCGTCGCGAGAAAAGGGCTATCGACCTGCCGGACGGTGTGGCAGGCGATGTGGCGCGGATCACCGAGATCTGGAAAACGATGCGGCATCGCTCCGGCGGGCCATTCCTGTTCGGTGCCTTCAGTGGCGCGGATGCGATGTTTGCGCCGGTGATCAACCGGCTGGATGTCTATGATATAGCGGTTGACGACGACACCAGATCCTATATGGCTGCCGTGCAGGCGCATCCGGCATGGATCGAATGGAAGGAGGCGGCCCTGGCCGAGCCCTGGATCGTTCCGGCGGATGAAGCCTGATTTGCCTTCCGGGTCTGAATTGACTCGAAAAAATCCCTGTGGGGACTGGTCAAAGCCTGTTCCGGCATGTATAAGCGCCGCAAATTTCCGAGATCGAAGCTAGTCTTTCACGGTCGATACCGGCCGCAGATCAAGCTTTGCACGCCTATTTGGAGTAACGAGAATGGCAGTACCGAAGAGAAAAGTGAGCCCGTCCAAGCGCGGTATGCGCCGTTCGGCTGACGCCCTGAAGAACCCGACCTATGTCGAAGACAAGAACTCCGGCGAACTGCGTCGTCCGCACCATATCGACCTGAAGACCGGTATGTATCGTGGTCGTCAGGTTCTGACGCCGAAGGAAAGCGCATAAGCGTTTCTCATCGTCTTGATGCTGAAAGGCTGGCGTTTCGCCGGCCTTTTCTGTTTTGTGCTTTTGAAAACGATAAATGCGATCGGGACCGTTGTGATCGCGAAAGCGGTCCGGGAGCTCCATACTCCCGTTCGCCAGTCTGGTTGGTTTAGTACCGCCTTGGCTCAGGAGCCGAAGCTGTCCAATCGGTTCTGCAAGCTGCGCAACTGTTCTTTCAGATCGTCTATGTCGCGTGGGTCGGCGCTCTTCTTCGCCGCTTCCGGCGTGGCCTGCGGTGTTGCACCAAAGGGCGAGAACATTTGCATGGCCTGACGGAACATTTCCGTGTTTCGCCGCACCTGCTCTTCCATCAGTTGCATAGGCGCCTGCAGGTTCTTTGTCAGTGGCGTTTCGCCGAAGGCGCGCGTCATCTGCTCGCGCATCTGCGTCTGCTGGTCGGCGAAGGTCTTCATCGAGTGCTCGAGGAAGGTGGGCACCACCATCTGCATCTGGTCACCGTAATAGGAGATCAGCTGGCGCAGGAATGAAATCGGCAACAGGGTATTTCCGGTTTTCGATTCCTGCTCGAAGATGATCTGCGTCAGCACGGAATGGGTGATATCTTCGCCGCTCTTGGCGTCCTGTACCGTGAAGTCCTCGCCGCGCTTGACCATCTGCGCAAGATCTTCCAGCGTCACGTAAGTGCTGGTGCCTGTATTATAGAGCCGGCGGTTGGCATATTTTTTTATGACAACGTCACCATCCGTCTTGGCCATATTTATCTCCTGATCCCGTCAATATGGAATTTTGTATTTCGCTCCCGCGGTAACACTACGCTTAAATAAACCATGCTGACAACGGATTTGTGCGATGCGAGAGCTGTGGATGATTCGCCCTTCAGGTTGAATCCCGGCATGCAAAGTTTTGACAGGTGCCATGTGAAATCCGCCAAAGGTTGTCTTTGACTTGTGGCTCAAGCTTTGCCAGTCTTCACGTCAACCAATCAGGGATTTTCGGAGGAACACCCATGAGTCAGCCATCCATCGTTATTGCGTCTGCGGCCCGCACTGCCGTCGGTTCATTCAACGGGTCTTTCGCCAACACGCCTGCTCATGAGTTGGGTGCTGCTGCCATCAAGGCAGCGCTGGAACGCGCCAAGGTTGAAGCGTCCGAAGTCGATGAGGTGATTCTTGGACAGATCCTGACCGCTGGCGAGGGACAGAATCCGGCCCGTCAGGCGGCGATGAAGGCGGGCATTCCGCAGGAAAAGACGGCCTGGGGCATGAATCAGCTCTGCGGCTCGGGCCTGCGCGCCGTCGCGCTTGGCATGCAGCAGATCGCCTCGGGCGATGCCCGAATCATCGTGGCGGGTGGTCAGGAATCGATGTCCATGGCGCCGCATTGCGCACATCTGCGCAACGGCACCAAGATGGGCGACATGAAAATGATCGATACCATGATCAAGGACGGCCTAACGGACGCCTTCTACGGCTATCACATGGGAATTACGGCTGAGAACGTGGCACGTCAGTGGCAGCTTTCTCGCGACGAGCAGGATCAATTCGCACTGGCTTCCCAGAACAAGGCGGAAGCCGCGCAGAAGGCTGGTCGCTTTGTCGATGAAATCACGCCCTTCGTCGTGAAGGGACGGAAGGGTGACGTGACGGTCGATGCGGATGAATATATCCGCGCCGGTGCCACGCTTGAAAGCATGACCAAGCTGCGTCCGGCTTTTGACAAGGAAGGTACGGTTACCGCCGGCAATGCCTCCGGTATCAATGACGGGGCAGCCGTCGCGCTTCTGATGAGCGAGGATGAAGCCGTCCGTCGTGGTATCGTGCCTATGGCGCGTATTGTTTCCTGGGCAACGGCGGGCGTCGATCCGCAGATCATGGGAACAGGACCTATCCCTGCATCGCGCCGCGCACTGGAGAAGGCGGGCTGGTCAGTCAAGGATCTGGATCTGGTCGAAGCAAACGAAGCCTTCGCTGCGCAGGCCTGCGCCGTCAACAAGGACATGGGCTGGGATCCTTCGATCGTGAACGTGAACGGCGGTGCGATCGCCATCGGCCATCCGGTGGGTGCTTCCGGCGCGCGTGTCATGAACACGCTTCTGTTTGAAATGAAGCGCCGCGGCGCCAAGAAGGGTCTTGCGACGCTTTGCATTGGCGGTGGCATGGGCGTCGCCATGTGCTTCGAGGCCATGTGATGACTGGATTTCCGGCCACATAGAAGGGCCGGCGTGTGAAAAAGGAAGCGCGTTGTCGCCTTGGCGATGCGCTTCAGAATTTGTGTCGCATGCCGTCATCGTATTTGAGCTGAACACAAATGCGCGGCATGCCTTTTCGGGGGGAAACTTCATGTCGAGAGTAGCATTGGTATCGGGCGGAACACGGGGCATCGGCTCCGCAATTGCCCTGGCGTTGAAGACAGCGGGCTACAAAGTTGCGGCGAATTATGCCGGCAACGAAGAAAAAGCGAATGCATTCCGTGATGTGACCGGTATTCCCGTCTTCAAATGGGACGTTTCATCCTACGAGGCGTGCGTGGACGGCATCGCGCGGGTGGAAGCGGAACTCGGCCCGGTTGAAGTGCTCGTCAACAATGCCGGCATCACACGTGACGCCATGTTCCACAAAATGAGCCCGGCTCAATGGAATGAAGTCATCAACACCAATCTGACCGGTCTCTTCAACATGACGCATCCGGTCTGGTCCGGCATGCGAGACCGCAGCTTCGGCCGCATCATCAATATTTCCTCCATCAACGGCCAGAAGGGCCAGATGGGACAGGCGAACTATTCTGCTGCCAAGGCGGGTGACCTCGGCTTCACCAAGGCACTGGCGCAGGAGGGTGCTGCGAAAAACATCACCGTCAACGCCATCTGCCCGGGCTATATTGCGACTGAAATGGTCATGGCGGTTCCGGAAAAGGTGATGAACGAGCGCATTCTGCCGCAGATCCCGGTTGGGCGCCTTGGCCAACCGGAGGAAATCGCGCGCTGTGTGGTGTTCCTTGCTTCCGATGAGGCGGGCTATATCACCGGCTCGACGATCTCTGCCAATGGTGGCCAGTATTTCGCTTAAGCGATGAGACGCAAAAAAGGCCGGGGCTTTCGCTCCGACCTTTTTCATGCGTTCCGATGGATCGGAAATTAGCGGCAACGCGCCTCGTAGTTGCGGCCATAACGGTCACGATAGATGCAGTAGCCGCGACGTTCCTGTGACTGGCCGATGGCTGCGCCAACCAGACCGCCACCGACGGCGCCAACGGCTGCACCGCCCCAGCTATTGGTGCCGGCACCGCCGATGACTGCGCCGGTGCCGGCACCAATAGCCGTTCCGCGTTCCGTTGCCGTGCAGGATGCAAGCATGCCGACCAATGCTGCGGCGGTAAGAATCTTTTTCATGTCCTGGTTCCTTCCCTGTTAAACCTTGAGACGTTCTTGATTAGATCCTGCCCATCAAGAGCAGGATGATGATGATGAGTACGACAAGGCCCAACCCACCCGATGGACCATAGCCCCAATTGCGGCTGTGGCCCCAGTTTGGCAGGGCACCGATCAAGAGAAGGATCAAGATCACAAGAAGAATAGTGCCGAGCATTTTTGGCCTCCGATACTGAAATGCGGGCGACGGATCGTCGTGCGGCGGTAACGGCTTGGCTCTCTTTTGGTTCCAGGCTTCCTTCACGATTCGAACGCTTCGTTCAATTGCCTGTGTAATCCAGCCTCTTGCAGGCTGATGGCAATTGGATCAGGAAAAGCCGAGGCCATGGCTCGTACTTGTTGATGCCGACTGACGATTAATTTGTCTTCTGAGGTATTTCTGCTTGCCATTCGCGGACGCAGTCGCCATGTGTGGTCCGACCGCCCGCGAAGGTGGTGACAGTAATTGTGCGGATGACAGGCTTTGAATTCACAAGCCCCCATGATCTTGAGCGGTCGCGGTGTAACTGCGGTCCTCGGCCCGACGAACACCGGCAAGACGCATTATGCGATCGAGCGAATGGTGGCGCATGGCTCCGGGGTCATTGGGCTTCCTCTTCGGCTTCTCGCACGTGAGGTCTATACAAGGCTGGTCGAGAAAGTCGGACCGACCCATGTGGCGCTTGTCACGGGCGAAGAAAAGATCACCCCGCCCAATGCGCGTTTTTCCGTCTGCACCGTCGAGGCCATGCCGCGCGAGACGAAGTCCGCCTTTGTCGCCATCGATGAAGTGCAGCTTGCAGGGGATCTGGAACGTGGCCACATTTTCACCGACCGCATCCTGCACTTGCGGGGACGGGAAGAGACGCTGCTGCTGGGTGCCGGCACCATGCGGCCGATCCTGGAGCGGCTACTTCCGGGGCTGACGGTCATCGAACGACCGCGCCTTTCGCAGCTGTTTTATGCCGGGCAGAAGAAAATCACACGCCTGCCGCAACGCTCTGCCATTGTCGCCTTCTCGGCCGACGAGGTTTATGCGATCGCGGAACTCATTCGTCGTCAGCGTGGTGGCGCCGCCGTTGTTCTGGGTGCGCTGAGTCCCCGGACCCGCAATGCTCAGGTGGGGCTCTACCAGTCCGGTGATGTGGAATATCTGGTTGCAACCGATGCGATCGGAATGGGCCTCAATCTCGATGTCGATCATGTGGCCTTCGCGCAGGATCGCAAGTTCGACGGCTATCAGTTTCGCAATCTCAACCCCGGAGAACTCGGCCAGATCGCCGGACGTGCGGGACGGCATCTTAGGGACGGCACGTTTGGTGTGACGGGACAGGTCCAGCCGTTCGATGACGAGTTGGTCGAGCGAATCGAGACCCACCAGTTCGATCCCGTGAAGGTTCTGCAGTGGCGTTCCAAGGCGCTCGATTTCTCGTCCTTGAGAGATCTGCGAGCAAGTCTTGATGTGGCGCCTGTCATCCAGGGGTTGACGCGTGCGCTTCCGGCAACGGACAGTCAGGCGCTGGATTATCTGTCGCGCTATCCGGAGGTCATTGATATGGCCACAAACCCGGAACGCGTCGAAAAATTGTGGGATGCCTGTGCGCTCCCGGACTACCGAAGAATTACACCTGCCCAGCATGCGGACCTGATTTCGACGATTTTCTCGGATCTGGTGCGAATCGGCTGGGTGAACGAAGATTTCATGGCCGAACAGGTGCAGCGCGCCGACCGGACGGATGGCGAGATCGATACGCTTTCCGCGCGTATAGCACAGATTCGGACGTGGACTTATGTATCCAACCGGCCGGGGTGGCTTGCGCATCCGACACACTGGCAAGAAAAGACTCGGGAAATCGAGGACAGGTTGTCGGACGCGCTGCATGAAAGGTTGACGAAACGCTTTGTTGATCGCAGGACATCTGTGCTCATGAAGCGCCTGAGAGAGAATGCGATGCTGGAAGCTGAAATCAGTGTGAATGGAGATGTCTTCGTAGAGGGACATCACGTCGGTCAACTCGCCGGTTTCCGGTTTACCCCGATAGCGGGTACCGAGGGGCCAGATGCGAAAGCCGTGCAGGGGGCAGCCCAGAAGGCGCTGGCGCTCGAATTCGAGGCGCGCGCCGCGCGTCTCTACGCGTGCGGCAACGGCGATCTGGCGCTCGGGTCGGACGGCTTCGTTCGCTGGCTGGGCGAGCCGGTCGCAAAGCTCGCGGCAGGCGACCACATCATGCATCCACGCCTCATCCTGCTCTCCGACGAACAGTTGACGGGGAGCGCACGGGATCATGTGGCGGCGCGTCTTGAGCGCTTCGTTAACCATCACATTGCAACGGTTCTGAAGCCGCTGGACGATCTGTCTCGCGCCGAAGACCTCCAGGGGCTGGCAAAGGGTCTGGCGTTCCAGTTAGTCGAGAATCTCGGCCTGATGTTCCGCCGGGACGTGGCCGATGAGGTCAAGTCGCTGGATCAGGATGCGCGCGCTTCGATGCGCCGCTATGGCATCCGCTTTGGCGCCTACCATATCTTTATGCCGCTTCTGCTGAAGCCGGCCCCGGCGGAACTCATCACGCTCCTCTGGGCGCTGAAGAACGACGGTCTGGATAAGCTTGGTTATGGCGATCTGATCCCGGCGCTGGCGGCGGGCCGCACCTCTGTTGTCACGGATCCGTCCTTCGAGCGCAGCTTCTACAAGCTTGCGGGCTTCCGCTTCCTGGGCAAGCGTGCCGTGCGCGTCGATATCCTCGAGCGTCTGGCCGATCTCATCCGTCCGCTCCTGCAATGGAAGCCGGGTTCCAGCGCGCGTCCTGATGGCGCCTACGACGGACGTCGTTTTGTCACGACAACCGCCATGCTTTCTATTCTGGGCGCGACGCCTGATGACATGGAAGAGATACTCAAAGGCCTGGGCTATCGCGCCGATGCAGTGAGTGCAGAAGAGGCGCAAGCGTTTCTGGCTAACCAGCAGCCTCTTTCGGCAGCAGCGGCCGCCGATACGGAGGAGGCGGCTGAGTCTGTCGATGATGCCGATGCCGCGCCCCAGGAACAGGCTGTCGAAACGCCTGTTTTACCTGAAGGTGTCGCCGAAGCGACTGCGGGTGAACCTGTCTTGGCCGAAGAGCCGAAGCCTGTCCTACTCTGGCGTCCCGGGGGCGGCCGCGCGGAAAATCAGCGTGGTGGACAGCGACCGCAAGGCGAACGCCGCGCGCCGAACAACGCGTCCCGTCCGGGTGAAGGTCGTCGCGACAATCGTGACAACCGCGAAAGAGGCGAGCGTAACGAGCAG
This sequence comes from Affinirhizobium lemnae, assembly GCF_022968395.1. Classification (GTDB taxonomy): domain Bacteria; phylum Pseudomonadota; class Alphaproteobacteria; order Rhizobiales; family Rhizobiaceae; genus Neorhizobium; species Neorhizobium lemnae. The sequence goes on from NZ_JALJQZ010000044.1 coordinate 23,479, forward strand.
GGCGGACGTCCGAACCGGGACGGCGGTTCCAATCGTGATGGTGGTCGGCCCAATCATCGTGGCGATCGGCAGGAGGGTCGTCCTGACCGCGGCCGGGGAGACCGTCCCGAGCGTGGAGATCGCGGCAAAGCGCCGCAGCCCGCCCGCTTCGAGGCCAAGCCTCCGCGCAAGGAGAAGCCGATTGATCCGGATTCACCTTTCGCAAAGCTCGCTGCCCTGAAAGAGCAGATGAAGAAGTAAGATGACGGGAGAGCCACTTGGAGAGCAGCGTCAGCGCATCGACAAGTGGCTTTTCTTTGCCCGGCTTGTGAAGTCCCGAGCTTTGGCCCAGGCCTTGGTCGAAGGCGGGTTTGTTTCGGTCAACGGCCAGGTGATTACACTGCCGAGCCGTATGATCCGTTGCGGGGATCGTATCGATCTTGCGCTGGAGAGCGGCGACAAACGTCTTGTGATGCGGGCTCCTGGCGAACGCCGAGGCCCTTATCCCGAGGCATCCCGGCTGTACGAGGATCTTTCCGAGCCACAGGCAAGGCTTTCTGCCTTTGAGCGCGCTCAGCGAATGGTTCGCCCTCTGAAATAAATTCCCCTGTCATTCCCCGGTTTTGGCGGATGAAATTGCGCGATTGGCGACGCTGGTTCGAACTTTGTTTCGCCTCTCGCAGAGGTGCAACAAACTGGCTCGACGGACGTTCGGAAGCATTCTCTTTTGCCTTGCGAATGGCGCGCAAAGCCTTTAGGGACAAGGCAAGCGGGCTTTAGCGTTTCGGGGATCAAGCGGATACCTGTTGAAGCCCTTTACTGTCGCTTTCCGACGGTGCCTGAACACTGGATTTTGCTGGAGTGCCTCATGACGTATGTCGTGACTGATAACTGTATCCGTTGCAAGTATACCGATTGCGTCGAAGTCTGCCCGGTAGATTGCTTCTATGAGGGCGAGAACTTTCTGGTAATCCATCCGGATGAGTGCATCGATTGCGGCGTCTGCGAGCCTGAATGTCCGGCAGAGGCCATCAAGCCCGACACGGAGCCGGGTCTCGACAAGTGGCTTAAGGTCAATGCCGAATATGCCCAGGTCTGGCCCAACATTACGGTGAAGCGTGATGCCATGCCGGAAGCCAAGGAAATGGACGGCGTGCAGAACAAGTTCGAGCAGTACTTTTCCGCCGAGCCCGGCAAGGGCGACTGAGCACCATCGGATCAGTGATTTAATTCCTGCTTAAGTATTAGGCAGGCCTGATTCGTTGCAAGCATGCGACTGCGAAAGCAAATCATTGATTCGCGCCCATAATTGTGGTAGACAATAGGAACTGTTCCACAAAGCGGCATTCGCGTGCCCAAAAACATCACGAAAGCAACACATCGCCCGCCGCGGTTTCCGTGACACACCACATATGTGAATGTCTTGGTCGCAGACGCGGAGAGGGAGTCGTTTTCGCGCGCGTTTGGCGGATCAGTATGGAGTCACCCGACGGTTCCCCCGTCTCATCCGGGCCTGACAGACCCGGCCCCGGCACATGGATAGCCGGGTGCGTAACAGGGAGTTTGTTAAACGAATGACGACCCAGCAGAAAAAATCTTCAGCGCGCCACGGATTCAAGACCGGTGAAGCCATCGTCTACCCGGCGCACGGAGTGGGTACTATCACGGCGATCGAGGAACAGGAAGTTGCTGGCATGAAGCTAGAGCTTTTTGTGATCGATTTTGAAAAGGACAAGATGCGCTTGAAAGTTCCAGTCGCCAAGGCTGTGAGCATCGGAATGCGCAAGCTGTCCGAGAACGATTTCGTCGAACGCGCTCTCAAGGTCGTTCAGGGCAAGGCACGTGTGAAGCGTACTATGTGGTCGCGTCGCGCACAGGAATATGATGCCAAGATCAATTCCGGAGATCTGATTTCCATCGCGGAGGTTGTGCGGGATCTTTATCGTGCTGAAAATCAGCCTGAGCAGTCCTATTCGGAGCGCCAGCTGTACGAAGCTGCACTTGACCGCATGGCCCGGGAAATAGCTGCCGTCAACAAGATGTCGGAGACGGAAGCTGTTCGTCTGGTTGAAACCAATCTGGCCAAAAGCCCAAAGCGTGGCAAGGCGATTGAAGAAGATGATGCGCACGAAGAAGCGGCTTGAACGCTCTTTAAGATACCCCTCAAAAACCCGGCTCCAGCCGGGTTTTTTATTGGAACCATTTTTTCCCTGAAGCGTTTACCCGCCGGACCGGCGAAGAGTGCTGTCTTGTGATCCTCTTCGCCAATCCACACCGCGAAGCAAGGCCTTGGCCGATCTTCCCGTCGAGCAGCCAGGGATTAAAAACGCATGAACTCACGATATTTGTTGAAGCGCAGTGATCCACGTCCTGTGGCCGGGGAGTACTCAAATTTGCAATTTTCCAACCACTCAGTTTCAGGGAGAGCGCTATGAACGCCATGTCCGCAGATCGCAACATGATTAAGATCGCCATGTCTGCACCCTACCTCGCCCGCGAAGAGGAGCGAGATCTGGCTGTCCGTTGGAAAGACGACCAAGATCAGGACGCTCGCAACCAGATTGCTTTGGCTCACATGCGACTCGTCATCGCTATGGCTTCTAAATTCCGCGGCTTTGGTTTACCGATGAGCGACCTCGTTCAAGAAGGTTATGTAGGACTGTTGGAAGCGGCGGCAAGGTTTGAGCCTGCGCGCGATGTACGATTTTCGACCTATGCGAGTTGGTGGATCCGTGCGTCGATGCAGGATTACATCCTGCGCAACTGGTCTATTGTCCGCGGGGGGACCAGTTCAGCGCAGAAGGCGCTGTTCTTCAACCTGCGTCGACTGCGTGCGAAGCTCGCGCGCGGTGACAGCAACCTGACAGCTCAGGCCATTCATGAAGAGATTGCGACTGCATTGGGTGTCAGCCTGGCCGACGTTCAGACCATGGATGCCCGCCTCTCCAGCAATGATGCGTCATTGCAGGCGCCGTCCATCTCGGGCGATGCAGACAGCGCCGAGCGCCTCGAGATGCTGGAAAGCGCCGAACCCCTTCCAGATGAACAAGTGTCTGGCATGATTGATGGTGAGCGCCGGATGCGCTGGCTGCAGGGTGCACTCACGAAGTTGAATGATCGGGAGAAGAAAATTATTCGTGCCCGGCGCCTGACGGACGATGGTGCGACGCTGGAAGCGCTGGGCGCGGAACTTGGAATTTCCAAGGAGCGTGTACGTCAGATCGAGAGCCGTGCTATCGAAAAGCTGAAGTCGGCTTTGGTCTCGATCAATCCGCAAATGGCTGCCGCCTGCTAAGTTTCAGCCTCATGAGGGCAGGCCGCGAATGATGCGGCGCGCCTTATTTTAGGCAAATCTAAATTTAATCTAAGTAGGGGCGCGTAACGTTGCGGAGTGGCTATCCTCGCGGTAGCCGGTATCGATCGTGATCGTTCCGCCAACCGCTCGTGAAACACAGGCGCACATTTTAGCTTTTTCGCGGCGTTCTTCCGTAGAAAAAAATACGTCGCGATGATCAAGCGGGGCGGATGCCTCGATTATGTTGACCGCGCAAAGGCCGCATTCGCCGCGACGACAATCATAAATCATGTCAATCCCGGCCTCCACCAGCGCATCCAGCATCGTCTGATCTGCTCGCACCGCGACGATTTTCTCACGACGTGGCACATGCACTTGGAAAGATTCCTCCGCAAAGCGGCCGCTATCCCCAAACACCTCAAAACGCAAGCGACTCATCGGTCTGCCGCTTTCACGCCATAAGTTCCGAGCCGTCTCGAGAAGACCGTGGGGACCACAGAGATAGGCTTCTCCATCCGGCGGCAGCGCGGCAAACTCGCCCGCGAGGTCGAAGGCCTGTCCATCCTCTTGACTAAATGTTTCTATGCGGTCTCCCAACAGATCGCGGAGCTCACTTGCGAAGGCCATCTGCTCTATGCTTCTGGCGCCATAGATCAGACGAACCGACTGGCCACGTGTCGCCAGAGCCTTCGCCATGCCATAGATCGGTGTGATGCCGATGCCGCCTGCAACCAGCAGGTAATGCGAAGCTCGCCATGAGAGCTCGAACCGGTTTTCTGGTTCGGTCATTTCGGTCTCGTCACCGGGCTTGAGCGTCCAGACAAATGCCGAGCCCCCGCGGCTATTGGGGTGCAATTTTACGGCAATTTTCAGAGTACCGGGTTCACTCGGTAGGACCGTATAGGTGCGGATGGCTGGCTCGCCATTGATCATGACCTTGATATTAGTATGCGATCCCGGATCGAAAGACGACCGTAAGTCCTCGACGGCGAAAGTTACTGCGCGCACATCTTCGGCAGGGGTCTCGATGACAAGCACCCGCGCCGCGCGCCATTCCAATTTGGAGCGCATCAATTCCTCCTCAAAACAAAGTTCTTTCAGCCCGACATCAAGGCCAGAGCCACTACCTTGCGGCGCAGGTCAGGCTGCTCCTCCAGAACGAAATCCAGATTTTGACGCGCAAGCCGAGCATGCTCGCGCGCAATCGCTTCGGCACGTGATCCCTCACGCAGCTTTATGGCTGAAAGCATAGCCTTGTGCTGGGTCTGTGCAACAATGAGAGTACGGTGGAAGGCAGGCACATCCACTTGTGTGTTGACGAAGGCATTCGGGCTGGCGAAGGGCAAACTTGCAGTTCGCTCGATTTCCCGCGTGAGAACTTCGCTGCCGCAGAGGTTCCATAGAAGACGATGGAAGTCACCGTTCAGGACTTCGTAACGCTCGAAGTCCATGTCGTGAGCACTAACCTGCATCACGAGATCGAGTTGGCGAAGTACCTCATCAATCACCCTCAGTCGGCTTGCCGAGGCGCCTCTCTCTGCGGCAAGTCGCGCGGCAGTTCCCTCCAGTACGCCACGAAGTTCGATCGAGTCAAAGACTTCCTGCCTGCTGAAGGATCGCACAGCGTAGCCGCCGGATGGGATCAGGCATACCAGTCCTTCCTGTTCCAGCCGCTGCAAGGCGCTGCGCAGCGGAGTGCGCGATACACCGAGACGCTGTGCCAATGCGACTTCCGAGAGGCGCTCGCCCGGTTCCACCTCGCCGGTGAGCACGAGATCTCGCAGGGCAAGCAGGGCTTTCGCACTCTGTTGTTTCGGCTCGCGTTCCGTTCCCATGCCACTGTTCACTCTGCCGCTACTGCCTTTGGTCTCGTTTCATCATCGATCATGCGGTCAATAAGCTTTCGGGCCCACATTGATCCGGCGTCGATGTTGAGATTGTAGAACTTGTGATCCGGATTGGTGTCGAGGGCGACCTGCTGAGCTTCCAGCACCACTTCATCCTCGCGGAATACGCCTGCAACACCCTCCCGCAGTTCGTGCGTGCGCGCCTGATTGCCGAGATCGTAGTTCCTGGCAAAGGCCCAGAAGTAGAGGCAGGTTTTCTCGGTCGACGGCGTAATCGTGTTCAGCACATAGCCGTTCACGCCCTTTGACCGGTCACCCTGTGGGGCACCGGTGCCCGCTTCGGCTACGCCGACATCGATGGTCACGGTGCAGGGGGCCTCGAAGCGGATGATCTGCCAGCGGTCGACTTTGCCTTGGCGACCATATTGTTTGCGCCAGAAGGGAGGCGGATCAATATTTTCCATCCAGCGCGTGATGTAGGCAAAACGGTCTGAATGGTTCGCCTCAAAAGGCGCTTCAGCCACGGCGCGATTGCCGATTGAAGAGCCGTGCACGAAGGTCTCGTGCGTTAAATCCATAAGGTTGTCAATAACCAACCGGTAATCGCACCTTACCTCGATCAGTTTTCCATCTGCGGCCCAGTCCGGATCCTGATTCCAATGCAGGTCCGGAATGAGCGCGGGATCTGCAAGAGAAGGGTCACCCGGCCATATCCAGATGAAGCGGTGCTTTTCGGCGATCGGGTAGGACTTTACGCAGGCAGATGGATTGATGGTTTCCTGAGACGGCATGTATACACAACGGCCGGTATCGTCGAACTCCAGGCCATGATAGCCGCAGATGACGTTGTCACCTTCCAGCCTACCTAGTGACAGCGGTACGAGCCTGTGCCAACAGGCATCCGCAAGCGCGACCGGAGTTCCGTCATTCTTACGGTAGAGGACAACCGGTTTGTTACAAATGGTGCGCGGCAGGAGAGCGCGCTTCAACTCTACATCATAGGCGGCGGCATACCAGGCGTTTAGCGGAAAACTTGGCTTTGACATGTGCAACACTCCTCTTGGTGAGAGAATTTGCAAAATGTATACATCATGTCAAGCGAAGAGAAGAGTTTTGCCGAAAATTCCCCATATGGCTGCAATATTGCTTTTTGATGTATACAGAAATCTAATTGTCGCGGATCAGTCTGAAATGATCTTCAGCCTCTGACCGGGCGTGATGGCCGCACCGGTCGGTAGTGCGTTCAGAACACGGAAAAGGTCGAGCTTGCGGTCGGTTCCCATCATACGCGCCGAGAGCGTAGTGATCGTGTCGCCTGGCTGAGCTATGACCACACGTACGCGCAGTGGCTTCAGATCGGCCGCTTCCTGAGGGGTTATCTTGCGGAAGCTGTTGCGGATAGTTTCCGCTGTTGCCTGAAGCGAGGAATTGCCTTTTGGCACCGCGGTCAGGAAGCGGAAGATCCGCTTGTCCATCCGGATAACAGTGACATCGAAATCCCAGCGTTCCGCAGAGGCTTTCGCATTGGCGGCAGGCAGGCCGTTTACGGTGATGTCGCGAACCGTATCCGGCAGAAGCCCGGCAACCCAGCCGCTTGTCAGATAATTGGTCAGGCTTTGTGTATCGCTGCCTTCCACGCCGTCGAAACGGATAGCAGTTTCATCCGGACCGGTTGCGAGCACGGCTTCTGCCTTGTTGTCGATGCGAAAGCCTTCCGGGACATCGAAACGTATGCCAAGGCCCGCATGTAGGAAGGTCTCGTTACGAACATAGCCTTCCTCCGGGCTGTCGCCGTAGAGAAGGCCATCAACACCATTGAGGTAATAGTCCCGCCCCTTGTCGCCGACGGTTCCCTCCTGCCCAAAAGCGCGTGCGTGCTGACGCGCCAGTTCCACACGCTGAGGGGCGTTGGGGTGGCTGGACAGAAAGTCCAGGCTCTGGTCATTTTCCGGATCTACCGAGGAAAAGCGGGCATAGGCGGCCATGCTGTCCAGGAAGCGTGCTGCGGCATAGGGGTCATAACCGGCCTCACCCAGCATGCGCACGCCTATCACGTCCGCCTGCAGTTCCTGCTGTCGGGAAAAGGCTGCGAGACGCAGCTTGCCACGGGCCAGAGCCTGCTTGCCTGCCAGATCGCTGGAGAGAACTTCAGCCACGACACGGCTCGCGATGACTTCGGCCTCTTCCCGTTTTTGTCGTTCTATGCCGTGATTGGCGGTCACATGTGCCATCTCGTGGCTGAGAACAGCGGCGACCTCCGATGCGTCGTTTGCCAGAGCCAATAGGCCACGGGTTACGTAAAGATAGCCGCCTGGCAGTGCAAACGCATTGATGGCCGGCGAGTTCAGAATGGTGATGCGATAGGACTGATTAGGATTTTCCGATACTGCGGTCAGTGCGCCGGTGATACGCGCAACCAGCCTCTCCGTCTTGGCATCGTGATACTCTCCGCCATAACTTGCCAGAATGCGTGGATGCTCACGCGCTCCCATGGCGGCTCGAGGATCATTCTTCTGAACTGTATCGACGATCTGCGGGTTCGTGGAGGGTTTCAGATCGGCCTGATAGCTTTGGTCCAAAATGGACTGACAGCTTGTCAGAAGCGTGGCTGCGGCAAGCATTGAAACGAGCGCGCGGTATCCGTGCCGCTTCCTGGAGAAACGGCCTTCTGAAAGTGTCTGTCCGGGGCAGTCTCCCCCGGTGATGCTGGAACCTTCAATCGGAAATATCATGCTTCCAAGCCCGCCATCCGGCGCATCCTGCGGCCTCTGCCTGCCGCGATCTCCTGCGAATATGCGGATGGCAAGATGTTTCTCCGTGAACCGCTTCAACTTACTTAAGTAATCAGCGGCGAAAGGGCAAACATCATTCCGCTCTTTTCTTGCATTGCGGCATCGCATTGATGCAAGTCTAAAATGTGGCGCCGGAGTTAACGCCTCGTGAACCGCTGTAAGATTTCAGCAAGCTCTAGGCGGTAGTGACGATTTAGCTATTTGAGCCAGATGGCGATGGCTGCGAGTTTGACGAATCCCATGAAGTTG
>NZ_JALJQZ010000045.1 GCF_022968395.1 Affinirhizobium lemnae
CCAACTTCATGGGATTCGTCAAACTCGCAGCCATCGCCATCTGGCTCAAATAGCTAAATCGTCACTACCGCCTAGTGCTGGTGAGTGTGTTCAATCCCCCGCTTGCCGGCCATGAACGCCACAATCTCGATGGCGAGAGCGGATCATCATCCTACTGAAAACAACAGCTGACAGGGTGGGTCGCCCGATGGGGCTCAAGCATCAAGCATTCTTCTATTCTCTCTTTCTCTCAAGACTGGCGGATCAGATTCTTCTGTTCCTCGTGCCGTTGGTCATCTTCCAGCTGACGGGCAGCGTGGCCTGGTCGGGTGCGGCGTTCTTCCTTGAGACATTGCCGCGCTTCCTCTCGTTCCCGATCTGCGGTGCCCTTTGCGATCGAATGTCGCCCTTGAGGCTGCTGCGGGTCAGCCAGCTCTATCGTGCGGTCGTTTGTTTCGGCGGAATGGTCGGCTTCGCGGTGTTCGGCGGAGTCGGTTGGCTGATTGCCATTTCTGCCGTCTCTGGCGTTCTGACCACGCAAGGTCTGATGGCTCGTGAAGTCATGTTGCCGCAGGTCTTTGCCGGTCACCGGTTCGAAAAGGTCGCCTCCTATACGCAAATCGCTGATCAGCTGGGCATGGTGCTTGGTCCGCTCGTCGCGGCTAGTCTGCTCAAGTTCTGGTCTTGGGAATATGTCGTTGTATTGACCGCAGTGCTTTTCCTGGCAGCCGACGGCGCTGTGAATGCGTGGCAGCGATTTGTCCGACCAACATTGGCCGAACCGGAAGTGGCAACTGGCAACTGGGTTTTACCCATTATGACTGCCCTGAGGCACGTTGTGAGACTGCCGGGCTTGATGGAGGTCGTCCTTCTTGCAGCTGCCGTCAACCTCATCATCGGTGTCACGCTCGCAACGTCGGCTGCAATGGTGACGGGCATCCATGGTGAAACGGAAACCTATTACGCTGTTCTCCAGACAGCGGGCGCTATCGCGACCGTGATCATATTGTTTGCAATTGCACATACCGCGATCCCTCTCAAGACGCTGGGCCTTACGGCGTACTCAATGATCTTCCTTGGCGGTGTCGTTACCGGCCTGGCGTCCAGTCCGCATGTTTACGCGCTTGGCTTTGTCTTCGTTGTGGGTTTCGACAAGATGTTCAACGTGTTCATCCGAAGCATGCGTCAACGCATCATTCCGCGGCAAGATCTCGGCAAAACGACCGGCCTCGTCGTCATGTTGAACAATCTCTCGCAGCCATTGGCAGGTCTCCTCGTCACGCTTTTCGCGGGTATCTATGGCGCCGGTGGCGTTATCACAGCCTTGTCGCTCTTCATGAGCATCGTGGGCGTACTTGTCGGAGCGGTTTGGCTGCGGCGGGCTCCGCACGAAGCGGTTGCGGATTGAGTCTGATCGCAAGCGATGTGGCTGCCGTCTTTTGGGCGAACTCGCATTGGGACGCGCCTATTCGCGCTTAATGAGTAGATTGAAATTCGGAGCATTATATGGATATCGAATCTCGCCTACATGAACTTGGGATCTCTCTGCCACACGATGTCGCCGCAGCTGCTCGCTATACGCCTGCGGTCGTACATGGCAACCTGGCTTACATCAGCGGGCAACTGCCCCGTGAGGGTGAGGCTGTTTATGTCGTGGGAAAGGTGGGCCGGGATGTTTCCATCGAAGAAGCGAAACGCGCCTCCCGTATAGCCCTCATTCGCACCTTAGCAGCGTTGCGCGATGCTCTCGGTAGCCTGGATCGGATGGAGCAGGTCTTAAGACTGGTTGTCTACGTCAACAGCGTCGACGATTTCACCGAGTTTAGTAGCGTGGTGGATGGTGCATCCGAGTTGATTTTTGATCTGCTCGGCCAGCAAAGAGGACAGCATGCGCGAACGAGTATCGGTGGTGTTAAACTTCCGCGCAATGCTGTCGTAGAGATCGAAGCCACATTTGCTCTCTATCCAACCAGCTAAATCAACCTGAGGGTCTCGCTCGAGGGAGTTCCGATTGGTGCTGACCGGGATTCCCCGCAGAGGCATTCATCAAGACTGGCGAGCGCCCTTGTCGGATACCTCCTCTAGCCCGTGCTCAATTCGCTTCCACATGTATTCACAGAAGAGATCTCGATTCCTGTATGTGTGGGCATGGCTCTCCTTAACACCTTAGAAGAGATGAGCGATTTGCGGCGGCTTCGCCGTTAGGTTTTCCTTATCGAGCCAATGAGAGCCGGAAAGGAAAATACCATGGAGAGAATAGTTTATGTCGGCTTGGACGTTCATGCCGATACGATAGCCGTTGCGACGGCTGAAGAAGGGCGAGACGGCGAGATCCGTTTTCACGGCGTGATTGAAAACACCGGCGATTCCGTTTTGCGTTTGACGAAGCGACTTGTCGGCGGCGGCATTCGCCCCGTTTTCTGCTACGAAGCCGGCCCCTGCGGCTACGGCCTGCATCGTTTGCTCACAAAGCTGGGGTTTGATTGCGCCGTTGTTTCGCCGGCCATGATCCCACGTCGCTCCGGGGACCGGATCAAGACCGATCGGCGCGATGCGGAAATGCTGGCGCGGCTATGGCGAGCCGGCGAACTGACACCGATCTGGACGCCCGATGAGGCACAGGAAGCTATGCGGGATCTGATCCGCACCCGCAAGCAGGCTCTGGAGGCGCTAAAGATTGCAAAACAGCAACTCCTGAGCTTCCTGCTTCGGCATGGTCTTCGCTATGACCGGCCAACCTATTGGACAAAGATCCACTGGCGATGGATCAACGAATTACGCAAATTCCGCTATCCACATCAGCAATTGGCCTTTGAGGAACTGAAACGCGCCATTCGCCAGATTGAGGAGCGTATCAGCACGCTGGGTCTGGCGATAGAAGATGCGGTGAAGGACTGGCGTTTTGCACGACTTGTCGATGCCCTCCGGGCACTGCGTGGCGTCAACACAACAATCGCCGCGACGCTGGCTGCCGAGATAGGCGATATCAGCCGCTTCTCCAATCCGAGACAGCTCATGGCTTGGCTGGGGCTGGTGCCGAGCGAGCATTCGAGCGGAAGTACAATAAGGCGCGGGCGCATCACCAGGACTGGCAATGCACTGGCTCGCACGATGATGGTCGAGGCGAGTTGGTCGTACCGGCATCCAGCTCGTGAACAGCATCCCCATTTGAAGCGCAGCCTTCATCTTCCGCAGGAAATCAAAGATATCGCTTGGAAAGCGTAGACAAGGCTCTGCAAACGTTATCGAGCTCTTTCGAGGACTGGAAAGCCGCAACCGCGTGTGCTCACTGCCATTACCCGTGAACTGGCAGGCTTCATCTGGGATATTGCTCGCAAAGTGCCGATTCCAGCGTAGGCGCAAATAGTCCCTGCTGCCTGTGCAGCATGCTGGAGATGTGGGCCAAGGATAGGGACCCTCGACACACGTTGGGACAAATATCCGTTCTTAGAGAGAGGCAAGCCCGCATCGAATATGGTCAGGCGGTTAAAATCCGCGGATGAGAGTATGACAAACCATCGGTTCGGCCAGCATCTCCAGCACCGTGCACAGGCTACATCAATTGACCCACCCCGCGCAGGCGGGGTAGATTAACTGCGTCCGGAAAACCTAAATCGCTCATGAGAGCGTAGGATTTCACACTCTACCGGAACCGACCCCGACCTGAGCCAAGGCTTCAATATTCTTGTTCTGCTGCCCCCGGATCTGCAAGTGCAGAGGGAAACACTCGGATAAGTGATGAATTGCCGTTCAGCCGGACATTCATTCCGGCAACACCAATTCAGCCAGCGACATCAATCCAACATCCGGGCTGCACGCCCGCTACGCCGCTGGGCGCTGTTGTAGTACTCCGACGCCTGCTGCACTGAGCGGTGTCTAGACTGCTCCATGGCTTCAGGAAGCGGAATGCCGCGATTGGCAGCCTCGGTGAGATAACCGGAGCGCAGACCATGGGCGGAGAATTCTGTAGGATCGAGACCGGCCATTGCAGCGCGCTGCTTAACGATATCGCTGATCGCCTTCGGATCCAGCGCGCGGTTGGAGATATTGCCCCAGCGATCGATGGCGCGAAACACGCTGCCTTTGTCTATCCTGCCAGCCTTTAGCCAGGCATTCAGCGCATCGACGGGACGACCGGTGAGGTAGACCACCTCGTCGCTGTCGGCACCACTCGTCTTGGTGCGTCCCAGATGGATGGACAGCGAGGGCAGGGGAGACGACCCGTCAACAGGGATCGGAGCCTCCGGTGTGAGCTGTTCCTTTCGCAGCCCTGCCACTTCGCTGCGACGACGACCGCCAGACGCAAAAGCAACCATCAGGATCGCCTTGTCTCTCACATCGCGCAGGCTGCCGGTGCGGCAGGTCGCGATGAGTTTGGACAGGACGTCTCCGGTCACGGCTTTCGCGCTCTTGCGCTTCTTCGGTCGCGGCGTTGCTCGGATAGCAAGTCTGATTGCGGACTTCAGGGCAGGGGAGGTAAACGCGCCTTGCAGACCGCGCCACTTGGTCAGGGTCGACCAGGTGGCCAGTCGCCGGCGGACGGTATCGGGTGCGTGGGGACCTACTGTTCTGAGGAACCCCTGGATGCGAAGCTTCTCCTCGACATCCGAAGGCATGCCGTGACCCGGATCCGTCAAGCGTTTCTCGGGGTCCCAGAGATGATGGGCCACGAATTTCAGAAGCAGTGCTTTTGGTGCGGGCCACGGGAGAGAGATCCCCGTTGAAGCAAGCGACCATGCCTGCAGATAGGCGAGATCCGAGGTCAGCGCTCGCAGCGTGTTGGCACCCATGCCCTCATTGACCAGATGGCGCAGCGTCTCGACATCCTGATCGGTCAGCAGTTCTGCCAGTTCGTCGCGACGTTCCATGGGCAGGACGGAAGCGATCGTGTCGAGATCTTGGACACGGCGGTCAAGAGCCCTGTCGTGAGCCTCCGTCATGTGATGGAAGATGCCGGATGCAGTTTCAGGTCTGTTTGGGAAAAGTCGCGGCTCTTGAAAAGCAGTGGCGCTTTAGCCACGGCGGCGACTGCATAGGAAAAGCAATCGCCCATGTTGAGGTTGGCCGAATGGCGGCCTTTACCGTATCGGTCTAGCGCGGATTCAGCCTCACGATAGTGCTTCTCGCTGAAGGCGACCGGCATGATGTTTGGCGCGTCAACGAACCGGGAAACAATGTCAGCTGGATTGGAAAAACGTTTAGCTGTCAGAACCGTTCTGGTTTCGAACAGAGTAGGCCAGCCGATAACAATCTCCTCTTGCCGTAGGACCGATTTGAATGTTTCGGCTTCCGGCTCCTCAAAGACGATTGCGACAAGAACCGAGGTATCGATCACAATCATATAGGCAGACCATTTTCGTCATAAAGATCATCATGCGCAGAGGTGGTGCCAGCCGGAACATTGTGGCGACCTTCTGCTGCAAGCTCCCATACGGCATCCAATGGGTGCTTTTTATCCTGCTGCCTCAATTCGACATCATAACACTCCAGCGCAAGTTCGACGAGGCGGTTGATCGGCTGGCCGGTCCGGCGGGAGAGTGCATGGGCCAGATCACGGGCCTTGCTGCTGCGGATGGAAAGTTGGGGTTCGGACATGGTGTGCCCCTTCAGATGGTAGCTCCAAAATAGCTCCTTCCGTGTAAGATAGCAAGAAAACGACTGGTGATGGCTAACCACCGATAAGGGTTACTTATCGACCGCTGAGCGGCTTCATTGCGGCAGATTAGGTCGTCGCAAAAAACACCCGGGTTATCGCGACGACGATGGATCCCGGAAATGCAATACGTCCGCAGCCCGCAGGCCCGCCATAGCGGTGAGCCTTCAGATATAATGCCTGGAGGTCAGGAAGCAGCGAGAGATCAAAGCGACCCGCTACCAGAAGCATTATCGTCGAGCGTCTTTCTATCGGCTGTCAATCGAGAATGAAGTTGATCGATTGCGCGTTGGAAGACGGCGGGATCGTCGAGAGCCCGGGAGAGGACGATCGCTTCCTGGAAAGACAGAATGGCGTCTTCCGAGAGGACACGTGCCCGCTCAGCGTCACGGCCCTGCCGGACGAGCGCTGCTTGCAGAGCCTCCACCCAAGCGACGAAGTAACCTCGGATGGCTTGAGCGAATAGGTCTCGGGTGTTGGTAACAGCCAAAGCGCCAACGAGACAGACGCGCCTGCCCGACCTGAAGTATTTCGCGGTTTTATCGAGCATCGCCGTGATCGCGGCATCGGCATCGTCTCCGTGTCGCAGTGGAGAATAGACGGAACCTTCAAACCATTGCTCGATTTCGACGAGCACAGCCTGCACCATTTCCTCCTTCCCATTCGGGAAGAAGTGGTACAGGCTGCCCTTGCCCTTGCCCTTGCCCTTGCCCTTGCCCTTGCCCAGGCCGGTGGCCTTGCCGATCAGGGCAAGGCTCGCACCTTCGTATCCATGCTCGCGAAAAACTTCGGCCAGGGAGGCGACGGCGTCGGATCTTCCAGCGACCATGCGGGCCATGTTCAGAGGCCCAGATCGCTGAGGCTTACGTGATAGTCCGGACGACGGCCGAGCGGCTAATGGAACAGTCGATCGCTTTCAGCAATCGGCATTTCGTTGATGAATGCGTGCCGGTGAGCCATCAGGCCGTCCTCTGCGAATTCCCAGCTCTCGTTACCATACGCGCGGAACCACTGGCCGCTGTCGTCGCGAAATTCCTAGGCGTAACGTACAGCGATGCGGTTGCCGGTGAAAGCCCAGAGCTCCTTGATGAGGCGGTATTCATGCTCTTTGTTCCACTTGCGCGCCAGAAATGCCTGGGCTTCTTCACGGTTGGTGGCGAATTCGACGCGGTTCCGCCAGCGGGTGTCCAATGTGTAGGCCAAAGCGACCTTGGCGGCATCGCGGCTGTTCCAGCCGTCTTCGGCCAGACGGACTTTTTCGATTGCGGTGATTTTGGGTGTCAACGATTTTTTTGAGGCGTTGCGATTTTTTTCCGACGGACTTACCGGTCGCGAACCGACGGCGCCGGCGTTAAAGCTGGCCAGACCAGTGCCGGCAGGGCGTGAGACCGCGCGCTGGGCGATGGTTTTCGTGGCGAAGGGGTGAAAACCCAGAAAGAGACTGTCCGTGCGGTCACCACATTTCTACGAAATTGGGCCTCCCTCGAACACGAGATGTGGGAAGGTAGATGGTGACTGACCCTGCGTCGCTGCGGATTATATCCAACCGGATAGCATCGCTCCATGATCTGCCGAGGCGCATCGCGCCTAAGCGCGTCGCTAACCACCGATATGGTCATGGTGCTCTTCGGGCCGCAAAATCAGAAGAGAAAGCTTCTAGAAATCCAGATGCTATCCAGATTAGTGATCAATGGGCTAAGGGCCCAAACGATGATCCGAGGATTTACCCAAGTGTTCAGACCACCATATCGGGAGGCTAAACCCACCTGGCCCGAAGCCCAGTTCCTAAGTACTCATGATAACGCTGCCAGCAAAAGGAGATTTTAGTTGGGCGATGTCAGTCCAACGGTAAGCATAACAACCGGCGTAAATCACATCGGGCTAACCGTTATCAACTTGAGCGCTTCCCTCGCTTTCTTCACGAACTGCCTCGGTTGGAGGTTATTCGGCGAAAAGCCTGACTATCCAGCAGCGTTCGTTACCGACTGCCACCTCAAAGTGACACTTTGGCAGGTTAGAGATCAATCTCACTGCCAAGGTTTCAACCGTCACCAAAATGTTGGGCTTCATCATCTTGCGCTGAAGGTGCGGACCCTCGAGGACCTTCATCTGCTCTCTGACAAGACAAGAGAGTGGCCCAATGTTAGTACTGAATTTGGTCCAGAGCCGTCTGGTGCCGGGCCAAAAATCCACTTCATGATCTATGAACCGGGCGGTTGTCGGATGGAGTTTTCTTGGGATCCGCGGTGACCCACGATTTTCCATGATCGAGTCTTCGTCGATCCGAGAAACCTGGCGAGCCTGATCTCGGTTGTTAATCGGACCAGGCATCTGGCACCTCGCAACGGCCACGCGGGCAAGCCGGTGCAATGCGTGGTCGAGTGGGTTGAAAGCGGAATACGCTGCTGGAGGCCCGGCCTCCCACGTTCGCTGGCCCAATTGCGGTCGCGCCAGTTTTTGGACGTGAACCTACGATTATTCAGGCCGAAACGAACATTTTCCACCAATGGCCTCAAATTGAAGGAGGCTGACGTGCACCGTCAGCCCATCCAGCCGGAGCCGGAAAGCGAATTCGCCATAAAAAGAAGCCCGGCGCGCAGTTGTTCGCGATTGATAACGCCGCCGAGGCATACCCGGACATGCTCGTCAGGTGTGCCGAGAACGGTAAATGCATCCGACGGCATCAAGCCAATATGGCGCCCTGCCATACGCCCCATTAGTTCTGCTCTGCTCGCCCCCTTTGGCAGCTTCAGCCAAATGTTGAAGGCCTCCGGCTCACCTTCGATGTCTAGCCCCAAAAGAGTATCGATTGCGATCTCGTGACGAACAGCGCTTTCCGCACGGACAAACCGGCGAATGGCGTCTGCCGTCCCGTCCTCGATCCACCGTGTCGCCAGCGCCATGCAAATTGGCGACGGCATGACAGCGCTGGCCCGCAATGCCTGGGCGAGAGAATAAGCGGCTTTGGCGTTAGGGGAAACCGTGTAGGCGAGGCGCAGACCTGCGCCGAGGCATTTCGCGAGGCCGCCGATATGCCAAGTGAGGTCGGGAGCAAGCGTAGCAAAAGGTACGGGCGCCGTTGCAGGAATGAAGCCGTATGCATCATCCTCTATCAAAGGCAGTCTATGCCGCAGGATAACCTCCGCGATCTCCATTCGCCGCTCGCGTGGAATGGTCAGCGTCGTTGGATTATGGACCGTAGGATTGAGATACAACGCTTTCGGTTGATGTAAATGAATAGCCGCGTCAAGCGCATCGGGCAGAACGCCGGAAGCGTCCATCGCAATTCCGACGAGTTGCAATCCCAGACGGGCTGCGATCGCCCGCAAACCGGGATACGTCACCGCCTCGCACAGGATGACATCGCCCGGTCTGGTCATCGTCGAAAGAAGCGCTGTCATCGTCGCGTGCGCTCCCGGGGTGATCGCGATCCGCTCGAGGCTTGGCACCATCCCCCTCTTCGACAGCCATGAAGATGCCGCGGCCTTATCCTGTTCTCCGCCGGTCGTCGACTGGTAGCGGAGAAGGGAAATAAGGTTTGCGGAAACAGTTTGCAGCCCTTCTTGCATTCTCGCTACAAGATCCGGATCCTGCGGCTCAGGAGGCATGTTCATCGACAGATCCTCGTCCCCGGCGCGGCGAGGATCGATACGATGCTCCTCTTTCGGGCGGCTGAGTGCAAAGGTACCTCTTCCGACGTGGCTCTCGACGAGACGTCTGGCATGCGCCTCGGCGTAGGCGCGGCTGACTGTTGTAAAGTCGATCTTGAGACGCTCGGCGAGCCTGCGTTGTGGCGGCAATCGATCGCCAGCGGCGATATCGCCTCGTTTGATCGCCAATTCGATCGCATCCGCAATCTGAAGATAGCGAGGCTTGCCGTCAGGACGAAGTTCAGGGAGCCACTGCAACATTTTATTTCATCTCGAATATCGATTGTTTCACATTGTATGGATATAACGAGGCGGATTCAAGTGTTGATTTGACGACAAAACCTCGATCATAAATTGAGCAAAAAGCTGATTTTCAAGCATATATTTGAGCGAAACGTATGTTCATTGTGCAGAGTTACGTTTCATCAAACAAATATTGTATGCATAATAAACTGCTTATTGATTCATACAATTTCGTTCGTATCGTTCCTGCATCAACCCCGCGTAAGGAGATGCAGATATGCCTGAAGTAACGCAACCGCCGCATAAGGATGGTGACTTCTTTGTCGACTACGAGTCCAAGGTTTTCGAGGATGTTAAGGCTGATCCCGGTGATAAAGCGCTCGTAACCTTCCATACGGTGGCGTTCGAAGGCTCCATCGGGCTTGTGAACATTCTCAATGCCATTCGCCTGCAGCGGAAAGGCTACGAGACTTCGATTCTTCTCTACGGTCCGGGCGTGACACTGGGGATCCAGCGAGGTTTTCCCAAACTCGGCGATGAAGCCTTTCCCGGCCACCTGAATTTTAACAAGAACCTTGAGCGCTTCATGAAGGAAGGCGGCAAGGTCTACGCATGTCGTTTCGCACTGCAGGCCCTCTATGGGCACGGCGAGCCGGCCCTGATTCCCGGCATCATCCCGATCTTGCCTCAGGATGTGCTGGACTGCGTGCTGCTGCACAAGAAGGCCAACGCCCTGATCATCGACACCTGGACCGTCTGATTTGACCCCGGCACCCCGTTCAGCAGTGAACGGGGTGCTTCGCGCAAGGCAATGCGAAGGAGCCAGTCATGCCCAAAACAGTACGTGCCGCCGCCGTCCAGATCGCGCCCGACCTAACGTCGCGCGCAGGCACCGTCGAGCGGGTCCTGAATGCGATCGCCGAAGCCGCTGACAAGGGCGCGGAACTGATCGTATTTCCTGAAACATTTGTACCGTGGTATCCCTATTTCAGCTTCGTTCTGCCGCCCGCCCAGCAAGGCCCCGAGCACCTGCGGCTCTATGAAGAAGCCGTCACGGTGCCATCCGCGGAAACACGGGCTGTCGCGGATGCCGCGCGCAAGCGCAACGCAGTTATCGTTCTTGGCGTGAATGAGCGAGACCACGGCTCCCTCTATAACACCCAACTTGTCTTCGACGCTGATGGCAGCCTGAAACTCAAGCGCCGCAAGATCACGCCGACCTATCACGAACGGATGATCTGGGGCCAAGGCGATGGCGCCGGCCTCAAGGTCGTCGACACTGCAGTCGGTCGTGTTGGCGCCCTTGCTTGCTGGGAGCACTACAATCCTCTGGCCCGCTATACGTTGATAGCCCAGCATGAGGAAATTCATGCCTCTCATTTTCCGGGCTCACTGGTCGGCCCGATATTCGGTGAGCAGATCGAAGTCACGATGCGCCACCACGCGCTAGAAGCGGGCTGTTTTGTGGTCAATGCCACCGGCTGGCTGAGCGAGGATCAAATCGCCTCCATTCACCCGGACCCCGCCTTGCAAAAGGGACTGCGCGACGGCTGCATGACTTGCATCATCACCCCGGAAGGCCGCCATGTCGTGCCGCCGCTGACCTCCGGCGAAGGCATCCTGATCGGCGATCTGGACATGCGGCTAATTACAAAGCGCAAGCGGATGATGGACTCGGTCGGACATTACGCACGGCCCGAACTGCTGCATCTTGTCCATGACACAAGGCCCGCACGCGCACGCGAGCAGATCGGCCTCTCAGACGATTTTTCCGAGGCAGAGCAAAGCAAGCCATTTGAGGAGGCTCAGGATGCGTGAATTTCAATCCATAGATCCGGAACTTATCAACGATCTCCAGACACGTGGAATGCGTCTCGTCGATCCGCGTGCCGGCCACGAGAGCAGGCGCGGCGGCGCAGGCCCCTCGGATCATAAGGCAGTCAATTTCGGCGACACAACCATTATGGTGCCGGTCCATACCGCACCTGCATTCGACAGTCCCTATCTGGTGGAGGCGCCTGATGCCGACGGCCGCGCGCGCATCACCAGGGAAGGCTCCGAAATCGCACGAATCCGGTTCCCCAATCGTCCGCGATTTTACGATCTGACGACGAGTGATGGCATCCCCTACAACAAGATCGCGGTTCTTCATTCACGCGATGTGCTCGCCACGACCATCCTGCAGACCTGCATTCGATACGAAAGCCGCAAGAAGACCTGTCAGTTCTGCTCGATCGGCCAGAGCCTTGCCGCCGGCCGTACTGTCGCCCACAAGACGCCCGCGCAACTGGCAGAGGTCGCAAAGGCAGCCGTCGAACTCGACGGTGTCAAGCACATGGTGATGACCACCGGCACCCCGCCGGGCAAAGATCGTGGCGCCGCCGTGCTGGCGGAGAGTGCCCGCGCCGTGAAGGCGGTCGTAGAGCTTCCCATTCAGGTTCAGTGCGAGCCGCCGGAAGACGACGCATGGCACGAGCGGATGAAGGCTGCCGGCGCGGATGCGTTGGGAATGCACCTCGAAGCGGTGACGCCGGAGGTCCGAAAGCGGATCATGCCGGGCAAAGCCAGCGTTCCGCTTGACAAATACTTCTCCAGTTTCAAGGCTGCAGTCAAGGTGTTCGGGCGAGGACAGGTCTCGACCTATATCCTGGCGGGTCTCGGCGATACGCGTGAAGCCATCCTCGACATGTCGACGCGGCTCGTGGCCATGGGCGTCTATCCATTCGTCGTCCCCTTCGTGCCCATCTCCGGGACCCCCCTCGAAAGCCATCCCGCACCAAATGCCGATTTCATGGCCTCCATTCTCGCGCCCTTGTCCCAGATCGTCATCGACGGTGGGCTGAAGGCGTCCGACATCAAGGCGGGCTGCGGAAAATGCGGCGCCTGTTCCGCCCTCTCGACCTATGAGAAACAGAGGATCCCCGCATGAGCCTGGTGGATCACTCCGCTTTCATAAGCCCGGAGTTCCTGATCCGGGCAGCATCCGAGCCTTGGGAACTTCAGGGTGTATCTCGTCTGCGGCACCGAGTGTTTGTCGACGAGCAGCACATTTTCGTCGGCGATGACCGCGACCAAATCGACAAGACAGCGATCCCGCTCGTGGCAATCTCCACATTGGCGGCTGAGCCTGCGGAGGTCGTGGGCACTGTCAGGATCCATGAACCAGCACCCCGCATCTGGTGGGGTTCGCGCCTTGCGGTCGCTCCCGCATATCGCAAAGTCGGAAGGTTGGGTGGCGAGCTGATCCGGTTGGCGGTGAGTACCGCGAATGGCCTCGGGTGCAGTGAGTTTCACGCCCATGTCCAGCTCCAGAATGTACCCCTATTTCGGCGCCTGCATTGGGAGCCGCAAGGAGTAATCGACCTGCATGGCGTGCGCCACATGCACATGCTGGCCTCCCTCTCGCACTATCCCCCGATTTGCGATCCCAGCGTCGGTTGGTCCACCAGAGCGCGGAGGTCATGATGGACCTACATGCCTTGGTGGCAGCACTGGCAGCCCACCCGTCTATTCGTAGCAAACTCGACATCGCGGCGACGACACGTGCGCTTTCGCTATCCTCCGCAACACCTGGAATGCCTGGCGACGACGCCGCAGCAATTCCAGCCCTGGACGGCACTTGGGATTTGCTGGCAGGGGAAGGTTTTATGCCGCAGTTCGTGCAAGACGATCCGTGGTTCGCCGGGTGGTGCGGCGTGATGGTGAACCTCTCGGACATCGCAGCCATGGGAGGGCGTGCGACCGCGCTGCTCGATGCCGTTTGGGCACCGGACGCGGCGTCTGCCGAGCCCCTGCTTAGCGGCCTAAGGGATGCAGCCATCGCCTATGGCGTGCCGATCGTCGGTGGCCATACAAACCTCCACAGCAAAGATCTCAATCTCGCCGTTTCGGTGATGGGACGTGCAAAGAGGCTGATTTCCAGCTTTGCGGCCGCCCCTGGAGATGTGCTTATCGCCGTCGTAGATCATCGCGGGCAGTATCGGCCAAGCTTTGACAACTGGTGCGCCGCCCTTGATGCGCCCCATGAACGGCTGCGCCGCGACTACGAGATCCTGCCGGAGCTTGCCGAGGCCGATCTGGTGGATGCCGGAAAGGACATCAGTCAGGGCGGCATCATCGGCACCGCGCTTATGTTGGCCGAATCCTCTCGCTGCGGGTTCGACATCGAGCTGGCTGACATCCCGCTTCCGGAAGGTGTTGCAGTCGACCGCTGGCTGCGGAGCTTTCCGAGCTTCGGCTTTCTCCTTTCAGTCCGGCCGGAACGGGCAGATCAGGTCTGCTCAGTATTTGCTGTTCGGGGCATCAGCGCAGCTGCCATCGGTCATGCAACGGACAGTTCTCGGATCGATCTGACGAGCGGTGGCACCCGGGCGACGTTCTGGGACTACGCGGCAGCCCCCTATATCGCGCTCGCAAAGGTGATCGCCCATGCCTGAAGTACGCTTCACCATTCGATGGCCTGATGGAACGGAGGAGAGCTGCTACTCGCCTTCGACCGCCATTACGCGCCATCTCGAAGCCGGATGCACCTATCCCATGACCGAATTTGTCGAACGTGCCCGCACCGGTCTGAATGAGGCATCGGACCGCGTCGCAGCGAAATTCGGCTTCGCCTGCTCCTCAGCACTCGATCAGCTCGCACAGATCGAAGCCACGGCCACCAACCAGCCTGCCGATTCTCAAGTCACCTGTCTCTCGATGTCATGAAAGGGTTCGTTATGACCGACACTATCGTACCACACGTACCAGTTCTCATCATCGGAGGCGGCCAAGCTGGTCTTTCTGTCAGTTGGTACCTGATGCAGGAAGAGATCGAGCACATCGTTCTCGAGCGCCACCGTAAGTTCGAAAGCTGGCGCAACAATCGCTGGGACAGTTTCTGTCTGGTCACACCAAACTGGCAGTGCCGATTGCCCGGCTGGCACTATAAAGGCGCGGATCCGGATGGTTTCATGCTCAGGCAAGAGATCGTAGACTATCTGGATGGCTTTGCAGAAAGCTTCAGCCCGCCTCTGCGCGAAGGCGTGGACGTCACGCATGTCTCGCCTCGCAACGGCGGCGGATACTGGATCGAGACTAGCTCTGGCAACTTGACAGCAGACCAGGTTGTGGTTGCGACAGGCGGCTACGACAATCCAATCGTGCCTTCCTACGCTGCAGATCTGGACGCTTCTATCCTACAGATGCACTCGCGGGATTACCGGCGCCCCTCGCAACTGCCAGATGGGGGAACATTGATTGTGGGCACAGGTCAATCTGGCGTGCAGATCATGGACGATTTCCATCTGGAGGGTCGTCTGGTGCATCTGGCAGTAGGGCCGGCTCCGCGCAGCCCGCGCAAATATCGTGGGCGCGACGCAACCGACTGGCTTTACGATGCAGGAACGTATGCCGTCACGATTGATACCCATCCCGATCCCATCAAAGCCTTGACCCAGACCAACCATTACATGTCCGGGCGCCATGGCGGGAAGGAGATCGATCTGCGCAAATATGCGCTAGAGGGCGTGCGGCTGTACGGATCTGTCGCGGGTGCCTCGGGCACAATGATGACGTTCCTGCCGGACCTCGAAAATAACCTCGATGACGCTGACCGGAGCTATCTGGGCATTCGCAAACAGATCGACGCCTGGATCGCCGCGCAGGCAATCGAGGTTCCAGAGGAACCGCCCTTTGAAAAGGTCTGGCGCCCCGCTCAAGAAATCACCGAAGTTGATCTGGCGGAGGCAGGCGTAACGTCGATCATCTGGGCGATCGGATTCCGGCCCGATTATTCCTGGCTGAAGGTCGATTGTCTCGACGAACGTGGCAAACCGCTTTTCAATCGCGGGGTCACTAAAGTGCCCGGCCTGTACTTCATCGGTCTTGGGTGGCTGAACACCTGGGGATCTGGACGCTTTCTGGGCATCGATGAGGACAGTCGCTATCTGTCCGAGCAGATCGTTGGCCATCAGAAGAACAAGCTGGCGGCATGAGCACCCTTACTCTCTCACGCTCTCAGACGTCCGGTCTTGAAGAAAGACATGTCCTCGGAATGGCGGAAATGGGCTATCGCGGCCTGTCGGAGCAATGGCTCAAGCGACGGGCCGGCGATTTGCACTGGCAGCTTATCGCACGAGCTATGGGGCAGCGGGAGGCTGTCTTTACCTGCTCAGATGGCGAGCCGCTTTATGCAGCTTTCTGCGCAACCAGCGTCAAACTCGCAAGGCCCGAGCTACCTCGTCTCGGCGGGCAGTTGACCCTATCTGCAGACCTCTACCGCGTCGGTCATGGGCGCTTATCGTCCCTTCTCACAATCAGCGCAGATGGCGTCGAGGTAGGGCGGATGGTTTTAGTCTCAACGTTCGTAGGGCGCACAGAACCGGGCGTCAATCGCTCGGTCGTCCGCCGGAGCCCACGAGCGCTGGCGATGCCGCCAGAGGCCCCTCTCGCAATTCGCCGCGTTGCTGAGTATTTGTCAGTCGTAGCGCGCGACATCCGTAACCAAGCCTTCATGCGTGCCAGCCTTCCGGAAAGGCAGCGTGTTCTCCCGTGCCCGGCGACGGATTTCAATGCTGCCGGCCTTCTCTATTTCCCAAGCTACAGCGCTCTGGCAGATCGCGCGTTGTTTCAGGCAGGCGAGACGCAGATCGGAATGGTTTCATCCCGACATGTAATCTATCTTGGCAATGTGGAGCCGGGAGAGTGGACAGATATTAGTTTTCGAAGGCTACCGTTGGGTCATGATGTCGCTCTGTTCGGCGCGGACGAAAGACCACTCGCTCTGATGCGGGTCCGTTTTCGTAAGAACAGATAGATCGCCCTTTCCCTCAATGGCCGGGTAGCAAGCGGGCAACATCTCGCCTTGAACGGAATCGAACCGTCGTCTAACTCGTCATGAGACAATGAAACCAGGCGCTCAGCCGGCGTGTTCCCGTATGGCCACGTACTAAACTTGCCTTGCTGTGTGCCTGTCCGATCGCTACAGTTGTGGCGCTTCAAATCAAAGAGGACAAGATGGCAACTGGTACTGTAAAGTTTTTTGCTCAGGACAAAGGTTTTGGCTTCATCACTCCGGACAATGGTGGACCGGATGTGTTCGTGCATATCTCGGCTGTCGGCTTCGGGGCTTCCCTGACCGATGGCCAGAAAGTGAGCTACGACGTGGGCCAAGACCGGAAGACAGGCAAGTCCAAGGCTGAGAACGTGAGCGTCCTCTGAGATGAAATCCCGATCTCGTCGAAAAGACGAGATCGGGGCTGATGGGATTGCTCTCGCTGTTGATGGAATTGCCAAGGGCGCCCTGCATCGCTCGTTCTCGGCATCTGTGAGCAAACCAAACGACACATGCCTTCTAGCGAAAATCCGTAATATAGCCCTGACCAGAGTGAGCGGTCGCAGTCACGATTAAGGTCGTGTTGCTGTCAGTGGTGTCGTAGCCCATCTTACCCGTCCAAGCCGCTCCTCCGATCTCGCTGACGATGAGTACACCCGCCGCATGATCCCAGGGCTTCGGAGCCGGCGCGGCGATCAGATCCGCATGGCCGAAGGCCAGGGTTCGGTATTCGTGACAGGAACATCGCAGGTTCGTCACACGGCCCCAACGGGGGAAGACGCTAGCGATCCTGCTCCGCTCTTCCGGCGGATAGAGAAACAGTGGCACAAAGGCGTGCGCCTCGCTCTTCGGTCGGCGCGGAGGTCCGTGCAGCCGGATCGGTGTCTGGTCTGGTCGACAATACAGGGCACCATGGCCGCGCGACGCCATGATCCAATCATCCATGACCGGATCATAGAGCAGGCCGAATATGGTCTCGCCGTCCTCGACCACAGCCAAAATGACGCCGAAGGTTGCAAGGCCCGCGACGAAATTCCACGTTCCATCAATAGGATCGACAAGGACCGTGCGGCCTGCGTATTTGAGCCGATCAAGAAGCGCAGGATTTTCCGCGACCGCCTCCTCACCGACAATGCCAGCATCCGGCAGGAGCCTGCGGATTTCTGCGGACATCACCCTTTCAGCCGCCTTATCGGCAATCGTCACCAGGTCGCTCGGCGACGCCTTAGTGCTGACGTCTGCAGGCGACAATCTGCGGAACCGCGGCAGGATTTCGCTCCTGGCTGCGGCACGCACGATGGCAATCAAGCCATCACGTTCACACTCCGTTACGGTCATTTGTCAGCCCAGAAGTTTGAGGGGTTCGAAATGATGCATTGTATCGAATGCACAAAACTCCACGGGGCCCAGGGTAATTTCACCGAACAGGGGACGAAAGCGTTCGGTCTGATCGGCGCTGTAGGCCACGATAGCGCGGGCCAATGGCTCAGAAACCCAATCGATCAGATAGGCGAGCGAGATGTGGAAGACATATGCGTCGAAATCGGCCTGCGGCATCCGGGTTGCATCGCGCAGCGTGCGGCGCGCGGCGCGCAATCCCTCTTCTTGCTCCGGCGTAGCGCCCGCAACAGTCAGGCTGTGAGCGGCAAACAGGTCTAGGAAACGGATTGTGCGGCTCGGAGGCAGGTCGACATTGCGGATGCGCTCCATGATTTCCGCAGAGGCCGCGTCACGCGCAAGCGGCCAGTCGAGGCCATCCGGCCACCCGGCGCCTGGCTTCGTGGCGGGCGATGCGCCCTGGAAGACCGTCATGTGGAAACTGCTCGGCGGCAAGAAGGTGAAGAAGCGGCTGAACTCGCTTCGCTTAATTTCCTCCTGCAGTACACGAATGGCCTCGAAAGCCACCGAATTTCGGTCGATGTGGCAGATGAAGGTATTACCCGGCCAGTGCTGGACGCTGCCGTCGGAATGAAACTTTCCGCCGCCGCCGGGCAGGGAAATGCCGCCGGGGCGCTGTGCAGGCGACAGCCTGCCGGTCAGGTAGTCAATGGCGTCGGGACGCGAAGGAGTCATGATGCTGCTTTCAACTGTTGGCCCGAAGGCCGGTTTCGGTATCAAAGAGGTGGATCTGTTCAGTGGGAAAGTGGAAACGGATCTCGTCGAATGCACCGATTTCCGTGCCAAATGGCGAAGCGATCAGGATGGTCTGGCCGCCGCCCAATTGCACCAGCAGGGAGCAATGGGATCCCAGATCCTCGCGGTAAAGCACCTTTGCCAGAAGCGTGCCGGCACCCGTCACGATCTTCTCCGGACGAATGCCGAGTGTGACGCCGCCTGTGTGGCCATGGTCCGCCAGGATCGTCCCATCGGGGAGGCGAAGGGCGCTACCGTCTCCCGTCACCGTAATCAGGTTCATCGGAGGGGCTCCAATAAAACTTGCCACGAAGGTCGACGCAGGGCGGTGATAGAGATCATGAGGGCTGGCGAATTGCTCGATCCGGCCCGCGTTCAGCAGCATCACCCGACCGGCCAGTGTCATCGCCTCGATCTGGTCGTGCGTGACGAAAACGCTCGTCGCGCCGATGCGGCGGTGCAACTGGCTGAGTTCCATGCGCATGCCATGGCGGAGCTTCGCATCCAGATTGGACAGAGGTTCATCGAACAGCAGAACCTTCGGTTCGCGCACGATCGCACGGGCGATGGCCACGCGCTGGCGCTGGCCGCCGGAGAGCGCCGAGGGGCGGCGATCGAGATAATCACCGAGCTCCACCACACGCGCTGCTTCTGCAATCCGGCGATGGCGTTCTTCCTTCGGCACGCCTGCCACCTTCAGCGCATAGCCAATGTTCTCGCGCACCGACATATGCGGATAAAGCGCATAGTTCTGAAAGACCATGGCGCAGCCGCGGTCCTTCGGTGCCTTGTTCTGCACTTCCGTGCCGCCAATCAGGATGCGGCCGCTGGTGATGCGTTCGAGCCCTGCAATCATGCTCAGCATGGTGGATTTGCCACATCCGGACGGCCCGAGGATGGCGATGAATTCGCCGTCCTCGAAGGCTGCCGACAGCCCGTGAATGACGGTCTTGCCGTCAAAGGCCTTGCTGACATGATCGAGTTCGATCGTGTTGCCCATAATGGTTATTTCTCCGAAAGATTGAGGCCCTTGACGATGCGCCCCTGCATGACGGCGATCAGGACAACGGGCAGGAAGGAGACAAACAGCGCACCGGCCATTAGCATCGGCACTTCGGGGATCCGGTCGGGCTCGCTCGTGGCCAGGCGGGAGAGACCGACGATTGCGGGCTGCATTTCGCTGGATGTGGCCGACACAAGCGGCCAGAGATAGCTTGTCCAGCCGCCGACGAACCAGAAGATGAAGGTTGCGATCAGCGGCGTTTTCGACAGCGGCAGCAGGATATCGATGAGGAACCGAAGCGGTCCGGCACCATCCATAGCGGCAGCGCGCGGCAGGCTCAAGAAAAACTGCCGGTAGATGAAGACCGAGGTGGAAGACGTCGCAATCGGCGCGGCGATGCCGAGATAGGTGTCGAGCAGGTTCCATTCGAGATGCGGCGCGGCGGTCGGCGTGGCGCTGGCATACCAGCCGAGTTCGATCAGCCAGTTCAACGGCATCGCGACATTGGCGACCACCTGATAGGTGGTGACGACGATGAGATCGAGCGGCAGCATCACGGTCGCGATCGTCAGCGCGAAGATCAACTTGCTCCAGCGCGACTCGAAAAAGACCAAGGCGAAGGTGGCCAAGAATGCGAAGGTACACTTGATTGCGGCAGAACTGGTCGCAACGATGATGGAATTCAGCACCTGCCGCGGCAGGTTGGTCTCCGTGGCGATCTGAACGATGTTTCCGATGAAATGCTGTCCGGGCAGAAGGCTTATACCCCCAGCGGCGACGAACTCGTCATAGGATTGCGTCGCGACGATCAGAGCGATGACCAGCGGAGACAGTATAAAGGTCATCCCGACGATCAGAACTGTTGCTGCGGTGCGGTCTATGCCGCGTGTTGTTTCGATCATCGGAGGCTCACCTTTCGTACTTCACCCGCTTTTCGAGGCGGAACTGCACCAGCACCATGGCGATCACGAAAAGCATCAGCAGCACGGTCTGAGTCGCTGCCCCTGACAGGTCATAGGAATGAAAGCCATCGGTATAGATCTTGTAGATCAGCAATGTCGTTGAATCGCCCGGCCCCCCGTTGGTCATCGTGTCGATGAGGCCGAAGGGGTCGACTGCGGTCTGAACGAACTCCAGCACGAAAGTCAAAAAAAGCTGCGGTGTCAAAAGCGGAAGCTGAATGTCTCGCACCCGTCGCCAGGCGCTGGCGCCATCCATGGCGGCTGCCTTGATCAGCGTGTCTGGGATCGTCTGCAGGCCGGACAGAAGAATGATGAAGTTGAAGGGGATGCCTGTCCAAACCTGGGCGATCACGACGGTTGCAAAGGCATCCGCCCCGTCGATGCGCGGGTTCCACAATCCCGGGAAGACCTCGTTCAGCGGTGCAAACAGACCAAGAAACGGATTAAAAATGAAGGTGAAGACAATGCCGATCGAGGCACCGGCAATTGCTTTCGGCCAGATCAGCACATTGCGGGCAATCCGGCTGGTCCGGATGCCGCGATCTGCGGCAAGCGCAAGTAGCAACGCCAGCAGGATGCCGAAACTCGCTGCCAGCATCATGAACAGGAAGGTGCGCCAGAGGGATGACCAGAAACCTGCGTCCAAGAGGACCCGGGCAAAGTTCTCCAGCCCGACAAACTGCGAGCCGCCGCCGAAAGGCTTCTCCAGAAAGAACGACCAATAGAAGGCCAGCCCGACCGGAAGATAGAAGAAGGTGAAGATGAGGATGAGAATGGGCGCCACCAGCGCCGCATAGAGCCACCCTCCGGAATAAAATGTCTGTCGCATCCGAGTATCCAGTGCAAGGATGAGAGTCGGGGTAGCCCGGCTCCCGTGTCACAGGCTTTTCTGCATTCACTGTAGGGCGGCGCCGCTATAGGTCTTCTCGAAGCGGCGAAGCAGGTCGTTGCCCTGCTGGGCGGCATCGTCGAGCGCCTGCTGCATCATCTTCTCGCCGTTGAAGGCCTTTTGCGTTTCCTTCATGAAGACATCGCGGAACTGCACATAGAAGCCGAGCCGGACGCCGCGGCTGTCTTCGGTCGCAGGCTCATCGAGCGAGGTAACGCCGAGTTCAGCGGTTGCGAATTGCGGGTCGCCGGACTTGCCGGAGGCCTTCAACGCCACCATCGCCGTCCCTGTCATCGGCAGGTAACCCGTCTTGCCGGCGAACTCGATCTGCTGGTCATCGCGCCGCAGGAAATCGAGGAAAGCTTTCCCAGCAGCCAGTTCGGCAGGGCTATGCCCCTTCATGATCCAGATGGAGGCGCCGCCGATCAGCGTGTTGTGCCGGGTCTTGCCCTCATACATCGGCGCCAAGCCAATCACCACCTTGTCGCCGAGCGCCTTGTAGGCGGCGCCGTATCCGCCGGTCGACCCTTCGATCATGGCACATTCGCCGGTATTGAAGGCGGCATCGTATTTGCCTGTCTTGGTGTCCTGCTGCAGCCGAATAAGCCCGGCATCACGCCAAGCCTTCAGGTTCTGCATGTGATCGGCAACGATGCCCTTGTTGAACGAGTAGACGGCGTCCAACCCATCATAGCCATTATGCTTGGTCGCAATCGCCGCGCCATGCCGGGCAGCAAATTGTTCGAGCACGCGCCAAGGATGGCCATCGGTGGCAAAGGGGCAATCGATACCGGCGTCCTTCAGTTTTCGGGCATCGTCAATCAGAGCTTCATACGTGGCTGGCAGGCTGGTGATGCCGACCTTCGCCAGCATTTCGCGGTTGCCGTAGAGGATCAGGGTGGAGCCGTTATAGGGTTGCGACAGGAGCTCGCCCTTTGCCGTCTCGTAGAAGGAGCGGGCACCACCCAGATAATCCTTCCAGTTCACGTCAGGCAGCGCAGTGCTGACCGGCTCCACCGCGCCGGAGAGCATCAGATCCAACGTCCCGGCATCAAAAAACTGCATCAACACCGGTGCCTTCTTGGCCCGATAGGCGGCGATCGCCTTCTGCATGGCAACTTCGTAGCTGCCTTGTCCAACGCAGGTCACCTTGTGCTGGCTCTGGGAAGCATTGAAGGCCACGCAGGAGTCCTGGATGGATTTTTCGATGACGCCAGTATTGCCGTACCAGAATTCGATATCCGCTGCCTTTGCCGCGGTTGCAGCGCTCGCCACGGCGAGTGCCGATGCAATCAAGAACGTCAGCTTCATGGGTGCCTCACAGGGTTAGGATCCGGTCATGTCAATTTGTTACACTTTATGTGTGACATATTTATAAACCTTCTAATCAGATCGTTTGGGCCATCAAACGCTTGATTTCACGAGCGTTCGCCGACAAGGTGCCGCCAAGGGGCGACCACCTTCGTCCGCCACGCCGACAAAGATGACCATGCTGAACTACGATCCTCATCGCCTCATCGATGATCGCTTCCGCCGCGAAGGCCCTGGAACACCCGTCGTGTCGCGCAACGAGCGCACCATCCTGTCAATGCTCTGGGATCGCCGGGAACTCACGCGTTCGGCACTTGGTGCGCAACTCGACCTGACGCAGCAATCCGTCCATCGCATCATCAGTCAGCTCGAGGAGCGGGGCCTGATCCGGCTCGGACCCCTGGAGCCGCCAAGCTACAAGGGCAAGCCGAGCCCGCGCCTTCTGCTCAATGGGGGCTTCGGCTGTACGATAGGGATCGCCGTTAACACCGACAGCGCGGGCATCTGCGTTATGGACTTTGCCGGCACCTTCCGGACCGCCTCGCTTTCGATCGACAAGATGCCGGTTGAGGCGGCTCTGTCTGCCATCGAAGCGGCCATACCTCCGCTATTGGAAGCCATGCATGCCAGGTGGGACGATGTCTTCGCCATCGGCTTTGCGATTGCCGGCTTTCTTGTAGAGGGGACGCGCTACAATCCACCGGAGCCGCTCGTCGAGTGGTCAACGCTGCAGCTCGGACCCTATCTTGCCGACTATTTCCAGCGGCCTATCTGGACGGAGAACGGCGCGAACATGAGCACCCTGTGTGAGCGCATGCTGGGCGTCGGCCGCGAGGTCAGCAATTTCGCCTATCTATCATTCAACTACGGGTTTGGTGGCGGCATCGTGCTCAACGGCAACCTGGTCCGGGGTGGCTTCGGCAATGCCGGCGAGTTCAGCGGCGTCTTCCACGAGGGGGAGTGGGAGAACCGCCCGACCCTTGCGGCGCTCCTGCGGATGGTGGCGCGCCATGGTGTCCAGGTTTCCACGATTGCGGACCTATCCCGCCGCTTCGATCCGGATTGGTCAGGCGTAAGTGAGTGGCTCGACCTGGTCGCACCTCACCACACCCGGATCATCAACATGCTCGCGGCGGTCATCGATCCCGAAGTGGTGGTGCTCGGAGGCCAGATCCCGACATGGCTAGCCGAGCAGCTGATCGCCAGGACCACATTCTACAGCAAGCCGCGCCATGGCATCTCCCGCCGCATGCCGCGGCTGGAGCCCTCGCAGATCAAAGGGGAAACCTCAGCGATCGGCGCAGCAAGTCTGCCATTGAAGGAAAGCTTTTTCTGACCGGAGCCGTTGGATGATGACGACGAACTTAGCGGATTTTTTATAAAATTCGCGCGAAGCCAGTTCAATCTTCAGCCATTGGCTAAGTTCGTTGGGTATGGGCTCTTGAAGGGATGCGAACCGCCGGCCCATTCGTCGAAGGACAATGAGCTGGATGTCTGAGACCCTTCAACTGCTTAAGACACCTGCTCCGCGGCTCTCTGTAGTAAGCCAGCCCGACTTGATATAACCTTGCAAATGGCCCCCAGGATGGGGTGCTTGATCCCCTCTTCGGCCAGTTCTGCAACAAGGGCATCGGCCTCGCTCACAATCCTTTCCGCCGTTTGGGCAAGATCGCGAACAAGGATGCGCTGGGAAGATTTAGCGTCGGGCACCAACGCCTTCCAATGCTTCAGGTGGATGGTGTCGGGCACATCGCGGCCGCCAATCTTCATGGCGAGCCTCTTTGACAAGCGAGGATAAACGGCCGTGCAAACGACATCATAGATCGGTGCCAGATCCGGTTCATCGGAGCCGTAAAGCAGGGCGTAGTTCTTGCCATGGGCATCGGCATTGCCGACGAGATAGTGGAAGATCAACATGCGGATGAACTGCAACCGATCCGCGGCAGGTCTCGCACAGGCTCGGTCGATCAGCCCGAGAGATCGTGCAGTTCCCGGTCCGCCCTCAGCCTCATACTTCAGCTCCGGCGGTACGCTAAGGGCCTGGCAAAAGTCTTCTTGGTGTAGGCGCTCAATGATTCCGTCTGCAGCTTTCGTCCGATCATAACGCTCAACCAGGAGAAAGGCAGTCGCCCCGCCCAGGCGTATCTCGACATGGGGTACCGGCAGCTTGAGGCGGGCAGCCAGCCGCATACAAAAATACTCGTTCTCCACCGTGCCTTCCAACGCCTGGATGACCGGTTTCAAGATATGGGTCGTTGGTCGGCCGTCTCTTGCCAAGGCAATGGAATCTCCATCTACAATGACCGCCAGTTTATCCTGCGCGCCGGCGAGTGATAGGCGAATGCCCTCATCTCCGCCAAGCAACGGCCGGGTCCGCAGTCTGCTGAGAATTTCATCCAGACGTTCCGGCGTGAGAATTTCGCCCTGGGACTGGCCTGGAGGTTCGGGCGCCGTGCCTGTGGGATAGAGTGATAGGGCACCTGCACATTCGCCCCCGATAACTTCCAGTAGCCCGAAGGCGTTGCCTGCCGAAAGGCCGAGCGCGCCAGCGAGGCGTTGCCGCGCGCCTTCGTCAGGCAAGAGCCCAGAGAAAAACGGGCGCACCACCTGATCACCAAAGGGTTCTTCTTGCAGGGGCATCGAGAACGAGATCGCTCGCGATCGGTGGTCCAGGAGATACGTGCCATCATAGGCAAAGGTCAGTAGGCCGTCGTCAAGCCGGCCGAGCACGCCCGCCTTGGTGTCGCGAAAATAGACGTCCAAGAGGCGAGTCATGATCGCGGGTCCTGGCGACGACCGACCGAAACAACGAGGCCCAAACCAGCCAGGACTTGCATCGCACGGCCAATCTGGCAGCTCTCTTTGCCGGCCTCGAGTTCACGCAGAAACCGTACGCCTACACCAATCACCCCGGCGAGTTGCTCTTGGGTCAAGCCTTGCTGTTTGCGCTCCTGACGGATCAGCATGCCGAGGCTCTTTGTATCTTTGATCTTTTCCATAATCACCCCTATCGGGATGATTATATCATCAGATGGTGCAAAAGGAAGATAAAAGAACCGATCGGGATGATTCTTGGATTATTGGCGCCAACTGACCGAAATAGACCCGATCGGGATGAAAATACAATGCCAGACTTACCTTGGCGCTCACTGCTTGAAGCAGTTCTCACGGTGCCATCTCAGGAACTGGGGATGTGGCCGCTCGAAGACCCTGCTAGGCACGATCGCCTTTCCAGTCTTGTTGAGGAGTCCTCGAATGCTATCAGGATCATTCGCCTGACGCGATATCAGGATATCAAGGTCGTCCGAAAGGCCAATCAGACCGCGATCAAACATCCAGTGTGCGGTACCCGAAAGAGCAATTCCGTTGGAAAGAATGTCAGGCCCGCTCGCTTCCACTGGCCGGATATGTGCGGCGTCGACCTCCGCCCGGCCACCACCGTTGATGAGCTTCAATCCCGTGATGGCGCATCGTTTGTCATAGGCGTGAAGAACGAGCCGGCGAAACAGCCGATTTCGAACAATCCGCGACGAGAGTTGCATAACCCGGTCGCGCTCCTGCTCGAACATGAACGGCGCTTGAGCTTCATCTGCAAATCCATCGACCGCATGCGTCACCCCCGGCTCATCCAGCCGAGGCAGTTCAGGCTCATGCTCGTCTATTCCAATCGATACGATGCGGTTGAAATCTGCTGAGGACATCGGCCGGACCGCAGCCTGTGCCCTGCCGGAAATACGGCCCTCTTCATTCAGCACGCCCCGCTCTATGACACCGTCTGGTCCACTGAACGGAACGGGATTGATGAAGTCGAGATAGCTGCCGTGTTCGATCAGCGCCAGATACATGCCGGGCGCCTTCGGATCAGGAATAACCCGTTCAACCTTGGCAACAGCAAAATAGCCGCGGGTCGCGGCGACCTTCCGAGGCTCATAGTAGACGATCCAGTCACCCACACACGCCTGGACACGACCGAGATACTGGCCCGGGAACTGGTATTGTTCAGCCGGGCTATCGTCGTAGATCGAATCTGACCGGTGAATGAAGACCCCGAATCCCATCTGCAACCTTTAGCATGAGGCTCTTGATGCTTCATTTGACATCTGGGGACCTCAGCCTTGCCCCAAATGCTCGCCGCTGCGGCAATACCATTTGTTAAATGTCCACTCCTATTCCCGCCCGCCCTCGACAACGGTATCGAGAGAAACGGAATAAGAGTATGGCAACACACGATCTTTCAATTCATCACTTTCAACGAAAAATCTTGGATTTCTGCGAGGTACGCATCGCGCCAATCGCCTCACAGCGAGTTCTGGACAGCATTCGGCCCTATCTCATAGGTCTTGTCATCCACCGCCGGTCACCACCGATCGTTAGTGGCCGTATGGATTGGACGGCCATTGGCGAGGCATGCGGGATCGAAAACCAAATGACAGCCGATTTGAAGAAGGCACTCCGTCCGGGACTGGACGCGATTATCCGCTGGCTCGGAGAACCGCCTGCCGCCGATGACATCCAGTCGATGAAAACACGCACGAAATCGCGCAATACCGTTCAGCGCGAGGTGAAAACTGCGACGCGTTCCAGACCGCGACAGATCCTCTCCGACAAGACCCCGGCTACCTCGTCGTCAGTGCCGAGGGGACCACAACCGAAACCAATCAGCCCATTCCCTGAGCCATTGTTTGAGGCGACCGATGATCCGGCGAGCTCTAGCGATGCGCTCGTTTATCACATGCGCCGGTTCGGCGAGAGCTACTGGCAGCTTTACCGCGCCGTCGTTGGCCTGGGCGAGACGTTCGATGACAAGACCCTGCTATCATGGGTTCAGGGCGAGCGCGTGCCGCGATCTCTGACGAGCTTCGAAATCCTGTCCCGTATCGAGCGGCGCTACTGACTGGGACAGGGCTATTTCAAGGCCAAGTTGCCCAACCAATCACGCTCCCTCTACGGCCATGACATGGGCGACATCAGCGCTGCGGCGCGGCGCCGCCTCGCCTGGCATCTCCCGGACAATTTCAGCAGCTTGCCGTTCTCCAAGCGGGAGGAAATCATCGAATGGGTGCGCGGGGTCATCATCTCGGGCTCAACCGACTATCGTCGCTACCAGGCGGCGGCAACCAAACAGCGTTATGCAATACGATTTCCGGGGATCACCTAGGGCGGAGGCACCCTGTCTCCACGACCACAAATGAACCCGGACAGCGCGAGCCACAATCCCGAGGCCTTTGAAGATCCTGATCTCCTGTCCGGCGTCGTCGATGCGCCGCTGCGGTTGGCTATGGAGATGGCCGATCTGATCCGCTTCAAGACATCGACGCTAACCGCAATCGGCTTCCAACGAAATGGAGTCTGGGGTGAGGAAACCGCATCCCAGAAGGTTGAGCATCTCGGCCTCATGTTCGGTGCACTCGCTGCCTCACCCGCCAGCGTCGTCAAGGGGCGCGGTGTGCCGCTCAGCCAACTAACCTTTGGCCTGTTGATCTTCCCGGGCGTCTGGGACTGGTACCTCCAACGGCGGGAGCAGCGCCGCGGCTTCTACATCAAATGGGAAGAAGACATGCTGATGGTGGCGCAAGCTCTCACGCGGGCGGAGGTGGGCTGGATCCGCCAACATCCGGAGTTCCTGAAGAAGGTTCAGCCAATCGAAGGGCTGATCGCGCAAGAGGAAATAGAATTCGCAGCGCGCGACTGGCACGGCGCCTGCGACGCATTCCACCGGCATGCTGCCAATCGCTCGAAGGAAATCCAGCGTGTCATGCGCGTGCACCGCGATCCGTTCGAGCCGATCATGGTGGTCCTTGAAGCAGACAGCCCACTGTTGGAATATCGCAAGATCACACATGAGATCCTGAAGCGTATGCCGGATGAAAACCGCTATCCTCGGGCAGCAGCCGAAGCGCTCCGCTCTTTCCTTTTGCTGCGCATCGGCCTGCATCTGGGACTTCGGCAAAAGAACCTTCGCCAGCTTCGCTTGTGCCCACGCGGACATTTCCCAACTTCGGAGCGACGACTGGAAGACATGAAATGCGGCGAGTTGCGCTGGAGCGACCGCGAAAACGGGTGGGAGGTCGTCATCCCATCCATCGCCTTCAAGAACTCAGGCTCATCATTCTTCGAACAAAAGCCGTTTCGCCTGATCCTGCCGGATTTGCTCGACCTCTACAAATACCTTGGGGCCTATATCGATCGCCATCGCGGTGTGCTGCTCGGTTCAGCGAAAGATCCCAGTACACTGTTCGCCAAGACGGTGAAGACGACCAGTCTGGACGCGGCATACGATTCCACCAAATTCTATGAAGCCTGGCGGACTGTGATCCAGCGCTATGGAATCTACAATCCCTACACCGGCCGCCGCGCCATAAAAGGACTGCTCCCGCACGGGCCTCATAATCTCAGGGATCTTCTGGCAACGCATATCCTCAAGCAAACCGGGTCATACGAGCAGGCGAGTTATGCAATCCAGGACACACCGGATGTCGTTCAGCAGCACTACGGCCGCTTCCTGCCGCAGGACAAGGCGGCACTTGCGGCGAAAATCCTCAATCAGGTTTGGGAGGCCGCATAGCCACTCGGATCAATAGCTGATCCACATCGCCCATGCAGATGCAAACCAAGCCCCGCATCCGTATGGGCCCTGCCGGTCGTCTCCGCCTTGAACGGATACGAACTCGCAACCAGCGCATTTGAGAGCAGATAACGCTTATTATCCATAGCGATGTCCGTTCTCATAGGTAGGGTCTGGAGTACCAGCGCGTCCGCGCTCGCCCCGGACATGACAACTGCCTGGCTGGTTCAACTGCCATGCCTCCATAGACAGCTCCGCCACAGCAAAGTCTGGTTCCATCCGTTCGGTGTCGAAAAGCTCATCTAACTGCATCGGGCGGATGAGCCTTCAGCACTCAGTTATGTGTATTGTGGCCTAGTTTTTTAGTCCCGGCATTTTAAGGATTGAATTGATGATGAACCGATGCGGCTCCAAAGTCCCATTGTTTACAGCTCCAAA
>NZ_JALJQZ010000046.1 GCF_022968395.1 Affinirhizobium lemnae
GATCTCCAAAATCAGCTTTGAATCCGATTTGCGCTCTTTTGGGAATCCCAATCCTTAAATCATCACCACGACCTAGGAGACGGGGAAAATTTGTTCCATAATCTTGCCTATCTGATCTTGATCTGTAGTCGGGTGGGTTCAAGGATGTCCTGTTTCTGCAAAGTTAGAGTGTCACACTCCCCGCGTTTGATAACGCGGAGACAAGCGGATGGGATTGATAGCGATGAGCGAGCAAGATCTGCAGCGGATCGAGGTTTTGTCGAAGGTCATCGGCGGTCGGATGACGATGGTGTCGGCGGCACATGTTCTCGGCCAGAGTGAGCGCCAGGTGCGTCGGCTTCTGCAACGGATGCGGACTGGCGGCGCGGCGTCAATCCGGCACAAGGCGATTGGCCGGACGTCGAACAACCGGATCAGCGACGGTGTTCGGGCTGGATGTCCGATGGAAAAGCTATTGCCTGCCTTACAAGGTGTTCGACAAGGACCAGCGGGTAACGCACGCAGCGATCACCGAGAACAAGCGGCTCGGGGATGTTCTGGCCTATATCAAGGAGCGCCAGGAGCAGCAGGACAGGCCGAAGGTGAAGAGCAACAGCGAGAAGAACGGCTACGTTAAACGTGCTCGTGGGTCGGGCCGGCGGAAGGATTTTGTGAAGGATCCAGCGGTGATTGCACGGCGCCAGAAAGCGCTGGCACGGCAACAGGCTGACGAGTGAGGCGTCTCAAAGCTAAAGCCGGAGAGAGTGTTACCACCAGCCCCGATCTGATCTTGCAAGCGGATCTGCCGCCCAGATCGGGGCTTAACGGTACGCTGTGTGGCTAGTGGTCGGACATTTTAACTTTGTAAAGCGGCGGACATTTCAACTCATCCGCCACACCAATCTGGCGCAACTGCGAAACCCAATTATCTCATGGATCTCGGATCTTAGAATCACTGTTGGACTAAACTTTAGCCCCTCAAGGAGCCCTCATTCATTTCTGATGGATCATAATGAACTGGGACCTCCTTAAGCCGGGCCATCTTGTTTTGGCGGGATTTTATGTTTCGTAGCGTCCTCTGAGCCCGTGATTACCGTAGGCTTTGCACTCACGACACCAGATGCTTCTCGATCAGCCTGAGACTTGGCAAACTGCCCAACTGCATCAGCTTCGATTTTGGCTTTCTCTGTCATAGAATTCTCTGTTTTCATCCTGTCGCAACAGCCGAAAAGGGCGAAAGTTCCCGGATCCTCAGTCTGGTACCATCATGCGCTCACGTCTAGAGACAACATATTCGCGCCAGACGGTGAACAACCCCGCCCCAATGACGATGACTGATCCAAGGACGGTGTTCCAGCGCAGGATTTCGCCGAAGATAGTCGAAGCAATAACGGCACCTACGACGAGCTGCCAGTAGGAAATTGGCTGAACCAGTACGGCATCGAGATTTTCGTAGGCTTTGATTAGTGAAAAATGACCAACAATGCCCGTACAGCAAAGCCCAACCATCAACGCCCAATCCCAACCCTTGAAGGGCAGCCAGTAAAACGGGCCGAGTAGATTTGCACCAACGAATCCAACCAGCGTCAGGTACAGAAAACTCGTTGATGGAACGTCTTCCCTGCTAACTAGTCTGGTTAAGAGTCCATAGATTGCACCAAATATGGCACATAGAAGCGGCAAACCGATATAGGCATTGAACTCACCTCCACTCGGCCAAAGCATAAGGAGAACACCTATGAGACCGGTCAGGATGGCGGTCCAGCGGCGCCACCCTACCCGCTCGCCTAAGATTGGCATAGACAGCAAAGCCACAAATATAGGCCCAGCAGCAAATATTGCCTGCGATTGCGCAAGCCCTACTTTCGTGAATGCAACGATAGAGAGAAGGATCTGGATGAAAAGCAAAAGCCCTCGACAAACCTGCAGGACCGGAAAGCATGTTCGAACCGCTCGGCGCAACCCGCCTTCTGACTGCAGGGCTATGAAGATTGCAAAAGCCACAAATGCCCAATATCGCACCATCGCGACCTGTATCGGCGAATGCATCAGACCAAGATGCTTCGATAGACCGTCCTGAATGGCAAAAACGGAAAATGCAAGAAAGGTGAAGCTGTAGCCAAGAGGCTTAGATTTCATGGTGTGAATGTAGAAGTTAGCAGGCAGGGAATTATGACATGACAGTGGATAGCCCCTACCCTTGCATCTACAAACACTATGCGCAACGTCAATATATCAGAATCTTTGAACTTTCGTCGACCGGAGCGGACCGACCGATCTGAAAAGGGCTGGTTACCGACAGCGAGGTGGTAGATCACAGAATGGTCCGCGCGCACGAAACCGCCTTGATAATCCGGGCGCGGGGCTGAAGTGGGCGGGCGATACATGCAGTCACTGTGGCTCGGGCAAGCCCACCGCGCGCTCCAACCGAGACGCTTGAGCCCTAACCAGATCGCCCGGAGGATAAACTCCGTTCTATTGCGGATGGGCGTTGGCCGATATGTGACCTTTTATGATAGTAGACGCCGGATCAGGCCTACTTAAACGCGCTGGCACCCCATGATTGTGCAGGCACAATCGAGGCGGAAATCCACTTTGCAAAACGCCCCAAACTATTCAGACAAACCGAGCCAATTCTAAACCTTATTGCATATCCATCTAAGCGCTATTTACCTTATCCGATCGCCAATTTATCTACAGAGTAGTGAACGTCGACTGGCAATCTGGCAATTTCGCGCAATAATGCAACAAGAGATCGAGAACTCCATTCACAGTCAACGAAAAATGGTTGCGTCACAAAGAAAATGGGCGCAATGTGGATGCAGGTATATGTTTTTCCGGATCTAAGATGGTAAAGAAAACTCCAAACCCGATAGACGTTCATGTCGGCTCTCGTATTCGTCTTCGCAGGACTATGCTGGGAATGAGTCAAGAAAAGCTGGGCGACAGTCTCGGTATTACGTTCCAGCAGGTTCAAAAGTATGAAAAGGGTGCTAACCGCGTCGGCGCAAGCCGCCTTCAGCATATTGCTGAAATACTAAATGTTCCGATTCCCTTCTTCTTTGAAGGAAGCCCTGGCGCCATGGAAGACGATGGCAAGCAGGAATCTACATCCGATTTCATGAATTCGAAGGAATGTGTAGCGCTTGCCGCTGCTTTTGCAGCCATTGATGATAAGCGTGTTCGCCAGTCAATTCTGGGGCTTGTTCGTAGTCTTTCCAAGGAACAATCTGTTCTTGCAGATGTGAATGATCTGACATTCGCTGCGCATTGAGTGCATTGTGTCTCTACGGCTGACCACGCTGGGCGGCTGCCAACTACAGGATGAGGCGGGGCAGGCTATTGCTGCGCCTTACCTGTCACTGGTCCTGCTTGCCTATTTGTACTCGTCAGAATCTAAGGTCGCTCGCAGGAGCGCCGCCCACCTCATCTGGGCAGGCAATCCCGATGCCGCTTCGACAAACCTTCGGTCCACTCTGCGTAGATTGTCCCAAGCGATTGGCGAGAACAGGGTACCTGTCATTGAAGCCGATGGCACCTACTTGAAGCTGAATCATCAAGTTCTGACTTGCGACTTGGAATTTGAAACAGCCGAAATCTCTGCCGACAATCTTAATCTTTGCAGTGATGCCGTCGCCAAGGTATTCCTCCCAGCAGAAGGCAGGACGTCCGCGCAACTTTCCATCTGGGTGAAAGATGTTAGACAGCGACACGTAGCTCTTTTACGCCAGCAGTTCCTGAATGCAGCCGATCAGTCGGAAAAAATAGCGCGTTCGGACCTGAGGCGTGCGGCAGTATTATTACTGGAATACGATCCAGGAGATGAGGAAATTCGCCGCCGCATTTCCGTTACAGACAATCAGGAGCAGCAGCGCATTGTAGCACAGCCGACAAAAGCGCAGCAAATCATGACGGCTCCACCGTCCGCCGATCTTTGGACCGTGCCGCGGATAGCACTCCTTCCTCCCGATACAGCAGTCAGTGCACAGAAAGCGGGTTCAGTCGCCAACGCCCTGATTGAAGATCTTACAATCGGACTTTGTGCCAGCAGGGCGGTTTCTGTCGTGGCACCCTACACATCCGAACGAATCCGGAGTTCGCGCGACAAAGCAGCAATTCTCGAGCGCCACAAGATAACTTATGTCCTCGATACGCAGCGAACCGAAGATGCTCTTTTCGTTCAACTCGTATTCCTGCCGACAGACGAAATTATTTGGGCGACCCGTTTCAAGCTTGATCCCGGCGAAATCTCGGGTCAGCGACAAACCATAACCAACGCGGTCCAAACGTCTCTTGTCAAACAGTTGCATTCGACAAAGACGCTCGCTTTGGACGTCAGCAATCAGCCTGAGGCTTACGTTTCTTTTCTTCGAGGCTTACAGGATCTGTCACACATGTCGCTGCCGTCTATCCGGCGTGCAAGAAGACATTTCAAAGCTTCGTTAGAGATCGACCGGAACTTTGCTTCATCGCTTGCGGGCCTTTCTCGTACTTTCAGCATGGAATGGATCCTGACAGCACGTGGTGATCAAGAATTATTGCAGCAGGCAGTTCGGCTCGCGGGTCAGGCTGTCAGCAATAACGGACAGTCGGCAGGAGCCTTCAAGGAAGTCGGTGTCAGTCACTTGTTTATGGGACGCATAGATGAGAGTCTTGAAGCTCTGGAAATGGCCGAGACATTGAGCCCGCATTATGCGGATGTGCTCTTCAGTCATGCGGATAGTCTTGTGCATGCAAGCAAACCGGCGGATGCATTACGGAAAGTCTTGAATTCGATCGAGCTGAACCCCCTCCCCCCGGATCCGTATTTCTGGGCTGCCGCAGGCGCTTGCTATTTTCTTGGAGAGTTCAGTCAGGCGCTTGATTTTATTGGACGTATGCGAGACTGCAAGCCAGCAGATCGACTGGCGGCAGCCTGTTGGGCTATGCTAGGTGATCCCGCCAAGGCTCGTACTTACAGACTGCGCGTCCTCAGAAACAACCCGGATTTTGATTTGGAACGCTGGGTTGCAGTGCTGCCACACAAGGAAAAGTGGCAGACAGAAATGTATCGTGAAGGGCTTATCAAAGCCGGTTTCTAGAAGGAGAGGGCATGACAAAGTTGATTATTCTAGGCGTAGCGGGTGAAAGCCAGCTGTATGCAGCGGATCTGGAGGCGGGCACGGTTATTCCGATCACAGGTCAGCCCACCGGCGAGCTTGCTTCATTAATAACGCTCACACAATCGGGTGCCGTCGTTACCAAGGGTGTCAAGGCAGCGATTGCGCTTGACTCATCTTCATCCATCGCCTCCAGCTTTCACGAAAGCTAAGAAGTACTTGATACTTCGTACCTGTTCTCCTGCGGAGACCTACGCAAAGGTAGCCGCATCTCTTTCCAGACTTGGGATAACGCGCGTCGCACGTCAGACGGGTCTCGATTGTCTTGGGATACCCGTTTGGTGTGCGTTCACGCCGAACGCAAAATCCATCGTCATTGCGAATGGAAAGGGACTCGACGATGATAGCGCGAGAACCTCTGCAGTCATGGAAGCGGTTGAAAGATCAATCGCTTCCCAGGCTGCGTGCGAGACAATGCGCGCTTCTACAGCAGATCTCCGGCGAATCGGACAGAATTTCGATCGGCTCGACTGCCTCCTCGCCCCCGGGTCGAATGTGCTTCAGGATGATGAGATCATTGATTGGGCATTGGCCAAGGATCTCTTGACGGGAACATATGTCTGCCTGCCCCATGAGGCGGTCACCATGGACCGAACGATCCTGCGGCCTCGTTATTGGCAAAGTTCAGACGGATTGGCATCCGGCAACACCCAGGCAGAAGCAATACTGCACGGATTGCTGGAACGCGTAGAGCGGGATGCGCTGACCCTATGGGAAGTAACCCGTTCTCCCTTGCGTTATGAAGAGCGGATCGATCCTGAAGCCAGCGGCTCGGAAATGGCTGGCCTGCTTCGGCGTATTCAACAGGCGCAGATGCAGATCGCGATTTTCGACATTACCAACGATACAGGAATCCCTGTTGCGTGCGCCATGCTCGGACCACAACGGCTTGACGGTCGAGGCTTGCGACATGTCGATGTCACGCTTGGCGCAGGGGCGGGACTTACGCTGGAGGCTGCGGCTATACGCGCCGTGACAGAGGCGGCACAGTCTCGAATGACTTTCATCGCCGGTGCTCGAGATGATCTCTTCCCGGAATTGTACCAGCGCCCACTGTCGGATGAACATAAACGTGCGTTCGAGAGCCAATCCGTTGCAAGTCTGTCGGATTTCCGGCTAGCGGACGTTCGCTCCCCGGATGAAGCGCTCGATCTTATTCTTTCAACCTTGCAGGAATCGGGCCAGAAAAAACTCTATGCCGTCGATCTGACCCCTGGCTGGCTGCCAGTATCGGTCGTAAAGGTTGTGGCGCCGGATCTGGAAAACCCAGAGGGTGAA
This sequence comes from Affinirhizobium lemnae, assembly GCF_022968395.1. GTDB lineage: Bacteria > Pseudomonadota > Alphaproteobacteria > Rhizobiales > Rhizobiaceae > Neorhizobium > Neorhizobium lemnae. Next base: position 6,417 of record NZ_JALJQZ010000046.1, read on the forward strand.
AGGCGAACCCGCTATGGCGCGCGGGCTTTGTCAAAGGCTCTACAATGAAGATCGTCTTTGTGGGGCCTACGCTGCCCGACGCAAGCAAGCAGACTGGCACTGAGACCGGTATCGTTGTCGCACCCCCTGCAAGGCAAGGCGATATTATGGACGCGGTGGCTGCTGGCGCGACTGAAATCGGCATCGTCGATGGCTATTTCGAATATGTTGCTCCAGTGTGGCACAAAGAGATACTCTTCGCCTTGCACAGGGGGTGCAGGGTGTATGGCGCTGCAAGCATGGGCGCTCTGCGAGCCTGCGAGTGCCATCCCTATGGCATGGAGGGCATAGGGCAGATATACGAGGATTACCGTAACGGACGACGTGTGGACGATGGCGATGTGGCGCTTCTGCACGGCCCTGCCGAGCTGAACTATCACCCCCTCACCATTCCGCTCGTCAATATCGATGCAACGCTTGGCAGGGCGCTTGAGCGATCCTTCATCGATGAGCGTGAGAGAGATGCTCTGGCTTCGGCCTCGCGCGCCCTCTTTTTTAAAGAGCGCACCTGGAAACGGATTGCACAGGAAAGCGCTTTTCCGACGGACCGGATTCGCGAAATGCTTGCCGACTGCTCTGTCGATCAGAAGCGCGAGGATGCTTTGATGCTCATGCGGGAGGTTCGTCATTGCGGCGACAGTCCTAGGTCTCCGCCTCTATGGCCATTCCACACGACGCCGACATGGCGCCGCCTTTATGGCGACATATGAGCAATTAAAACTTTATTGTCGCGGACAGAAACGCGCGCGGCGTGTGCAACGCTTTTGCAACGCGCCTGCAACGCAAAGCTATGCAATTGTTCCAACAGTTGGAACGAGGCAGGCTCAATGAACGTGGTGTCCATGAATTTCGAGAATAACGAACGTCGCGACGAATTCTTCGCGCTGATCAACATGATCGGCTACGCTGTATCGATCGCGAATACGCTTGGATCACAGACTGCAGCGGAACACATGGATACAGCGCGTGCCGCACTGATCAAACAACTTCAAGACGAGATGTCGAGCAATCTTTCTGCAGACAACATCAATCGGATTGCGACGATCCGAGCAGGCCACTGCTGAAAAACAAATTGGCGAGACAGCGTTGCTTCAGTTGTAGGGCGTCACGCAGGTTCGGCGTCCGCTCGAAAATGGCTGATAGCTATTCGTGGAAACGTCGTAGGACCGGTAACGCGCAGAACACCATTCGGCATGTGTGGATGAGGCGGCTACCGGATCTCTCGAATCGTCCATCACCGCACCGGATGCGTAGACCTGCCCTTCTGAGGCATTGGCGGTTTCAGATCCATCATTCCGCAAAAAACACAATCGGCGAGGACCGCCATCGAAAGGCTGATAGGTATTGTCCTCGACACGATAGGATCGATAACGATTGCTACAGGCGTCAATGCCCGCAATATCAACCTTTGGAGCTGCGACCGCTTCCTTAAGAATCTCCGACTGGGCCGGAAGTGCGCGTGACCCTGCCATCAGCTTTACAGAGTCTTCCGCTGGCTTGACCTCGGCATACTGAACGCCCGGCACCCGTTCATAAGCGGACGTGTCATTCACGACTACCGGCTGCGTTGTCCACAACTCTGGTGCGCTCATATCCAGGCTCGAAACTGGCTGGTTTTCCTTCAGAGCTTCATCTGCGATGGCGATCACGATGCCGAACGGAACAACCGCGAGGGTCAAATTGAGCGCGAGATTCGCTAAAGTTTTCAAGGCCGCTTTCCTGTCATGAACTCGAATGACAGAATGCGAAAATCGCCGCGCTGTTCCGAAAAACATGCAGTTTCCATAATGCAATTAGACCGAGCATCTTTGCGGATTGACAGTTGATGACCTGACTGTAGGCTCACTGCCAAGCATTGTGGGGATCAGGCATGCACGATCGGGAATTATTGGCGGCAATGTTCCGGGCAGCGGTTAATGCTGCAGATCCAAGGACCGCTTTAGCGTGTCATCTCCCTGAACCGCCAACATCAGGAAGGACGGTGGTGATTGGAGCAGGCAAAGGAGCTGCCCAGATGGCAGCAGCGCTGGAAGATCTATGGCCGAAACCTTTGACCGGCGTCGTCGTGACTCGCTACGGCTATGGATGCAGCACTCGCTCCATCGATGTCATTGAGGCTGCTCATCCTGTTCCAGATGAAGCAGGGTTGGATGCGACCCGACGCCTCTTCGACACCATCCGTAATCTTGACGAAGAAGATCTCGTCATCGCCCTGATATGCGGCGGCGCTTCTGCACTCCTGCCCTGCCCACCCAGCGGACTGACGCTGGATGACGAAATTGCGTTGAACGAGGCTCTGCTCGCGTCTGGCGCGCCAATTTCGGCAATGAACACGGTCCGCAAGCATTTCTCCGGTATCAAGGGCGGTCGGCTGGCGGCCGCAACAAAGGCGCGGGTTGCAAGTCTCATCGTGTCGGACATACCCGGTGACAACCCGGCCTTTGTCGGCTCCGGCCCAACCGTTCCCGACTCAACCAGACGAGCAGACGCGCAAGCCATCATCGACCAATACGCAATTTCACTGTCTCCGCGAATGATGGCACATCTCCAATCGCCCGGCGCGGATGCTCCTCTTCCAGACGACCCAAAGTTCGCGCGCAACTCCATCAGCATCATCGCGTCGGCACGCCTCTCATTGGAGGCCGCAGCTTTGACAGCTTCGCAAGCTGGCATCTCGCCGCACATCCTGTCGGATTCCATCGAAGGCGAAGCAAGGGATGTCGCGAACGTTCATGCAGCGCTCGCGCGCGAGATCGGTCAACGCGATAGACCGTTCAGCAGGCCTTGCGTTCTGATTTCAGGTGGCGAGACGACGGTGACGATCCGAGGACAGGGTGGGCGTGGTGGTCGCAATGGGGAATTTGCACTGGCCGCCGCCTTGGGGCTTCAGGATTTGGAAGCAAGCCTGATCGCTGCGGATACCGACGGCATTGACGGCTCCGAGAGCAATGCCGGCGCCTTTGTTGACGGCACAACCGTGCAGCGCATGCGCGCAGCTGGTATCGATGCCCGGGAACTCCTCAGTCGGAATGACAGCTATTCAGCCTTCGAAGCAATCGGTGACTTGTTCGTCACGGGACCGACGGGAACGAACGTCAATGATTTCCGCGCAATCATGTTACGTTGATCCAGGCCTTAGAATTTCCTGCCAGGCCTGATACGCTGCAAGAACGGTTCCCATTTGCACAGTATGCGCGGCGACAAAGGGCGCGCCATAGAGCGTTTCATCCGGATATTCCGTGATCAACGTCACAGGATAAAGGCCATCATTGCCGACAGTGATCATGCACGGAAACCCGTTCACAAGTATAAGGCCATTCGGTCCTGCATGCGTTTCGAAGAGTGCGTGCTGGCGATCGTTCATATCCATCAGGTATTTCATGCTCGCCAACCGACGCGTCACGCGATCCAGCAACGCCATGGCTTCAGGCCTTGCTTCTTCATGATGCCGCAGGATGAGGAAGAACCCCTTCGGGATCATCCACGCCGGAAAGCCACGCGGAACATAGCCGGTCAAAGGCCTGGTCCATTCGTGCGCGGGATATCCGTGCAGATTAATATGCAGCCCGGCGCCTGTTTGTCTTCGCGCCTGTATTCGCAAGCGCTTCTCGAAGATGAGCGCCTCGTCAGACACATTGCGATATTCCAGATCGTCTCCCAGCGCAGTGTAGCGTGCGGCATGGCTCATATGGGACGGATTTTCCGCAGACAACCGGCCTTGCAAGGCATAGCCGTCAGGATTCTCGCAAGGAATGACGGTGAAATGGGCGGCAGGAGAGGCTGACAAAATGCGAGCCGCGCGTAGCGCTCCTACTATTCCGGATGTCTCATTTGCATGTTGCCCGCCGCTGATCAGCACCGGCGCGTCCGACCCCTGAAGATATCGCGCATGAACCAGGCGACCCGCAACCGTCTCGCAAGTGAGCGTTTCCCCGCGCAGGCTATTCAGTTCGGTCACGATCTGCGCCTCCCCAACCGCCTGCTGCGCCTCATCAAGAGGCTGGGCCTCACCTCTTCGTGCGCGCCGATCATAAGGCCGGAGTTCTATCGACAGTTCAGGACGTCCAGTCGCGAAAGTGACTTCGGGCACGATCTGTCCCGGCCTGACATTACGATCACCGAGCATCTTGCCGGACTTCAGCGTGAAATATTCGAGGGCAGAGAAATACAGATCCTCATGTAGCGCCTCGCGCAGGCTCATGCTTTCATCAAGAGGCGGCAGCGGCTCATCCATCTGCGGGAGTTGAACCGAGACGTTCAATTCCTCGAAAAACGGGCCAGTGCTACTCCACGCATGCGCAGAGATAACCGTCATCGCGTCCCTGTAAATCTCTTCGAAATCCGTCTCTATCCGTTGATCGACGCCCCGTGCTGGCACTCTAAGCCAACCGGTGGGGGACAGGACGTTCTGTCCTGTCAGGTCGCAGTAAAGCCGGTTCGGCGCATAGATCGAGCGGGTATGGATGTCGCTCCCGATAGAAAGCCTGACATCGTAGCACAGGTCCTCACCAACCGCCTTCGGCTGCAACTCAATTGAACGAGATCCAACAAGGGCCGCCAGAGGATAAGCCTCGAGACGAAAGCGTTTCCCATCTGCGAATGGCGAACCGGGATAGCTGACGCTGACGGCGGTCACGTCCGACAGGTCAATTTCTTCCAGAAATGCACTCACCAGCGGCTTGTAGGCGGAACGGGCGCGTAACGTGATTCCACGGCTCTTGGCTTCGGCTTCCATCTCAAGGCGTGTTCGCCTGTCATCGAAGCTCCAGACTTCGGCCACATCGCCCTCGCACAGCAGGCTTATCACGCGATCGAACATCCGGTCGTAGGTCTTTTGAAACAGCGTAACCATCCGTTCGCCTTTCTCGTGATGCCATGGCTATCTGGCTACCATGCATTGGGTGCGTCGGAAATGCGAAGCTGAATTACACGTGACGGCGCCAAGGCTTGATGCTATCGATCCGCATCTTTGATATTATCGATGGAATAACCGACGCATGAAGAAGGCGATGCCGACAGACAAGGCGGGACAAGCAAGCGAACCTGCCCAAACCCTGGCAGAAAGCATTGCGGACAAAATTCGGGAACGTGTCATTTCGGGCTGGCTGACACCGGGCAGCCATCTCTCGGAAGTCGCGCTGGGTGAGGAACTCGGCGTGTCACGCAATACGTTGCGAGAAGTGTTTCGCCTCCTCACGAAGGAAGGCCTGCTTCGCCACGAAGCCAATCGGGGGGTGTTTGTCAGCACGCCAAGCATGGCAACCATCGTCGATATCTACAATGTTCGACGCATGATCGAATGTCAGGCGATGGCAGGCGCTCACCCCAGGCATCCGAGTGTTGCAAAAATGCGGGCGGCCGTCGAAGAAGCGGTTCGCCACCGGGAAGCTGGAGAATGGCTGCAGGCCGGAACCGCTGATATCGCCTATCATGCGGCCATTGTCGAGCTGGCGGACAGTCCTCGCCTCAATACGTTTTTCGCACAGGTAGCGCTGGAGCTTCGCCTTGTTTTCGGCCTGCTGCGCGATCCGGAATACCTCCACGCGCGCTACGTGGACAAGAACCTGCTCATCCTGTCAGAACTGGAAGCCGGTCAGACAGCAAAAGCCGCAGATATGCTGCGCGATTATCTGTTCGATGCGGAGCGCTTCATTCTCGGTGCCTATTCACGCCTTGGCTCTTAGCCCATCCAGAAAGATGTCGAGCAACTTGAGCGCCTTGGCTTGCCAATCATCCTCGGGTTGCGCGTAATAGATCCCGATCAGCGTTCGCAGCAGATCCTCCGCAGAGATATCGTCGCGAAGACTTCCCTCGGCGACGGCACGTTGAAGCAACAAGTCCAGCGCTTCGACCATGCGCGCTGTTGACGAAGCTTTCAGTTCGGGATTGCCGTAGACCGCCAGTTGCAGGGCCTGCATCATGCCTTTCTTCGTGGCAACAAGCCTTACATTGGCCTGAAGCCATTGCCTGAATGCTGCGAAGGCGTCAGTCTCATGACCCAACGTAGAGGCCAAATCGCAAAGCTGGTCAACCTCATGGCGGTAAACTGCCTCAAAGAGCTCTTCCCGTGACGGAAAGTGCCGATAAAGCGTACCGATCCCGACGCCTGCTTTCTTCGCGACCGCCTCAAGGCTTGCCTGCGTTCCCCCGGCGCTGAAAATTTCCGTCGCGGCTCTGAGCAGGATTTCACGGTTACGCACCGAGTCCGCTCGTGGCTTGCGCCTTGTCTTCTTCGCTTCAGGGACCATTTCCAATTTCTGACTTAAGCCTCTTGCTAAACGGAGGGTGCCTCCGTATATTGAGTTTGTAAAGCAGAAGCTGATGCACTGCTTTTTTGGCCACGATGGCAATTCAAGGTTTCATACTGCCGGACATACCGTCAATCGCGGTTCAAATCTCAACATCACTCTTTCTGAATGGGGTACGCATGTCACTCTCCATCAGCCTTACCATAAATGGAGACGCAAGAACGATTGTTCTTGAAGATCCACGCGTGACGCTGCTCGATCTTCTGCGTGAACGCCTGCAACTGACCGGAACCAAGAAGGGTTGCGACCGAGGGCAGTGCGGCGCCTGTACTGTTCTCGTGGACGGTCGCCGGATCAATTCCTGTCTTACGCTTGCAATGACCGTCGACGGGGCTCACGTCACGACGATTGAAGGCCTGGCAACGGGCGATGAACTTCATCCGGTTCAGGCAGCGTTTCTTGAGTGTGATGGCCTGCAGTGCGGTTATTGCACGCCGGGGCAGATCATGAGTGCCGTCGGCCTGATCGCCGAAGGGCAAGCGGTGGGTGATCCAGAGCGGGTTCGAGAACTGATGAGCGGCAATATCTGTCGATGCGGTGCCTACAAGGGCATCACGGAAGCCGTCCTTGCCGCGATGGAAAAAGATGCAACAATCCTCAAGGAAAGGGATGCGGCATGAACCTGTTCGACTATGTCCGAGCATCATCTGTCGACGAAGCTGTTGCCGCCGTTGCGAAGCCCGGCGCGCGCATACTGGCGGGCGGCACAAACCTTCTGGATCTCATGAAGATCGGCGTTGCTGAACCGACGATGCTCGTCGACATAACGCGCCTGGAAGATCTGAAGCGTATCGATTGGCTATCGGATGGCGGTGTGCGCATCGGATCGCTCGTGCGCAATTCAGACCTGGCTTACGAAACCCGCTTTGCCAGAACGTTTCCCATGGTTGCAGAGGCTTTGCTATCCGGTGCCTCTGCTCAGTTGCGCAATGCCGCGACGGCGGGCGGAAATCTTCTTCAGAAGACACGCTGCTCCTACTATCAGGATGTGGCCAGCGCTTGTAACCGACGAAATGCTGGCTCTGGCTGCGATGCACGCCACGGTCTCAATCGCCTGCACGCGGTCATTGGCTGGAGCGATCACTGCATCGCCACCCATCCTTCCGATTTCTGCGTACCGCTTGCGGCTCTTGACGCCGTTGTCGAGGTAACTGGCAAGGGAGGTACCCGCGAGATACCGATTGAAAGCTTTCACCTTCTTCCGGGAGATCAGCCGGCCAAGGAAAACGCGCTCGCAGTGGGCGAACTGGTTACGGCCATCCGCATCCCGGCAGACGCATCACGATTTGCAGCGCATAGCCGCTATCTCAAGCTTCGCGAGCGTACCTCCTATGCCTTTGCCGTGGTTTCGGCAGCTGCCGCCATGACGATTGAGGATGGTCGCATCGTTGAGGCTCGCCTGACCCTCGGCGCCGTTGCTGCCAAGCCGTGGCGTTCGAGAGAGGCGGAAGCAGCGATGATCGGACAAATACCATCCAAGGACCTTTTCCATCATGCCGCCGGTATCGTCTTGCAGGGGGCAATCCCCAGCGGGGACAATGCCTTCAAGATCGAGCTTGCCCGGCGCCTTGCCGCAAGAGCCTTGTCTGCCGCCAGTGCCGGAACGCCTGCCGCGATGCCAGCACTTCCCGGCTCGCCGCTATTGACAATCTCAGGAGATGCCAATGTCGCTTGACCTTTCGTCAGACACTTCGGCAAGACCAACGACCCGTTATGGATCAAACTCGGGGCAACCCCTGACCCGGCGCGATGGTATCCTCAAGGTGACCGGGCAGGCGACCTATGCCGCGGACAACCATCCCGCACAACTTGCCTACGCAGTCATGGTTGGTGCAACAATCGCCCGCGGCCGCGTCACGGCCATGGATGTGGAAGCTGCCAGCCGTCATCCCGGTATCATCGAGGTCTTCACGCCGGATAATGCGCCCGCTTTCGCGCATGATCCGGATGAAAAGATGCCACCTTTCGGCTTTCGGCTGGAGCTCTTGCAGAACCATTCAGTCCGTTACGCCGGACAGCCAATTGCTCTGGTGGTAGCGGAAACGCTGGAAGCAGCAACGGAAGGCGCGCACCTGCTTCAACCCGTCTATGAGACGGATGAAGCGCGCACCGGTCTCGAAAACGGCGTTCAGTTTGACCCGCAAGCGGTTGGAGTAGGTGGCCCGCCATCGACCTCCCACGGCAATCTCGATACCGCCTTCGCCGCATCAGAAACGATCGTCGAAGCGGAATATTCAACACCTGCGCAATATCACAATGCCATGGAACCGCATGCCGTTGTCGCAGAGTGGAACGGCAATCACCTCACCCTCGACATGCCCAATCAGGCGCTGGCCATGAGCTGCGCCTCCTATGCGCGCTATTTCGATATTCCAGTCGAAAATGTCGTCATACGGTCTCCATTTCTGGGTGGCGGCTTCGGTTCGAAGGCAATTCTCAATGGCCCGCAGATCCTGGCGATTGCCGCTGCACGCAAGCTGAAGCGCCCGGTCAAACTGGCACTGACCCGTGCCCAGATGTACGGACCGGTCGGCCATCGAGGACAAACGTGGCAGACTTTGCGAATGGGACTGTCGGCCGATGGGAGGTTGAAAGCAATCCATCACCGTTCAATATCGGCCACATCGAGCTTTGATGACTTTCTGGAACCTGCCGCCAATGCTTCGCTTCCCCTCTACGCGGCAGATGCGCTTCTGGCGGAGCACAAAGGTCTGCGCCTTGACATCGGCACCCCAGGGCCGATGCGTGCACCCGGCGAAGCAAGCGGATCCGCCGCGCTTGAAGTTGCCATAGACGAGGCAGCCGAAGCCTGCGGACTGGATCCGCTCGAGTTCCGTCTGCTGAACTACGCCGAGAGTGAGCCCGGCTCCGGCAGACCCTTCTCTTCCAAGGCACTGCGTGAATGCTATGAGCGCGGCGCAGAGGTATTCGGTTGGCAACAGCGCCTGCGCGCACCCCGCACGATGCGGGACGACAATGGGCTGCTCGTCGGCTGGGGCATGGGTACGGCTGTGTTCCCCTGCCCCATGTTTCCGGCGCAGGCAAGAACAACCGTGCGGGCGGATGGCTCCGTTCTCGTGGAAACCGGCGGCGTTGACATGGGCCAGGGCGCATGGACCGCACTGGCGCAGATTGCTGCAGAGGCGCTGGGACTGGAAGCACACGAGATCGAATTCCGATCCGGCGTCTCAACGCTGCCGGATGCCGGGGTCGCCGGGGGATCAGGCCACACCGCCAGTGCTGGCCTCGCCTTGAGCAATTCGGGTCTCGATGCGCTCGCAAAGCTTGCGGAAATTGCCACCAACGATCCCGACTCACCACTGTTCGGTGCTGGTAACATTGGTGTCCTTCCCAGAGGCGGACGATTGGTCCGTCGTGACGACGAAAGCCGCGGTGAACGTTTTGCCGACATCCTGACACGGGCAAAGCAGAGCGAAGTCATCGGCGAAGCGAAGTCGATGCGGGAACCCGGGAATGCGGAAAAGTTCGCCATGTACTCACACGGCGCCGTATTTGCCGAGGTCAAGGTCGATCCTGATCTTGGGCAGATCCGCACGACGAGAATGGTGGGCGCCTTCGCCGCAGGACGCGTCATCAATCCCCGGCTGGTCCGCAGTCAGTATTATGGCGGGATGATCTGGGGAACATCATTCGCCCTGCATGAGGCCGCACTCATCGATCACCGCACAGGCCGCGTGATGAACGCCGATCTTGCTGAATATCATGTTCCGGTGAACGCAGATGTTCCTTCGCTGGAAGCCATACTGGTTGCAGAGGACGATCCATACGTCAATGCCATCGGCGTCAAGGGCGTCGGCGAAATCGGCATCACCGGAACCGTGGGCGCCATCGCAAATGCCGTCTGGCATGCGACGGGCAGGCGCGTACGAAATTTCCCGATCCATATCGAGGACATTCTTGGCCTCTAAAATTGACATTCTTGGCCTCTAAAATTCGACGATCCGGCCGTTTTGATCGAACGGCTGGGTCTATGATCCGGCAAGGATTGAGATCGTAGTCAACTCAGAACGACCAATAGCGGATGTGCCGATGTTTCTAGATATGAAGAGCTATGGGCCAAGGCCGGAGCCACTGCCGCCCAAACCATCGAAGCCAAACCTCAGCCCAAGGGAGCAGAAGATCCTAGCCTGGGTGATTTGTGTGAACATAATGATCCTCTTTATTGCTCCTATCGGCGGCGCGACAGTCATCCACAGCTTTCTGGCGTTCGTGTTTGGCTAAGGCCGCAGCCTGTCAACGGCACACAAGAAAAATTTAATTGTGTAGACGTTAGTACTAATATTGCTCAGGTTGTAGCGGATCGAGCGGCTGCTGAAGGGCGTACGTTGACAGATGGGGTGGATCCAAATCGGCTGCGCCCTAACCGCTTGCGATCAAGAATGCAATGGCCGTTTAGAAGAACTTGGCCAGAGATGCGCCTCTCCCAAAGGAGTGTTGCGCCATTCCAACATGCGAATGAGGGTGGCCATTTCGCCTGGGAATGTGAACGGGGCGGTCCTCCGGGCGTTCCAATAGAATTCTGAGCTGGAGCTCAGCTAAAATTCTATAGGCATTTTCTTGTCTTCCAGAGGCTGCAATTGCAGAAACCGACTGATCAACGCATTTGGATCAGAATGTACAAATTTGAATTGGTGCCTGGCACATAAAACCGCTAACCAGAGAAAAGAATTAGATATGCCTCAAATAGTTGGTTCAAGCCGATGTTCCCTTCGGGGCGACAACGTGAACCGACTGGATGCGGAAGCTTGCACACCTCAAAGAAGTATTTGCGATGTCAGAGACCCGGCCCAACACACTCAAGGCGGCAGCGTGGATGCTGGCTTCGATCGCCCTATTGCTGCTGATGGCAATCTCGGGTCGCGCGACGACGAAGGAGCTGAACGTTTTTCAGGTCATGGAAATGCGATCCGTCATCGCATTTTTTATGCTGCTCCCATTCGTGTATCGGGAGGGTGGCTTGCGCGCCATGCGTACGCGCATCCTGTCCAGCCATATCGTGCGCAATGGTGCACATTATGTCGGCCAGTTTCTGTGGCTCATGGGGCTGACCATGATTCCGATGGCGCAGGTGATAGCAATCGAGTTTACCGCGCCAATCTGGACCGCCCTGATGGCGGCAGCCTTTCTCGGTGAAAAGCTGACCTGGAGAAAATCGCTCGCGATTCTGCTGGGCCTCGTCGGCGTTATCATTATTGTCAGACCCGGTGGTACATCCATCAATCCCGGCCAGCTCGTCGTCCTGGGTGCAGCCTTCGTCTTCGCAGTATCGTTCATCACGACGAAATCACTCACCAGGCGTGACAGCGCCACCAAGATTATTTTCTGGATGCTCATCATCCAGTCGGTTATCGGCTTTACGCCAGCCCTCAATGTCTGGGTCTGGCCATCGGCTGGTCTGTGGCCCTGGATTTTTCTGATCCCGTTTTCCGGTACATTTGCCCATTTCTGCATGGCAAAAGCACTTTCCTACGCGGATGCTACCGTCGTCATGCCGATGGATTATCTCAGGGTGCCGCTTTCCGCCGTGATTGGATATCTGCTTTTTGCAGAAGCGATCGACGTCTTCACAGCCTGCGGCGCGGCCCTGATCCTCACTGGCAACCTGTTCAACCTGCGCAGAAACAAGCCACTTCCTGCGCAGGCTGCCTGATGCCGTTAAAGCATGGCGTGATCTTTCAGTTTTGCTCCCGACGCTTTAACTTTTTGTTTCATCGCATGTCGTTACCGCAAAACCGCTGCACACTTTTAGCTACGACATGCCGTTAGCGATGCATATCGAACAGCAGCGCCTTTCCGTCAGTCACCCATTCAATATCGGGAATTGAACCAGTTCCCAACTGGATCCCGTCTCCTGATGAAAGACGCTCACCATCCACCATCGCCAGACCCTTGATGATATGCACGAAGGTCAACCGTTCGGGCGATGATGGCACAGGAAGCCGTGTCCCCTCAGCGACGTTTGCTATGAAAAGCCGCGTGTCGGAATTCAGCCTCAGAGGCGCCTTCGCATCACCGCCTGCTGCAAGAAATTGCCATCCACCAGTCATATCGTCTTCAACCGGCAAGGGTGCTTGCTGATATGTGGGCAGGCCATTCCGAACGTCCGGGATCAACCAGATTTGCAGAAAATGAGCAGGTGCGTCAGCTGAAGCATTCATCTCAGAATGGCGCACGCCACGACCGGCATACATCAACTGAGCTTCACCGGGCGCAATGGTTGCGACATTGCCCAAAGTATCGCGATGCTCCAACTGACCGGACAGTACGATCGTTAAGATGTCCATGTCGGCGTGACCATGCTCTGAGAAGCCGGATCCCGGCGCGACCCGGTCTTCATTGATCACGCGAAGTGCGCCAAATCCCATACGGGTCGGATCCTGAAAGCCACCAAAGGAAAACGTGTGAAAGCTGTCAAGCCAACCGGTATTTGTACGGCCGCGGCTCATATTCTCGTGGATCAGGGTCATCTTCATTTCCTTTCACGTCGGAAGCAAGACACTGCTTCCGTTGCGTGAAAGATGACATTTGTCAGACGGCTTCAAAAGATGAACAATTGCGCCATCACTGTTTCTATTTTGGAGTCAGTGATGGCTAAGAGTCAGATGGAAAGACACAGATACTTGATTTCGAGATAATCCTCGATGCCGTATTTCGAGCCTTCACGCCCCTGTCCGGACTGTTTGATGCCTCCAAAAGGCGCAACTTCCGTAGAGATCAATCCGGTATTGATCCCGACCATTCCATATTCCAAAGCTTCCGCCACGCGGAAGACCTTGGAGAGGTCCTTGGCGTAGAAGTAGGAGGCCAAACCGAACTCCGTATCATTGGCAAGCTCAATCACCTCTTCCTCAGTCTCGAAGCGGAAGAGAGGCGCGACCGGGCCGAAGGTTTCTTCCCGTGCGACCTTCATGGAAGATGTTACATCCGTCAGGACCGTTGGCTGAAAGAAGAGATCCCCCCGACCATCCCGGTTGCCGCCCGTGGACACGGTGGCTCCCTGCGCGAGAGCGTCGGAGATATGTTCCTCAACCTTGGACAGTGCCTTGGATGAAATGAGCGGGCCTGCCTGAACACCTTCCTCGAAGCCATTGCCAATCTTTAGCTGTGCGACACGTTCCGTAAGCCGGGCCGCAAACGCATCATAGATGCCGGATTGGACATAGAGCCGGTTTGCGCAAACGCAGGTCTGGCCGTTATTACGAAATTTGGAGACCATCGCGCCTTCGACTGCGGCATCGAGATCTGCATCATCAAAGACGATGAAAGGCGCGTTCCCACCAAGCTCCAACCCAAGCTTCAGAACCTGATCCGCACCCTGCCGCATGAGGATTTTGCCGACATTGGTGGAACCGGTGAAGGTCAGTTTGCGAACCTTGCTGTTCGCACACATCTCTTGCCCGATACTCGCTGAATCCGTGGAGAGGACGATGTTGAATAGTCCTGGCGCCAAGCCCGCACGCCGCGCCAGAACAGCGAGCGCCAGTGCGGAAAGCGGAGTTTCCGCAGCCGGTTTGGAAACCATGGCACAGCCAGCTGCCAGGGCAGGTGCAAGCTTGCGGGCGAGCATCGCATTCGGAAAATTCCACGGCGTGATCGACGCCACGACACCAACGGGTTGCTTCAGAACGATGATGCGTTTGTCTGGCTGATGTCCGGGGATGGTATCGCCGTATATGCGCTTTGCCTCTTCGGCAAACCATTCCACATACGAAGCGCCGTAAAGAACTTCGCCCTTGGCCTCGGCAAGGGGTTTGCCCATTTCCGAGGTCAGGATGATCGCCAGATCATCGGCATGCGCCACGATCAGATCGTAGAAGCGACGCAGCACACCGGCGCGCTCTTTACCCGTTCTCGCAGCCCATGCTTTTTGCGCCGCATGTGCCGCCTCGATTGCATCTGCCGTTTCCGCCCGCCCCATATCGGGCAATACGGCCAGCACCTCTCCAGTTGCCGGATTGGTGACTTCGAAGGTTTCGCCTGTTTTGCTCCGTCCGACCCAGCGGTCAGCGATCAGCGCGGTATCGACAAGCAAGGATGGATCTTTGAGCCGTGATGCGAGCGCGGAAGAAACCGACATGGATCAAGCCTCCGCCGCGCATTCGCGGAGCGTGGTTTCCAGAATATCCAGCGCTTCCGCAAAGACATCGTCCTGGATGGTGATCGGAGCGAGGAAGCGGATCACATTGCCGTAGACGCCGCAGGTCAGGAGGATCAAGCCCTTTTCCAGCGCCCGAAGTCTCACTTTGTTCGTGAAATCCGGGTTCGGAGTCGTTGAGTTAGGGAGATTGAATTCGACAGCATTCATGAACCCAGGTCCGCGAATATCCGCGATCTGTGGAACGGCTTCTGTCAGCGAGTGCAATCTCTGCTTGAGCCGCGCACCGAGCTGGTCTGCGCGTGCGCAAAGCGCCTCTTCCTCGATCACATCGAGCACCGCGTTCCCCGCAGCAATGCCAATCGGGTTACCACCATAAGTGCCCCCCAGTCCTCCCGGTCCAGGCGCATCCATGATGTTGGCGCGACCTGTGACTGCAGCGACAGGGAAGCCGCCGCCCAGACCTTTCGCCATGGTGGTCAGATCTGCATGAACGCCATAATGCTCCATGGCGAAAAGCTTGCCGGTGCGGGCAAACCCGGTCTGAACTTCATCTGCAATCAGCAGAATACCGTGCTTGTCAGCGAGCTCGCGCAGCTTTGCCAGGAACGCGCGCGGCACTTCGTAAAAGCCGCCCTCGCCCTGAACTGGCTCCACGATGAAGGCAGCAACCCGGTTCGGATCGACATCAGCCTTGAACAGCTTATCGAGAACGCCCAGCGTATCTTCGACGGTTGTGCCGTGCAGAGCAACCGGAAACGGTACGTGGAAGACATCCGGCATCATGGCACCGAACCCCGTCTTGTAAGGCACCACTTTGCCGGTGAGCGTCATGCCCATGAAGGTCCTGCCGTGGAACGCGCCGGAAAAGGCGATCACCGCCGACCGATTTGTGGCAGCGCGGGCGATTTTTACCGCATTCTCAACCGCTTCCGCACCGGTCGTCACAAAGATCGTCTTCTTGGGAAAGTCGCCCAGGACCGCATCATTGAGACGCTCAGCCAGGCGAATATAGTTCTCGTAAGGAATGACCTGATGGCAGGTATGGGTAAAGTGGTCGAGCTGATCACGAACCGCAGCCATGACCTTCGGATGCCGATGCCCCGTGTTGACGACAGCGATGCCCGCGGCGAAGTCGATATAGCGGCGGCCTTCCACATCCCAGATTTCTGCGTTCTCGGCGCGTTCTGCGTAAACGCTCGTGGTGACACCCACGCCGCGTGAAATTGCGTCGCTGCGGCGAACCGCCAATGCCTGATTATCCATTGCTGCGCCCCTCTTTGAAAAAAGATCCGGAACGAAAATCGCCCTCGAATGATTTCTTACATTTTTTCTGTAGTTTTACAATCGGGGTTCGACACATTATTTCAGCATGGACCGATCAGAAATTCAGAGCAGCGGCAAGGTGGATACAATCCTATTCAAAATCGCGGAGGCGGCGCGCATGGCGGGGGTTTCGCCCTCCACCCTGCGCCTATGGGAAAGCCAGGGGTTGATTGAGCCGATCCGGACGCCCTCCGGACAGCGCCTGTTTGACAGCTCGCACATCGACCGTCTGAAAATGATCAGCTACCTCAGGACCGAAAAAGGACTGAACCCGGCGGCAATCCGTGAGCAGTTGAAGCAAGAATCTGTAGCTTCGGACACTGACAGCGCCTCCAACGAGGAAGAGCTTCCCACAGGCTCCCATCTATCAATCGGCCAGAAGATCAGACGTATGCGACGAGAGGCAAGCAAGACCCTGGATGCGGTGGCGCGCGATCTCGATATCCCGATTTCGCTTCTCTCGACATTCGAGAGGACATCGCAGGGGTTGTCGCTCAAAGGAATGCATGATCTGGCCAACTATTTCGGCACGACCATCACGTCCTTGAGCGGACAGGAGGAACCAAGCGGCGCGGAATCACTCATTCGTTCCGGTAGATGGTCGACCTGGCCAACGACCTTTTCAGGCGTCACTATCCAGTGTCTGGCGGAGGGACGCAACCAGATGGAATGCCATCGGTTTGTTCTGGCACCAGGAGCCTCAAGTGAAGGAGCCTACAGGCATCCGGGGGAGGAGTTTCTACATATTCTCTGCGGAAACCTTGAGATTATGCTGGATGGTTCAAACTTCTTTGAGCTTGCGGCAGGCGACAGTTTTTATTTCGAAAGCACACGTCTCCACTCATGGAGAAATATTCACGACGGTGAAACGGTGCTGATCTGGGTCAATACACCGCCCACCTTCTGATTGTTCATCTCGCCGTTTCGCCCGCATGGTCTGGACGCCAGTGCAAGAGAATGCGCCACATCCTCCCGCGCAGCAGTTCAAGCGCTTCTGGGAAACAGCTGCCAATGCTTGGGCCGGAAGTTGATCTGGCTCCTCAGGGCAGCCGGGTGATCAACGGGCACATCGACTTCTACCCGGTACTGGCTGCCGCCGAGCTCGAGTTCCAGGCGGCGAGCGCCGGCAAGCCGTCTGCTACCGACCACGACGCCATCAAAGCAACCGCCACAGCCACTGAGAAATTCGATGTCATGCGGACGGAAGAACAGCGATGACGGGCCTTCGGCTGCGCCATCGGCCTTCAGGCCAACCGTGCGGTCGTCAAGCCATACCTCACCATTTTCGACACGAACCGGAAGCTCCGATGCCTCACCGATGAAGCGATGCACGAAGGGAGAGCCGGGCTTGTCGTAAACATCATCGGCTGATCCAACTTGCTCAATCTTGCCCTGGCTCATCACCACGACGCGATCCGCGAGTTCCAATGCTTCTTCCTGATCATGGGTAACGAACACAGTCGTATGGCCAGTACGATCATGAAATTCTCGGAGCCATTTGCGCAGTTCCTTGCGAACCTTGGCATCCAGTGCACCGAATGGCTCATCCAGCAGAAGAACCCGCGGCTCGATTGCCATGGCACGCGCCAAAGCCACACGCTGGCGCTGACCGCCAGACAACTGATTGGGATAGCGCTTTTCCAGACCCGAAAGATGGACCATCTCAAGAAGCTCGGCGACCCGTTTCCGAATCTCATTCTTGGGAGGGCGAGTGGAAGACGGACGAACATTCAATCCGAACGCTATATTTTCAGCCACCGTCATATGCCGAAACAGCGCGTAATGCTGGAAGACAAAGCCGATGTTACGCTCCTGAACGCTCTTGTGCGAGGCATCCTCTCCACCGAACAAAATCTTCCCGTTCGTAGGCTGATCGAGTCCGGCGATGAGGCGCAGAAGCGTGGTCTTTCCAGAACCTGACGGACCAAGCAGAGCAATGAGTTCACCGGAACGGATATCGAGAGATACATCGTTGAGGGCCGGAAACCGGGCAAATTCCTTGGTGACGTTTGATACAGTAACTTCCATCATTATGCCCTTAGTGTCGACCGCCGGCATTGCCAGCGCCAAATCGTATTTCCAGAAGCGTCTTCAGCGCGAGCGTTACGAGTGCGAGCGCTGCCAGAAGGGAGGCAACCGCAAAGGCGGCCGCCATATTGTATTCATTGTAGAGAATTTCCACATGCAGAGGCATGGTGTTGGTCAGTCCGCGAATATGGCCGGACACAACGGACACCGCACCGAATTCCCCCATGGCACGCGCATTACAAAGAAGGACGCCGTAGAGCAGACCCCACTTGATATTGGGAAGAGTAACGTACCAAAAGGTTTGCCAACCGGAAGCTCCAAGAGAAAGTGCCGCTTCCTCATCTCCCGAACCCTGATCCTGCATGAGCGGAATCAGCTCACGCGCGACAAAGGGGAACGTCACGAACACCGTCGCCAGGACGATACCCGGAACCGCAAAGAGGATTTCGATCCCATAGCTCTTCAAGATAGGTCCCAGCACACTGTGGCTTCCAAAGAGAAGCACATAAACCAGACCCGAAATGACCGGTGAGATCGAAAACGGCAGATCGATGAGGGTTATCAGGAAAGCTTTGCCTTTGAACTCGAACTTGGCGATTGCCCAGGCGGCAGCGACGCCAAAGACGAGGTTCAACGGAACCGCAATCGCGGCAACGAGCAATGTCAACCGAATGGCCGCCGCGGCATCCGGTTCAACCAAAGCTTCCCAATAGCTGGCAGCACCCTTGCGGAAGGCTTCGATGAACACCGCGACCAGCGGCAGGAAGAGAAAGAAGGCGAGATACAGGCCACCGATCGATGTCAGGACGATCTTGGTTCCAGTCCTCTCGTCGACAGGATTGACGAAGCGAGTTCCGCGATCAGCCATGGCCGTACCTCCCCCTGCTCCACGATTGGATTAGATTGATGATCAGAAGCATGGCGAAGGAGATAACCAGCATGATAGTCGCAATCGCCGTCGCGCCCGCATAATTGAACTCTTCCAGCCGAATGACGATCAACAACGGAGCGATCTCGGAAACGTAAGGAATGTTTCCTGCGATGAAGACGACAGAACCGTATTCGCCGACGCCGCGTGCAAACGCCAGGGCAAAACCCGTCATGATCGCGGGCAGCAGGCTGGGCAGCAAGACCTTGAAGACGGTCTGAAAACGGTTCGCACCAAGCGTGGCTGCAGCCTCCTCGACCTCGCGATCAATCTCTTCCATCACCGGCTGCACGGTGCGGACCACGAAGGGGAGCCCGATGAAAATCAGCGCTATCGTGATGCCGATCGGTGTGTAAGCGATGCGAATATCGAAGGGCGTGAACCATGCGCCGATCCATCCCTTCGGTGCATAGAGCGCACTGAGCGCAATGCCTGCGACCGCCGTTGGCAAGGCGAACGGAAGATCCACCATCGCATCGATCAGGCGACGGCCGGGAAAATCGTAGCGAACCAGAACCCAACAGATCAATACGCCGAAGACGACGTTGATCAGGGCTGCGATCAGCGCAGTTCCGAAGCTGATCTTGAGCGCGGCCAAAGTCCGCTCATCAGTCAGGATGGACAGAAACTCGGATGCCGAAAGCGAGCTGGCCCGGAATATGAGACCGGCCAGTGGTATCAGGATGATGAGGCCGAGGTAGGCGAGCGAAAAGCCGAGCGTCAACCCAAAACCTGGGATGATGCTCGGCTCCTTCAATCGCCACCGCGTGGAAGCGGTGGTTGATGTCATATCAGGCGCACTCCTCAGCGTGCCGGCTTGTAGATCTGGTCGAAGATGCCGCCGTCACCGAAGTGCTCAGGCTGCGCTTTCTTCCAACCACCAAACTGCGGATCATCAATGGTGACAAGCTTGATGTCTGGCAAGGCCTTCAGCAGTTCCGGCTTCACGACCGCACGGTTGGCCGGACGGTAGAAGTGTTTTGCTGCGAGGTTCTGGCCTTCATCGGAGTACAGGTACTGCAGGTAAGCTTCTGCGACCTTGCGCGTTCCCTTGGCATCCACATTGGCGTCAACCACTGCAACCGGCGGCTCTGCAAGGATGGAGATGGGCGGCACGACGATTTCGAACGCATCCTTGCCGAATTCCTCACCGGCGAGAAAAGCTTCGTTTTCCCAAGCCAGCAAAACATCGCCGATCTGGCGCTGCGCGAAGGTGACCGTCGAGCCGCGGGCACCGCTGTCCAGCACCGGGGCACGCTTGTAGAGATCTGCAATGTAAGCCTTGATCTTCGCCTGATCGCCCTTGAACTCTTCGTTCGCCCAGGCCCATGCCGCGAGATAGTTCCAGCGTGCGCCACCGGAGGTCTTTGGATTAGGTGTCACGATCTTCACATCACCCTTGACCAGATCGCCCCAATTCTTGATGCCCTTGGGATTGCCCTTCCGGACAAGGAAAACGATCGTGGAGGTATACGGAGAAGAGTTGTTGCCGAGGCGTGCGCGCCAGTCGGGCTTTATCTTCCCGCCATTCTGTACAATGGCGTCAATGTCGCTTTCCAGTGCAAGCGTCACCACATCGGCTTCAAGACCATCGATAACCGAACGCGCTTGCTTGCCAGAACCGCCATGAGACTGCTGGATCGTAACAGTCTCACCAGCTTGCGCTTTGTAGTGCTTGGCGAAGGCCGCATTGAAGTCCTTATAGAACTCGCGTGTCGGATCATAGGAAACATTCAACAGTGTCGTGTCGGCATGCACCGACGGTGCCAATAGAAGCGATGCAAGTACACCAGCTACGGCAAACCTCAAGGTGCGAATATTGTTCGACATGGCAACTTCCCTCCAATTGATGACTTAAGACTACCGAATGGGTCGACTTAGTCAACGAAGGTCCAGCTATTAAGAAATATGTTTCACTTTGATGATCAGCGTGGAGAAAGTCTGATCGACATCCAGTTCGCTTCACGCAAAGAATCGCGCGTCTACAGACGCTGATCTGGAATATTCTTGAACAGTCGAGACCGTCCTATGCTTCAAAATGCGTTGGATGCTAGCGCTGCGATCACGCAATAGCGCGCAAACTTTGCGATCGTAACGAGGATGACAAAGCTTGCCAGCGGTTCTCGTAGTATGCCTGCGACAACCGTGATCGGATCACCAATGATCGGAACCCAACTCGTCAGCAGAGACCATCGGCCGAATTTTCTATACCAGCGGCTTGCCCGATCAAGGCCGGCTTCGGAGACAGGAAACCAGCGCCGAGTACGAAAACGTTCGATCCCTCGACCGAGCGCCCAGTTCACGACAGATCCCGCGACATTCCCGATGGTGGCAAATACAATGAGCAGACCGACCGGGTGTTCAGCCTGGACGACGAGATAGGCAAGGAGCGCTTCTGATTGTGCTGGCAATAGGGTTGCCGCGACGAAGGCTGTTGCCATCAGCCCGAGATAGGCCATCATGTCCGGTCTGTCCCGCGTCCGCCTCAGTCTGGGGGTCTCGTAAACCAAATTGCCTTCCGGGTCAAAGCGCTCTTCGCGTCCGCATTGATCCGTCGGATCAGAGAGGGCGTAGCTCGGCACAAAAGAAAGGCTAGACGGAATGTATCCTCATCGTGTGACGGTCTGGTTCGACAGCGGATGCCCGCTTTGCCGTCGCGAAATTGCGCTGATGCGAAAGCTGGACCGCGGCAATGCAATCCGCTTCGTGGATATTTATGATGCATCGGCCAGTTGCCCGGTTGATCGTGAAGAGGCACTGGCGCGGTTTCATGCGGAAGAAAATGGCAAGCTTTATGTCGGTGCACAGGCGTTTGCTGCAATGTGGCGGGCGATTCCCATATTCCGCCCACTCGGAATTATGGCAGGATGGGCGCCTTTGACTCCCCTTTTCGACTTACTTTATCGTGGCTTTTTGCGCATCAGACCACGCCTGCAACGGCTGTTCCAGTAAGACCGTATACCCGTCTTCGTGGCTGAGGTGGCTCGCCCTACACTGGTCTTCCGAGGGTTGCTCGGACAGGCCGAGCCGATCCTCATC
>NZ_JALJQZ010000047.1 GCF_022968395.1 Affinirhizobium lemnae
TCAGTGACACGGCTTATAGGCAAACCAATTTTATCCGTCAACACACGATTTCAAAATCAGTCAACGAAAATGATAAGTGACTGAAATCCAAACGTAATTCTCCTCCATCCACAACAAACCACCCAAAACCTCAAAGCCAAAGCCGCTAAAACAACCACCAAACAGCACACAACGGCACCCTCAGCGCCCGATGCAATCGCCTTGCCCGCGAATTTTCACAATCTATCTCTAGAGCACGCTTTCAATGTCTGTTCGTGGCTGGTTTTGACATGCCGCCTTGAATTTGGCACATCGTAAAGGAATGACCGCGATAGACGGTTGGAAACGGGGATGGCTTCACGACATGGTTCCGCCACGCAACATGGTTTCTTCGCTCGGCAACGAGGAACCGATACTGGCGGATGGCCGTCGTTCTCCTGATCGGCGCGAGATATCACTTCGGTGGCTCTCCGGTACGTTCCTTACTGGAATTACCTCTTCGGTACTCATGGGTGTTGCTCTGTTTGCAGCGCTGGATGGGCGTCAACGTCTGGCAATCCCGGCGGAGGCATTCGCATCCCTTCCGTCTCACGCCAATGATACGGTTTCGCGCGGCAAGCGCCTTTTCGTCGGCAATGTCATCGCCATGCCGACGGACCGCAAGGTGATGGAGGTCTCTACCATGGTGAAGGAGGGGAACCGCGAGGTGGTTCGCAAGCAGCCCTTTTCACATGTTCGGATGACGCTCGCTGCGAACCACGTCACCCAGGAAAATTACCCTAGCTTTGATCCGCTAACGATCTTTTCCACAGGCGAATCCCAACCAGATCCAGGCGGAGCGTCCACGGGCGTGATCTACGGCGCGCAGGTCGAGTCAGAAATCAGCCTGCAGACAGTTGCCTTCCCGACAACGAAAGCGCCTTTGGATTATGCACCTGGCATGACCGTAGACGAAGTCGAGGAAAACGTCCGCTCCAATGGCTCCCTTCTGACGGATGGCAGCAGCCAGATCGCGGCGATGTATTATGTCGACCCGCAACGCTTCGACGGTGAGGACGAAGACGATGTTCTCTCGCTCGGCTCACAGATTTCTGCGCGCATCCTTGAACAGAACATGACTGTATCCGTGCCAGAGCCTGTGACACCAAAAACGCGTGATTATGCTGATGACGTGATACCCATCCGCAGGAATACGACGATTGCAGATGCGCTTGTGGCCGTGGGTTATCCTAAGGAGAAATCCAGCGAGATCGGTCGGGAACTTTCCTCGCGACTGGTCAGTCCCAATCTCGAGCAGGGCGACGTCCTTCGGGTCGGCCTTATCCAGGAAGGGGAGATGGTGTCGGTCATTCGCGTCAGCGTCTACCGGCAGAACGTGCATCTTGCGACCATCGCACTTGACGACCGGGGTACCTATAAGACCGGTCTTGAGCCGAGCCATCTGGATGCCGTGGACACGGCCTTCTCAAATGACAAGCCGGTCATTCTTGCCGGTCGCGACCTACCGAGCGTCTATGATGGGATCTACAAGGCTGCACTTTCCTACGGTATGACGCAGGAAATGACATCGCTGATGGTCAAGCTGCTCGCAAGCACCATAGATCTCCAGGCGCAGTTGAAGCCGAGCGACACGATCGAGGCGTTTTTCTCTGCCGCGAACGACAAGGGTGCGGCCGGACCGAAGTCCGAACTTCTCTATGTCAATGCACGGTTTGGGGATACGACGACACGGTTCTACCGTTTCCAGAATCCTGATGACAATTCGGTGGATTATTTCGATCAGGATGGCAAGAGCATAAGGCAGTTCCTCCTTCGCAACCCCGTTCCAAACGGTCGTTTGACCTCTGGCTTCGGCATGCGGCGACATCCCATTCTCGGCTATTCGCGCATGCATACCGGAACGGACTGGGCGGCCTCTCGTGGCACACCTATCATTGCAACCGGTAACGGCGTAGTTGAAAAGGCCGGATGGGCGTCCGGTTACGGTAACCAGACGATTATTCGTCATGCTAACGGCTATGAAACCTCTTACAACCACCAGAGCGCTATTGCCAAAGGTGTCCGCGAAGGGGCCAAAATCACGCAGGGCCAAGTCATAGGCTATGTGGGCTCGACTGGTTCCTCGACCGGCGCGCATCTGCATTACGAGCTGATCGTCAACGGAACAAAGGTAGATGCGATGAAAGTGCGCCTGCCCGGTGGCAAATCGCTCAGCGGCACCGCGCTTGCCAAGTTCGAGGACGAACGCAAACGCATCGATGCGCTTCTGGCATCCAATACGGGCGAAATGGTCGCAAGCCGTTAAACCACCTGGCGCGGCCAAAATGAGAAATGGCGGCCGGAGCCGCCATTTCAATCCTCCATCACGCTGCTTCGGCAACGTCCTTCCTCACATAGAAGAGCAATCGGTCAGACCCGGCAGAAACCTTCACCGTTGCGCCGTCCACGATCTGGCCGCCCAGAATCTGTTCCGCCAATGGATCCTGGAGATACTTCTGAATGACCCGCTTCAAGGGACGCGCACCGTAAACCGGGTCATAGCCCTTGTCGGCCAACCATTCACGGGCATCGTCGCCAAGCTCGATTGCGATCTTGCGGTCCGCCAAAAGCGACAACAGCCGCTTCATCTGGATATCCACAATCGCGCCCATTTCGTTGCGGCGCAGGCGATGGAACAGAATGATCTCGTCCACGCGGTTCAAGAACTCAGGCCGGAAGGACGCCTTGACGACATCCATCACCTGATCCCGAACGCTATCTACATCCTGATTTTCGCCAAGGCTCGTGAGATACTCGGCGCCAAGGTTCGACGTCATGATGATGATCGTGTTCTTGAAGTCGACAGTCCGACCCTGGCCATCCGTCAGGCGACCATCATCCAGAACCTGAAGCAGCACGTTGAACACGTCCGGATGGGCTTTCTCGATCTCATCGAACAGGACCACCTGGTAGGGCTTGCGGCGAATCGCTTCCGTCAGTGCGCCGCCCTCATCATAGCCGACATAGCCGGGAGGAGCGCCAATCAACCGGGATACAGAGTGCTTCTCCATATATTCCGACATATCGAGGCGAACCATGGCGGTTTCGTCATCGAACAGGAACCGAGCCAGCGACTTCGTCAGCTCCGTCTTGCCCACGCCCGTCGGGCCTAAGAAGATAAACGAGCCGATTGGCCGGTTCGGATCCTGAAGCCCGGCACGGGAACGGCGAACAGCACGGGAAACAGCCTGTACTGCATCGCCCTGCCCTACGACCGATTTCGCCAGCTCGTCTTCCATCCGAAGAAGCTTGTCACGCTCTCCTTCCAGCATCTTGTCGACCGGAATACCTGTCCAGCGCGACACCACATGGGCAATAGCATCCGAGGTCACAACCTCTTGAACCATGGACGTACCAGGCGAATCGCGGTCTTCAGCCTCCTTCAAAGCTTTTTCGAGGTTCGGGATGACACCGTAGGTCAGCTCTCCGGCGCGCTGATATTCGCCCTTGCGCTGGGCAATAGCGAGTTCATTGCGGACCTCGTCGAGTTGGCGCTTCAGATCGGCTGCCAGACCAAGCTTCTGCTTTTCAGACTGCCAACGGGCGGTCAGCGCATCGGCCTGCTCTTCCAGTGCGGTCAGTTCAGTTTCAAGCCGCTTCAAACGGTCCGCAGACGACTGATCGGTTTCCTTCTTCAGCGCCTCACGCTCGATCTTGAGCTGGATTAGACGACGATCGAGTTCATCGAGCTCTTCCGGCTTGGAATCGACCTGCATCCGCAGGCGTGATGCCGCCTCGTCCATCAGGTCGATGGCCTTGTCTGGCAGAAACCGGTCCGTAATGTAGCGGTTGGAAAGTGTTGCAGCAGACACCAGTGCCGAATCGGAGATTCGGACCTTGTGGTGCTGCTCGTACTTTTCCTTCAGACCGCGCAGAATCGAAATCGTATCCTCAACCGTCGGCTCATCGACCACAACGGGCTGGAAACGACGGGCGAGCGCCGGGTCTTTTTCCACGTGCTTGCGGTATTCATCAAGCGTCGTGGCACCAACGCAATGCAACTCACCGCGGGCCAGCGCAGGCTTCAGCAGGTTTGAGGCGTCCATCGCGCCATCAGCCTTGCCAGCGCCGACAAGCGTGTGCATCTCGTCGATGAAGAGGATGATTTCACCATTTTCAGCCTGAACTTCGTTCAGAACGCTCTTCAGGCGCTCTTCGAATTCACCGCGATACTTGGCGCCAGCAATCAGAGCCCCCATATCGAGCGCCATCAATCGCTTATCCTTTAGGCTTTCGGGAACGTCGCCGTCGATGATACGCAGGGCGAGACCTTCGGCGATCGCCGTTTTACCGACACCCGGTTCACCGATCAGAACGGGATTGTTTTTCGTACGACGCGACAGAACCTGGATCGTGCGACGGATCTCGTCGTCGCGACCGATCACGGGATCAAGCCTGCCATCGCGCGCCTCTGCCGTCAGGTCGCGAGCGAATTTCTTGAGCGCGTCAAACCCCTGCTCAGCATTGGCCGAATCCGCGGTGCGTCCTTTTCGGATGTCGTTGATGACCTGGTTGAGCGCCTGAGCAGAAACCCCAGCCTTCTTCAAGGTGGAGGAGGTCGACGCAGTGCCTTCGATGGCTAAAGCAAGCAGCAGGCGCTCCACGGTCACGAAGCTGTCGCCAGCCTTCTTGGCAGCATCTTCTGCTGTCGAGAAAACGCGAGCAAGCGGCTGCGAGAGATACACCTGCCCGTTACCGCCGGAAACCTTTGGCAGTTTGGCGAGCGCCGCATCATTTCCCAACCGTGCTTCCTTCGCGTTCCCGCCAGCGCGCTCGATAAGAGACGATGCCATGCCTTGGTCATCGTCGAGCAGCACCTTGAGGACATGCTCCGGGGTGAATTGCTGATGGCCTTCCGACAGAGCATGCGTCTGGGCGGACTGGAGAAAACCGCGAACGCGCTCGGAATATTTTTCGATATTCATTTATGAACCTCCGTAGATCGCCCTGCCCTTATAAGGCACAGGCCGATAGTTGGGTTTGAGCTCCCTCAAAGGCGAGCCCTTCCTGTCCGGTCTTTTCCAAACAGGACTTCGAGAAAGATATGGGAGGATTTTTTTCGAGTTTAAAGACGTCTCAAATGAAAAACCCCGGCTGTCGCCAGGGTTCCTCAAAAATCACACTCGGCGCGCTAATGTAGCTTGGACAGCGCGCGCGTTTCCGTCCGTCGCCTTATTCCGAGGCAACATCTTCAAGCGCCGGTGCATCGGAACCTGCAGCTTCAGCACCTTCCTCGCTTTCCGCCGTGCGGCGTGGACGACGTGGACGGATGCCCGGGGTGCGACGACGGGTCTGGCGCTGCGGCTGAGCGGTGGCACCTTCTTCTTCCAAGGCGACCTCGGCCGGCACACCTTCGATGACTGGCTGCGGACCAGTGCCATCGACAACGGCGTTCTCATCGAGAATCGGCGCAGGAGCGGCCTGAACGGGAGCACGTCTTGGTTCGCGCGGCTCTCTCTGCTCTCTTGTCTCTCTCTGTTCACGAGGCTCGCGAGGCTCACGCGGTTCTCTGCCTTCGCGTGGCTCCCTTTGCTCACGCGGCTGCTGGTGGTCGCGGTGTTCACGAGGCTGCTGCGATTGCGGCTGAGGAGCGCTCATCTGCGGCTGGTTGCCGCCGTTGTCGTCAACATCACCTCCATCCGTATCGTCCTGCTCGCGCTCATTATAATCGTGGCGATCATCGCGCTGGTAGCGTTCCTGCATCTGGGCCTGAGCCGCAGCAATGATACGATTGTAGTGTTCGGCGTGCTGCAAATAGTTTTCAGCCATGACGCGGTCGCCAGCGCTCTGGGCATCGCGAGCCAATGTGGCGTATTTTTCGGCTACGTGCTGAGCCGTACCACGAATTTTTATATCTGGGCCTGAACTGTCATAGGTCCGGGTCAGTGGGTTGGAACCCTTGCGGTTAAAATTGTTACCGCCGCCGCCACCGCCGCCATTCTGGTTGTTGTTATTACCACGCCCCCGACCACGCTTATTCTGCTGTCCTGGCCTCATCGATTTTTCACCTGAATTCTTTGTGCTTTGCTGATTAAGGGCCACGCGGCTGCCCGTTCTTTCGGTGCAGTCTTCACGTGCCGCAAGCAAGCGGATCGATCCGTCCTGCTGCTGGTGGAAGTCAGTTTATCTGATGCACGCACCAGGTCTTGTTCAACCTCGGAAGCTCTCCAAGGAGAGCAGTTTGCGGTTGAGCTTAAATTGAACGAATCTCCGCTCACTCCCAGCCGCCCAATGCGTGCGTGCAAACTAGCCCGCTTCTTGTCCAATTCCAAGCCTTTTCTTTCGCGACTGCAACAACCTGCTAAATCGTGGCAGAACCATCGTTTTTTTGCGCAAAAACAAGAACGCGGTCATTTCCGCCGTAATCTCGTACGGCGAATTCTAAAGTATATCCACAGCTGATAAAGATACCCGTCACCAGTTGCTTCTGATGATAGCCAATTTCGACCGCTATAATTCCACCATGCTCAAGGTGGTCTCCTGCAGCACTGGCAATGTTCCGATAGGCATCGAGCCCATCCTTGCCGCCATCGAGTGCAAGGTGGGGATCGAACAGCCGCACCTCAGGTTCCAGCTGTGGAATGACCGCTGTTTCGATATACGGCGGATTCGACACGATTATGTCGAACCGGCCTGTAACATGCTCGAACCACCAACTTTCGAGCGTCGTGAAACGCTGGCCTATCCCATTGAGGTCGGCATTGACCTTGGCCGTTTCAAGGGCGTCCGTTGAAATATCGACACCCAGGCCTGTGAACTGCGGCAGTTCATGCAGCAATGCAAGCGCAATGGCGCCCGTTCCTGTGCCAAGATCCAGAAGCCGGGGAGAAGATACTCGCTGTGCGATTTCCTGACCGAACGGCAGAAGAGCCTCGACAAGAACCTCTGTATCAGGGCGCGGCTCCAGTGTGCCAGGAGACAATTTCAGCTTGAGATCTCTAAACTCCCGTTCGCCCAGAATGCGATGCACAGGCTCGCGCCCCAGGCGCCGCTGAATTGCGCCTTCAATACGCGCAACGTCTGCAGCCGCAATCTCCTGATCTCCCTTGATCAGTAGATCCTTCGTTTCCAGCCCCAGCAGACTGAGCACCAGCATGCGTGCATCGAAGGCAGCGTCAGCAATTCCTGCCTCCGCGAAGCGAGCCTTGCATTGCGCCACGAGCTGCGCGGGCCGCATGGTCAACCCTGCTCGCCTAGTTGAGCCAGCTGACCTGCCTGATAATCGGAGATCAGGGCGTCCACCATCTCGTCTATATCGCCCTCGATCATCCGATCCAGCTTATAGAGCGTCAGATTGATGCGGTGATCGGTTACACGGCCCTGCGGAAAATTATAGGTACGGATGCGCTCAGAACGGTCGCCTGAACCGACCTGGCTCTTGCGGTCGGCGGAGCGTTCGCTGTCGGCCTTCTGTCTCTCTATGTCATAGAGACGAGATCGCAATACCTGCATGGCCTTGGCCCGGTTCTGGTGCTGTGACTTTTCCGAACTGGTCACAATCAGGCCGGTCGGCAAATGGGTGATTCGCACCGCGGAATCGGTCGTGTTGACGTGCTGTCCGCCTGCGCCAGAGGAGCGCATCGTGTCAATCCGGATGTCTTCCGGCCGGATTTCGATGTCGATGTCTTCCGCTTCAGGCAGAACGGCAACCGTTGCAGCAGAGGTGTGAATTCGGCCACTGGCCTCGGTTTCGGGAACGCGCTGAACCCGGTGCACGCCCGATTCGAACTTCAGCTTGGCAAAGGCGCCGCGGCCGGACACCGTCGCGATGATTTCCTTGTAGCCACCGGCCTCGCCTTCGCTTGCAGAGAGAACTTCGACTTTCCAACCCTTTGTGGAGGAAAAGCGCTCGTACATCCGGAAAAGATCGCCTGCAAAAAGTGCCGCTTCCGAGCCTCCCGTCCCTGCCCGGATTTCCAGGATGGCGCTTTTTTCATCCGCAGCATCCTTGGGCAGCAGCAGGATCTGCATCTGCTGCTCCAGCGCTTCCACTTTTTCCTGGGCTTCCGGCAGTTCCAGCTCGGCCAGTTCACGCATCTCGCGATCCGTCGCCTTGTCGGCCAGGAGGGCGCGTAGATCTGCTTCCTCTGCAACGGCTTTCTGGTATTCGCGGATTTTCGTCACAACCGGCTGCAGCTCGGAATATTCCGAGGCCAGCTTGACATAGACATCGGCAGCAGGGCCTTCCGCCATGCGTGCCTCGATTTCACCAAAGCGGCGCTCCAGCTCGCGCATCTTGTCGACAGGAAGCTTCGCCACCCTACTCAACTCCAGTCATGTCTGTGATCACGACAACGGAATATTGTGGGAAGCCGCAAAGCTTACCAACAGTTCCCGTATCGACGTGTTGGAACGGTGATCGTCCAGCACTTGGTTCAATTGTTCTGCCAGGAGATCGACGTCAAGACCGAGCAGCATGGCTTTGACCGGTCCGATGGACGTCGGCGTCATGGAAACGGAGCGGAAGCCGATTGCAAGCAGCGCCATCGCAGAGAGAGGTTTGCCAGCCATTTCACCGCACAGCGTCAGTGGCGTCTTGTTGCGATCTGCCGCCCGCACGATGTCGCGCAGGATCCGCAGGAACGGCTTCCCAAGAATATCGAAGCGATCGGATACACGGGCATTGCCGCGATCCGCCGCCATCGAGAACTGGAACAGATCGTTGGAACCAACCGAGACGAAATCTACCTCCGTCATCAACTCGTCCAGTTGCCACATCAGGGCCGGCACTTCGAGCATGGCTCCGAACTGCAACTTGCGGGGCAGGCTGTGGCCGAATTTCGAGAGATGCTGGACTTCCTTCTGCATCAGGTCGCGCACCGCCCGGATTTCGGAGACTTCCGTCACCATGGGCAGCATCATCTTGAGCTCTGCGCCGGCAGACGCCCGCAGCAGCGCACGCAACTGGGTACGCAGAAGACCTGGGCGATCGAGCGACAAGCGGATTGCGCGCCATCCCAGAGCCGGATTTTCCTCTTCCTGGGCACGGAAATAGGAAACAACCTTGTCTCCACCAATGTCCAGCGTCCGGAATGTGACGGGGTGACCTGCCGACTGACGCAGCACATTGCGGTAGAAAGCTTCCTGCTCTTCTAGCTTCGGCATCTGCGAGGCGATCATGAACTGAAGTTCTGTCCGAAACAGACCGATACCATCGGCGCCTGATTCAGCCAGTTGCGGCAGGTCGACAAGTAGGCCTGCATTCATCAGGAGGCTGATCCGCTTGCCGTCACGTGTGACGGGATCCACATCGCGCAGAGCCCTGAACTGCTCTTGGCGACGCGCCCGCAGACGAACCTTTTCCTCATAGGCCTTTACGAGGTCCGTCACCGGACGCAGATGAACCTGACCCTCATCCCCATCAATGATGACCGAATCGCCGTTTTCCGCCAGCGCCACAACACCGGCGGCCTGACCGATAACAGGAATACCCATCGCACGGGCAACAATCACCACATGGCTTGTGACCGCTCCATCTTCCAGCACGAGGCCACGCAGATTGGCGCGCGGATAGTCCAGAAGCTCGGCGGCACCCATCGCGCGGGCAAAAACGATTGCATCGCTCGGGAAGCTCTGATCCATGGCACGGCCGGAAAAGCCGGTGAGCTGCCGCAGCAGACGGTTCGCCAGATCATCGAAATCGTGCATCCGTTCGCGCAGATACGGGTCCGTCAGGCGCATCATCCGAGCCTTGGTGTCGCTCTGTACCTTTTCGACGGCTGCTTCCGCCGTCAAACCGTTGCGGATGGCCTCTTCCATCCGTCGAACCCAACCCTGATCGTGGGCGAACATGCGGTATGTCTCAAGAACCTCGCGGTGCTCGCCCTCTTGCGCCACTTCGCGACGCGACAGCATATCATCAATGGACAGCCGCAGCGAACCGATGGCTTCCGCCAGACGGCTGATTTCCTTGTCAGCGTCCTCGTTCAGGAGATTGGTAACGACGACGCGCGGCTCATGCAGAACGACATGGCCGAGACCGATACCTTCATTGTAACCATCGGCATCGATGGTGATGGCACGGGTGAGATCCAGCTCAAGACCCGGCTGGGTAATCTTCTTCAGTTCTCCGGTCGCAATCATCTCGGCGATCACCATTGCGGTGGTTTCCATCGCCTCTACCTCGTCTTCGCGGTAGTTGCGCTGCGCCTTGTTCTGAACGACGAGAACGCCCAAAGTGCGACCGGCTCTCAGGATCGGCACACCGAGGAACGAATGGTAGATTTCCTCTCCCGTTTCAGGGAGATAGCGGAATGCTGGATGCGCCTGCGCATCCGAAAGATTGAGTGGTTGGGCAGATGCGGCAATCGTGCCGACAAGACCTTGCCCCATTTTCAATTGGGCAAGGTGAACGGCATCCTTGTTGAGACCTTCGGTAGCATAAAGTTCGAGCACGCCATCCGAACGCAACACATAGACCGAACACACTTCGGCCACCATGTTGCTGGCAATCTGGCGAACGATCCGGTCAAGACGCTCCTGCGGCTCGAGCGGTTCAGCCATCAGTTCCCGCAATCTTTTAAGCAGGACGCGCGGGCCCGCCGACAGGTCTCTCATCGGCATCTGTACTCCCGAATCTATCATTCATTCTATCCGGAAGATCATGCGCCGCCCATTCGGACGACGCAACCGCGCCGGTTCGATATCAACTCTTATCGAGACCGTAAGCAGAATGCAAAGTGCGAACCGCAAGTTCCGAATAGGCGCCGTCGATCAGGATCGAGATCTTGATCTCGGATGTGGTGATCGCACGGATGTTGATGCTCTTCTCGGCAAGCGCCTTGAAGGCCGTTGCAGCAACGCCGGCATGGCTGCGCATGCCGATACCGACAACGGAAACCTTGCACATGCCGGTTTCGTTCTGCACGACGTCGAAGCCGATCTTGTCTTTGTTGGAATGCAGAACCTGCATTGCCTTTTCAACGTCACCAAACGGCACGGTGAACGTCATGTCGGTCTTCGAACCGTCTTCAGAAATATTCTGGACGATCATGTCGACATTGATGTGCGCTTCAGCGAGCGGGCCAAAGATAGCGGCTGATACGCCGGGGCGGTCCGCTACGCGGCGCAACGAAATCTGCGCTTCATCCTTGGCATAGGCGATGCCGGTAACGACTTCCTGTTCCACGATCTCTTCCTCGTCGCAAATCAAAGTGCCGGGCGGATTGATGAGGTCACCCATGCCCGGCGCATCGGGATCCTCGAAACTGGAGCGAACGAAGGTGCGAACCTTGTGCACCATGGCAAGCTCGACAGAGCGAACCTGCAAAACCTTCGCGCCGAGGGAGGCCATTTCCAGCATTTCCTCGAACGAAATCTTCTTCATGCGCCGCGCCTTGGGCACGATGCGTGGATCCGTGGTGTAGACGCCGTCCACATCCGTGTAGATGTCGCAGCGGTCCGCCTTGACTGCCGCAGCAATGGCGACTGCAGATGTATCGGACCCACCACGGCCGAGCGTCGCGATGCGATTGTCCGGACCCAGGCCCTGGAAGCCAGCAATTACGGCCACCTGGCCCTCGCCCATGCGGCGGATTATGTCGGAACCGTCGATATCGAGAATGCGGGCAGCGCCATGCGCATTATCGGTTCTGATCGGGATCTGCCAACCCTGCCAGGAACGGGCATTGATGCCCATGGATTGCAGTGCAATGGCCAGAAGACCGGATGTCACCTGCTCGCCAGATGCCACGACGGCGTCATATTCGCGCGCATCGTAGAATGGCGAAGAGGCACCGGCCACCTTCGGCGTATCCTGTACCCAGCCTACAAGTTCGTTTGTCTTGCCCGACATTGCGGAGACGACAACGGCCACTTCATGGCCTGCGTCGACTTCGCGTTTTACATGGCGCGCAACGTTATGGATGCGCTCGAGATTGGCGACCGAGGTGCCGCCGAACTTCATGACAATGCGTGCCATCGCTGATCAAAACCACCTTTGCGCGCCGTTGGGAGCGGGCGCGACTTGAACCCCGTTGGCGCTGACCTTGGCGGCCAGAGCTTGCGGCGTCGTCTTAGCGAAAAGGTTAGTTGGGCGCAACGGAAAAGCGATTCGTTGCGGAAGGTCGCTCGGATGCGAAAGAAATGGCAAAGCAGGGTTGCGTGGACCGCCTCTGCGGCAGCCCACGCAGTCTACAATCAGTTGCCCGGAATTTCGCACGGATTGCCCGGCGTGCAACCCCGGAAGCCGCCGCGGAACTGACGACCGGGATCAGCCTCCTCGACCTGCGGCTGCGGCATCGGACGGGGACGCTCGGACTCGCCCGGGCGGTTTTCGCCCTGACGATTGTCCCAACGCGGATCCCGACGTTCCGGCTCGCGATTATCCCAGCGCGGATCGCGACGGTCGCCATTGTCATAGCGGTTCCGGTCTTCGTAGCGATACCGATCGCGGTCGCGGTTCCAGTCCGGTTCCGGCCTGCGATCGCTCCAGCCCGGAGGTGGAGGCGGCGGCAGATCACGACGGTAATCCCAGCTGCGCCAGCGATCCCGCTCGCGATAGAAGTCGCGATCGCGATAGTAGCGGCCCCAGTAGGTATCCACGTCAAACGTAATGGTTGGAATGCCGAGCGAGCGATAATAGTTCGGCGCAACATAGACGCGGTTCTGACGGAACGTTGCCTGGATATAGTTGCCGGAAACCCAGCCGCGACCACGCGCAAATGTCACGTCGCACCAGTTGACGGTATTCAGGCAACCATTGATGACGATCGGCGCACCGACCGGAATAACCACCACAGCCGGATAACGCGTGCTGGGTCCGGACCGCATGTTGACATTGGCCGTGGCAAAACCATTGGTCGCGGCGGATGCAACAGCCGGAACCGCACATAGACCCGCGACTGCCAAAGCCTTTAAAATATGACGTCTCACAGGTTTCCTCCTCGGGAAATCTTGTTTTCGCTTGTTCAACGTCCCTTCTGCGCTCACAGAACCATGTCGAATTTGGTTTTTTTAAGTCGCTCGATGACAGAAGAGAATCGAAACGGGTCCACCCCATCGCCAAGAGATGTGCCCGATTAGCCTCTGCGACAAGACGGCAGGCTTGACAAGTGAGCCGCTCCAACCGACTTGACGTACAATCAAGGATCAAGGAGCCGAACAATGTCCGATACCGCGACCACAATTGATCAAGGTGAAGTGGATCGTTTCTCCGCCATGGCGGCAGAATGGTGGAATCCCACCGGCAAGTTCAAGCCGCTCCACAAGTTCAATCCGGTTCGGCTGAGCTATATTCGTGACCAGGTCTGCGAAAACTTTGGCCGCGATCCCAAAAGCAGCCGACCCTTCGAAGGTCTTCGCTTTCTGGATATCGGTTGCGGCGGCGGTCTTCTGTCAGAGCCGATGGCCCGGATGGGCGCGACCGTCGTCGGAGCAGATCCTTCGGAGAAAAACGTCCGGATCGCCCAGACGCATGCAGCCGAAAGCGGGGTTTCCGTCGATTACCGTGCGGTAACCGCCGAGCAGCTTGCCGAAGCGGGTGAAAGCTTCGATGTCGTGCTCAACATGGAAGTCGTCGAGCACGTTGCAGATGTGAATCTGTTCATCAGCACCTGCGCTTCCATGGTGCGTCCAGGCGGACTGATGTTCATCGCCACCATCAACCGCACCTTCAAGGCCAATGCGCTGGCGATCTTCGCCGCGGAAAACATCCTCCGCTGGCTGCCCAAGGGTACACATTCCTACGACAAGCTGGTGAAACCGGAAGAAATCGAACGTCCCCTTACCGCCAGCGGCATGGATGTCATTCATCGCACCGGCGTGTTCTACAATGTTCTTCAGGACCGTTGGAATTTATCGAGGGACATGGATGTGAACTATATGCTGCTCACCAAGCGGCCGCCTTCTGCCTGACGGATCAGTTGGCATCCTCCGGCAGCACCGGAAGCGGCGCGACCTCGATCCCCTCGTCGATGAGCTCGCGCACCTCGTTCAGGCTCGCCTGTCCGATGATACCGCGCTGCTCCGTCTCGCCGTAATGGATTTTCCGCGCCTCTTCGGGAAACCGCTCGCCCACATCTTCAGCGGAGGAGCGAATGGTCTGAACCGCCTCGCGCAGCTTCGCAATCGCCTCCTGCCGGGCAATATCCATGGCAACCTGCTGCCGTTGTTCCTGTTTGCGGGCCGTGGAAACAGACGGAGCCATCAACGCCTTGGAGACGGACGCGGAGTTGCAGACCGGGCACGTTAGAAAACCACTTTCCACCTGCTGATCAAAATCGGAACTCGACGAAAACCAACCCTCGAAGGAGTGGGCGTTGTCGCAGACAAGGGTGTAACGGATCACACTGCGATCCTCTCCGCCGTGAGACCTACCTCCTCGAGCGAAAAGTCTCTTGCATTGCGTAGGTTGGGAATCTTGCGCCGTGCTGCAGCCACCTCACCCACATCCACATCCGCAACCAGAACCGCTTCTCCTTCGCCGGGCGCTTCGGCCAGCACGCGCCCCCACGGATCGATGATCATCGAATGGCCATAGGTTTCGCGACCGTCTTCATGCTTGCCGCCCTGGGCAGCGGCCAGCAGAAAGGCGCCGTTTTCGATCGCGCGGGCGCGCAGGAGAATTTCCCAATGCGCCTCCCCCGTCTGGCGGGTGAAAGCAGCGGGAACAGTCAGAATTTCGGCACCGGCCAAGGCTTCGGTGCGGAACAATTGCGGAAAGCGCACGTCATAGCAGATTGCGAAACCAAGCTTTCCAAAGGGAAGTGATGCGACGCGCGCCGCCTCGCCCGCCTCATAGGCAGAGCTTTCCCGCCAGCTTTCACCATTGTCCAGATCGACATCGAACATATGGATCTTGTCATAGGCGCAGACTTTGGACCCATCCGGTGCTGCCAGAAAACCACGATTGGCGATCTTGCCGTCGGGGCGGCCGATAGCCGTCGAACCGACATGAACATAGACGCCCAACTCCTTTGCCAGCGACCGCGCACGCGAAATTATGAGATCACTTTCCTCATCGCCAAGGCTGGCGCGCAAGGCAGCACGATCGCGTTGCAGCGCTCCGGTCATTTCCGGTGTCTGGATGTAGACGGCACCCTGGTCAACCGCCTGACGAACAAGCCGCTCCATGGCGTTGGCATTTCGACCGACATCAACCCCGGAGCACATCTGAACCACAGCAAGCTTTGCCATGTCATTCAACCTCACGCCGCCAGAAGCGGATCCAGCTTGCCATCGCGATCCAGCGCGTGGATGTCGTCGCAACCGCCAACATGCTGACCATTGATGAAAATCTGCGGAAAGGTCGTCCGGCCATTGGCCTTGCTGATCATCTCCTGGCGCAATTCCTGGGAGAATGTAGCGTCATGCTCGACAAAATCGACGCCCTTCGACTGGAGAAGCGACTTCGCCCGCGCGCAGTAGCCGCACATCTGGCGCGTATAGATGACAACTTCGGCCATATCCTCAATCCCCTTATCGAGCACGTCCCTATTGACTGTCATATAGGCTCAGGAACAGCCATTGCAAAGCTCAAAACCGTGATATCGACTGCACCTGCGCGCCGCAAAACCCGCGATGCCGCGGAAATTGTCGCACCCGTTGTATAGACGTCATCCACCAGCACGACGCGTTTTCCAAAGACATCGTTTTCATGGCCCTTCGCCATCCTGAACGCGGCGCGGAGATTTTCCTCGCGACCGGACGCTGTGAGGCCGACCTGGCGGCGGGTCCGCTTTCGCCGGATGAGGGATGCCGCCATCATGGGACGATCGGAAAGGCGCGCCAGATGACGACAGAGTTCCTCCGCCTGGTTGAACCGGCGCGAGAAGAGCCGCGTCCAGTGCAAGGGAACCGGAATGATGATGTCGCAGGCCTGTAATTCGCTGTGAGCAGCACGCGCCATCCAGGCGGCCAGCATGGGGGCGAGTTCCGTCCTGTCCTTGTACTTGAGAGAATGGACGAGACCTCGCGCCGGGCCTTCATGTAACGCCACGCTTCTGAGGCGATCAAAGGGCGGCGGTTCGGCAATGGCCTGCGCTGACACTATGCCCTCTCCCTGATCCCGTCGGAATGGAATGCCAAGCACTTCGCAATAGGGACGTTCGATGAAACGCATGTCGCGCCAGCAATTGGGGCACAGCGCATAATGTCGCCTGGTCCGGATACCGCAGGCAGCACAGGCTGGCGGATAGATGGTATCGAGAATGGGGCGAACCAGAAGCATCGCCCATCGTTTTACAAAATTCCTGTCGTGTCCGGGCAAAACAAGCCCCATATGAACAGATCTCCAGAAATGCTCTATCGAATTGTTTTATGCAGTCCGGACGTAAAACCGCTGACGCACTTTGACTGGACGTGCTTTGGAGAGACACTCAAACGGCATTGATAGAAAAGACAAACGAATTCAAATGAAGACGCTATCTATCATGCTGAACCCCAACGCGATAGAAGACGCATGCCGCGCGGACCTTCGACATTATCGGTAAGTATCATCATGGACATTCTCTTCGATCTGGATCTGGTCACCGCGCGACGGGAACGCGCCGCACGCATGTTACAGCCCGGCAGTGACTTCCTGCTGAACATCGTGGCGCAAGAACTGGCGGAAAGACTGTCCGTGGTTGAGCGTCAGTTTGACGACGCCGTGGAACTGCACGGCGCCACAGGTCTTGCTGCGGCGCGTGCCATGGCAACGGGACGCATTGGAAAGCTGAGTAGGATAGAGACCGGTAGCGTGTTTGCCACATCGGGGCGTACAATCGAGCCTGCAGGTCTTGAAGAGGTGCCGCTTGAGGATCAGTCGGTCAATCTCATTCTCTCGCCCCTCGCGCTTCATGTCACCAATGATACGCCAGGCATGCTCATCCGCATGCGCCGCGCCCTAAAGCCCGACGGCCTGCTTCTGGCAGCAATCCCCGGTGCGGGAACCTTGCAGGAATTGCGCGAGGTATTGCTGGCCGCAGAGGCGGAAATCTATGCAGGAGCCAGCCCACGCGTCATTCCCTTTGCGGATGTGCGCGATATTGGCGGACTGTTGCAGCGGGCGGGCTTCGCGCTTCCGGTGATCGACGCGGAAAACTACACTGTTCGTTACGACACGATCTTCGATCTCATGCGCGACCTGCGTGCCATGGGCATGACGAATCCGTTGAGCGGACGCAGCCGCAAACCTGTCTCACGCCAGTTCTTCATGCGAGCCGCGCAAATCTATGCGGAGCGGTTTTCCGATGCGGACGATCGTATACGCGCGACGTTCTCCATCGTTTATGCGTCTGGATGGGCGCCGCATGAAAGCCAGCAGAAACCGCTTAAACCCGGCTCCGCCAAAATGCGCCTCGCCGACGCACTGAAACCGAAATAGGCTGGAAAATCCCGGTCGACGACTCGTCAACCTTTGATGAGATCATTGATCGTTGTAAACATTGCGCTGAGATTGTCTGAAAAGGCGCCGATCCCTAGAATGAGAGCTCCTCCGATGATACCAGCGAGAAGCCCATATTCGACGGCTGTCGCACCTTCAGCATGACGGAGATATCTCATAATCCAGAACAATCTAATCTCCGTTGCTACCGCATCGATTGTATTTTACAATCTTGGGATTATACCATTTGCAGCCGCTTGCGCTACGATCTTAATCGCGGGCAGTTAACAGGGAGTGGACGCGCCGTAACCTTGAACGATGCAGACGGAGCCAGGCGTATCCTGCAAAACGCTCTTGCGGATGGTATAATGTTTGACCCCACGGTC
This sequence comes from Affinirhizobium lemnae, assembly GCF_022968395.1. Classification (GTDB taxonomy): domain Bacteria; phylum Pseudomonadota; class Alphaproteobacteria; order Rhizobiales; family Rhizobiaceae; genus Neorhizobium; species Neorhizobium lemnae. Next base: position 17,710 of record NZ_JALJQZ010000047.1, read on the forward strand.
TGCGGGCTTGTCCGCTGGCTTTACCGATCCGGTCGTAATCAGATCGAAATCCTGCTGAACGTTCGCCAGTCGTTTGCTGTCCTGCCGATTGGCAAGCATGGGTGTCACGATGAGCGACAGGGCGATGGCAGCCGTACCAAATAAGAGTGCGATATTCAGAACGCCGGTTCTACCGGTTCTGCCCGATCTGATCGAAGCCCGCTGCTGAGCACGGACTGTCTTCCAGAATTCGTCATCCATCGGAGCCTCGTCAATTTAGTTCAATAGCGCCTTATCTTGTATCGATCCCTTAAAGGATCTGTTAACGCGCGACTGATCTTATGCGTGAGCGTACCATGTCTGTGGATAACTGAACCCCTGTCATATCTCTTTTCGGTTCAAAGAAGATCCTGCAGAAAAGGAATGAGCGGCTCATCTGCGGGCGGCATGGGGTAGTCGCGAAGATTGGCCGAACGCACCCATTTGATGGCCTGTCCTTCTTTGCCAACGGGAATTCCTTCAAACCGCCGACAGACATACAGCGGCATCAGCAAGTGGAAATCCTCGTAGGTGTGGCTGGCAAAGGTTAGCGGCGCCAGGCACGGCACTTTGGTGGTAATACCAAGTTCCTCGTGAAGTTCGCGCACGAGCGTTTCCTCCGGCGTCTCGCCCGGCTCGACCTTGCCGCCGGGAAACTCCCAGAGACCCGCAAGGTTCTTTCCTTCCGGCCTTTGCGCCAGAAGGATGCGGCCGTCCGCATCCACAAGGGCGCAGGCAGCAACCAGGAGCAGACGGCGACCTGGAGAGCTCATACAGTCGAATCCTTCTGTCGCCAGTAACGGTAATGATAGGCATTGCGGAAGCCCAACTTGCGGTACAGCGCGAGAGCCGCAGCGTTATCGGCATTGACCTGGAGCCAACTGCTTCTGGCACCACTGATACGCGCCCACCGCAGCGCAGCCGACAAGATTTCGGTACCGATCCCCTGACGACGGCGCCCTTCGAGCACGGCAAAGGAAAGGATGCCCGCAAGATCATTGTCCTGCACACAAAGTGCAGCCGCCAGAGGGCCATCCGTTGCATGCTCGGAGGTGAAGAACCCCGTCGCAGGACGGATCGCGGTCAGGATCTCGGCGAGTGCAGGCTTCAGAGAGAGATCATCCCCCTGAACGGCAAGAAGGACGTCGATGAAGCGGCCTACATCATGGCTCGGGATATGGTCGAGCGTATCCGGCAGCTCCAGGACAGTCAGATCAGCCGTCATCACCTGCACGGTCTCGAACGGTTCCCAGCCGGATTGCGCCAACCGTCCCAGCAAAGGCTGGGGTGCCAATGGCGTTTCGCGAACCACCAGCGGACGGCCATAGTGCTCGAAGCGCTTGCGAGCCTTTTCGATCCGCACTTCGGCATCATGATAGTCCGACGGGTCGAGCGGCACGACACAGTTGAGCCGTTTGGAGGGATGTCCGCCAGTCAGACGCACCTGCCAGCTGCCATCATAGACCACGGATGCCGCTGGCCAGGCCCGGAAGCCCACGGCTTCCAGACGGCGCACGAGCGGCAGGTTGCCGTGGAAGGATGTCGCCTGCATCAATCGATCAGCTCCGGTAATCGCCATTGATCGCGACATATTCCTTGGTCAGGTCACAGGTCCAGACAGTCGCCGTACCATTTCCGAGACCGATATCGGCGCGGATCGATATGTCTTCCTGCTGCATAACGGCAGTCGTCGCGGCTTCGGAATAGTCCGGATCGCGCTCACCGTTGACAGCCACCCGGATATCGCCGAACCAGATCGCCAGCCGATCACGGTCCGCCATTTCTCCGGACTTGCCGACAGCCATCACGACGCGGCCCCAGTTGGCGTCCTCACCGGCCACCGCGGTCTTGACCAGAGGGGAGTTCGCGATGGACAGGGCGATACGCTTTGCAGCCGAATCACTCTCGGCACCGGTCACCGTGACGGCCACCATCTTGCGGGCACCCTCGCCATCGCGCACGACCTGAAGCGCCAGATCCTTGAGGAGGTCGTTCAGCGCATGGCGGAAGGAAACGAGGCGCGGATCATCCGCCTTCTCGACCCTCTTCTGGCCGTCTTCACCCGCCTTGCCTGTTGCAAACAGAAGAAGCGTATCGGATGTGGAGGTGTCGCTATCGACGGTCACGGAATTGAATGTGGGGCCAACGCCCTTGGACAAGAGTGCCTGAAGGGCAGCGGGCGCAATATCCGCATCGGTCACGACGAAAGACAGCATCGTCGCCATATCCGGCGCAATCATTCCGGCGCCCTTAGCAATACCGTTGATCACGACCGGAACGCCGTCGATCTCGGCAGTGCGCGTGGCAACCTTCGGATAGGTATCGGTGGTCATGATGGCTTTGGCCGCTTCCAGCCAGAAGTCACCGACAGCAGATCCATGCATGTCACCCAGCACACCGGCGAATTTCGTGGCATCCAGAGGTTCGCCGATAACGCCGGTCGAAGCCAGGTAGACCTCGTTCGTCTGGCAACCCACCGCCTTTGAGGCTGAGTCTGCCGTCAGCTCGGTCGCGGCCTTGCCCTTCACGCCCGTGAAGGCATTGGCATTGCCGGAATTGACGACGACAGCGCGCGCTACGCCATGGGGCAGGTTCGCGCGGCAGAAATCAACCGGAGCGGACGGGCATTTCGACCGGGTAAACACACCCGCAACAGAAGCGGGCTCATCGAATACCATCAGCAGAACATCGGTCCTGTTCTTGTACTTGATACCAGCGGCGGCTGTTGCCATCCGCACGCCGCGCACAGTCGGCATCTCTGGATAGGTTTTGGGAGCGAGGGGAGAAACAGCTGACGACATGGCTCAGTTTCCAGACAAAGATTGGCTTCCGGACAAGAAAAGGCCCGCCAAAGCGGGCCGGTGCAGGCTTGTTAAGAGCTATTACTCGCTCTTGGTCAGTTCGTCATAGCCCTTGCGCAGATTTTCGTCCACGATTTCCACCTTCTGGGCCTTCTTGGCCTCATCGATGATGGACGAATACTTTTCCTGCATCACGATCTGGCGAACCTGCGGCTCGACCTGGTCGAAGGCTGGCGGCTGGGCGTTGCGCTTATCCTCGACCTTGATGACGTGATAGCCGAACTGCGACTTCACCGGGGTCTTGGTGTAGCTTCCCTTCGCAAGCGAGAAGGCTGCCTCTTCGAATTCAGGAACCATGCGGCCCTTGGTGAAGTAGCCAAGATCGCCACCGTCGGACTTGCTGGAATCTTCCGACTTGGCTTTGGCCAGTTCGATGAAGTCCTTGCCGGCATCAAGCTGCTTGATGATGTCCTTGGCTTCGTCTTCGGTCTTTACCAGGATATGGCGTGCGTGAACTTCTTCTTCCTTCGGCATCGCTGCGATTTCCTTGTCGTAGCGTGCCTTGACCTCTTCCGGCTTCAGCTTGTCGAACTGATCGCGCAGATAGGCATTGTGCAGTTCGCGTTCCTTGAGGAACACCATGCGCTGCTTGAAATCATCGCTATTCTGAATGCCGGCATCTTCAGCCTTCTTGGCCACCAGCTTGATATCGATGACCTGCGAAAGCGCCGCAACGGTCTTCTGTTCATCCGGCAGCTGCTGATACTGGGCGCTCAGATTTGCGATCGCCGTATCGAGGTCGGACTTGCGAATTTCCACCGAACCCACTTTCGCAACGACAGGGTTGTCCTGCGCAGCGAGAGGCGAGTGGAACGTGAACGCTGCGGCCAGGGTCGCCGCTGCGACGAATTTGGAGCGAAACATAAGGTAGGACCTTTCAAGTAAAGCACCGGTTTCAGTCTGCCCGATTCCGGCCATGGCACCTTCAGAAACACCGGATTGTGGCCATTCTGTATCGGCCAGAACCGTTGACATCATTCAACCCCCCTCTTATCTGTCACGCTACTTCGCGTCTAGAACAGTTTCCGGGCGGGTACTGTAATTTGTCTGTGAAAATTTCACTGGCTGAAGCGGTAACCAGGAGCGCTCGGCAGCCTGATGCCAAATCGATTCAGAAAGGACCATGTGCATGGTCAGCCTTGGTGCGATTGCACGCAAATTTTTCGGCTCCGCCAACGATCGCCGCGTGCGTGGCTATCGTTCGAGCGTGGAAGCCATCAGCGCCCTTGAAGAGAAGATGAAGGCGCTGACCGACGAGCAGCTTGCAGCGAAGTCGGTTGAGTTCCGGCAGGAGCTGGCAAACGGCAAGACGGTCGAAGACATTCTTGTGCCCGCTTTCGCTGTGGTGCGCGAAGCAGCGCGCCGTGTGCTCGGCATGCGTCCGTTCGACGTGCAGCTGACCGGTGGCATGATCCTGAACCAGGGCGCAATCGCAGAAATGAAGACCGGCGAAGGCAAGACGCTTGTCGCGACCCTGCCGGTCTATCTGAATGCGCTGACAGGCCGTGGTGTCCACGTCGTGACCGTCAACGACTATCTCGCAAGCCGCGACGCGGGCATCATGAGCCGCCTCTACGGCTTCCTGGGATTGACGACGGGCGTTATCGTCCACGGTCTCGATGACGACCAGCGCCGCGCGGCCTACGCCTGCGACATTACCTACGCGACGAACAACGAACTCGGTTTCGATTATCTGCGCGACAACATGAAGTATGATCGCGGCCAGATGGTTCAGCGCGGCCACTACTTCGCGATCGTCGACGAAGTGGACTCGATCCTCGTGGATGAAGCGCGCACGCCGCTCATCATTTCCGGTCCGCTGGACGACCGCTCCGAACTCTACAACACGATCGACAGCTTCATCCCGGCCCTGACACCGGAAGATTACGAGATCGACGAAAAGCAGCGGTCCGCCAATTTCTCCGAAGTCGGCACGGAAAAACTCGAGAACCTGCTGCGTCAAGCGGGCCTTCTGAAGGGTGAATCGCTCTACGACGTCGAGAACGTTGCAATCGTTCACCACATCAACAATGCGCTGAAGGCACACAAGCTCTTCCAGCGCGACAAGGATTACATCGTCCGCAACGACGAGATCGTCATCATCGACGAATTCACCGGCCGCATGATGCCGGGTCGCCGTTATTCCGAAGGCCAGCATCAGGCGCTCGAAGCCAAGGAAAAGGTGCAGATCCAGCCGGAAAACCAGACCCTGGCATCCATTACCTTCCAGAACTACTTCCGCATGTATGAAAAGCTGGCCGGCATGACCGGTACGGCTGCAACAGAAGCGGAAGAGTTTTCCAACATCTATGGCCTGGATGTCGTGGAAGTTCCGACCAACCTCCCGATCCAGCGTATCGATGAAAGCGACGAGGTCTACCGGACCGCGGAAGAGAAGTTCAAGGCGATCATCGAAGAGATCAAGGCTGCCCACGAAAAGGGCCAGCCGGTTCTGGTGGGCACGACTTCCATCGAAAAGTCGGAACTTCTGGCGGCCATGCTCAAGCAGGCGGGCTTTGAGAAGTTCAACGTCCTGAACGCCCGCTATCACGAGCAGGAAGCCTACATCGTCAGTCAGGCTGGCGTTCCCGGCGCTGTCACGATCGCCACCAACATGGCCGGTCGCGGTACCGACATCCAGCTTGGCGGCAATATCGACATGCGCCTTGAGCGCGAACTGGACGGCATGGAGCCGGGTCCGGAGCGCGACGCGAAGGAAGCGGCCATCCGCGCCGAGGTCAAGCAGTTGAAGGAAAAGGCACTCGCGGCGGGCGGGCTCTACGTCCTGGCAACCGAGCGCCATGAAAGCCGGCGTATCGACAACCAGCTGCGCGGCCGCTCCGGTCGTCAGGGCGACCCGGGTCGTTCGAAGTTCTATCTGTCGCTTCAGGATGACCTGATGCGTATCTTCGGCTCGGATCGCATGGATAGCATGCTTCAGAAGCTGGGCCTCAAGGACGGCGAAGCCATCGTCCATCCGTGGATCAACAAGGCTCTGGAACGTGCGCAGAAGAAGGTCGAAGCCCGCAACTTCGATACTCGCAAGAACTTGCTGAAGTACGATGACGTAACGAATGATCAGCGCAAGGTGATCTTCGAACAGCGTATCGAACTGATGGACGCGACGGACCTCACGGAAACCGTCACCGACATGCGTCATGAAGTGATCGAGATCCTGGTCACCAAGCATATTCCAGAGCGGGCCTATGCCGAGCAGTGGGATGCGGTCGGCTTGAAGGGAGCGGTTCTGCAACAGCTGAACCTCGATCTGCCGATTCAGGACTGGGTACTGGAAGAAGGTATCGCGGAAGACGATATCCGCGAACGCATCACAGCGGCTGCGGACGCTGCGGCCAAAGATCGTGCCGAGCGTTTCGGCGCGGAAATCATGACCTATGTCGAGCGGTCCGTTCTTCTTCAGACGCTGGATCATCTGTGGCGCGAGCATATCGTCAATCTGGACCATCTGCGGTCTGTCGTCGGCTTCCGCGGCTACGCCCAGCGTGACCCCTTGCAGGAATACAAGGCGGAAGCCTTCGAACTCTTCCAGGCGCTCCTGGCGAACTTGCGCGAGGGTGTGACGGCGCAACTGATGCGTGTTGAACTGATGCGTGACGAACCGGAGGCGCCACAGCCTCCGCCGGTCATGCAGGTTCATCATCTCGACGCGACGACCGGTGAGGACGAGTTTGGCCAGAACGGTGGCGGCTTCATGGCTGTCGCAGCTCCGGAAGACCGTGATCCTAACGACCCACAGACCTGGGGACGCGTTGGCCGCAACGAGCTGTGCCCTTGCGGTTCCGGCAAGAAATACAAGCATTGCCATGGCGCGTTCGAGCAGGCCTGACATACCAAACAAAATCGAATTAGCAACACCTGAAAGGCTCCGGTTTCCGGGGCCTTTTTGCATGGCGCGGCCTGAAGTAACGCCTGCAAGGGTGATGCAGACGAAAGATGTGTCACGATAGGTGTGTTTTTACGAAACAGGATCACGCTTCCTTAACCGTGCACAGCGCAGAATTGGCATATGTAATTGCTGTGCCAAGAGTATTGCGTTTTTCATGACAGTGATCGAAACAGCAGAGCGGCTTTTGCCGCTTGGCCTGAAGAACCGGCTGACGCCTTTGCTGCGTCGGCTGGAACCGATACTGCGTGACGATAGTGAAACAGCGCGCGCCCAGCGTATGGCGCTGATTGCCTTTGCCATCCGCATCATCAGCGCAGCGATCGCCTTCCTCTCCCAGATCATTCTGGCCCGCCTGATGGGCGAATTCGAATACGGTATTTTCGCCTTCGTCTGGGTTCTGGTCGTCGTCTTCGGCAATCTGTCCTGCCTTGGCTTTCATACGGCCGTCATCCGCTTCCTGCCACAGCATCAGAACCGCGGCGAAAGCGAACTGGTGCGCGGCCTGAACTGGACGGCACGCATCGTCGCCATGCTTTCGGCCACGACGCTTGCCGTATCCGGCCTCGTATTCATGACAGTATTCGACAGTTTCGTACCGGATTACTGGTTGATACCGGTCTTCCTGGGTCTGTTCACGCTGCCAATGATCGCGCTGGGTGACGTGCTGGACGGAACGGCCCGCGCAAACGGTTGGGCCGTCACGGCACTCAGCCCCACCTATATCATACGTCCGTTGCTGATCCTGTTTCTCATGCTTGTGGCCGTATGGAGCGGTCAGCCGCAGTCCGCCCGAACGGCGATGGAGGCCGCCCTTGCTGCGACCTACATCACCACATTGTTCCAGTTCATCCGGATGACCTACCGCCTGCGTCGCCAGCTTGGCAGAGGCGCCCTTTCGTTTGCGCTGATGCCTTGGTTCCGCTTCTCGCTGCCATTGTTCCTCGTCGATGGCATCGGCTTCCTGTTGACCAATGCGGATGTCGTCGTCGTCGGCTTCTTCCTGCCGCCGGATCAGGTCGCCGTCTATTACGCCGCCGCAAAAACGATCGCGCTGGTGCAGTTCGTCTACTTTTCGGTCAAGGCGGCGGCGGCACCGCGCTTTGCCGGCATACTTGCAGAACACGATCAATCATCACTGGCGCAATTTTCTGCACAGGCAGCCCGCTGGTCCTTCTGGCCGGCTCTGTTGGTCGGCCTTTCCGTTCTGGCGATGGGAGAAATCCTCCTCGGTCTTTTCGGCCCCGCCTTCACCAGCGGCTATCCGCTGATGGCCATCCTGTTTGCCGGTATTCTTGCAAAGGCACTCGTCGGCCCAGGCGAAGTCCTGCTGAATATGGCCGGACGCCAGTCTCTTTGCGTCGCCATCTATGCCGTGGTGCTTGCCTATGCAGTCACGGTCAACATCGTCATCGTCCCTCGTTTCGGCCTCTACGGTGCTGCCTCGGCGACTGCAAGCGCCATGATGCTGGAGGCAGTCCTCCTCCACATTGCTGTTCGCAAAAAGCTCGGGATCATCCTGTTCGCCTTCGCCCGCGCGGTGAAAAACCCAAACACGGAAGGAGCATCCAATGGTTGAGCTTCCGCCCCGCGGTCCTTTTCGTCTTGATCTGGACGTCTCACCTCAAAAGCCGAAGCTGTCCATTCCCGAAGCTCTGATCAAGGCATCGGTCGGCAGACCGGGACGGACTTTGTCCATCTACCCGGCATCCATGGGCTATGATCTACAGGATGAACTGGATTTTCTGTCTAACCGCGCCATGGAGCCGAATGTCTTCTTTACCGGCCGCATGCTGGCACCCGCCATGCCGCGGGTGGAAGACCGCCAGGTCCAGTTCGCCCTCATTCGCGATGACAACGAGACCCGCAGCCGCATACGGTTGCTGATGCCTTTCTCGCAGGAGAAGCCAGGCTTTTCGCTGGGCGCTTCGATCATCAGGGCATGGGCCAACCCGTTCGGCCCATTGGGAACACCTTTGCTTGACGCGGAAGACGCTGCAGAAACCCTCGACAATCTGCTTGATGCACTGAGCCAGAAACAGTTGCGCCTACCTGACGTTCTCGTCCTTCCAGACCTTCGTCTCAATGGCCGCTTCGCCCAGTTGATGCGCGCGGTCGCGGTGGCGCGAAATCTGCCGGTCAGCATTACCAACACGTTCCAGCGCCCTTTCCTGCAGAGTACTGAAGATCCAGAACTCTATCTGCGCCGAGCAATCTCATCCCACCATCTGCGGGAAATGCGCAGACAGTGGCGGCACCTGGAGCGGTTGGGAACCGTGACCTATGACGTTGCCCGTCAGCCCGACGACATCCGCCGGCGAACGGAGGAGTTTCTGGCGCTGGAAGGCAAGGGCTGGAAGGGTCGCAAACGTTCGGCCTTGATCAATGACCGATTCCGCGCAGCTTTTGCCCGGGAGGCCATCGGAAACCTATCAGATGCAGACGCCGTCCGTATCCATACGGTCAACCTCAACGGTCGCGCGATTGCCTCACTCGTCGTCTTCGTCATGGCTGGCGAAGCCTACACGTGGAAGACCGCCTATGATGAGAACTTTGCCGCCTACTCGCCGGGCAAACTTCTCATGATGAAATTGACCGAATGGCATCTGGACGACATCAACATCCAGCGTAGCGATTCCTGTGCCGTGCCTGATCATCCCATCATGAGCCGCTTCTGGACGGAGCGGGAAGAGATGGGAAGTCTGGTGATCGGCCTGAGGGAAAACAGCGACCGCGACGTGCGCCAGGTCGCCGCACAACTTCATCTCTATCGAAACACGCGAAACATGGCGCGAATTCTGCGCGAGAAAATCCTCGGACTTGCCGGTCGGGACGGGTAGGAAAAGTTATCGCCAGTGGTGCGGCCCCTAACGAATTTCCCTAGAGGAGCCGATTTGCTGAAATCATTGAATAATTTCCAAATCGTGCACTCTAAACGGCTCGGAACCACGTCCCTCAACAACTTTCCCTGCAAGTGTTACAGCGCAAAAAAAGCCCGCTAAAAAGCGGGCTTTCACGGAGTAGGTAAGAACGCGAGTGTTTAAAAGCCTGCGCTCTCGATTTCATTTCGACGGTAGACTCTCGTCGCCTTAGGGCTTGCCTCGTACACCGGACGAATCCCCAACTCGGTCAGCCGATTGCGCACCGCAAGTGCGGCTTCACCCCGTTCTTTTGACAGGACATCAAGCAAAACATGTTCTCGCCCAAACGCTTCCAGATCGTCTAATCGTACCACAAGAATATGGCTCCTGATCTTTTGGTGCGGAACCTTCGTTGTGGGGACAATCCCCAGGTCGAAAAGATCATTGATGGTCTCCCGGCGAGTACCCAACGCAGCAGCGCCTCTAGGTCGTGGTGATGATTTAAGGATTGGGATTCCCAAAAGAGCGCAAATCGGATTCAAAGCTGATTT
>NZ_JALJQZ010000048.1 GCF_022968395.1 Affinirhizobium lemnae
GATCTCCAAAATCAGCTTTGAATCCGATTTGCGCTCTTTTGGGAATCCCAATCCTTAAATCATCACCACGACCTAGAAGGGTCTTGCGCATTTCGCGTGCCAAGCGCCCGTATGGCCTCGCCATAGGTTACGCAGGCAACATCCTGCATCTGGCAGATTTCGGTTGCCAGCCTTTCCATAGCCCGCCAATAGGCGCCGCCATTCATTTCCACGAAGTGAAAGCCGAGTTGCAGCGGGATACGGTCGCCTGCATATTGCCGATCGAAAGCGGCACGAAAGGCCGCATAGCTGCGTTCCTCGAACTCCGCCGAGCGACTGGGATTTTCCACGCCTGCCGAATGGCGGATGAAGAGATTATAGTCCATTGCGATGATGTTGCGGTGCTCCGGCCCTTCCGGAATGAGAGGCAGCCCGAACATCAGTACGCCGTTTTCGCGTGTCGGCAGCATTGGCCCCTTGCTTATGCCGCTGCCATCATAGGTGAAACCTTCGTCGCGTTCTGCCTCCGTCAAGGCGTCGCTGGTGGAGAGGTAGGGCGCGCGAAATCCCCTGATGCCGTTCTTCACAAAATCCCGCCAGTCTGCGGGCTCTTTATCCGGCGCACCGAGATCGGCCCAGGCAGACCCTAGCAGCGAGCGGAAGCTTCGCATTTCCTGCTGCCAATCGGCCTTGCTCCATTCGCGCCCATCGAAGTGACCGCAGGTATGGCTGGCAATCTCATGGCCTTCCTGCCGGGCGTTCCAGACGTGATCGAGACGGGTGAGAGCTTCTTCCTTCGTCTGGGCAAACCCGATGTTGGATTTTCCGGGCCTCTGTCCAGGCCCCTGATAGGTTTTGGCGCGGGCGCGATCGATGACAAGCGTGCAGGAGAGGAAATAGGTGAAGTGCGCGTTGACCCGTTTGCCAAGTGTGCGGCTGCGCTCCCACAGCGCATTGTTTCCGGCGCCATCAAACGATATTATCACCAGCTGTTTTGGTTTGTCCTGTGCGAGAATGTTGCCCGGAAATGCGACAAGGAATGTGAGAAGGGCAGGGGCAAGAAAACGCACTATGGGAACCTGTCGCAATAATCGGCCCGCTTTCCTGCATTCAGAATGCGGCAAAGTCGGGGAGAGTTCGTAGTGCTTCATAGGCTGAAATGATTGAGGAGAGATTGTCCGGTTGACGGACATTCGTATTCGGCTCTACCTAAAGAATTTATTGAGTATTCGTTTCATCCATGAGTTGCAGATAATAAATTTGGCTCTTAAATTCCATCCTAAACTGGGTTCAATTGTCATCTGTGACTATAGAACGGGTTTCATGCCACCGGAAATGGTCAAGGAGCGGTTGGCGATCGTGGTGTCGCCCAGACTGCCAAACTGAGCTGATCTGTGTACCGTTGTGCCACTGAGCCAGACCCCGCCTCATAAAAACATAAGATATCAATGCAAAGTGGAACTGCCGGTTGATCCGCCACCACCCTATGACGGGCGAGCCAAATGGGCGAAGGCGGATATGTTGGCGACTGTGGGACTTTCGCGATTGACGCTACCGTATACGGGTCGCGATGCTGTAACCGGAAGACGGAAGTATCTCGATATCGTGATCGGACCTGCCGAGATGGAAAAGGTTCGTGCGGCGATGCGGAACGCTCTTGACTTATGATATTGACGCTTCGGGTGTATTGGTTCATATGTGGAACGTCTGCGTTGCTGATCTATTAGCGAACGCCTCAAGTCCACCTTGCGTGGCGGATTATCAAGCGATACCAAGCAGAGATAATTGGCACCCCGCCTTCCGAGGCGGGGTTTATCTATTTGGCTTATCCAAGTCTGGAACTGATCAAAGGCAATTTCGCAAACGGCTATTGCGTTCGATATGTCGACCCAAGCGTCGCAACTCACCCCCTTACATCCTGTGAAAAATAGGTTAGAAGGCAGGCTTTCGAGATAATGGGCCGATTTCGGCCGGAGCAAGGTATGGCACACGAAAACGACAGCTTTATTCGCGAGGTGAATGAGGAACTGCGCTCGGAGCAGATCAGCAGGGTCTGGCGCGCTTATCGTCCCTTCATCATTGCGGGCGCTGCGTTGATCGTTCTCGGCACCGCGGGCTATCGCGGCTATGAATATTGGCACTCGAACAATGCATCACAATATGGCGATCAGTTTCTGGCAGCCTTGAACCTTGCCAAGCAGAACAAAACGGACGAAGCGATTGCCGCTCTGGAAAAGCTTGAGAAGGATGGTTCCGGCGCCTATCCGGTTCTCGCCCGCATGCGCGCCGCCACGCTTCTTTCTCAGAAGGGTGATGCGGCCGGTGCTATCAAGGCGTTCCAGCAGGTGGCTGCCGATAGCGCGATTCCTGCCGTATTGCGTGACGTCGCGAAGATGCGTGCCGCCTACCTGATGGTCGATACCAGTACCTATGCCCAGGTGGCCGCCGAGGTTGAACCCATGGCGACGGGCAGCCACGCGCTGCGGAATTCCGCGCGCGAAGTGCTGGGTCTTGCTGCCATGAAGGCTGGCGATACGGCCAAGGCCAAGCAGTGGTTCGAGGATATCGCGAACGACGCCCAGGCGCCGCGCAACATTGCCAATCGTGCTCAGATTTTGCTGGATACTCTGGTATCCTCCGCGCCGCCGGCTGCGAAATCCTGATAGACTTGAGAAGGCCCGGAAAGGGAACCTGAAATGAGCTTTACCGTCGCCATTGTCGGGCGTCCCAATGTTGGAAAATCCACCTTGTTCAACCGCCTGGTTGGCAAGAAGCTGGCGCTTGTCGATGATACACCCGGTGTGACGCGCGACCGTCGCCCTGGTGACGCAAAGCTTGTGGACCTGCGCTTCCGCATCATCGATACGGCCGGTCTCGAAGAGGCTGGGCCCGATACGCTCGAAGGGCGCATGCGCGCCCAGACCGAAGCGGCAATCGATGAGGCGGATCTTTCTCTGTTCGTGGTCGACGCCAAGACGGGCCTGACGCCGCTCGACAAGACTTTGGGCGAAATGCTGCGTCGGCGTGGCAAGCCGGTCGTGCTGGTTGCCAACAAGTCGGAAGCACGAGGTTCAGACAGCGGTTTCTACGATGCCTATACGCTCGGCCTGGGCGAACCTGTGCCGATTTCGGCGGAGCACGGGCAGGGAATGATCGATCTGCGCGATGCGATTGTCGAGGCCCTTGGGCCAGAAAAAGCGTTTGACGAAGACGAGGATGACGAGGCCGAGACGGATGTCGATGTCTCCGCCGGAAGCTTTGCAGGCGAGGGCGACAGTGACGAGGATTTCGAGCCGGCCTATGACGATACCAAGCCGCTGCGCGTGGCGATCGTCGGGCGTCCCAATGCCGGAAAATCCACGCTGATCAATCGCTTCTTAGGCGAAGACCGTCTTCTGACGGGACCGGAAGCGGGCATTACGCGCGATTCCATTTCCGTTGAATGGGACTGGCGTGGCCGCACGATCAAGATGTTCGATACGGCGGGCATGCGCCGCAAGGCGCGCGTTCAGGAAAAGCTGGAAAAGCTTTCGGTTGCCGATGCGCTGCGCGCCATTCGTTTTGCCGAAACCGTCGTCATCGTCTTCGACGCAACGATCCCCTTCGAGAAGCAGGATCTGCAGATTGTCGATCTGGTGCTGCGTGAAGGCCGTGCCGCGGTGCTGGCGTTTAACAAGTGGGATCTCGTCGAAGATCCGCAGGCGTTCCTAACGGACCTGCGCGAGAAGACGGAACGCCTGCTGCCGCAAGCACGAGGCATTCGTGCCGTGCCGATTTCCGGACAGACCGGCTACGGTCTCGACAAGTTGATGCAGAACATCATCGATACGGACATGGTCTGGAACAAGCGTATTTCCACCGCCAGGTTGAATCGCTGGCTGGAAAGCTCTCAGATTCAGCACCCGCCACCGGCTGTTTCTGGGCGCCGCATTCGTCTGAAATACATGACGCAGGTCAAGGCTAGGCCGCCTGCCTTCATGATTTCCTGCACCCGTTCAGATGCCCTGCCGGAATCCTATGTCCGCTATCTGATCAACGGTTTGCGCGCCGACTTCCAGATGCCGGGCGTACCGATTCGCATCCACTTCAAGTCGGCGGAAAATCCGTACGAGCACAAGCGCAAGAAGCGTTGAACGCTCTAAACGGCGCTCTTTTCGTGAGGGCGTTCGGCCCTCACTCCGCAGGCATCGTCTGGCGCAAGATCGGGCGACTGGAGTTTAGTCGTGCCAGCACGATTCCGGCCAGCGCCAGTCCAAGGGGGTAGAAGAGCGATTGTCCCTGTACAATCATCAACACGAGAACGAGGCCGACTGTCAGCAGCGCCGCGAGCCGATCGAAAATGCGGCGAGATAGTTTCAAAAGTGCCAGACCGCTCAAGCCGTAGAGCAGCAGGAAATTCTGCGCGGCCAGTTCCAGCATCAGCCCCAGATGGATGAGACCCGCGGCATCTGCGCCCACGACACAGAGAAGCAACAGGCAGATGATAAGTACCGACGACAGTGGAACGCCCTTCGATGTCGTGTGCAGCCGTATCGGTAGAAGCCCCTCGCGACTGAGCGCATAGACCATCCGTGAAACGGCCCAGATGCATCCCATCAGGTTGGCATAGATGATCGTTCCAGCCAGCAAAGCCATAATAATGCGTCCGTTTTCGCCGACTGCATGAGCAAGGATGGAAGAAAAGGCAGCTTCATAGGAGCCGGTTATGACAATGCTCTGCGCTGTCAGCGCCATGCCAAAATAGAGGATGCAGGCGGCGATGAAGGAAAGGAACATGGCGCGGGGAAAATCTCGCGCCGGATTTTTGAACTCTTCCGAAAGCCCTGCCGCCAGCTCCCAGCCGGTAAAAGCGAAGAAGATCATCATGAACGGCGCGAGAACAGTCTTCACATCAAGCTCAGCAATGCTGGCGACTTGAGGTCTGCCCGCCGACCAGTCTACCGTCGCCAGGCCGACGACCATGAGACAGAGCAGGCTGACCAGCACTATAGATGCAATGGCCGCAGACAGCCGGGCGGCCATATCAGTGGATAGGATATGAGAAGCCGCTGCGGCCACTATCAGCCCCGCTGCGTAGAGGGTGGGCGTGCCGCCGAAGGCTTCGGCCAAATAATGGCCTCCCGTCAGGGCAATCGCCGGCATGCCGAAAGGGAACGTTCCGAGCAGGATGACCGAAGCTATCGCATAGGCTTTGCGTCCGAAAGCAAGCTGGGCGAAATGCGTTATTCCACCTGCATTGGGAAAGCGCATGCCCATGAGGATGAAGACGAGCAGAAGCGGAACAGCGACGAGCGCGCACAGGCCCCACGCCCAGATCGCCTGGTGGCCCGCCTCGCGCACAACCATGCCCGGTAGCGCCAACAACCCGGCTCCGATCACGATATTGAGCATCAGTCCCGCGCCTTTAAAAGTGGTCAGCGATTGTCTCAGCGCCATGGTGGCTTACTCTTTCCTGAAATGAATGTCTTAATGTTGGGCGACGATATGCCAAACTCGCTGTTCGGCAACGGCCCCATCAACAAAAACAGGTCTGTTTCAGAATTACTCGTCAGGTGTTAAGCGATGCTGATAGAAGGCTGGCCGCGCTCACCTTCCGTCCAAATCTTCTAACGAGGATCCTGTGAGAGGTGGTGCAGCTTTCCCGCGTGGCAGATCGACATCACATTTTCCAGGAACTGCCGGGTCGCAGCCTGCCATGAATAGCATTCCGCGAGGCGACGCGCATCTTCACGCGAGCAGGATAAGGCGGCTAGGCAAGCAGCCTGCAAGTCTTCATTGAGGGCGCCTGCACCGCTGCGGTCCCCGATGATATCGATTGGTCCGGTCACCGGATAGGCTGCCACTGGCACGCCGCTAGCGAGCGCCTCCAGAATAGTATTGCCGAATGTATCGGTCAGGGAGGGGAAGACGAAGACATCGGCTTGCGCATAGGCCCGCGCCAGATCCTCGCCGGTTTTCATGCCGGTGAAATGGACATCGGGGAATTGTCGCTCGAGATTGGCGCGTTCCGGCCCGTCCCCAACCACCACTTTCGAGCCCGGCAGATCAAGGCTGAGGAAGGCAGAGATGTTCTTTTCGATAGCGAGGCGGCTGACAGTCATGAAGATGGGGCGCGGAAGGCCAAAGGGTTCGGCTTCCTGCGGCATTGGCCGGAACAGGGCTTGATCGATGCCCCGGCTCCAGCGGCACAGATTGCGAAGGCCAAGCCTTGCCAGCTCTCGTTCCAGACTTGCAGTGGCAACCATGCAGCCGTTGCCCGCATTGTGAAACCAGCGAACGAAGGCGCGCAACCAGCGGATCGGAATAGGGAAGCGGGCTGCCACGTATTCGGGGAAACGGGTGTGATAGCTGGTGGAAAAGGGCATGTTGTTCTTCAGGCACCAGCGTCTGGCAAGCAGACCGAGAGGGCCTTCGGTGGCGATGTGAACCGAGCATGGCCCGAAGGCTTCAATCTCGCGGGCAACAGACGCATAGGTCGCGACGGAAAGCCGGATTTCCGGATAGGTAGGACAAGGTATGCTGGAAAATCCCTGCGGCGTGATCATGGAAACCTCAACGCCCATTCGTGCCAGTTCGCGGTTGGTATTTTCGATGGAGCGAACCACCCCGTTGATCTGCGGGTACCATGCATCGGTGACGATGGTGATCCTGGTCATGCTCGCGCCCCTTGATCCGGCAAACCACCAAAGGCGCTCGACTCGCGCCGAAATGGCCTGACAGATGCTTCTATCTGCGCGTTCTGTTACAGTGTGATGTCACAAGTCTCAGGAGGGGAGAAGTGCGGGCTCGATGAGGGCGCCGTGATGGGCAATGACCACGGAGGCGACCGCCGCGCCATGTGCCGCAGCTTCTGCTGACGGTGTTCCATCCAGCAGTCTGCCGATGAAACCGCCGTTGAAGCTATCGCCAGCACTGGTGGTATCCACCAGTTTCTCCGGAGGCACGGCAGGCACAAAAGTGCGCTGAGAGCCTTCTGCGACCGTGGCTCCCTGCGAACCGTTCTTGACGACAACGCGCTGCACGCCCGCCGCCTGATAGCGCTCGATCGTTTTGGCCACATTGGCATCGCCGAAATGCGTCTCCTCGTCATCGAAGCTGGGCAGTACGATCGTGGAGGCTGCGGCACCGGCCGTGATCGTCTCCAGCATGCGCTGCCTGTCGTTCCACAGACGAGGCCGGATATTGGGATCGAAGATCACATGCTTGCCCACTGCTTTCGCGCGGCGCAGTTCAGACAGAAGCGTATCTGCCGCATGCGGCGTGAGGATTGCGAGTGTGATGCCGGAGAAATAGAGCACGTCAGCGCTTTCGATCGCCTTGCGCAGATGGTCGGCATCATCGGCAAGCTGTCTGGCGGCGGATGTATCACGCCAGTAGCTGAAGGTGCGTTCGCCATCCTTTAGGGAAATGAGGTAGAGACCGGGCGTCTTGCCTGGAATGCGACGAATGGGGCCTGTGCCTATCCCGGCTTTCTGCATGAAGGCCAGCAGCTCCTCGGACAGCGGGTCGTCGCCGAGCGCCGTCAGGTAATCCACCTGCCAGTCTTGCGAAAGCACGGCACGCAGATACCAGGCAGTATTGAACGTATCCCCTGCAAAGCCTTTGCGCAGCAGGCCCTGACCTGCCTGCGAGAGTTCCACCATGCACTCGCCGATCGATAGAACTCGCTTCGTCATCTTGCCGTCTCCACCCGTTCATCCGGGAATAGGACGGGCGAAGCTGTATGACAAGTCGGCTGGGGCTGCTTTTATGCGGATTCTAAAATTGATGCCAAACATCCACCGCTTTGCCTTTGTCTTTTCGCCTACTCTGATTAGTTTACCGGATGTACGAAACGATTGAAGGAGTCGAGCAGGCATGACGACAGTGACGGCACGCAAGGGCGATCCCGACTGGTGGCGCGGCGCGGTTATCTATCAAGTCTATCCACGGTCCTTCCAGGATACGACCGGTGATGGCATCGGCGATATCAAAGGGATAACGCAACGCCTGCCTTACATCGCCTCGCTCGGCGTGGATGCGATCTGGCTGTCGCCCTTCTTCACCTCGCCCATGGCCGATATGGGCTATGACGTTTCCGATTACTGCAATGTCGACCCGATGTTCGGCACGCTGGCCGATTTCGACGAGATGATGGCCGAATGCGAAAAGCTGGGGCTAAAGGTGGTCATCGACCAGGTCATCTCGCATACCTCGGACCAACACCCATGGTTCATCGAGAGCCGGGCGAGCCGAACCAATCCGCGCGCGGACTGGTATATCTGGGCCGACCCGAAGCCTGACGGCACGGCGCCCAACAACTGGCTGTCGATTTTCGGCGGTCCGGGTTGGGAATGGGACGGTGTGCGCAAGCAGTATTACATGCACAACTTCCTGATTTCGCAGCCGGATCTCAACTTCCACAATCCCGATGTGCAGAAGGCGGTTCTGGCGACCGTCAAGTTCTGGCTGGACCGGGGCGTGCATGGTTTCCGGTTGGATACCGTGAATTATTACTTCCACGACAAGCAACTGCGGAACAACCCGCCCAAGGTCTACGATCCGGATTCGACGGGTCTGGAGACCGATACCAACCCTTATTCGATGCAGAACCATCTCTACGACAAGAGCCAGCCGGAAAACATCGAGTTCCTGAAAAAGCTGCGCTCGCTTCTCGATGAGTATGATTGCCGCACCACCGTGGGCGAAGTCGGCGATGGCGATCGCTCGCTATCGACGCTTTCGATCTACACCAGCGGCAATGACAAGCTGCACATGTGCTACACGTTCGACCTGTTGAGCCCGCGCTTCACGGCGGATCATATTCGCAGTGTCGTGTCCAAGTGCCAGGAAATCGTGACCGATGGATGGGTCTGCTGGGCCTTCTCCAACCATGATGTGATCCGCCACGTGACGCGCTTCATGGAGACGCCGGATGAGCGCGAGCGCATTGCGAAACTCGCCATCAGCGTTCTTTCCAGCCTTCGCGGGTCGATTTGCCTGTACCAGGGCGAGGAGCTTGGTCTCGAAGAGGCGGAACTGGCCTTCGAGGATCTGCGAGACCCTTACGGCATTCGCTTCTGGCCTGCCTTCAAGGGTCGTGACGGATGCCGCACGCCCATGGTGTGGGAGGCAAAGGCACCGCATGGCGGCTTCTCTCCGGGGGCTAAGACCTGGCTTCCCGTTCCGCCTGCACATGCAAAACTCGCAGTCGATGCGCAGGAAACGGATGCCAATTCTGTTCTCCACCACTATCGGCAGACGCTGGCCTTCCGCAAGGCGCATTCAAGCCTCTACGATGGTGACCTGACCTTCCTCGAGACGCAGGCCGATCTTCTCGCTTTCGTGCGGGAGAAGGGCGATGAGCGTTTGCTCTTCGTGTTCAACCTGACGCGCTCAGTGCAGGACTTTCTATTGCCTGCGCAGTTTGCGTCAGCGACGCCGCTTGCGATGCCGGGTTTTGCCCCGGCAATGGAAGAGAAGGTCGTAAAGCTTGACGCACTGGATGCATTTTGCGCCAAGCTTTGACGGATAAGATTAGAGCGTCGGGCGACTAATCGGAAACGGCCCGCCGCTCTAAATTTGTTGTCGACGCATCGGTTTAGCGAAAAACCGGATTCCACTTTTTCGCCCGATGCTCTAGGCGGATGCCGGCGCAAAGCTGGCCGGCTCGGTCTTCAGGCGGGATACGTCCTGTATCGGCGGCGCTCCGAACAGGCGACGATATTCGCGGCTGAACTGCGATGGGCTGTCATAGCCCACGCGGTGGGCCGCACTCGCCGCGTCCAGCGCCTCCGACAGGATCAATCGCCGTGCTTCCTGAAGCCGAAGCTGCTTCTGATATTGCAGCGGGCTCATGGCGGTCACTTCCTTGAAATGCTCATGCAGGGAAGATGTGCTCATGCGCGCTTCCTGCGCCACGCGATCCACGCTGAAGGGCTTTGCATAATTCTGGCGGATCCAGGCAATGGCGCGATTGACCTGTTGCAAACGGCTTTCCGGCATGAGCATGCGGTGAAGCTTCTTCGCCTGGTCCCCGCGCATCAGGCGGTACAGCAGTTCCTTCTCGGCAAGGGGGGCCAGAAACGGGATGTCTTCCGGCGTATCGAGCAAACGCAGAAGGCGCACGGCAGCCTCCAGCAGTTGTGGATCGGTTCGACTGAGGCAGATTGCCTTGCCACAGGTTTTCGCGGTGGTGAAGGTTTCAGGCGCGGGCGGCATTTCAATCATCATCGCCCCCAGCACCGACAGATCCAGATCGAGCTTGATGCTGAGATAGGGCTCTTCCGGGCTCGCCTCGATCACCTGTCCGGTGATCGGCAGGTCCGCCGAGGCAATGAGGTGACGTGCCGGTCCATATTCGAACACTTCGTCCGCCAGCAGCACCTGCTTGGTTCCCTGCGCGATGAGGCACAGCGAAGGGTGCTGGACACCTTGCATAGGCTCAGTGCGCTTGGACATGCGCACAAGGCTCAGGCGAGGAATTTCGGTTGCAAAAACTCCGTCACTCTCGGTGTGTCGTGCAATGATATCCGCAAGCGTTTGAAGTTGATGCATCTGACTTGTCTCTGATATGGCCGGATTTCCGTACACTTAATGGGGGCTCTCTCTCGATTTTCTTCCATATATGTGCGGTCTTGCAATTTTATAAATCTGGCCTTTCGGATTTTTGTGCAATCATGCTGGAGGAACGGTCTACCGGCTTCCTGTTTGTC
Organism: Affinirhizobium lemnae; assembly: GCF_022968395.1. Taxonomy (GTDB): domain Bacteria; phylum Pseudomonadota; class Alphaproteobacteria; order Rhizobiales; family Rhizobiaceae; genus Neorhizobium; species Neorhizobium lemnae. The sequence continues at coordinate 10,674 of NZ_JALJQZ010000048.1, forward strand.
TCTGGCATAAGCAGAGTGCAGCCACACAGCAAAGATTCCAAAGAAAGGAGACGGAAATGCATAATTTCCAGCGGTTACTCGAAAGCCCCCTTGTCTGGGTTCAAGAGCGTATCGAGCAGTTCATGGTGCGGTATCGCAAATCCGTCGAGCGGCGGCTAGATGAGGAGCTTCGTCGACGCTTTCTGAACGGATAAGCGCGATCTCCTGTTCAGAGCCCGAGGTCCGACACATTTTTGCCATGTGGAATGATAACGTCTGCTTAACTCTTTAACGGCGGCGGGATCATTCCACATGGATGCAAGGGCAAGCGCAATTGCTGTGCGCGATGAGAGTTGCGTTGGCGATGAATTTGCCCCGGGTGTTTCTCGACTGAAAGCGCGACGGTTCTGGATGCGCAACAGCGGATGTGCCATCGCCGCCGCTCTTCTGGTCACTCTAAGCTCAACCGCACTTGTCGAGCCGCTTTCGGATGTTGCTCCTCCCACAGGGCCGGAGCAGAAAAAGCCCGTTGTGCTTGCCCGCGCACGGAGGCAGTCTGTCGCCAGCCCGAAGAAGGCTCGGCTGTGGATGCCCCGAACCGGTCGGCCGGAAACGCTCGATCTCGTGGAGCGGATGGGCGATGGTTCGATGTCGCAGACCTCCTACTTCGATATTTCTCTCGATTTGAATGAAAATGCACCCGGTTCGGCGACCTCCAGCGCTTCGGCTGTCGCGCAGGTTGCAGATACGGGCTCCAGCCCGTTCGATCTGGTTCTCAAGGATGCGCTGGATGCCCGGCAATTGGTGCGTCATTCTGGACTCGGCTATGCTGCGGACGCTCCAAAGGCGGTGCCTGCCGCAGATCAGTCCAATGTTACCGTGACCCCCGCGCAGGAGGCGATGCTCGTGAAGCGGATTATTTCCTTGCCTGTCCAGGCGGAACGGCTGCGCGATATCAAAGGCGTCATCGGAGTTTCCGAGGAGGATTTTGCCCAGCTCGCCTCTGGTTTGGGTGCCGATGTCGTGCGCAAGGGCGAACAGCTCGACCTGATCATCGGTCAACGTCCTGCCCAGCCAGACCTTTCGGAAATCCTGTTTGCGCGTCATATGGCGACAGATGGCCGGGAACGTCTTCTGGCGCGCTGCGATGATGGCCACTTCCAGCTGATAACCGATCACCGGCCCTATGACCGCATGGTGGCCGAAGCGCTGGCGCATCAGGCGGCAGAGGCGCGTTCCGGGCCTGCGCAGGCCGTGCCGAAGGATGTTGCCGCGTTGCAGGATGCTGCAGCCGATTATCCGAAGCTGATCGAGCATCTGGCGCGCAGAAACGTGCCGGTAAAGGTGAGCCTGCAGATCGTTCAGCTTTTGCGCGCCAATGGCATTCACTGGTCGAAAACAGCCGATGTACCGCAGCTGGATTTTGTATTCCGCACTGCAGAACGGGGCGAGCAGGAGCTTGTTTCCGTGACGCTGAAGGGCAAGGGCAGGGACCGCCGTTTCTACCGCTACGTCTCCGATAGCGGAAAGCCCGAGTTTTTCGATGATGCGGGACGCTCGGTCTCGAAGACGCTGATGCACAAGCCCGTCTCTGCCGGTCAGCTGGGTGATGGTTTCGGCTGGCGGGTGCATCCAATTCTCAGAACCCGCAAATTCCACAACGGGGTCGATTATCGTGCGCCTATGGGGTCGCCGATCGTTGCGGCGGGCGACGGTGTTGTGGTGAAGATCGATTCCGAAGGCGGATACGGGAAATATATCCGCATCCAGCATGATGGCGGATATACCACGACCTATGCCCACATTGAGGGCACGCCGAAGGGGCTGACGGTTGGCGATCACGTGGCGCAGGGACAGGTGATCGCCTATGTGGGCTCGACCGGGCTATCCACCGGACCGCACCTCTATTACGAACTGCGCGTCGGCGACACCTACAAGGATCCGACCAAGGCTGAGATGCCTGCGGGCACGACATTGCGGGGCAGGGCGCTGGAAGAGTTCCGCCAGCAGATTGGCCGGGTAGAAACCATTGCCAGCACCATTCGGGCGACCGCCACGTCCGCGGCTCACTCTGCTGTATCCGCCCTGACACCGGGCGGCGACAAGCAATAGCCTCGGCCAAGCCTCAGCCGATCAGGGCAAACTTGTCGACATCCACCATACCTTTATCCGATATCTTCAGGTGTGGAATGACTGGCAGTGGCAGGAAGGCGACCTGAAGGAAGGGCTCTGTCAAGGTTGTTCCGAGCGCGTAGGCAGCCTTTCTCAGTTCATGAAGAATGTCGCGAACCGTCTCGTAGGGTTCAAGGCTCATGAGGCCCGCGACCGGAAGCGCGATTTCGCCGGTCACTTTGCCATCCTCCACCACGACGAAGCCGCCGCGGATCTCGCCGAGTCGGTTGGCGGCAAGCGCCATGTCATCTTCGGACACGCCGACGACGCAGATGTTGTGACTATCGTGCCCGACGGTGGAGGCGATGGCGCCCTTCTTCAGGCCAAAGCCCTGCACGAAACCGTTGGCGTGATTGCCGTTCTTGCCATGCCGCTCGATGACAGCCACGCGAATGATATCGTTGGCGAGATCTACCGTGCTCTGATTGCCCGACGAGGGCAGGCGGAAACGCCGATGCTCGGTGATGATCTTGCCCGGCAGGACGCCGATGACCGGCTGCTCCTCCTGCCGTGCGGGAACGGAGAAATCCGCTGCCTTGACGATGCGCGCCTTCACGCTATCCAGGCCCACGGGTTCCACCGGCTTGCGGGTTGCGAACAATTCGTCGTTCACCAGTCGACCCGCGGAAAACACCATCTGCGCCTTGCAGTTGGCCAGGTTATCGACCACCACAAGGTCTGCGCGCCAGCCGGGTGCGATCAGCCCGCGGTCCTTCAGGCCGAAGGCGCGTGCGGCTGAGATGGAGGCTGCGCGGTATACGGCGAGCGGTTCCACACCGTGGGCGATGGCCGTGCGGATGATGAAATCCAGGTGACCTTCCTCGGCGATATCCAGCGGGTTGCGATCATCCGTGCACAGCGCCAGGTGGGGCGACAGGCGTTCCGTAATGATGGGCATCAGCGCGTGGAGATCCTTGGACACCGAGCCTTCCCGCACCAGAATGTGAATGCCCTTGCGGATCTTTTCCATGGCTTCTTCGGCCGTCGTGCATTCGTGTTCAGTGCGAATGCCTGCCGACAGGTAGCCGTTCAGGCCAAGGCCGGACAGGAGCGGGGCGTGACCATCGATATGGCCGCCCTGAAACGCCTCGAGCTTTGCCATGCAGACTGGATCCTTATGAATCACGCCGGGAAAGTTCATGAATTCCGCGAGCCCTATGACCTTCGGATGATGCCGAAAGGGCAGGAGGCGCTCGATGGGAAGATCGGCGCCTGCGGTTTCCAGATGCGTGGCTGGTACGCAGGAGGAAAGCTGAACACGGATATCCATGATCGTCTCAAGCGACGAATCGAGGAAGAACTGGATGCCCTCGGTGCCGATGACATTGGCAATCTCATGCGGATCGCAAATGGCGGTGGTTACGCCATAGGGCAGAACGCAGCGGTCGAATTCATGCGGCGTGACCAGCGAGCTTTCGATATGGAGATGGGTATCGATGAAACCCGGCACCACGATCTGGCCCGAGATATCGATTTCCTTTTTTCCCTGATAGGTTTCACCGGTGCCGACGATGCGATCACCGCAAATCGCGATATCCGACTGCACGAGTTCGCCAGTGACGAGATCGTAGAAATGGCCGCCCTTCAGAACGATATCGGCGGGCTCCCGCCCTGTTCCCTGATCGATATAGGTCTCAAGGCGCATTTCTCTGTCTCCTGGTCATCTTGCAGTGCGAGGAGACTATAGCCGATTCACGATAAATGCGACGGCAATAGATTGTAGAGGTGGGGCGGCGGAAGCCGCCCCACTGTCAGGTTTACTTTGCAGCGACGATCTTGCCGTCTTCCCACTTGAAGAGGTCGAAGGTCTGGGATGTGAGGTCGCCGGTCTCGCCGTAAGTCAGGTCGCCGATCGCTGTTTTGATCTTTTCGCCGGACTTCAGCGCCTTTGCCACGGCCTGCGCATCTTCCTTTGTCTTGGCCTTTTCAATGCCCGCCTTGATGACTTCGACAGCCGCATAGGCGTTCAGGGTAAAGGCTTCTGCGGGGATCTTGCGGGCGGCTAGCGCCTCTGCGGCGGCCTTGGAGTTCGGGCTCTTCGTCGCATCGGATGCATTGGTGAACATCGTGCCGGCGGCAGCCTTGGTGCCAATCGTCCAATATTCCGTATTCGACAGTCCATCACCGCCGATGATCAACGGCTTGATGCCGAGGTCGGCCAGCTGCCGGACCAAAAGACCACCTTCCGGGTGGTAGCCGCCAAAGTAGATGACATCGACGTTCTCGGCCTTCAGGCGTGTTGTCAATGCGCTGAAATCCTTGTCGCCGGGAGTGATGGCGTCGTTGAGCACTTCCGTGACGCCGCCCTTGTTGAGCGTGGCCTTGAAGGCGTCCGCCAGACCTTTACCGTAGGCGCCCTTGTCATTGATGATGGCAATGCGCTTGTTCTTCAGGTTTTTCAGAACGTAGTTTGCCGCGACTTCCGCCTGCTGGTCGTCGCGTCCGCAGGTACGTAGAACCGTTGTCAGGCCGCGATTCGTTAACGCAGGTGTTGTTGCCGTAGGGGTGACCATGAGAATGCCGTTCTCGGCTAGCGCATCGGACGCAGGCATGGCCACGCCGGAAGTGACCGGGCCGACGACGAAACGAATGCCTTCGCCGATCAACTGGTTCGCTGCGGAAACGCCCTGCTTTGGCTCGCCCGCATCGTCGGCAATCTTCAGGACGACCTTTTCGCCCAAAATTCCGCCCTTCTTATTGATTTCTGCGATCGCGGTTTCTGTGCCATTCTTGACCTGATTGCCATAGGCTGCAACCGGACCGGTGACCGGTGCAATGAGACCGATCACAATGTCGGCGCGGGCGGCAGGTACCAGCAGAAGGCAGGCTGCAGTTGTTGCGGTGAGCAAGGTCTTGAGGTTCATATGTTCTTCTCCTTGGGTCGGGCCAATGTCTGGCCCATTCTGACGACCACGCTCTTCCAGTACTCGTGTCTCGAAGGCAGAATCCTTCGGCGCCAAGACGAGTGGAAGTGCAGCCAATCACCCGAGCCATTTTTGGCTTTCAGGCGGCAACCTTTTGTAGAAATTCAGAGACTAGAAAGCAAGAAAATATCAAATTCTGCGCAGAAAATGCGCATTTGCCTTTCCAGTGGGCTGCTTAACGATCGCCTAGTAACGGGTCTATCTGTTTTTAGTTGAGTTAGAATATATGAATATTTATTTCCCTCAATTGGAGGGCGGTGTTACCTCGATGCTCAATCCGTCGCGGCTACAGCGCCTGACCTGCCGGGGGCCGACGTTGCTGTTTTCAAGCGCGGTGCTCTGCTCCCAGGACATCCGGGTCACAGTGTCACAATTGAAGCTGCCATCCGGCAATTGAGGTCCATTTGTTGGTGGCAGTGGCACGCTCTGGCCTGGGACCGGCTTCACCTCCGTACTGCGGCCCGCATTGCCCCAATCGATCGTCCACGCGGTTCCTGTTTCCAGCAATAGGAAAGGCAGGACGAGAAAGGTTAAGTATCTCATGCGTCTCACGGCACTCCCTTCAGATTTCAGGGCCGAAAGCGTCTTGACCTGCGATCAGTTCGGGCGCATGTCAGCGATCGTGATGAGTTCTTCATCTCATTCAAGGAACCCTAAAATGGACTCCGACAGTCGACAATCGACATCATTTTTCCTGCCTGTCGGATAGCGTTTTTGCTCCCCGCAGGCAAGATTAGCCTGTAAAGGAGCATGCCCATGCTGCGTACCTACGAGCGTGCCTCAGACCGCCTTGTTCTGCGTGATCACTTTTCTGCCAGCGCTGCCGATCAGCCAGCCCCGGCGCAATGGTATGACCTGCTGAAGCCTTCTGCATCGGAGGTATCCTTTATCGAAGCTGCGCTCGGTCTTTCCTTGCCGACACGGGACGAAATGGAGGAGATTGAGCTTTCCGCGCGTCTCTACCAGGAAGATGGCGCCGAGTTCATGACTATGACAGCGCTGACCAATCTGGATGGCGATGCACCCGCCAAGACGCCGGTAACGTTTATTCTGAAAGGTAACCAGCTGGTGACAGTCCGCTATGCGGAAGCCAAGCCGTTTCTCATGTTCGCCGGCCGTGCCATGCGCAGCAATGGGCAGAACTATGTTTCCGGCGAGGAAACCATGTTGGGCCTGATTGAGGCGATCATCGACCGCCTGGCTGATGTTCTGGAGCGGATGGGCAATGAGATCGACGGTATCTCGCGCGAAGTATTTCGAGGAAAGAGTGCCAAATCCAGCGAGAAAGAACGCGACCTGCAATCGCTGATCGACCAGCTGGGCCAGAAGGGTGATTTTCTTAGTAGCATCCGTGAAAGCCTTGTCAGCATCTCCCGGCTTGTCGCCTACCATTCTGCACTTGAAACGCAGAGCCGCAAGCCGACGAAAGAGACACGGCAACTGGCCAAGCTCCTGCAGCGGGATGCGACATCGCTCGGCGATCACGCAACTTTCCTGTCCGGCAAGATCAACTTTCTGCTGGACGCGACCTTGGGGCTGATCAATCTGGAGCAGAACCAGATTATCAAGATCTTTACGGTCGCGTCCGTCGTGTTCCTGCCGCCGACGCTGGTTGCGTCCGTCTATGGCATGAACTTCCAGGCCATGCCCGAACTGCAGTGGCAGTTGGGATATCCCTGGGCGGTTGTCCTGATGATCCTGTCTGCGGCGCTGCCATTTCTGTATTTCAAGCGGCGCGGCTGGTTGTGACATTTTTACGGGCGGAGGTTTTGCCTCCGCCCGCACGCCTTGTCAGATATTGTTGTTCAGGATCGTCCGCAGCTTTCCAAAGATTTCATCCATATGATGCTTCTCGATGATCAACGGCGGCGACATTGCGATGATATCGCCGGTCGTGCGGATCAACAGACCATCCTCATAGGCCGCCAGGAATGCGTTGAAGGCACGCTTCGTCGGCTCTCCGGCAATGGGGTCGAGTTCAATGGCACCAATCAGTCCGATATTGCGGATGTCGATGACGTTCTTGCAGTCCTTCAACGAATGCAGGCCGTCCTCCCAGTAGGAGGCCATCTCCTGCGCACGGGTCAGCAGGCCTTCTTCTTTGTAGGTATCAAGCGTGGCGAGTGCTGCAGCAGAGGCAATCGGATTGCCGGAATAAGTATAGCCGTGGAAGAATTCGATCAGATGTTCCGGGCCGTTCATGAAGGTATCGTGAATTTCGGCAGTCACGAATACGGCGCCCATGGGGATGACGCCGTTGGTGAGGCCCTTGGCGGTCACCATGATATCCGGCTTCACGTCGAAATACTGAGAGGCGAACGGTGCGCCGAGGCGGCCATAGCCGGTGATGACCTCATCGAATATCAAGAGAATGCCGTGCTTGGTGCAGATCTCGCGCAGTTTCTGCAAGTAGCCCTTCGGCGGGATCAGCACACCGGTAGAACCGGCCACGGGTTCGACGATTACCGCCGCAACGGTTGACGCGTCATGCAATGTCACGATGCGTTCCAACTCTGTTGCAAGATCGCCGCCATGCTCCGGCTCGCCACGGGTAAAGGCATTCTTCCCCGGCAGATGCGTGTGCGGCATATGGTCGACGCCTGTTAGCAGCGTTCCGAACATCTTGCGGTTAGCAACAATGCCACCAACGGAAATGCCGCCGAAGTTGACGCCATGATAGCCGCGCTCGCGACCAATCAATCGGAAACGGGCACCGTTCCCCTTGGCGCGATGATAGGCAATCGCAACTTTTAGCGCCGTATCGACCGATTCGGAGCCAGAATTGGTGTAGAGCACATGATCCAGACCTTCGGGTGCGATATCGACAAGGCGATTTGCAAGTTCGAACGCCTTGGGATGACCCAACTGGAAAGCGGGCGCGTAGTCGAGTTCGCCAGCCTGCTCCCGAATCGCTTCGGTGATCTTGGGGCGGCAGTGGCCAGCATTCACACACCATAGACCTGCCGTCGCATCCAGTACCTGCCTGCCATCATGCGTGGTGTAGTGCATGTCCTTGGCGCCGACGAATAGACGCGGGGCCTTCTTGAACTGGCGGTTTGCGGTAAATGGCATCCAGAACGCCCGCAGGTCGTTGGGCACGGTGTTGAGGCGATTTGACATGAGGATCTCCCTGGCCCCGGTAATTCAGGGGAGGCCATTCCCGGCCTGACCTATGACCGGTCGCGGCTGAACCGGGAGGTTAACAATCGCAGTTCATTGGTCAAGCAAGACCAGTCATGATGAGCAAATCCTACGGGCGCTTTCGGCTATTCGTGGTGTCAGTTCATTGGGAAAGCCTGCGTACGGAAACCGACCATGCCCATTCGCTAAGGTACTTTCGGTGAAAACTGTATCACCCGGAATATGCTATCTATCTGCTTTTACGCGGGCGGAGCGTAAAATCGCCAGAGCACTTTGACCGGACCTTCTCCATATCCGGGACGGGAGCCTTTAGATTACGCATCACGTCTATACAGGAGCGGGACGCTTTTAGCGTCCCGCCATGCCAACACCCCTTGATGTCAGCGCTGTCATTACAGTTCAAAAAAAATCAAGCAGCCGATTTCTTGGGCTCGGCTTCGGTGTACAGTGTTTCGAGGGTCTCCAGAACCTTCATAACTGACTCAGCGGAACTCGAATAATAAATTGTCTGCGCATCGCGGCGGGTGTTGACCAACTTCTGCGCACGAAGTTTGGAGAGATGCTGCGACAGTGCCGACTGGCTCAAGCCAACCTTGGTTGCCAACGCGCCCACCGCAACTTCGCCCTTCACGAGGCAGCACAGGATCATCAGTCGCTTGGGATTTGCCATTGCAGACAACAGATTTGCTGCTGCGGCGGAATTCTCTGACAGTGACATCATTCTTCTTCCCTCAAGTCTTCCCCAGTTCCGTTGCTATCTCCTAATGCGAGATAACAATGTAACTGTAAAATACCAACTTAAGGCACCCATTGTATATCCCTAAATTCTACGTATCGGGTGTACACCTCCAAGTAGGCACTGATAAGTATGATATTTTAGATGTTTCGACTATTTAATCGCTTAACTGGCAAGGTAAAACGTTAAATCTGAATGATTTATCATTGTCGATTATTCCAACATCGCGATATATGCGCAACTTAAAGGAGAACCTAATTTAGAAAAATGTCTAACTCGTGAATCTTTTTTCCATCAAAGAAGTCATCCATGATTTCTTACGTAATCATCCCCTAAAAGCCGGTTTATGCTCTACATACTAAATCTTGACCTTCAAGACGGAAGGCTTTCCCAAATCCGCCATTTAGCGAGCCTGATTGCGGCATCAGGCGAAAAAAGTAGAAATCTGGAAGATCGATATAGAGTTGAGCCTTTGAGTGGCGGGCCAGAAAGCGGGTCCGCAGCGCGGAAAAATGGGGGTGCTCGCGCGTAAATTGCTCGGCCTGAGCCTGAACGCTGAGGCGAGGGTAGGCCAGTGGATCCCCCTTGCCGGGTTCCCCTACCAGAAACGAACAGCGACCATCTGTCTTCAACGCACCAGTATGCGCTGCCAGCGCAGATACGAGAATGAAGGGTACGCCGTCTTCATCCAGAGCGATGATCGTCCGACTGATGCTGGGCCAGCCCGTTGCGGGCTCCAGAACTGCAAGCGCAACCCATGGCGCTTCGGACATCAACTGACGCGCCAGTTGGCGCGCCTCGTCATCCGTGGGTCGCAGGACGGAGGGTTTGTCATTCATGAAGATGCCTCCCTGCGGCGGTGACGTGTAAGGCCAATGATTACCTCATCCGCCGAAATGGAGCCGATGATTTCGCCATTATCTATAACGCCGATCACCCCCGGTTGTCGTGCAAGCGCATCAAGAATATCAACAAGCGGTGTCGTCGGCCTCGTTGTTCCGGTGACAGGCAACGCCTGAGACGGCCCCTGTGTGCCTGGCCGCATGACGTCGGCTGCCGTCAGCATGGAGATCGGGTTCATGTTCTGAACGAAATCGGCCACATACTGGTCAGCCGGTGCCCTGACGATTTCCTGCGGCGTGCCGCACTGGATGATGCGGCCGCCTTCCATAATGGCGATCCGGTTGCCGATACGGAAGGCTTCATCCAGGTCGTGGCTTACAAAGAGGATGGTCTTCTTCAATCTGTCCTGAAACTCTAGAAGCTCGTCCTGCAATCGGGTGCGAATGAGAGGATCGAGAGCCGAGAATGGCTCGTCCATCAACAGGATCGGCGCGCCTGTGGCGAAAGCACGGGCCAGACCGACGCGCTGCTGCATGCCGCCGGAAAGTTCTCCTACCTTTCGGCTTGCCCACTTAGCCAGATTGACCAGTTCCAGTTGCTCGGCCACCCGGCGGTTGCGTTCTGCTTCCGCAATACCCGCCAGTTCGAGACCGAAGCCGACATTTTCGGCAACGCTTCTCCACGGAAGGAGGCCGAACTGCTGGAAGACCATGGAGACCGTGTTCATCCGCAGATCTCGCAACGCTCTGGCGGAACAGCCATAGGGGTCCACGCTTCCCTTGCCGGTCATCACGGTTACGCTGCCACGGACCACTGGCGCCAAACCGTTTACTGCACGAAGAAGTGTCGATTTTCCGGAACCCGAAAGTCCCATCAGAACCAGAATCTCGCCCTCGCGGATGGTAAGCGATGCATTGGCGACGCCCAGAACCTGTCCAGTTTCCGTGCTGATCTGATCGCGTGTTTTTCCCTCGTCGACGAGAGCCAACGCCTGCTGCCAGCGATCGCCGAACACGATGTCCACACCGCCGAAGATGATTGCATCGCTCATGCGCCTTCTCCGTCGGTATCGGTGCGGAACATGCGGTCCAGAATGATGGCAAGAATGACGATGCACAGCCCGGCTTCAAAACCCCGTGCGATGTTGACGGTGTTCAGCGCCCTGACGACAGGAACGCCCAGGCCATTGGCGCCGACCAGGGCTGCGATCACGACCATGGACAGGGAGAGCATGATGGTTTGGGTCAGGCCCGCCATGATCTGCGGCATCGCAAAGGGCAATTCTACCTTGCGCAAGACCTGCGAAGGCGTGGCGCCGAAGGCAATGGCTGCTTCCGTCAGCGCTCCCGGTGTGGAGACGATGCCGAGCCGGGTAAGGCGGATGGGAGCAGGGACTGCAAAGATGACGGTAGCTATCAGCCCGGGCACCATTCCCAAGCCAAACAGGATGAGGGCTGGGATCAGATAGACGAAGGTCGGAATGGTCTGCATCAGATCCAGAATCGGACGCATCAATTCATAGAGCCATGGCCTTCTCGCTGCCGCAATGCCGACCGGAATGCCGACCGCCATGCTGACGGCTGTTGCAGCCAGAACCAGAGCGAGTGTTTCGGTCGTTTCCTTCCAATAGCCCTGATTGATGATGAGCAGGAGCCCGAGACAGGTAAAGAGAGCAAGGCCGATAGACCTGCGCAGATAGAAGGACAGGCCTGTCATCAGCGCAACAATGACCAGCGCATGTGGCCATTGCAAAAGAAACAGAAGCGCATTGATGACTTTTGAGAGGAGGGCAGAGAGTTGATCGAAGAACCAAGCGCCGTTCTGCGTCAGCCAGTCCACGAATTTCTTGGCCCACATTCCAATCGGAATACGGTGTTCAGTCAGGAATTCCAAAGGCTTCTTCCCGTGTTGCAGTCGTCACGACGAAAGGGCAAGACGCATATGAGGCGCTAAGCCCGGCGATAAAGCCGACCGGGCAGGGGTGCCCAGCGCGGAAATGCCAGAAGCATGCGGGGCGGCCTGCCTGGCCGCCTGACTTTGGGAGGTCGTATCAGAGGCCGAGTTTGGCCTTGACTGCGGGAAGACCGTCCTTGCCATCCACTGTCGTGACACCGGCCAGCCAGGGTTCAACGGCCTTGCCATTCGCCTTCAGCCATTTCGTGGCTGCAGCCTGCGGTTCGAGCCCGTCATTGAGAATGCCACCCATGATTTCGTTTTCCATGGCAAGGCTGAACTTCAGATTGGTGATGAACTTGCCCACATTCGGGCATTCCTTGGTGTAGCCTGCTCGGGTGTTGGTGAAGATTGTGGCGCCGCCGAGGTTCGGGCCGAACACCTCATCACCGCCCGTGAGGTAGGTGAGCTTGAAGTTCGCGTTCATTGGATGCGGCTCCCATCCAAGAAAGACGACGGGCTCCTTCGAACGGTCGGCGCGGGCAACCTGCGCCAGCATGCCCTGCTCGGAGGACTCCACAACCTCGAAGGATTTGAGTCCAAAAGTATCCTTGGCGATCATGTCGAGGATCAGGCGGTTGCCGTCATTGCCGGGCTCGATGCCATAAATCTTGCCGCCCAGTTCCTTGCTGAATTTTGCGATATCCTTGAAGTCCTTGATGCCGAGTTCAGCACCCTTGGCGTTCGTCGCCAGGGTATATTTTGCACCTTCGAGATTGGGACCGAAGGACTCGACGGACTTGTCATTTAGGAAGGGACGAACATCGTTTTCCTGCGTCGGCATCCAGTTGCCGAGAAAAACGTCGATATCCTTGTTCTTGAGCGACTGGTAGGTAACCGGCACGGACAGAACCTGAACCTGCGGCTTGTAGCCGAGCGCTTCCAGGATCACCGATGCGGTTGCGGTTGTGGCGGTTATATCCGTCCAGCCGACGTCCGAAAATCGAACGGAACTACAGCTTGCAGGCTCGGCGGCGAGCGCCTGACCGGATACCGCTATCAAAAGGCTGACAGACAGCGAGAGTTTCAGCGAGGTTTTTGCGTGCATTGAACTGCTCCGTTTCGTGGTTCCCCAGCATTATCAATATCTGACCTGTGCAAGCAAGCTTGCCCAAACGCGCCGCAACGGGCAGTGGATTTGCGACAATTGAGCATGATGACAGTTGATCTTGATCAAGGATAGTTTCTGTCGCCAGAGTATTTGGTTCTCCTGAAATTCAGAGGTGGAATCGCTCCGCCGGATAAACAGGAAACGATCATGACCAGTTTCAACAGAAGTCTAGCCGCCACAGCACTTGTTCTTGCAGCCCTGATTGCAGGATCGGCGCAGGCCGCGGACCATGAAATCAAGATGTTGAATAAGGGAGCTGATGGCGAGGCCATGGTGTTCGAACCAGCTGCGTTGAAGGTTGCCGTGGGCGACACCGTGAAGTTCGTACCAGTCGACAAGGGGCACGATGCGGCGACCGTCAAGGAATTTCTTCCTGAGGGTGTCGAGGAGACCAGGGGCAAGATGAACCAGGAGCTGGTTCTCAAGATCGACAAGGAAGGTGCCTACGTCATCAAATGTACGCCACACTGGGGAATGGGTATGGTTGCGCTCATAGTGGCCGGGGACAAGCCTGCCAACCTTGAGACGGTGAAGGCGGCCAAAATGGCCAAGAAAACACGGGATAGGCTGGATGCCGAACTGAAGACGCTCGGTTTCTGACCGTAAAGCGCACCGCCATATTGTGTAAGGCCAAGCTCTCTGTAAGAAACTTGAGCATGTAAGTTGTTCGCTGGAGTCAGCATGGAAACTCCAATGCAGAAAGCAGAGCCCATTGCGTTGGACCCTCTGGAACGGCGCGTGCTTTCGCTTCGCGAAGGGCTGGAAATGGCTGTGCAGCAATTGGCAGCGGCGGACTGTGCCTATGCTACGGCTCTCGAAGGCATCGACGCATGTCTTTTGGAATGGCGATGGGTCGAGAGTCAGTTTGCGCGCCTTACGATGCAGCTCGACCGCCACGCCAGTGCTGTCATCCGCAGCGTCGCAGGCCGCAGCCAGGCCCGCAGGAAAACTTTGCTCAGGCGATTATTTCGCCTCTCGGGCGACCGCGTCTATCAGAGCGATGAGGATGCTGCCCATATCCTTGCCGATACCTTGGTGCAGCGTCACCGGCTTCTCCTCATGATCCAGAATCAACGGGAATTCCTGGCCGGGCAGCTGTTCCTGCTCGAGGCGGAACTGGCAAGACGTTTCGCTGAGTTGCAAGCCATACCATTAGGTGCTGGCAAAGCTACAGAAGAGCTTGGTCGTCGCATCGACATGTTGCAGGATCTGGCTGACGGCGTGATCGGCATGACTGCCAGCGCGAACCTCATATACAACAAGAATCTTGTGGATGCGGAAGCGAGTATCCTGGCTCTCACCTCGCTTGAAACCTTAAGCTGGCGGTCTCTTGCGGAAGCGCTTCATCTGCTTCAGACATTGTTTCAGCGTGCGGAACGAGGATTGTTGTCGGTGCGTGGCATTGCCCACCGAAAGACTGTTATCGACGAAACATTTCAACGCAAGCTAGCGACCACTCGACAAGCGCGCCATTGATGCTTACCTGAGCACAAACGACGGGAGAGCCATTGGGCATGGGTGCACTTTCAGCCTTATTGCGACGCGCAGGGGAAACCACAATACAAGGCTTGAAGCTCTTCGGCGCATGGCTGTTGTGGCCCGTCATGGCAGCGCATGGCTGGTACCGCCAACGTAATCTCCTGATAAAGCTCCCAATCGGTGCTTTTCTTGTGCTCTTCTTTGGCCTGTATGGCTATTTCATATGGCAGACGCAGATCTGGACCGGTTTCGATCCGAACTTTGTGGATCGATACAAATTTCAGGATCGCAATGTCGGTGCGGGGCAGGAATTGCCTTCGTCCGTTCAACCAGCCACCCAACCAACGGCCGCAATCGCGCCTCCTGCATCCGCGCAGCCTCGTCAATGCCAGCCGTCCGGGATTGTGGAAGTAGCAGCCGACCTTACCGATACAAATGTGAACCAGAATGCCTGGATTTCGTCCATGCTGATGTATCGACTCGGTTTCTTCGGGCTCGATTGGGATCGCACCCCGTTTCTCGATAACAAGGCTGCGTTCCAGCGAGGCGTGAACCAGACCGTTCGCCGTACAGCAGTCGAACTTGTCGATTCTCTCGGTCGCGTGCGCGGAACATCCGGCATAAATGGAAACCTGCAGGATGCGCGCGGTAACCTCCAGTTCGATGAGTACTCCTGGTACTTCGGTCTCCAGCCGTTCGGATTTAAAACGCCGACCCCTAGCTACTACCGTGCGGCCATCAACAGTCTTCGCAAGTTCAACGGCGATCTGGCCTCATGCAACGCCGTGTTCGATGGCCGTGCCGACAATCTGGTTCAGTTTGTCGACCGTATTGCCAACGACCTGGGGGCAACCTCTGCGATCCTGCGAGAGCGTTCTGAAAACTACAATGGCGGCTGGTTCGATACGCGGGCCGACGACCGCTTTTGGTTCGCCTATGGCCAGCTCTATGGCTACTACGCCATCATGAGTGCGGCGGGCGCGGACTTCAATCAGGTCATTCGGGAGCGCAATCTGAGTTCTATCTGGAACGATACGCTCGAACAGTTTCGTGGCGCCCTGAAGATTCGACCGCTGATAATCTCCAATGGCGCGGAAGATGGCCTGATCATGCCGTCTCATCTGGCGACAATCGGCTTCTACACACTGCGCACGCGTTCCAATTTGGTTGAAATCCGGTCGATCCTAGACCGTTGAGCGAGCAGCCAGTTTTGATGGAGGGGATACGGCGAACTGCGTGCCTGACGACGATAGCGAATCTCGCTATAGTTTCAAATCGGCGGTGCTATCGGTTTCATACCGGAAGTCGCAACGGTGCGGTGGAACTTCAAAAGCAATTCCGACGATCTCGCCGCTGGTGCCGAGCTTTGCCCGGAAACGACCAATAGAGCAGACGTAGCGATAGGTCACTTTATCGGACGAAATCCGGTGGATCTTCTGGTAAGCCATCGGATGAGCGGAGGCGACTTCGTGACTTTCCATTACGCTGCTCAGGTCGTCAGGATGAATACGAGCGATGATCTCCATCATGTTGATGGGGCCGTCGGTGTGCTTTATTCCGTAGAGCCTGCTGTAGGTGGCGCTACAAAAAGTATGACCACTATCTAGATCGAGCCGCCACAAACCGACCTGATTGAAAGTTGAAAAAATTTCAAAGAATTCGGCCGTCGACAAGCCGAAGTCCTGCAACGTGTCGATCTTTCCAATTATGGACCCGGATTTTGACAGCAATGGTCGAACCCTTATTGACACTTATCTGATACGCCTTGTTTTCTAGCTGATTAAGCGTAGGCGGATAGCTTTTGCTACCAGTTGGGTTCGATTTACACAATCCAGTTTCTTTATTGCCTTATTCAGATAGGCATTAACAGTATGGTCGGATAGAGACAGAATATCTGCAATCTCGGATGATGTTTTGCCTTGCGAGGTCCATTTCAGCACCTCAAGTTCGCGAGCTGTCAAAATGCACTTCTGCGCTGGTTCAGTGCGGCGTACGCGATCGAACACGCGGAAGCACTGCAGCATCAACATGCCAACCTCATTCAATTGAGGCAGTGTCAACACTTGACGATCGCCATCCAAACGCAACACGAACATGGAACCGTCTGACGAACTGAAGGGCATGGCTACCCCCGTCGTGATACCGTGGGCTTTTGCCACCCGCCGCAATGGGTCAGGAAAGTCAAGCGGCCAGCCGTCGTCATACTGCTCTTCATAACTCCAGCAGAGAGGAAGTGCCATATTTTTCAATAGAGGTACTAGCGGGCAAGCCGACAGAAGGCGCAGCCGGTCGAAATCGCGCAAGTACGTGCGCGGAATGTTTGTCTCTACCATTAGGGGTTCGAGTAGCGAGTCAGAGGCGGCGGGCGCGCTCATCAGGGCAAAGTACTTGAAGCCGAATTGCTTTGCCAGTTTGGCCAGCACTGCCACGACCGCAGCGCGCGAATCCGCTGTGGAAATTTCTCGACTCAGAAGCGAATGCCGTTCAAGCGTAATCATAAATTTCCGTTCGTTTGCCTGCGCTAAACTGCAACAGTTCGAAGATAGCCGAAGCCGTTAGAGGCTGCCTCAAAAAGAGGTGGGTGATTTCAAGAGGTTATGATTCCTTCGGATTTGCGAGATTCGATGGAGTT
>NZ_JALJQZ010000049.1 GCF_022968395.1 Affinirhizobium lemnae
GCCGGACCTGGCCGGAACGGATCGTCGTGACGAGGCGGAGGATATCGTTCCAATTTGCCTTGATCCGCTCGATGTTGATGGGCTCGCCAACGAGCGATGCAAGATTTTCGGGCGGCGTATCGCCCGGGAAGAGATAAAGCTTGCGATCCTTGAGGCCGCGCAGCCGAGGTACAAGCTGGAAACCAACAAGGTGGCAAAGCGCAAAACTTATGTCGCTGACCCCGCCGGTATCGACATAGTGCGTTTCGATGGCGAGATCGCTGCCGTGATAGAGCAGTCCGTCGAGAACATAGATGGCCTCGCTCGCATTGGCGTTCATGGCGATGATGTGGAAAGCGCCGTACTGGTCAGACGTAAAGCGGTAAAATTTGGCGCCGGGGTTGGGGCCGTACCGCGCGTTGAGATCGCCAATCGCCTCGGCATGGCCTCCCGCCGGAAAATATTGTCCGTCTGAGGATGATGTTGTTCCATCGCCCCACAGCTTCGCGAGAGGCAATTGCTTCTGGGCGTTGACGAGGATGGCGTGAGCGGCGTTGTAGCCTTCCTCGCGAATGTGCCAGTCATGCGCCCAGGCGAGCTGACGCATCGTCAACCCGGGTGAAACATCGGCCATTCTCGTCAGGCCAAGATTGATACCGTCCGCCAGGATTGCGGTGAGCAAAGCGAGCTTGTCGTCGGCCCACCGACCGGTGCGTAGATGTGTGAAAGCGTTGGAAAATCCCGTGCGAGCATCCACCTCGAGCAAAAGATCGGTGATGCGGATTGCGGGCAAACGGCTTTCCACTTGTCGCTTCAGCGACTTGGCGATGTCTGGAAACATCGCCTTGTGCGGCCTGACGCTGAATCCAGCCTCGGTCAGTTCGACATCATCGAGTTCGCCGACGGCTGCAAGACGGGAGAGGTCAGCCAATCCCTCATTCAGAATCTTGCGCTGCTGGCTGAGATAGGTTTCCACGTCGGTATCGACGGCGACCGGAAGTGGACCTTCCTCGCGCATCAGCTCAAATGTCGGCGTGGGAATGAGAAAGCTTTCGAATGACTGGAAGCGCTTCGCCCCCTCCACCCAGACATCGCCCGCATCAAGCCGGCGCTTCAACTCGCTAAACAGGCAGAGTTCGTAAGCCCGGCGATCAATCTTGCCATCCTGAAGGAGGAGCGGCATCCAGCCTTTCGGTGCGAAGGATGTGGGAGCGTTGTCCGGTATTGCCCGTTTCCCTGTGCGGTAGAGATCGGCAATCACGGAGAGCGCGCGCAAGAGATTCGCCGCCACGGCGTGACCGCGGAACACGAGGGTCGACAGGAATTGCGGCGCCAGTTTCCGGATCGTCGGATAGCGCTGGAGCATTTCGATTTTACCGTCGATGACATCCGGCGCGATCAGCGTATCGACCGCCTGGACACTGGTCGCGAAGGCCGGCCATTGAACGGCCTGTTCGAGCGCCTTGGCAATATCTTGGCCTTTCTCCTTGGCGTCAATGATCGCGTGGCAAACTCTCGAAACGTCCCTCAGCTGTTTCTGAACCTCCCGCACGGAACGAGTGATGCGGGCGGTTGCCTGATTGTCTGCCCGTCGCGTCAGGACGCCCATGAGTTTCTTAAACATGTCGATGGCGCCGTCGGTCAGATGGCGGGAAAGGTGCAGTACCGTCGCGGCCAACACGGCATGCCGGCGTTCGGGGTTGAGATCGCGTAGATGCTGCGCGCTCATTCGCATCCCCTCTGCGGCCAATTCATCAAAGACCTTGGCCGGAATGCGCTCCATCAACGTCGCCGGTAGGCTCATGGACCGAAGAAAGCGAATGCGCTCGGCTATCCTGTCGAGGTTGACGGCGGCTGGCGACAATGCCGGTGTCCTGGCCCAAGCGAGGACGGTGACGCTTGTCCCGTCACGCGCGTCGAGAAGTTTGTCCAAATCGAGCTTGTGAGCCTCCGACAAGCCGCTCGCCAGCGCCCGATGGGCTATGCGAATCCCGCGCCGGATTGCCAAATGAAGGATGGCTTCGAGCGCCGCGCGCGCCGGAAGAAGAATTCGCCGGCGCCGCAATTCCTCCACCACCATATCCGCCAGAGCATCGGCCTGGCGCAGCGTTTGCGCGGCAGGCGTCAGCCAGCCGGTAAGCGCTTTCACGTCCGCGGGCACAAAAGGACGCATCTTCATCCTGTCGAAAAGCAGGGCGAGATGCTCACGCCGGGTCTGCGGGCGCTCGAAATAACGATCGATCTCGCGGTGATCGACGCCAATCTGCCCTGCCAGAAACCGCAAAACGCCAAACGGCAAGACCTCGCCATCCGCAAGCGGCCGGCCGGGATATCGCAGCAAGGCTATGACACAGGCAAGGCCCAACCTGTTCGAGGCCTTGTTCTGCCGCATGATCAGGTCGAGATCCGGGCGGTCCAGCGTGTAATGTTTGGCGATCTCTCTTTCGTCCTGCGGGATGGTTGTCGCCTGTTGCCACCATATCTCGCTCAGCAATGCTCTTCTGGCCATTGTCTCGGCTTCCAGTTTCGTTGCGGAAACCGCAGCGAACTGGAAAACACATGTCCGACAAACGACCGTTTCGCGGCATCAACAGTTTTTGTCCGCAAACCTTGTGCTTGAACGCCAAATCGGACATTGTCCGAGTTCAACGAGAAAACGGACAAACCAGGTCTCATGACCTCCATCGGCTATGCAAGGGTCTCCACCGGCGACCAGGACACCGCCCTGCAACTCGACGCTTTGCGCAAAGCGGGCTGTGAAAGACTGTTCGAGGATAAGGCATCCGGCGTGAAGACTGACCGGCCCGGACTGGCGGAGGCGATCCGCTACGTTCGCGACGGCGACACGCTCACAGTCTGGAAGCTCGACCGCCTCGGTAGGTCGATGAAGCACCTCATTGAGATCATCACCGAACTGGAGGCCAAAGGCGTCGGCTTCCGATCCATCACCGAAAACATCGACACGACGACATCGGGCGGTCGACTGGTGTTCCACCTGTTCGGCGCGCTGGCACAGTTCGAGCGCGATCTGATCAGGGAACGAACACGTGCCGGTCTACAAGCCGCAGAGGAACGCGGCCGACGCGGTGGCCGACAAGTCGTCGTAACCCCGGAGAAACTAGCCAAAGCCCGCCAGCATCTGGCGGCCGGTTTGAACGTCCGGGAGGCCGCGGCCCGCGTCAAAATAGGCAAAACTGCGCTTTACGAAGCTCTCAGGGCCGAAAAAGCAACGACATCTGCGGTTAAACCAACTTGAGTTCTGGATACGTTCTCAAAAGTCGGACAGATTCACCACTTTCGTGTCGTGACGCCGTGTCAGCGCGACCCCGGTGTGGCTTTTACTTTGAGGTTTCAAACTGGAAATCGTCATTAGGCTGTTAGAGTTAGGCGTTATTGGTAGGAACGATTATCGCTAACGATTTCGATGAGGCCAGATGTGCCAAATCCATTTCAATATTGCCGATCGACACCTGCCCGTGAATCTACTGAAGCCGATTGGGCGGCTGCGCGCAGGCTCGCGGACCAACTGGATCGCATCCTGGAAGGATACGGTTCGCGCAAATCGGCCATTGACCGCGCTGCTGCGGAATTGAGGCTGTCGTCCCGACAAATATACAATCTCTTGGCCCGATATCGAACCGACAGAACGGTGACCGCGCTCCTGCCGCGCACATCCGGCCCCCGGCGAAAGCGGATCTCGGCGGACGTCGAAGCTATCGTTGCGAGAACTTTGCAGGAGCAGTGGCTCACCCTCGAAGCGCCGCCATTGGCTCCGGTCGTCGCCGAAATCCGCGCGCTGCGAGGAGGCAGGCCTGTCCCAGCCATCGTATGTCACTGTCGCGCGCAGGATCCCTGAATTGTTTTCAGCCGAAACGATCGCGAGGAAGCGCTCGGCCAATCCGAAACATTTGTTGCGGCTGAAGCCACGGCCTGGATACATCCATGCAACAAACCCATTGGATGTCTGCCAGATCGACCACACGCCGACGGATGTAAATTTTGTCGAGGTCATCGATGGGGCCGGGGTTTTCGTCGGGCGGGCGTATCTGACACTGGTGACCGACGTTGCCACCCGTGCCATCCTGGGCTTTTGCCTATCGCTGGAAAAACCCTCGGTGCTGTCGGTGGCGCTTTGCCTTGCGCAGGCGATTTGCCCCAAGGATGGCTGGCTCGCATCGCGCGATATTCGCCATGACTGGCCAATGTATGGAAGGCCCCGGCTGCTTGTGGCCGACTCGGCGATGGAGTTCAAGGGGCATGCTTTTCAGCGAGGCTGCGACGAATACGGGATCCGCATTCGATATCGGGATCGCGCTCGGGTTCACCACGGCGGCGTCGTGGAACGGCTTCTAGGAAAGCTGAACGGTGTGTTGGCAACATTACCGGGCACCACGAAACGTTCCGTGGCAGCTCGTGACGAATATCCTGCCGAACACCGTGCCCGCCTCTCATTTTCCGAATTGGAGCGGTGCGTGGTCCTGGCGATCCTGGATCATAATCGCCATCAAAATCCGAAAACGCTGAACATTCCCGTCAAGGAGTGGGAGCAGCGTGCGTCAGGCCACCCTCATATCATCGACGACCAGCACCATGTGCTGCTCTCCTTCTTGCCGGCCGGTCAGAGGCAATTGTCGCCTCAAGGGATCAGTCTGTTCGCGCTGCACTACTATTCGAGTTGGATTGGCAGGCTGGTGCCGGAACGAGATCGGCTCAGTAAGCTCGAAGTGCGATACGATCCCCGCAATATAAGCCAGATCTTTGTTCGCGACCCCGAAACACAAGTGTTTCGGGCAGTGGAGCGGCGAGATGGCGTGGTCGCCAGTATCACACTGTGGGAGCATCGGGCCGAAAGGGCACGGAGGCGCGACTTGAGCGGCCGATCCAGCGTCGAGATCGTCTCGCTGCGCCGGGAAATGACCACGATTGCAAACACCGCCGGGCTTTCAAAGCGCCGGCTGCGCAATGCGGCGCGGGGCATTTATGCCGCGCCCGCGGAAAAACGAATGGCTGAAACATCGGAATCAGTTCCGATACAAACGATCCAGCAAGAGCGGCCAAAGGCCCGACTACAGGTCGAAGACTGGTAGTCGGCTATGGAAGATCACCTCTTCGAACATGTTCGCCCCTATCTCGACCGCACCATTGAGGAGCGGATCGCGTATATCCGAGCTCCGAGGTGGATCGGGCATCAAGCTGCGATCGAAAGCCATCAGCGGCTATCGGATTTGTTGTCACGCCCTCCTTCACTGCGCACGCAAGGGCTGATGATTGTCGGGCCTTACGCCAATGGCAAGACGATGATCGTCGAACGATTTGCCGTGGATTGCCTGAAGGCCTCCGCAGACCAGAAGGTCTGGATCGTCCAGACCCGGGAAGGTGCAGGACTTGGCCATTTTTACGCCAGCATTCTCCACGCGCTCAACGCGCCGGGCGGCGATGTGTGGACTGTCGGACGCAAAGCGGAGCAGCTCGACCATCTCCTTGCGGCGCTCAGGCCGAAGGTCCTAATCTTTGACGAATTCCACAACGCGCTTAGGGGCCGGCCGCGTGACGTTGAAGCAGTCTTCGCATTTCTGCGTCGCATTGGTCGGCAATACGATATCTCGCCGGTTCTGGTCGGAGAGGTCACGGTTTACGACTACATATGTGCAACCAGCGAGATGGCGAGTCGGTTCGAACTCTTTCCGATTCCGCGCTGGTCGTACGATGAGGCCTACCTGTCATTGTTGGACAGTCTCGAGGCCGCCTTGCCCCTCGCACGCAGCTCGGATCTGTCGGCGGAGCGAAAGGCCCGACACATTCTTGGTCTTTCCGAGGGGCTGATCGGAGAGATCGTCGCGATCCTGACCAAGGCCGCGATTGCAGCAATCCAGGAGGGAGACGAACGTATCACCAGATCCTCCATCGATAACCTGCGGTACATTCCGCTGTCCAAAAGACGGCATGGGCCCATTCGTGAGGCGCTTCTTTGAGCCTGCTTGGGCCGTCACTGATGGTGGTCATTCCGCAGGAGCGCTACCGGGACGTTGTGTATGAACGGTGGCCGGTTAAAGTAGAACCACACGCCGACGAACTCCTGTCGAGCTGGTTACATCGGATCGCTTCTGCCAATGGCGTAGCACCGCGAGATTTTGCGCGCGTTCTTGGACTGCGCCACAGAATGTGGTCTGCCAGGTTCGATTTAAAACTTCAGGACGATGTCTTGGACCAGCTCTCGGAGGGATCTGGAATTCCGAGAGACCGATTGTCGTCAATGGCCTTGCAGCCATGTGATTACAGACACATGCCGCTACCACTGGTCATCAAAGCCCGTCGTGCTGCTTCGACGTGGCTGCAATTCTGTCCTGCGTGCCTCGATTCTGATCAGCCCCCATATTTTCGGAGGCGATGGCGACACTCGACTAGAATCTCCTGCTTTATCCACGGGTGCGGATTACGCGACCGTTGCCCATCGTGCCACCGCGGAATTACTGCCTTCGCTCAGCCACGGCTTGTCGGCCAGCATGTCTGCACCTCTTGCGCTTATGACCTGCGGCGGGCATCCAAGGTGCCGGTGACCATTGAAGCGCAATACTTTGAACAGATAATCAATCGTTCTATCGGTACAGTGGCGAACATCCTGGCGACGAACAATCCGCCGAAATGGCCTTGGCGACAAGATTTGATCGCAGTTCTACCGACTATGTCGGTTTCCAGCCGGATACGCTTGTTCGAGCGCTTCATCCCCGACGACGCCTATCTGGATGAGGGCTTCGTCCTTCCCATTCGGCGGTCGAAGCGGATTATGAAAGAT
The DNA here is from genome assembly GCF_022968395.1 of Affinirhizobium lemnae. GTDB lineage: Bacteria > Pseudomonadota > Alphaproteobacteria > Rhizobiales > Rhizobiaceae > Neorhizobium > Neorhizobium lemnae. The sequence continues at coordinate 6,773 of NZ_JALJQZ010000049.1, forward strand.
AAAATTGAACCAGCCCGTCAAGCTGCAGCTCGCTGATCGTCGTGGCGGCATTCGCCTCTTCGGAGGCTGGCGCCTATTCTCAGAAATTTTGCGGAGAACAGGCGTGCAATCTCCGCACAGGTTCTGTGCCAGCCTCCCCATCCCACCATATCAGGATAAGGCGTCGCGCTCTCCGACAAGCTCTTCTATCGTTTTGTCCAGCTTACTCTTCTGAAACCCGTCCAGATCGAGACCTTCAACGACGCTATAATCACCGTCCTCGCACATCACAGGTACGCCACACACCAGACCCTCCGGTATGCCATACTGCCCCTGCGATATAACAGCCATCGATGTCCAGCGCCCATCCGTGCCATGCATCCAATCACGCATCTGATCGATCGCTGCATTGGCGGCGGATGCCGCGGACGACGCGCCGCGCGCCTCTATGATGGCGGTGCCACGCCTTGCGATCTCAGGGATCAGCACCTCCTTGTACCAATGGTCGTCGGCGATGGTCTCGGATAAGGGCCTTCCGGCAGCCGTTGCATAGGTCCAGTCGGCAAACATGGTCGGCGAGTGATTGCCCCACACAACGAGCTTGTCGATGTCGCCGACGCCACAGGCGGCCTTGCGCGCCAGTTGGGTCAACGCCCTGTTGTGATCAAGCCGGATCATCGAGCTGACCTGCCTTGGGTTAAAGTCCGGAGCATTGGCGATCAGGATGGAAGCGTTGGTGTTGGCAGGGTTGCCAACCACCAAAATTTTGGCCCGGCGTCCGGCGACTTCGTTGATCGCCCTGCCCTGCACCTTGAAGATCTCTGCATTCGCAGCAAGCAGGTCCCGCCGTTCCATACCCTTTGATCGCGGTCTGGAGCCGACGAGGAACGCCGCATCGACACCTTCGAACGCCTGGCGGGGATCATCCGTCATGACGATGTTGTGCAGCAGCGGAAAGGCGCAGTCTTCCAGCTCCATGACAACGCCGCGTACGGCGTCCTGGGCTTGAGGCAGATCGAGAAGTCGAAGTTCGATCGGCTGCGACTTGCCATAAAGGTCACCATTCGCCAGCCGAAACAGCAGGGAATAGCAGATCTGGCCGGCAGCACCGGTCACAGCGATCTTTTTGGGAGTGGATTGCATTGTCGTTATCTTTCCTGAGACGGTATAGGGTTATTTCGAGGGCGTGGTCCAGCCGGCCTTGGCAAAGATCGCCTTGGCCTCAGGGCCCTGAAGGAATTGCGAAAACGCTTTGGCGTCGGCATTCTTGCCTCCGCGCTCAGTCAGCACGATCCCGGTGTCTCGATAGATGCGATAGTCCGGTTCGACCTCGACGACATCTGCGAGTTTTGGATTGGCGACCTGCCAGATGTTCCAAATGATCCACGCGTCGTAAGACTTGTCCTCGGTCCAGGCTTTTTTGGCTTCGGCACTGTTGGCGGCAAACGTCTTGATATTGGCGCGAAGAGCTTTCACCTTTTCAATGTCGCCGGTTCGTCCGGCCATGTCTTCCCAAAGACCGTTCTGCCCGGCACCATTGACGACAAGCACTTTGTGGCCGGGCTTGAACAGATCGGCGAGGCCGGTGATCTTCTCCGGGTTCCCCGGACGCACCAGGATAGCGGATGGGCGCAGGTAGAGCGGCACGACATCAGCGTCCTTGATCTGGCCGTCCATCGCCTTCACGAAATCCGACATCATCGTCTCGGAGCCGCTGAAGATCAGGTCGGCATTGTCTTTAGCCTTGCCGATCCATTGCGGCGTCGGGCCGGCGGTAACGATAACCTTGTTGTCGGAGCTTTTCTCGAAGGCGGCTGCCGCCTCCTTCATGGCAGGGAGTGGTCCACCGGGACCATAGACGTGGATATCGGCGGCAAGCGTTGGTGCTGTCGTGGCGACAAGAATCGCCGCGCCGGTGATGATGGATTTCAGCATGGTATTTCCTCCGTGTCTGGTAGGAGAAAACTAGCGCCATTCTGCATCAGTTCCATCGCATAATTTTGCTACGAACATTCGGAAAAATCGATTATAACTCGGAGCAGATTCAAGGTTGCTATCTTCATGACCCTCGACCAGTTGCGCATCTTCGCCGAAGTCGCCCGCCAACAGCACATCACCAAGGCTGCCAAAGCGATGAACATGACGCAGTCGGCCGTCAGTGCTGCGGTCATCGCGCTTGAGGAACGGCACGGCGTGGCTTTGTTCGACCGGATCGGTCGTTCTATCGTCCTAAACCAAACCGGAACGATCTTTCTCGAGCATGCACTTCAGGTCTTGGCTGAAGCGAAAGCCGCCGAGTCTGCGCTAAGCGACCTTGCCGGACTTTTGCGCGGGGAATTGTCTGTTATGGCGAGCCAGACTGTTGGCGCCTATTGGCTGCCTTCCAGGCTTGCGACTTTCCACGCACGCTATCCTGGTCTCGGTCTCGACGTCAGGATCGGCAATACCGAGGCGGTAGGCGACGCGGTTGAGGCAGGGCGGGTTGAGCTCGGCGTTGTAGAGGGCGCGGTCGACAGACCGGCCTTGTTGTCGCGCATGATCGCCACGGATGAGATGATCCTCGTCGTGTCGCCAACTCATCCATGGGCCAAAGGCAAAAAGCTCGGAAAGGCCGATTTTGAAGACGCGACATGGGTTCTTCGCGAGCCCGGATCGGGAACACGGCTCGCCTTCGAGACGATGATGACGAAAGAGAAATTGAGGCTGCAGGCGTTGAACGTTGCAATTGTCCTGCCCGGAAACGAGGCCGTGCTCGGCGCAGTCGAGGCCGGCATGGGGGCAACACTGACATCGCGAAGTGCTGCCCAGACCGAACTCAACAGCGGCCTGCTGGTCGAGGCCAATGCTTCTCCGCTTCCGCGCCCATTCTTCCTGCTCCGGCATAAGGAGCGGTATCGCTCCAAGGCGGCCGATGCGTTCGAAGCCCTGTTGTCGGAACAGACACGATGACCTATCGCGGACCTGATACGCTCTGGCACGAGCATCGACGCGAGGAGCGGTTGGCCGCGCTTGACAGCGCGCATATGCAGCCATTGAACGCCTTCCGGGAGCACCTTCAGCTTAACTCCGACCGGGATATGCCGAACTTCGATCCATACGATGGCGGTATCAGCGCAAGACTGCTGATCATTTTGGAGACGCCTGGACCAAGTCCGGTCGAACGCGGCCGGCGTTTCGTTTCGATCGATAACCCGACCGGCACGGCGAAGAACCTGCGCACGGCGCTGACTGGCGCAGGGATATCGCGCCGAGACATCGTTCTGTGGAATACGGTCCCGTGGGTCCGCGCAACCCGAGGCTCGATCGTGGCCAGCGAGCGGCGCGAGGGCATCATGGGACTTGCAGGCCTTCTGCCGCTGCTGCCGAACCTACGTGTCGCCATCCTGGCGGGCGCGGTGGCGAGCGGTGCTGAAGGTGTACTGGTGGATGCCGGCATCGAGGTGATCCTCTGCCCCCATCCGAGCCCGACGCTGATCAATACCTCGCCGACGCTGCGCGACCGCCTTCACGCGGCTTTCGAAGCTGCCGCCGCAAAACTCGATCAATCGAAAACAGCGATCGAAATATCCTGAAATATGCGTTGGAACTGATTGATCTACCCTCGTATTTTCTCCTCAACGATCAGGAGAAATTCGATGCACAAGGTTGTTGCCTTCAAGAGGCCGGTCACGCCAGCCCCGGACGTTCCTATGCAGGGCTACGTCATACGGAACTTTACGCCAAATTGGTTCGCGACCACGATGGGTACCGGCATCCTTTCGGTCGCTCTCGCACAGTTTCCTGGGCATCCGTGGCTTTTCGCGATGGGTCAGGCGCTTTGGCTCTTCAATATCCTGCTATTTGTTACCTGCACAACGCTCTACACGGCACGCTGGCTGCTCTATTTTCATGAGGCAAGCCGCGTCTTCTCGCATTCTGTCGTGTCGATGTTTTTTGGCTGCATCCCGATGGGACTGGCAACCATCATCAATGGCTTTCTGATCTACGGCATCCCGCATATCGGCGACACGGCGGTGGCGATCGCAACGATGCTCTGGTGGATCGACGTCACACTTTCGCTGGCCTGCGGTCTTGCAATCCCGTTCATGATGTTTACGCGCCAATCGCACTCGATCGACCAAATGACAGCGGTCTGGCTGCTGCCGATCGTGGCGAGCGAGGTGGCGGCCGTCAGCGGTGGCCTGCTTTTGCCCCACATCGCCGACGCTCAAACGCAGTTGACGGTGCTGATGACCAGCCTGGTCCTATGGGCCTGCTCGGTTCCGCTGGCCATGAGCGTGCTCGTGATCCTTTTCCTGCGCATGGCGGTCCACAAGCTTCCGCATGTCAACATGGCCGCCTCGAGCTGGCTGGCTCTCGGCCCGATCGGAACCGGTGCCCTTGGTCTTCTCGTCATGAGCCAGGCCGGACCCGCCGTGTTGTCGGCGAATGGATTGGCGAGCGTTGCTCCGGCCTTCGGTGGTGCCAGCTTCCTCGGCGCGATCCTCCTGTGGGGCTACGGCATCTGGTGGCTGGCGACTGCTGTCCTGATCACCTTGCGCTACCTTCGCGAGGGCCTGCCATTCAATATCGGCTGGTGGGGCTATACCTTCCCGCTTGGCGTGTTTGCCGTCGCCACGCTTCGTCTCTCAACGATGGTGCCGATGTCGTCTATCGCAATCTTTGGCGCGGTTCTTGTTATTGCACTTGTCTGCATGTGGCTGCTGGTCGCGGCCAAGACGATCAAGGGCACTCTTGACCGCTCGCTCTTCGTCTCGCCCTGCCTCAAGGCCGACTGATGATCGAAACACTCCGGCATTGCTCATGCCGGAGTGTTTTTTCTCGTAACCGAACAGGAGAAGACATGACGTTTCGTATGATGGCCGTGATCGTCGGCATTGCTTTGGGATGCGTGACATCGGCCAAGGCCGAAACCTTGCAGGATTTGATGAACCCGGCCGTATTCCAAGACAGCTTCGTTGGCGAGAAGACCGCTCCAGTGACGCTTGTCGTCTATTCCTCCCCAACCTGCAGCCACTGCATCGACTTCCATGAACGAGACCTGCCGAAACTGCAGGATACATATGTCGCATCGGGTAAGTTGAAGATCGCTTACCGGCCCTTCGTGCGAAACTCGGTGGATGCCGTTATCTTCATGCTGGCGAATGCGCGGGGCCGAGACAAATTCGACGAGACGGTATCGTCCTTCATGACGAAATTCGATGAGATTGCCGGCGCTGCCAATGCCGAGGATGCATTGCGCGAGATCGCCGCTAGCATGGGCATCAACCGCGCGGGTTTCGATCGCGCTGTCGCCGATCAGGCCTATCTCGACAAGCTCAATGCTGCGACGACCGAAGCGAACAAAAAATTCGGCGTGGCCGGCACGCCATCGTTTTTCGTCAACGGCCAACAGGTTCGGATTGAAATGAGTTTCAACGAGGTCGCTAAAGCAGTCATGAAAGCCACCGCCAGCCTGGAGTGAAACCAAAATCTGAGAGTGGCGGAATTCTCTGAGGGAAGTTTTCCTACGATCGACCAGGCTGGTTTTCCTCTGAAAAGACGGACGACTGGGCGCCGTCGTCGAACGGCTTAGAATGTCTGCTTTTTCGCCCTGTTCCAACCGGCCGTTCATTCTCCATACCGCAATCCGCTGCGGGTATCGCCCTCAGACATCGTTCACATGCAGATTAGATGCAACGCGCGTGATCCTCTTGGCGGCATATGAGCAAGCAGTATTTGGGCACGCTTCGAGTCAAGATCCGCCTTCCATAATTCTTAGCGCAGACCGGCATAGTGCCGCGCGTGCCAACCGCTCACGCCGACGTGAGGAAAAATACGGATGAGCAATGGAATAAACGGCGACCCACAGCGTTCTTATCCACTCAAGCCAAAAGGATTCCGCCATGCGCGTCTACAGTTTCATACTTGTTGCCAGTTTTGCCATTGTGGGAAGTGCAACTGCTGAGCAGTCCCACGACCACCATCCGGCGATGAGCATGGAAGATAGCGGCACTTCCACTGCGTTCTCCAAAAGCATGAAGGTCGCCATGGACAAAATGCATGCCGGCATGATGGCGGTACCCGAAACAGGCAATCCAGACCACGATTTTCTGGCGCAGATGATCCCACATCACCAGGGCGCCATCGACATGGCCAAGGCTATGTTGCTCACCACCAAAGATCCGCAGATCCGAAACCTCGCCCAGTCGATCATCACAGAGCAGGCTTACGAAATTCAGTTGATGAATTCGATGCTCACACAACAGCGCGGCTCCGTCGCCGCCAACCCGGAGACTTCGAAATGAAACGTTCCGCAGCCCTGCTGATCGCCCTGATGGCGAGCACCCCAGCCTTTGCCCTGCCCGAATCCAAGGACCGGGTCTATGCTGCTGACCAGAACAGCAACACCGTATCTGTCATCGATCCATCGACCAACACGCTTCTCGGCCTGATCAAGCTCGGCGACCCACGCCCGAATGTCTTGAGCCCGCTCTACAAGGGTGAGGTCAACGTCCACGGCCTTGGCTTCTCGCCGGATCACCGCACTATCGTCGCCGTCTCGACCGTGACCAATTCCGTGACCTTCATCGATACCGAGACAAACAAGATCAAAGGCGTCGCCTATATCGGCCGCAACCCGCACGAGGCCTTCTTCACGCCGGATGGCAAACACGTCTGGGCAACAGTGCGGGGCGAGGATTACCTTTCGGTCATCGATGCGAAGACATTCAAGGAGACCGATCGCATCAAGACCGAAAGCGGTCCCGGCATGACGATCTTTACGCCAGACGGCAAGCGCGCCTTTGTGGCCAACAGCTTCAATCCGGTCGTTCAGGTGTTCGATGTAGCGTCGAAAAAGCTGCTTGCATCCATTCCGGTGGTCTCGCCATTCTCGCCTTTCATTCAGGTGACGCCAGATGGAAAGGAAGCTTGGCTAACCCACAAGGATGTCGGCAAGGTGACGCGGATTGATACCAAGACATTGAAAGTCAAGGGCGTGATCGATAGCGGTCCGATCACCAACCATCTGGCGTTCGCCAAAACATCCACCGGAACATTGGCTTATGTGACCATCGGCGGCGAGAACGTCGTAAAAGTCTACACGCTAGACGACGAGGCCAAGCTGATAGCCACCATTCCCGTCGGCGCCCTGCCGCACGGTGTCTGGGGTTCTGGCGACGGCAGCCGCGTCTTTGTTGGCCTTGAAAACGGCGACGCGGTGGACGTGATCGACACGCAGAAGAATGAGAAGATCGCCCATATCCCCTCAGGCCAGGCCCCACAAGCGCTGATCTACGTTCCGGATGCGGTCCCGACAGGCGATGGCCGCCAAAACCTTGAACCACGCAAGGACATGCCGGAGAACATCACACTTATGCTGAAGCCTGCCGCAGATGCGCAAGGCGGCGGCATGGTCGTCTCGCGCAATCTTGGCCTGATCGATATCGTAGATCTCAGCGTATCGAAATTGAAGCCGGACACGGCTTATGCGCTGTTGTTCGAAGGTCAGCCGGAACCGATCGTGGCGTTCAAGACGGATGCCAAAGGTGCCGCGATGGCATCGGCCACCAGTCCGACCCGCTCCATCGTTAAACCGGGCGAAGCCTCCAAGACACCTAAGGTTATCCTCGTTGAGGGAACAGAACCGTCAGCAACTACGGTCTTGCAGAGCAACTAACAGTTTGGCTGCCTGTTAAAGGCAACCCCGAAACAAGTTGACTGCGGCGTTCGTACAATGCCGCAGTCATTTTTGACATTGAGATTGACCCGGTTTCAAATCATTCCTTGATAAATCGCAGTTGCGATCGGAAGGAGCTTTGCCCGATCGACCGAGGCGGATACCGCGAAATCGAACCCCTGATCCACCCAGACAAAGCTGGACACGCCGTTTTTCTCTTCAAACGTGAACGCTGTCTGCGCTGATTGGCCGGCGCGTAGATAAACGGCCAGCCTCTCGCCTTTGTCATCCTCGTACATGAGTTGTGCAGCCGCAGCGCCACCGCCCGGAAGGACGCGTCCGCCGAGCAGCTTATACCCGAATGCCGAAAGGTTCGGTGGCGTCAGTGCCCGGCCGGATCGCTTCGACAGCCATGTGACCAGATGTGCCTCGTCATCCGCTCCAACTTCGACCGGATGGGCTACTTCGACCACGAAGGTCCGATAGGCGTCAGATGCATTCGCGGCAAAACCCGCCTCGGACAATCGCGCTGCGTTGATTTGCACGCCTTCAGGCTTTAGCCACCAGCCACCGGCCAGGCCTATTCCCAGGAAGATGCAAGCGGTCATGGCGGAGCGATACCAGCCTCGTCTTCGCAAAGCTGCGTTGGACTGAAGGTTGGCGATGCGCAGCCGCGCTGGAATGGGCTCTGCGAATTTTTCAGACAGCCGCACACGTAAGGCTTCCCGGTCCGCAAGCTGTTGCGTGACCCTTGCGCTCACTTCAGGATGACCAGCAAGATAGGCGTCGACAAGCGCCTGACGGTCAGGCGGTAGCTTTCCGTCGATGTAAGCCTGAAGATCATCTTCGCCGATCGGCGAACCGGTGTTCATCATTTTACCCTTCGCAAGGTCGCGGGCGTCTTGTTGTCTAGGATAGATCGGAATTTCTGCCTGGCGCGCGACAGCCGGGACATCACGGTTCCGACCGGCACACCAATGACGGCAGCAGCCTGCTCATAGGACAGATCCTCGACGCCGACCAGAAGCAGAAGCGATTTTTGATCGTCGGAAAGCCTATCGAGCGCTTCGAGTATATCGCGCACGGCAATGCCATGATCCTGATCGGCTGGCGATCCGGGGAGCGTGACGGTATCGAGGTCGTGGTGTGGACCCCGGCGCTGGGATTGGCGTCCAGCCGAAATGTGCAGGTTTCGCATGATGGTAAACAGCCATGCCCGCAGGTCACCATCAGTCCGGCGCAGATACCAGCGTGATATCGCACGCTCAAGGCAATCCTGCACGAGATCGTCGGCGCGGTTGTGATCACGCAGAAGCGCGAAGGCATAGCGTCGCAATGCCGGTATTTCAGCCTCCAGTCGCATCGCCATTGTCGACATCATCAGCCCTTCGGATCGGTGGCCACACCGGCGAAGCCGGCATGGCCACCCGTCGCCTTACTTTGCAGGCGGGTTGACCTGCCAGATTTCGTCGACAAGTTTTCCGTCACGATAGGTCATGATGTAAAGAACGGGAACCTTGTTCTTGCCGGCAAAGACAACATTCGCGGCAACGGTCGCGCCCTTGGGATTGGCTGCCTCCCAGAGTTCACCGACTGTGGCGGTCTGTTCGCCCTGTGCCGTCGAGAATTTGGCCCAGACTTCCGCAATCGCCTTTTCCGACGCATAAGTGCCGTCGAGCGGACCACCAATCCAGGCAAGGGAAGGATCCTTGCCGTAGTCTTTGGTGATTGTCGCGACATCGCCCTTGGCAATCGCTTCGATACGGGTCTTGGCCATGTCCATGGCAGGGCCAGCAAGGGCTGCACCGGTAGACATGAGAAAAGCGAGCGGCAGAGCCATCAGAACTGTTTTGCGCATAGTGTGATCTCCTTGTTGAAATGACAGCAGAGAGACGCTGGCAATCACGCGTTATTCCACCCGGCAGCAAAATAATTTTTCACTCTTTCACTGCGCTCAAGGATATGGAACTCTTTTTTGCTTGTAGAACGGATTCCTTGGGCGAAGTTCCACATGAAGATGCGTCGTATTTGGGCCTAATGGCAAAGAAAAGCGGGCAAACTTGTGTGGTCCATCACTGTCTTCGTGGCCCCGCCAAAGACGGCCTCAAGAAATGCGCCATGACGGTAGGCGCCCATCAAAAGTGTATCGGCACCGCCCCTATTGGCCTTTTCCAGAAATTCGTCGGCGTTTTTCGCCACGGAGGTCTGCAGCCGCCCTGTCCCGCTGACATGCAGTGACTGAATGAACCCAACCGCCTCTGGGACTTCGTTCTCGTGTGCTGCGAGAATTACCAATGTATCAGCAGCGCGGAGCCAAGCTCTGGCCTTTTGAAGGCAAGAACGTATTTCGTCATCGTCCCTCCAGAAAATGGCAATCGAGCGGCCGAAAGAAACCGCAGTTCCGTTAGTATCCGGCGTAAAAACCACCAGCCTATGATGATCGAAGAGCGCCGCATGCAGGGCGTCGCCGCCGTCCATCGATTGCGGGCGGGCGATGGTCACCAGATCGGCCGATCCGAGATGATTGCGGACACCGTCTTCTTCTCCACCATCAGCTTCCACCCACTCGACCTTGGCGCCAGCCGGCGACGGTTCACGCCCTGCCGACCACTCCTCGAAGATCTTTCTGACCTCGTTCCGTCGCTGAGAGGCCGTGCCCTCATCGCGGATCCGCATTTCCTGCATGTCGACTTCCTCTACACTGCCTCCGGACTTGGCGGGATCGACGCAAACATGGAGCGCCGTGATTGTTGATCCCGGTTCGACCGCTGATGCAGCGTCGGCGATCAGCAGGCTGGAAAGGGCTGTTTTAGGATGTGGGATGAGCGCAACAACGTGCATGGTGTTCCTCCTGATTCAGATTTCCTGCGACGCAGCTTCTGCGTCCCGTTCGTCTCGTGTTCGAAATGAGCGATACCGCCATCGCCCATCCGTCGGCTCCCATCGCCTCCACACGACTTCCAGCCAGAATATACGATCATCCTCTGGTAGAACTGCGTGCCACGCGTACCAGACCTGCCAGATGGGGAGACGGAGTGGGTTCGACATCTGGTCTGCTCTAGGCGCGGTAAGCGACGAGGACAGCGCCGCAGGCAATCAGGCAGACGCCAAGCCAATTGGGGAGCGACAGACGCTCCCCCAGAAAGAGTACGGCAAAGATTGCGACAAAGACGACACTGAGCTTGTCGATCGGCGCAACGCGTGCGGCATCACCGAGTTTCAACGCCCGGAAATAGCAGATCCACGACGCGCCGGTTGCCAGGCCCGATAGAACAAGGAAACTCCAGCTACGGCCGGACACCGTACCCGGCGATTGCCAGTTTCCGGTGACATAGACCATCATCCCGGCGGCGGCCAGAATGACGATCGTGCGAATGAAAGTCGCGAAATCGGAATTGACGTTTTCGACCCCGACTTTTGCGAAGATAGCCGTCATTGCCGCAAAGCCAGCCGACAATAGCGCCCAGAAGGGCCAGCCAAGAAGAATACTTTTCATGCCGTTTGACCTCCAACCATACCACGCACCAGCGCCATGCCAGCGAACACTGCAATGAATGCCAGGATGACAGAAGCGCTGGCGTAGAGGATGGCGGCGCTAGTCTCTCCCCTTTCCCAAAGCCCTACAGCATCCAGCGAAAACGTCGAGAAGGTCGTAAAACCGCCAAGAATGCCGGTTGTCAGAAACAACCGCAGTTCCTGCGGCAGCCCGGTTCGCATGACAAAAATCTCCGTCAGGATACCCATCAGCAATGACCCGATGATATTGATCGATAAGGTTGCCCATGGAAAACCAAGTCCGAGCAGATGGGCCACTATAAGGTTCACACCATGGCGGACGGCACCACCGACGCCTGCACCCAGAAATACGATGACAAATCCCATGATCGCTTCCTCAGAACGTGCTGGATGACGACAAGCGACCCGACAGCGCGTCTTGCGCCGCAATCTCTTCACCCAGGACTTCCCACTGCTCGATATGCTTGTAGATGACCACCTTGCGGTATAGCAACTCACCGTGCGTCCGGCAGAAGGTCTCGAGATCCTGCTTCGGCGCGATCAGTTCGACGCACATGGTGAGATTGGGGTTCTGGATCTCCACACCTTCTGACTGCATCTTGCCGTGGTTGCTGTATCCGAACGTCGTGTGATGAGCGACCGCATTGATGATCCCTGCCGCTTTCGCCTGGATCACAAGTTCACGATAGAGCGGCTTGCTGCCGAACCAGCGCTTAGCCGCCTTCACTTTCTCCCCTGGGCGAAGATAGATGCGCACCATGCCGAATTCGCGTGAGGAGACGGTGTGGGTCATGACGATAGGCCTTTCGGTCAGATTGGCGTGAATGGAGAGGGAATTTGCATGCGTTGCCACAGGCGCGGGCGTTCTGCCGCCCTTCGTGCGGATCGCGCGCACCGGAACACCGGTCGGCAGGTCCGAACCAGCCGATTTGACGACGCCGATACGCTGAGACAAATAGATGCTCGAATGGCCGCTGAAGAGGTAGGCGAGAAAGCAGGCGGTGGCGATATAGACGCCATGGGTGGCCCCGAAGAGTTCAATCCCCATGACCATGCAGGCAAGTGGCGTGTTCGTTGCGCCAGCAAAGACGGCGACGAAGCCAAGTCCCGCCATCAAATCGACCGGGGCGCCGAGAAGCCCGCCGAGCGCACTGCCAAGCCCTGCACCGATGAAAAACAGCGGCGTCACCTCACCACCCTTGAAGCCGGCCGAGAGTGTGATGATCGTGAACAGTGCCTTCCACAACCAGCTCCAGTAATCGACGTGATCAGGGCGGAAGAAGCCGAGAATGGTCGGGTCCGCCGGATCAGGCGACCAGACCCCCAAGCCAAGATAGGCTCGAGTTCCAAGAAGATAGGTCAGGCCGATCAGGACCAGCCCTGCGAGGACGGGCCTTAGCGGCGCGTACCTGATCACCTTTTTCAAGAGGGCCGACAGATCGTGGCTGGCCTCGGCAAAGAGATGGGCGACCAACCCGAATATCACCCCTGCCAGAGAGACTTTGGCCAACAGCCATCCGTCGAGATTGAAGGCGCCGCCGATATCGGAATTGGACAGATAGGCGATATGATACTGGATATGACCGATACCCCAGGCATGACAGGTCCAGTCGGCCACGATGGCCGCCATCAGAGCAGGCAGAAGGGCCTCATATTGCATGCGCCCGATGGTCAGCACCTCCAGCGCAAAGATCGCGCCGGCGATCGGCGTTCCGAAGACTGCCCCAAACCCTGCCGCGATACCTGCCATCAGGAGGATGCGGATGTCGGCGTTTGATAGCTTGAACAGTTTGGCAAGGGCGCTGGCGATACTACCGCCCAGCTGAACCGCCGTTCCTTCGCGTCCGGCCGACCCTCCGACAAGATGGGTGAGTACAGTCGAGACGAGGACGAAGGGCGCCATGCGTAGCGGCACGCCGCCACCTGGCTCATGGATCTGGTCGACGATAAGATTGTTGCCGGCCTCAGCCGTCCCGCCGAAGCGCCCGTAGGCCCAGACCATGGCAAAACCGGCGATCGGCATCAGAAAGATCAGCCAGGGATAGGCGAAGCGCAGTTCCGTGGCGCGATCAAGGCTCCAGAGGAAAAAGGCGACAAGGGACCCGACAATCATCGCCATCGGGACGGTGACCGCGACCCATTTGCCGATGCTCTGGATTTGCTGAAGGCGCAGGCTGGAAAACTGACGGATCATCACGCGAGCGCTCCAGAAAAAGCGCACGCCACAACGACGATCGAATTCGATAGTTGGTAATCTGACACAACTCTACCCCCCTGCCGGCTGCGGCAAATTGAGTAGGAGTCATCAGCTTCATCCTGCGAAGCGGTTCGGCCACCATGGCCCGGCAGAATCCATTACCGAAAACTTGAGTAGATGAAGTCTGGTGCCGCGTCAACATGGCCGAAGCTGCAGCGGCAGCCGGAAAGGCGCGGATCAGATGCTAGCCGCTCGTCATGCGACGCAGGACATCTGTCCGGAAATAAAAATGCTGTGCCAAAGCACCAACGGCGTGCGCAGCGATCGTCGCCCGCAGGATCGCCTTCAATACCTGTGAAGTGCGCAATGCGGTACCAAGCCGAAAGCTGTCAATCTTCCAACATGTCGTCCCCGATGGCCGGGTCAGTATCCACCGAGCCACCCTGCTTACTTAAGAGACCAGCGTCTTCCAGGGCCTCGATATTTGGCAGGTCCCGCAATGTCTCCATGCCAAAGGCCGAGAGGAAATATGGCGTCGTGACATAGGTATATGGGGCGCCCGGCGTGGGGCTCCGTGGGCCGGAGCCGATAAAACCTGCTCCACGCAAACCGCCGATCGTATCGCGGCTGACGTCCTTGCCAAATATCTTTGACAACTCACCGCGCGTGATTGGCTGGTAATATCCGACAGCCATCAGCACCATCGCCTCAGATTCAGACAACGCTGCCACACCGCCTCGCGTAGGCGCGGACGAAGCACGGATCGTCTCGGCAAACCTTGGTCGGCTCCGGTGTTGCCACCCGCCTGCGACCGAGACCAGTTCATAAGGGCGATCTCGCAGCTCTCCGACCAGGTCGTCGATCAGCAGGTCGATGCTGCAGTCTTTGCCGACCACCCGCGCCAGAGTCTCGCGGCTGACCGGCTCGGAGGACGCAAAGATGACCGCCTCGACCCGCATCATCCATTCCCGCCAGCGCATTTCCGACGGCAAGTCCAGGAGCTCGCGATCATACAGGATCTCCTGCTTGCGTTCCTCGGCTTTACGGCGGGGTTTGGCTGCGCGCGCTCCTGCCATTGTCACAATCCAAATATTCGGAAGGAGGACCGGCCCGAGAGCTCGCGTATCGCCTCAAAGCCTTCGAGCCGCTCGAACAGCCGGCTTGCCGCCCATCGTGACAGGCTGGCCCCGGCTGCCGAAGCGGATACAGCGTCTTCGTTCAACAGCCGACGGATGACCGGTTCAGCTCCTCTGGTCCTGACTTTGGCTGCGATGGCCAACAAACGGCTAGCGCGGCGATCGATCTCCGCAGCGGAACGAAGTGCCAGTTCGGCGCCATCGACAATCGCCATGCAGATCGCTTTCGAATAGGTTGACTCACCCGGCTTGACGCGACCCCGGCCACCGATGGTGCGGAAAGCTGGGCCAAAGCGCTCGGGTAGCACCAGGGGAACTGGTTGAGACCAGTTCAGCTTCTGAGCCAGCACCATCTCGCCCAGACCAAGTGCTAACACTTCTGCGTCCGGGCGAGCCGCAGAAATCGCCATTATAAGGTCCGCCACCGCGAAAGGTGCCGAACGCCCGGACTGGATGGCAGAATCAACGAGATCAGGGACCGAGGCAAGATTGTCGTCCCACCGGATCGATAGAAGCGTGGCCAATTCCTTTATAAACGATGTGCCCGGCATGCCGATCCGGCGGGATAGCATTCGTGTGGCCAAAAACAGCTTCCCGGCAGGACCGGGATCACCGTCCGCGGGCGTCAACAAAACGGCGTCCCGCAGCGCGGGCTCTTCCTCGTTGCGACCGAGCATCCTGGCCGCGACGGCGGCTGACTTGAGAGCAAGACGATCACGCCAGCAGCCTATCCATGGTGTATTCGAACGGATCAAATCGTCGAGTGATTTCAGCGCGATACCTGCGGCGAAAGCAGCATCCCGCTCGTCAATGTCACGGCCACGCGCCAGCGCCCAGCTTGGGAGGTGGCCGGGCCATGTGGAGGTGGCAGAGGACGCAGATGTGATCGAATCCATGCGCAGCAGCATAAATCAGATGTGCGGTTTTTGCTAGTTATTTCCTAATAAACCGCACAGCCTGTCGCGACGATAAAATGTCCGATAATCTTGCATTATCGGACATAATGCTCATTATAGAGAGATGGCCCAAATCATCGAGCAAAACACCGAAATTCACGTCGAGGAGACCTCAGCGCCGTCTCTCAGCACGGCGCCTGAGCGCGATGTTTCCGCTCCAGAGGTGTCGGGCGAAAGCCCCCTCCCCTCTCTCGCCGTTCAGAACCAGACGCCAGCCCATCTTGCAAGCCTTGCTGATCGCGCCCGGGGTTATGTTGAAGCCGCCAGTTCCGCCAATACGCGCAAAGCCTACGCCGCCGACTGGAAGCATTTTGCTGCTTGGTGCCGGCGGTCCAATCTTGCTCCGCTCCCCCCGCTCCCGCAAACAGTTGGACTCTATATCACCGCCTGCGCCTCCGGGACGGCCGAGAAAGAAGCCAAAGCCAATTCCGTTTCAACAATCGAGCGCCGCCTTTCCTCCCTGTCATGGAATTATGCGCAGCGGGGGCTTGCCCTCGATCGTAGGGACCGTCACATCGCAACCGTTATGGCCGGGATTCGCAACAGCCATGCCAGGCCGCCCGTCCAGAAGGAGGCGGTCATGGCAGAGGATATCATCGCCATGGTCGAGACCCTTGATCGCGGTTCTCTGCGTGGCCTGCGCGACCGTGCCATGTTGCTGGTCGGCTTTGCCGGTGGTCTTCGTCGCTCCGAGATCGTTGGCCTTGATCTGAAGGCAGACCAGACCGAAGACGGGCGCGGCTGGATAGAAATCCTCGACAAGGGGATGCTCATCACCCTGCGCGGCAAGACCGGGTGGAGAGAGGTTGAGGTGGGCCGCGGCTCGTCTGACGCGACCTGCCCGGTCGCCGCGATCGAGATTTGGATCAAGTTCGCCAAGCTTGCGCACGGTCCACTCTTCCGTCGCGTGACGGGACAAGGCAAGGCAGTTGGGCCAGAACGGCTGAATGACAAGGAAGTAGCTCGGCTGGTAAAGCGGGCCGCGATGGCTGCCGGCGTTCGCGGTGATCTCAGCGAGATCGAGCGTGCGTTTAAGTTCTCCGGTCACTCTCTTCGTGCTGGTCTCGCCTCTTCTGCCGAAGTCGATGAGCGGTATGTCCAGAAGCAACTGGGGCACGCTTCCGCAGAGATGACCCGCCGATATCAAAGACGACGTGATCGCTTCCGCGTGAATTTGACCAAGGCTTCAGGGCTTTAGCTGGCCCCCTCCCCTTCTCCGCATGAAATCTTAAGCGGAGATTTCAATGCCGAATTTCTCGCTTAGCGCTTCAATTGAAATCGCAAGCTAAAAGCCACAGCGGCCTCGGAGATTGGCTGCAGCAGGCTCTGGATGGGCAAATTTGCGAGATCGTAAGACATTGAATTTATGGTAAATGATCCGTTAAGCGAAAGCTATATAGGCAATATGGTTCCGTACTTCTCATTTATATGCCCGCGGTGGCTCACCACCGATAAGTAACCCTTATCGGTGGTGATTGATCTGACGGCTCTGAAGGCCTAAAGTCGTGGCAAATCACGGCGAAGATCACTGCAGGACGCGCAGAATTCGAGGGCGAACAAAAGGATGAAGAACAGCTCAATCGCTGCGAATGGTCGCCTTGTGACGCTGGCTTCTCGCGAGCTCAACGAACCGGCGCTTTACCTCTTCGAACAATGCCGGAGGCAGCGGCCCGTGATATCCGCTCTCGCTGTCAACAGGGCGAATATCGGGCCCCGGCCAGACGAAGCGGTTGCTCTCGGTCAACACGATCCAAGATCGTTCGTCATCGAGACCCAGGCGGCGTTTGGTAACCGGCGGGATTTCGATTGCTTCGCTGGGATCGGACGGTGGCGAGTGCGTGATTGGCAGGACACGCACTGCAGGTGTCCCGTCCTGAAGCGTCGCAACAATCGCCAGCACGAGAGCCGGGCGATCCTTGTCCCCCTCCTCTCGTCCGTCCAGATGCTGCCAATGCCAGAGATAGGAATAGCGAAAGACCCAGCCGACCTTCGGTTCAATCGGCAGCATTCTTGTCCATCAGCAGTTCGGCATTGAGATGATCCAGGCCCCGCTCCATCATCGAAGCCTCGATCGCGGCCAGTTCGTCGTCACTGATCGCAGCCGTCAGATCGACCCGACGGTCCCGCTTGGCCAGCCGGAGATAATCTTCATAGGCCATGAGCACCGTGCGCGGCCGGCCGTTCTTGGTGATGATGACCGGCTCTCGCACGGCGGCATCCTGGTAGGCACCGAAATTCTTCGAAACCGCAGCTGCTGTCACAATCGACGTCATGGCAGATCTCCTTTGTTCCGGAATATACGGGCTTTCCGGAACTTTTGCAAATGTGCTCCTGAAAGTGACGGAATACGATGACGCGAAAGCCACTAACATCCAAATCGACCGACGATGTGGTTACGCGACGTGTGGAAGAACTCGATACCATCGCTGCCGTACTCCCAATGGAACGCCGTAACGAATTGGCTGAGCTCCTGACGGACCAGGATGTCGAGACGCTCCGTCATCTCGTCAACGAAGGCATGGGCGCAAATACACTGCGCGCGCTCACCTCCGATCTCGCCTACCTGCAGGCCTGGTCGCTGGCGGCCACGGGCCGGTCACTCCCCTGGCCCGCGCCGGAAGCGCTGCTGCTGAAGTTTGTCGCTCATCACCTCTGGGATCCGGAAAAGCGTCTGACGGATCCGGATCATGGCATGCCGGCCGAGGTCGAGGACAAGCTTCGCCTCCAAGGGTTTCTCCGTTCTTCAGGCCCCCATGCACCCGACACCGTGCGCCGACGTCTGGCAACCTGGTCGACGCTGACCAAATGGCGCGGACTGCAAGGTGCCTTCACCTCCCCTGCCCTCAAGTCGGCCATCCGGCTGGCGGTGCGTGCAACGCCACGCCCGAAGCGGCGCAAGAGCGTCAAGGCCGTGACAGGCGATGTCCTGTCGAAGCTGATTGGCACCTGCCGGGCCGGCAGCCTGCGCGATGTCAGGGACAAGGCGATCCTGATGGTTGCCTTTGCCTCCGGTGGGAGGCGCCGCAGCGAAGTGGCGGGGCTGCGTAAGGAGCAGTTGGTCATGGAAGCACCTATCCCGGTTGAAGGATCAGCTCCCCTGCCCTCGCTGTCCATTCAACTCAGCCGCACCAAGACCAGCGGCGCCGACAACGAAGAGGTTGTCTACCTCACCGGCCGGCCCGTCGATGCGCTGAATGGCTGGCTCGAGGCCGGCAGGATCGAAAGCGGCAGTGTGTTCCGGGCGATCGATCGCTGGGGCAATGTCTCAAAGCGCGCGCTGGATCCGAAAGCCATCAACGATATCGTCAAGCAGCGCGCCTTCATGGCAGGGCTGGACCCGGCGGAGTTTTCCGCCCATGGCCTGCGCTCCGGCTACCTGACCGAGGCAGCCAATCGCGGCATTCCGCTTCCAGAAGCCATGGAGCAATCCCGGCATCGATCGGTTCAGCAAGCATCCGAATACTACAATAGCGCAACGAGACGGAGTGGCAGAGCAGCCAGGCTGCTCTAGTTCGGTGATGCTCTCTCATGGGAGGGCGCGCCAGCTATAAACCGTGGAACGAGTGCTGTATGAAATGCGGCGCCACTGCCGTACGATCATGCCTCTACCTGGTACCTCGTATAACCCATCACCCCGTTTTCCGATCGCCGTTCGCATTGGCACGCATCAGTGACATTAGCATCGGTCCCAGCCCGAACTCCCCTGCCCGCGCTCGGCGCGTGAGATCGCGGAGATATCCACCTGCCGAATTGATGTGCCCTGCCCTCTCCAAGATTGCAGCCATCGCAACCGCGGCGTTCTCCGGCCCCATCACCTCGCAAGCTTCCTGGTAAGCAGACGGGCTAACGCCAAGCATTGATCGAACCACCACCGCGGCTCCCATCAGCTCGCGCCAATGGGAGATCGTCCCCCCGGGCCCGTAATCCAAAATCTGCGGGCAGGCTTTCAGGACTATCGACAGCGGGAACGCCTTCATCTGTTCCGGCTTGGCCAACGGCTGAGCAACCTCTTTGGGTGCTACTTCCAGCTCGACGGCTCCGCCCTGCTCTTTTCCAGAGCTAGGTTCAAGTTCATGGATGGATTCGGGTTTTGAATTCTGTATGTGACAGCCATTTTGAACAGCATTGCCGTCCATATTTTGAGAATCTAACT
>NZ_JALJQZ010000004.1:0-99315 GCF_022968395.1 Affinirhizobium lemnae
CACCGCACCTTCATTAACGGCAACCGCACCATCGTTTTCCCTCCAAGCCCGGGCTCTTACGCCTCAGAGCGAATGGGGTGACGCATGACCATCATTATCGATGGAAAGGCCGCCGTCGCATCGGTGATCGAGGCCATAGCCTCAGCAGCAACATCGCTCGAGACGTCAGTTCATCGCAGGTCAGGTCTCGCGGTGATCATTGTCGGCAATGAACCGGCAAAACGATGTTTTTCTATCTCGCCGCCGTAGTCATCAATTCAAAATGAACCCCACAAGCCCAAAATTAGAAGAAAGTTTGCACGTGTTATTCGAAGATGACGGTTCCATAAATCTGACTATCTGATCTTGATCTGTAGCCGGGGTGGGTTCAAGGATGTCCTGTTTCGCGCAGTTGAGTTTGGATGAACGCCGCATCATCGCGCGGATGCATGAGAAGAAGATCAGTCAGGCTAAGATCGCGCGCGCCCTTCGCCGCGACCGCTCAACGATCTGTCGGGAATTGCGGCGCAATTTCTGGCATGATCAAGAGGTTCCGATTGCCAGCGGATACTGGCACGTCACTGCACATGGGATGGCGGTCGACCGGCGGCGCAAATACCGCAAGCTGCTGCGCGACCCCGGTCTGTGTGCCGCCGTGATAGATCGCTTGAAGGATGGCTGGTCGCCGGAACAGATTTCCGGGCGGCTGCGGCTTGCCGGTGGTGTTGCCACCCGGCTGAGCCATGAGACAATCTACCAGTATGTCTATTCCCAGGAAGGCCCGGATCAGCAGTTGGGCCGACATCTGCCTGAGCGCCGCCGCAGACGACGACCGAGATATGCACGCAAACCTAGAAGCCTCGTCTTTCCAATGGAATGCGCTATTCGCAACAGACCTGACATCATCAATTCCCGAAGTGAGTTCGGTCACTGGGAAGCGGATTTGATGATCTTCAGAAAGGAGCATGGCGCCGCAAACATCGCCACTGTCGTGGAGCGCAAGAGCCGTTACACTCTGCTTTTTCATAACAATGACCGGCGCTCGAAACCGATCATGAGCCAGTTGATCCGGCATCTGGCACCCCTACCCGACCAAGCCAGGCAAAGCCTGACATTCGATCGAGGTTTGGGTTTCGTATCATGGCGCGAGCTCGAGCACGGCATGGGAACAACTGCCTGGTTCTGCGATCCCCAGGCTCCATGGCAGAAGGGCACAGTCGAGAACACAAACAAGCGTGTTCGACGATACCTTCCGCCGGAAACGATCGTGCTGGATGTCAGCAATCAGGAGATCCGTTCCTTGTGTGACAGGCTGAATGACACGCCGCGCAAGTGCTTGCGATTTCAAACGCCAAGGGAGATGTTCAGCAGACATCTATTGGCTCTGGAAAGGCAATGCGTATAGCTTTCGAATTGGCGTTGCATTCAAGCTGGAACCAGCACACCATCGGTGTACATGCAAAAAATTTGTCTTTCCAAATTTCTATTTATAAGAACAGTTTAATATACAATTTTGATAAATGTAAATAAGCCCGCTTGGTAATCATTTAAATAATTCGTGATACTGTTTCTGATAAGATCGAAATAAAGTAGGTAGCGGAGAATAGTTTGCTTAGTTATTGCAAAAAATTCTTTTTTATTGCTTCTAATATATTGAAGTGCTCAAATGGAAACTTCGGCGTTCTTTCCGCTCTCGTAGCGGTACCGGTTATCGCCGCGGCGGGCCTGGCGGTCGATATCAGCAATGCTCGGGACCGTCAGACGCAGGCGCAGACGTTGGCGGACGCCGCGGCCCTTGCTGCCGCTGCCAAGTACACCAGCGGCGTAACACAGAGCGAGCAACTTTCAAGCATTGCGAGCAGCTATTTGGTTACAGGAAGCGACGTATCGATGCGGTTGCTTCGAGCCCCCTATCTTTCTGCGGACGGTGGATCACTTTGCATCGATGTCGCAAGCGACGTGGGTGCTACGCTGATGCAGATCGTCGGAATCCGGTCTACGGCGGTATCTGTTGTGAGTTGTGCCGTGATTGGTTCGACTTCAAGCAATGTTGAGATTGCGCTCGTCCTCGATGTTTCGAGTTCGATGATCGAGGAGGGTCGTTTTGCCCCTATGCAAGAAGCCGTGAAAAGCTTTCTGGCAGCATTTCCCAATAATGGAAAAGCCAAGATCTCCATCGTTCCGTTTTCGAGCAGGATAAGTGTCGGAATGGAGAGGACGGATTGGCTTAAAGCTTACGGTGGGGATCCTGCTGTACCGGCACGCTGGACCAACCCTTTGTCGGTCCATAAGACGGCGACGATTTCGAAGTGGCTGGACGGCACGACAAATCTCGCAAAGACATCGAGTAATTATTACTGGATGGGCTGCATCGAGCCTCGCGCTGATGTTGAGATGAAGGATTCCGGCTCTGTCAGTTCTGCCAGTCTGGGCGATAATCCACCGCAAACGAAACCCTTTGTTCCGATGGATAGTAATGATGGATCGGGCAAAAGCTTCTGCCCTCCTCCGATTACACCTCTGACTAGTGACATTAATTATCTCCAGGGTGTTATCTCGAACATGACATCGCAGGGCTCTACGAGGCTGGATGTCGGCATCGTCGGTGGTTGGTATACGCTGTCGCCCAAATGGCGGTCGGCCTGGGATGGAATCGCGCCGGTAGACTACGGCGGCAATACGAAGAAAATTCTCGTCTTCATGACTGACGGGCAGATGAACGTGAAGTACGGCCCGACTGAAGCCGACAAACTCGATTGGATCTGCTATAATGATAGAACTGACAGTTGTAACGACATCGCTCTGGATGCGTTTCTGAAGACCTGCGCATCGATCAAAAGTGCGGGAATCACGATTTATACGGTATCCTACAGCCCTGATGCGGATACGAGCAACTTGCGCAAATGCGCCAGCAGTTCCAGCTATGCGCTCAGCGCATCGACGGCGAGCATCAAGCAGATTTATGCGAGTATATCGAAAGATATCGTCACGGCTATGAAATTGAGATTAACAAAATAATTGGCATGATGAGCAGTCATTTTTCTGTGTCGTTGCTACGTGTCAAGAAATCTGCGTTCGAAATTTGATGGGGAATGAATTGATCATCTCCTTGCTCGAATCCTTCCCTTGACTGTCGTCGGGTAGCTATGCGCCTTTGCTATGTGTCGCGGCCGCAAACATCGGAATCGAACTCAGAGTTGCTTTGCAGTCTCCCTGCGATGGACGTGCGTACCGATCCTTGTATCATCTCCAACTCTATTTATGACATCCTCCGCATATGTTGGTCATCTTTATCTTTAACCAGGTACAAGGGCATAGTTCCGGCCCTCGTCAAGCAGTCGTGTAACAGGTTCGGCCGCCTTCCTGGTCCTGCCATCACGGGAACTTTCGGCATCGGCTCAAGTTAGCTCGGCTCCAAATGAGGAGAAAACGGATGTCGAACAGCAAGACACGCGAGATCTTTGTAACCGGACTGAAGAATGCCCGCGCTATGGAGAGCCAGGCTCTTGCCATCATGAAACCCCAGGTCGAGCGGATCGAAAATTACCCTGATATTGCAGCCAAGCTCCAAGAACATATCAGAGAGACGGAGGGACAGATCAGCCGTCTGGAGGAAATTCTGACATCCCTCGCAGAAGAAAAATCTGCGCTGAAGGACGCAACCTTATCTGTCACGGGAGCGATGGCAGCACTGGGGCATACCGTCGCTGGCGATGAAATCCTCAAAAACAGTATGGCGAATTTTGCGTTCGAAAACTTTGAGATCGCGGCATACAAATCTTTGATCACGATCGCCGAACTCGGCGATTTCGCGGCCCTTGTCCCTCCCCTGAAGGCCAATCTTGATGAAGAGATCGCCATGGCGGACTGGCTCGAGCAGAACCTGAGACCAACAACGATTAAGTTCGCCAGCCTCAAGGAAGCCGGGGCATCCGCCAAAGTCTGATAGCAGATCAAGCTTGCGGGTCGAACTCTTCGCGCCTCATCGACATCTACCTCAGGCAGTCAAAACAACCTTGATGCAGTTGTCTTTCTTGTCGCGGAACGTCTCGTAGAGTTCCGGACCGCGATCGAGAGTTGCGCGATGGGTTATGATAAAGCTCGGATCAATCTCGCCTTCCTCGATACGACGCAGGAGATTGAGAGAGTAACGGTTTACATGTGTCTGGCCGGTTCTGATCGTCAGCCCTTTGTTCATCGCTGCTCCGAACGGAATCTTGTCCAGGAAGCCGCCATAAACACCAGGAACGGAAACGATGCCGCCAGGGCGGCACGCCATGATCGCGGTTCTAAGAACATGCGGACGATCGGTTCCCAGCAATGTCGCTGCCTTAATCTTGTCGACGATTGCGTCAAATGAAGCGGTCGCGTGCGACTCTGCCCCTACTGCGTCTATGCATTTGTCGGCACCATGACCTGCGGTCATGTCTTTGATGTGGTCAGGAATAGTACCATCGACTTGGTCGAAATTGATAGTCTCTGCGCCAGCTTCAGCGGCCAGAGCCAATCGTTCGGGCACGTTGTCAATCGCGATCACACGCGCGGCACCCTGCATGAAGGCACTTTTTATGCAGAATTGACCCACCGGGCCGCACCCCCAGATCGCAACGATATCGGTCGGTTCGATCTCGCAATTGGCCGCCGCCATCCATCCGGTCGGGAAAATATCCCCAAGGAACAGAGCTTGTTCATCCGAGATACCATTGGGAATGATGATGGGTGAAACATCTGCATAAGGCACGCGCACGTATTCTGCCTGGCCACCGGCGTAAGCCCCTGTCAGGTGCGAGTAACCGAACAGGCCAGCGGTGGGATAGCCAAAGGCCTTGGTGGCATTCTCAGCCGTACGGTTGGACCTTTCGCAAACCGACCAGTTGCCCTTCAGACACTGAGAGCATTCGCCGCAGCAAATCGTAAAGGGGACCACAACGCGATTGCCGACCTTGAGCTTCTGGTTATCACCACCAACCTCGACAACCTCGCCCATGAACTCATGGCCAAGGATGTCGCCTTTTTCCATGAAGGGAATATAGCCGTCCATCAGATGCAGGTCTGATCCGCATATTGCGCAGGCGGACATCTTGATGATCACATCGCGACCATCCTCGATCTGTGGATCAGGAACGCTATCGCAACGAATGTCGCCTTTGCCATGCCAACAGAGAGCTTTCATGATATTCTCCTTTTGGGGTCAGGATGCGGGCCTGCCGCTCGGATATGCTCGGTCAAAGAAAGAACCGTGGCCGGTATGCCGATTGTGTAACCAATCATTCGATAGCGCCTTCCCGTAAATCGGCAGGTCGTGAACCAGAGAAACAGGACTTAGTTCCAATCCCCGCTCTAGAACTCCGAAGCGTGGCGAACGTCTGACTGATTGTGGCGGTCGGGTTCAGTACCCACCGCGAGATGGTCAACATTGCCTCGAGCTCTGCTTCGTCGAGTCAGTCGTTCGCCTGATTTCGTCTCGAATGAGCTTTAGCGACTGGCGACCAACCCCGGGGATCTTCAAAAGCTGCTCGTCAGAGAGAGAGGCAATGACGCTCATTCTCTTGATGCCACTTTGCCTCAGGACCCGGACAACCCACTGTGGCAGACCACTCCTCAGCACCAGATCAGTCGCTCGCGTCGGCGTCTTTTTTCCCAGTTGAAACCTCTGCTTCTGCATCGGAGCCTCGTGTCGTTTGCCGCTCGAGAACCAAGATGATGGTGGACAAGTTCCGCGGGTTTAAGACGTCTGCAATTTTTCTCTCCACCCAAGTTCTCGCTCTAGGCGCCGGCATAGATCCGATCGATCACTTCAGCGACACAAACGAGATTTTCGGCCTCAGTATCAAATTTCCCGTTTCTGACGAGCTGCCTCGCCCACGCCGTTGCCGCACGTCCTCCCCATTCGTCTGGTGGACCCGCGAGCTGCTCTGTAACGGTCCCGGAGAAGCGGTGGGCGACAAAGTCATAGAAAGACCCCCCGATGTTACGCATGGCCGCCCCGCCCGCAGTGCCATAGAAGGTTGCGTCGATGATGCAGTCTTGCCCGGCGTTCAAACGCCAGGAGCAGGCCAACCGGACGACTGTGCCGGTTGCCAGAACCAGTGTCGCAATCGCGTAGTCCTCCACCTCTTCCGGTGTGCTGGATAAGGGCCGTCCCTGTGCAAACAGGTTGCTCGTCACGCCGATGACCTGAGGGAAATCAAGTGCCCAAAGAGCAAGATCGATCAGGTGGACGCCGAGATCTATGACACATCCGCCGCCAGAGAGCGCCTTGTCATAGAACCAGGGCTTGTCCGGGCCGTAGGCATTGTGAAACGTCAGGTCTACAGCGCTGACCTGACCCAGATGCTGCGCCTGCAGCAACGCCTTGATGCTTTGCATCGCTTCGGTCTGCCGGTAGGAAAGGTCTACCCCGATGATGCGGTCTGTCTGTCTCGCGGCCTCGAGCACGGCTCTAACCTCCCGAGCCGTGCGGCCCAACGGCTTCTGGCAGAAAACCGCCACCCCGGCATTGAGGGCTTGAATGGTTTGTTGCGCATGTTGGGCGCTGGGTGTCGCGATGACCACCCCATCGAGATCCTCTGCCAACAGCTCGTTAAAGTCTGACAGCACCTTGGCCCGAGGCGCTGCCTTCATTGCTGCCTCCCGCATTTCAGAAGAGGGGTCGACAATCGCGACGGCTTCCACAAGTCCGGTGGCGAGCATGGCCTCCATGCGATGGCGGCCGATCCAGCCAACTCCCAGGTAACCGACCCGTGCCGGGCGGCCGATGGCCTCCACATCGTTCTTCATCATGATCGAATTCATGAATTTACCACCAGTGCCTTGATGAAGTTGCCGGGACGGTCGCGTGTGTCGTTCAGGGCTTGGTCAAGCTGAGCCAAAGGATAGCGGTGTGTGTACAATGAGGAGGGATCGAGACGTCCGTCAACGACTGCGTCGATCGCATCACGGATCCCCTGGATGTAGATGGCAGGATCCCGCTCATGCGCATTCACGACGTCAAGGCCACGCCAGTTCCAAAGCTGCATGTTGACCTGACGGGGACCGTCCTGATGGTAGCCAGCTATAATGAGGCGTCCACGCTCCATGGCCAGCTCGCCAGCCAGGTCGAGCGGCCATTGCTGACCGACCGCCTCTATCACCCGGTCGCAGAAGCGACCGTTCGTGAGCGCTTTGACGTCTTCAATGATGCGCCAATGATCATCCATCACGATCGTTTCGGCAGCACCCATCCGCTTTGCTGTTTGCAGCGAGGCATCGCGCCGGGAGATGGCAATGACGCGGGCTCCCGCTTTGGTCGCGAGTTGCGTCAGCAAAGCGCCCAGAAAACCGATCCCGATGATCGCGACCGTCTCTCCGGCACGGATGCCGGAGCGCTTGAAGATGTTCATCGCACAACCAAGCGGTTCCCCCGGAAATGGTATGCCGTCTAGCACGGACGGAAGCGGGACCACCATGTTCGCCGGAGCATAGTCGTGGGTCGCGTATGCATGGTAGCTCAGGACAGCAACCCGGTCGCCGATGCTCAATCCGTCGACACCCGGACCCAACCCGTCAATCCGTCCCCAGCCTTCGTGGCCAAGACCGCCCGGCTCCGTGGGAAACTGCATCCACTCCGGTCCTGCCCAAGGCGTTAGGTTCGAGGCGCAGACGCCGCACCCCTCAAGGCGTACCCGCACCTGTTCAAATCCCGGTTCTTCAAGTGCCAAGTTCAAGAGTTGCGTCTTGCCTGCTTTGGGAATGATTACGGCGGAACGCTGCCCGGCAGCTCCCCGGTTGGACACATCCATTCGTCAACTCCTTGGAATACAAAAGAAACTTGATCAGCGGGGAGAGGCAGCGACCCCAGCTAAGGCGGGACTGCCGCTCCGCCATGATCGTGAACACATCGGGTGCCGAACTTCATAACCCATCGGGAGTTCCGGATGACATTGAAGAAGTCACAGATGTCACTGATGTAAATGATGAAGGAACTTTCGCTGTCCCTTCAGGTTCGAGCACCGATTTCAAGCTGAGCTTACGAACCAGGGAGGCCTCATGGCCAAGATTCTTGTGACCGGCGGATGCGGCTTTATTGGTCGGCATGTCACGGAAGAACTTCTCGATCAGGGTTACGAGGTCCGTATCCTGGATGCTTTGATCGAGCAGGTGCATGGCGACGCGGAGGCAGCGGTGGCACCGGCGGCCGAAGTGATCCGGGGAGATGTGAGAGACAAGGTTGTCGTAGAGCAGGCTCTCACGGGCGTTGACGCCGTAATCCATCTTGCTGCTGAAGTCGGGGTTGGTCAGTCGATGTACGAGATCGCTCGTTACGTTGGTGGAAATGATCTCGGCACCGCCGTTCTTCTCGAAGCCATGATTGGCAAAAAGATCAGACGCATCGTCGTCGCATCATCCATGAGCGTCTATGGCGAGGGGCGCTACCAGACACGCGATGGACGCCCGCTCGATCTGGTGCGTCGGAGTGCTGACCAGATCAAAGCTGGACAGTGGGCGGCAACCGGTCCCCATGGCGAAGAACTCGTTCCTGTTCCGACCGACGAGGAAAAGCCTGTCGACCTCGCCTCGATCTATGCCCTGACGAAATATGCGCAGGAAAAACAGGTGCTGATCTTTGGACAGGCGTACGGCGTGGAAGCCGTCGCGCTTCGCCTCTTCAACGTCTTCGGCGCTGGCCAAGCCCTTTCGAACCCCTATACCGGTGTTCTTGCCAACTTCGCGTCACGGCTTTCCAACGGGCAACCACCGATGATTTTCGAAGACGGCCGGCAGCGCCGGGATTTTGTCCACGTGCGCGATGTCGCGCGCGGCTTTCGTCTCGCCATAGAAAAGCCCGCTGCCAGCGGCCATGTCATTAACATTGGCAGCGGCCAAGCCTACACGATTGCCGAGGTTGCCGCCTTTCTGGCGGAGGCCATGGGGGTGCCGGAGATATCTCCCGACATTATGAACAAGGCGCGCTCAGGCGATATCCGCAATTGCTTTGCGGATATTTCGAAAGCGCATGAGTTGCTGGGCTTTGAGCCCCAGCATCGACTGGAGAATTCGCTCGGGCCGTTTGCCGAGTGGGTTCGCAGCACCGGCGCAATCGACCGTGGCGCGGAGATGAAGCGGCAACTGGAAGAGCGGGGGCTCGTATCATGACGGAGCCCCAATCAACCACTGTCCGGAAGCCTCGCCAGTATGGTTTTGTCGAATGGTTCCGTCCAGGCGAATACGAAAGGACGGAGCGCCTGCTGCCGCAGATCATCGCCAGCGGTGCCAGTTATCTGCGCACACATCTCTCCTGGGCCGAATACCTTGCTCCCGGCGGCGAGGAATGGTTTGACTGGCTGATGCCACGGCTTGGCAGCCAGATCGAGCTGCTGCCGTGCCTTCATTACACTCCGCCGTCGCTGTCCCGGACAGGCCGGGTCAACGGACCGCCGCAGGACCTGAAGTCCTACGCAGACTTTCTGGATCACGTGCTGACCCGCTACGGCAAGCATTTCACGCATGTGGAACTGTGGAACGAGCCGAACAATCTGCTGGATTGGGATTGGCGCGAAGATGCGGATTTCCTGCTGTTTTCCGAAATGGTCGGAGGCGCCGCCTATTGGGCCAAGCAGCGCGGCTTCAAACCGGTACTCGGTGGACCTTGCCCGTTCGATCCCTATTGGTTGAACATGATGGGTGAGCGTGGCGTACTCAACGTCGTCGACGCTGTTGGCTTCCATGGTTTCCCCGGCACCTGGGACAGCGAAGAAGGAACCTGGGGCGGCTGGGACATGCATCTGGGCGAAATGCGCCGGATCCTGGACCGCTTCAATCCCGCATCCGAAATCTGGATCACCGAAACGGGCTACTCCACCTGGCGCAGCGATGATATGGAACAGGCGCGCCGCTTCATGAGGGCGCTCAATGTTCCAGCAGACAGGATGTACTGGTATTCGTGGCAGGATGTAGCGCCGGATGTGCCTGTCCAGGAAGGTTTGTGGTTCGATCCGCGGCACTATCACCTGGGCGCAGTGACCTATGACAATCAGCCGAAGTTGCTGGCCCGACTGTTGCTGGAAGGTGGCGTACACCGTGTGGAAGACGTGGCCAGGCTTGCAACACCTAACCTTTCCACGGGCGCCGCACCAATCCTCATTACGGGTGGCAGCGGCTTCATCGGGTCCAACCTCGCCGACAGCTTCCTCAAGGACGGCGAAGATGTCGTCATCCTGGATAATCTGGGCCGTCCGGGCGTCGATCAGAACCTCGGTTGGCTCACACAGCGCCACGGCGATCGTGTTCATCCCGTGCTCGCCGACATTCGCGACTTGCGAGGCATAGAGGCGGCTTTCACCGACGCGAAGGCAGTCTTCCATCTGGCGGCGCAGACGGCGGTAACGACCAGCCTCGTGCATCCGATAGACGACTTCGACGCAAATGCACGCGGCACGATCAATGTTCTTGAATCGGTTCGCCGGGCGGGCAAGCGCGCGCCGGTCATCTTAGCCAGCACCAACAAGGTTTATGGCGCCTTGGAAGACGTGGAGATTCTGGAACTGGCCGACCGGTATGTTCCTGCCGATGAAGCGATCCGTGCACATGGAATAGGTGAAACCCGTCCGATCAACTTCTGCACTCCTTATGGTTGCTCCAAAGGCGTCGCGGATCAATACGTGCTGGATTACGCGAAGTCCTATGACATGCCGACGGCGGTCCTGCGCATGAGCTGCATCTACGGACCCCGCCAGTTTGGTACGGAAGATCAGGGCTGGGTGGCGCATTTCCTTATTAGGGCGCTGGCTGGCGAGGAAATCTCGATCTATGGCGACGGCAAGCAGGTGCGCGACATTCTGCATGTGGACGATGCCGTATCGGCCTATCGTCGGCTGCTCTCTGCGATTCATCAGGTCAAGGGACAGGCGTTCAACCTTGGTGGCGGCCCCCGGAATTCGGTCAGCGTTCTCAGCGTATTACACGAGATCGAGAAACTCACGGGCCAACCGCTGAACACGCAGTTTGGCGACTGGCGCGCTGGCGACCAATATTTCTTCGTGGCAGATACCCGGTCACTGGAGAGCCGGCTCGGCTGGCAGGCCAGCATTCACTGGCGCAAGGGCCTCCAGCACCTCGCAGAGTGGCTGGCCGATACCCGCTTTGGCGGACGCTCGGTGCTCCGGCCGGAAATGCGGAAGGTTTCGGCATGATGATGCCGAAGCGATCGTCCCCCATCCGAATCCTCATGACGATCGACGCGGTGGGCGGCGTCTGGCGGTATGCGATGGATCTGGCTGCAAGCCTGCGGCCGCAAGGCTATGAGTTCCTGTTCGTCGGGCTCGGCCCTCAACCCTCTGTGCATCAGGAGAAAGAAGCGTCAGAGCTTGGACGTTTGCACTGGCTCCTGGCACCGCTGGACTGGATGGTAAAGAGCGAAGACGATCTCTCCCTTGTCGGGCCTGCCATCGCAAACCTGGCGCATGCGGAGGCGGTGGATTTGCTCCATCTGAACCTACCTTCCCAGGCGGCTGCAATCGAGACGAAGTTGCCGGTTATCGTCATGTCGCATTCCTGCGTGGTCACCTGGTTTGCCGGCGTCCGTTGCGAGGCGGTACCACTGGACTGGCAGTGGCACCACAAGATCAACCGCTGCGGCCTCATGCGCGCTGACGTCGCGCTTGCGCCGAGCAGAAGCCATGCCACGATGCTCGAGAACGCCTATGGCGCAATGGACAGGCTGCATGTGGTCTATAATGCCAGCCGGTCGCAAGAGACCTCCCAGATAAAGGACAGGATCGTCTGTGCCGCTGCCCGCTGGTGGGACGACGGCAAGAACGGGCAGACGCTTGATGAGGCCGCAGCTTTGACTGCCTGGCCAATCATGATCGCAGGACCGAACACCGGTCCAGACGGCCAGACGCTGCCGATCCGCCATGCCCAACACCTCGGCGCGCTATCGCATGCGGATGTCATGGCGCTGATGCGTCGCTCGTCCATCTTCGCCTCACCATCCCTATACGAGCCGTTCGGGCTCGCGGCGCTTGAAGCGGCTCGCGCCCATAGCGCGCTGGTGCTGGCGGACATCCCGACTTACCGCGAACTGTGGAGTGAAGCTGCCCTTTTCGCAGACCCTGGAAACCCCGAGGCCTGGGCAGCCGGGATCAATCGCCTCTGCGAGGATAACGATCTGCGGACACAACTGGCTGACAAGGCTGCGGAGCGCGCGAAACGCTTCGATCTTTCGTCTCAAGCCGAAGCCATGGCGGGTTTCTACACATCCCTGCTGCGACAAAAATCTGAGCTTTCTGCTGCGGAGTAAACGATGAAATTCGTGTTTTACACCCACTCGCTGATATCTGACTGGAACCACGGCAATGCGCATTTCCTGCGGGGCATTATGCGCGATCTGATCCGCCGCGGCCATCAGGCGGTGGCACTTGAGCCTCTCGAGTCCTGGAGCCGCAACAATCTTGTGCAGGACCAGGGCGCAGCAGCACTGAATGATTTTGCCACGCAATTTCCGGAACTTGATGCAGAAATCTACGATGCCGGATTCAGCCATGAGACAGCTCTTGCCGATGCGGATGTGGTCATCGTGCACGAATGGACGGACCCGGCGATCGTGGCAGAAATCGGTCGCATCCGTGCCAGCGGTAACGCGTTTACCCTGCTGTTCCATGACACGCATCACAGGGCAGTGTCTTCGGCAGGCGACATCGCCGGGCTCAACCTTGCGGAATACGACGGCATCCTTGCCTTCGGGGAAACCCTACGCCAACGGTATCTGAAAGCCGGCTGGGGCAGTACCGTGTTTACTTGGCATGAGGCTGCCGATGACACCTTGTTCAGGCCGATACCTGAGGCGCACAAGACGGGCGACTTGATATGGGTCGGCAATTGGGGTGACGATGAACGCTCCGCAGAGATCGTCGAGTTTCTGGTGGAACCGGCAAAGGCACTTCAGCTCAAGACGCTGGTGCATGGAGTGCGCTATCCCGACCATGCGAAGAAGTCACTGAAGGATGCCAACATCACCTTCGGTGGCTGGATTGCCAACGCAAAGGTTCCATTTGCCTTCGCCCAACATCGGGTGACGGTGCATATTCCGCGGCGCCCCTATGTGCAGAACCTGCCGGGCATTCCGACCATTCGTCCGTTCGAGGCACTTGCCTGCGCAATACCGTTGGTCTCGGCACCCTGGGACGATACGGAACATCTATTTCGCCCTGGGAAAGATTATCTGACTGCAAGGGATGGGGTGGAGATGACGGCGCGTCTGCGGGAGGTTCTCTCCGACGCAGACCTCGCTCAATCGCTTGCCAGCTCGGGCCGCGAAACGGTGCTGGCGCGCCACACCTGTCGCCACCGGGTCGACGAACTCCTCACCATTCTGGCTCACTGCGGTACCCATCGCGTCATCCGCAAGATCGTTTCTCAGGAGGCTGCAGAATGAAGATCGCCTTTTACGGCTCCAGCCTTGTGTCCGCTTACTGGAATGGCGCTGCTACCTACTACCGCGGCCTGCTACGGGCACTGGCTGAGAAAGGGTACGACATTACCTTCTACGAGCCTGACGTCTACGACCGCCAGAAAAACCGCGATATCGACCCGCCTGAATGGTGCAAGGTCGTCGTCTATGAGGGTATGATTGAAGCGCTCAAGGATGTGGCAGCACGGGCTGGTGAAGCAGAGGTGGTCATCAAGGCGAGCGGCGTCGGCTTCGAGGACGATTTGTTGCTGGACGAAGTCCTCCGCGCCGCGAAACCTCAGGCTTTGAAGATCTTTTGGGATGTGGATGCGCCGGCGACGCTCGGGGAGCTGCGTGCAGCGCCGGATCACCCACTGCGCCGTGCCCTTTCAAAGATCAACCTGGTGTTGACCTACGGCGGTGGTGATCCGGTGGTCGATGCCTATCGGGCAATGGGAGCGCGCGATTGCATTCCCATCTACAATGCGCTTGATCCGCAGACACACCATCCTGTCGCCCGAGACGTCCGCTTCAATGCCGATCTTGGCTTCCTCGGTAACCGACTGCCGGATCGCGAAGCTCGCGTCGAACACTTCTTCCTGGAGCCCGCGGCACAGCTTCCCAACGCGAGCTTCATGCTCGGCGGCTCGGGCTGGCATGACAAGCCGATGTCCGCCAACGTCAATTATATCGGCCATGTTTCTACCCGCGACCACAATGCATTCAACGTGACGCCCAGGGCAGTGCTCAACGTGTCACGCGACAGCATGGCGGAAAACGGTTTCTCGCCAGCAACGCGCGTGTTCGAGGCAGCAGGCGCTGGCGCTTGCCTCATTACCGACTTCTGGGAGGGCATCGAGTTGTTCCTGAAACCGGACGAAGAAGTTCTGGTGGCGCGCGACGGAAAGGATGTGAGTGACATTCTTGCAGGGCTGAGTGCGGACCAGGCCCAGCTGATCGGCAAGCGGGCACTCAACCGCGTGCTGGCAGACCACACATATGCCAGTCGCGCCATGACCGTCGATGCGATCTTCCGCGCTCATGCAGCCCGGCAGATGGAGGCTGCGGAATGACGCGGACGCTCGACATTGTCATTATTGGACTTTCGCTCTCCTCATCCTGGGGAAATGGCCATGCGACCACATTTCGGTCGCTGATCCGTGGACTGGATGCTGGCGGTCACCGGGTGCTCTTCCTTGAGCGCGATGTTCCCTGGTATGCCAGCCAGCGAGACCTGCCCGATCCCGATTTCTGCCAGCTGGCCTATTACTCCAGCGTCACGGAGCTATCCGAAAGCTTCAGCACTGTCATTAAGTCGGCAGATGCCGTGATCATCGGCTCCTATGTCCCCGAAGGGGTGGCCATCATTGAAGCTGTGGCGGCTCTATCGCCCAAGCTCTTGTGCTTTTACGACATTGATACACCGGTAACGCTCGCCAAGCTCGACCGTGGCGACGAGGAATATCTGACGCTTCAGCAGATTCCGATTTTCGACGCCTACTTTTCCTTCTCTGGTGGAGAAGTGCTGACCCGATTGGAGAAGGACTACGGCGCACGCCGGGCAATTGAACTTTATTGTTCCGTGGATGCGCAGTGTTACCAGAACACGGGAGAAGCCTGCGAATGGGATCTTGGCTATCTCGGAACCTACAGCCCTGATCGTCAGCCGACTCTCGAGCGGTTGCTGATTGAGCCAGCGCGCGCCTTGCCGCATTTGCGCTTCGTCGTCGCCGGTCCGCAGTATCCCGATACGATTGACTGGCCCGCCAATGTGGAGCGGATTGACCATCTGCCGCCGCAGGACCATCCGAGCTTCTACAGCCGACAGCGTTTCACCTTGAACGTAACGCGCGCTGACATGATCGCGGCCGGCTGGTCACCAAGCGTGCGGCTGTTCGAAGCAGCCGCGTGCGGAACCCCGATCATCAGCGACGATTGGCGTGGGCTTGGCGAGCTTTTTCCAGAGGGCGAGGCGATCTGCATTGCGCGCAGTACTGATGACGTCGTTGACGTCCTCACCGGGATGAATGAGCGGCGGCGAATGGACATGAGCACCACAGCACGCGCCCGGGTCATGGAGTTGCACACTGGAAACGCCCGCGCCCTTTACCTGGTGTCGGCGCTAGAGCGACTAGCGGATGATCCAGCCGCGCGGGGCGAAGAACCTCAAAGATTTCAGGACGAGGACCGAGGAGAACGCAATGTTGCAAAGAGTGCATGACGGAAAAACCAGAACTATCCTCGTGGCTGGCGGAGCTGGCTTTGTTGGCTCGCATCTCTGCGACGCCCTGCTGCTGCGGGGGGATAGAGTGATATGCGTTGATAGCTTCCTGACGGGATCGAGAACGAATGTCCGACCGCTGGAGAACCATCCCCGGTTCCGCCTGATCGAGGAGGATGTGTGCCGTCTCTCCGACATCGACGAGCCGGTTCACCAAATCTACAATCTGGCCTGTGCGGCGTCTCCACCCTTTTATCAAGCCGATCCGGTTCATACGATGATGACCTGCGTGACGGGCACGGGCAATCTGCTTGCGCTTGCGGAGCGCCAAAAAGCGTCCTTCTTGCTGGCTTCAACGAGCGAAGTCTACGGCGATCCGGAAGAACATCCGCAGCGTGAGGATTATCGGGGTAACGTCAGTTGCACCGGGCCACGTGCTTGCTACGACGAAGGCAAACGCGCGGCCGAGGCGCTGTGCTTTGACATGCTGCGGGCCGGTCGCGCTGATACCCGCGTGGTGCGCATCTTCAACACCTACGGGCCGCGCATGCAGCCAAATGACGGACGCATCATCTCGAACCTTCTCGTACAGGCGCTCTCGGGTGACCCGTTGACGATCTACGGTAGCGGCGAGCAAACACGGTCGTTCTGTTTCGTAACGGATCTCGTAGAGGGGTTGACGGCACTCATGGATGTCGATCCGAATCCGGGCGTGCCTGTCAACCTGGGTAATCCAGGCGAGTTCACCATCAACGAGCTTGCCACGATGATCCGGGCAATCGTGCCCTCATCGTCCAAAATCGTATATCGACCTTTGCCGCAGGATGACCCGCTGCGTCGTCGCCCGGATATTGCTCGCGCCCAGGATTTACTGGGCTGGGAACCAAAAGTCCCGCTGTCGCAAGGGCTGCAAAAGACAGTCGATTATTTTGCTTCAATTCTCGCCCCGCCTGATCTGTGTGCGGCGCCCGTGCGTGAAAAATCCCGTTCCGGGCTGACGGATACTCTGCAACTCGGAGCCTAGAGAATGGACGTCGCAAGAAAAGCAGAAGATGACATCAGGCGTCGGCTCGTCGAACTTGGACCGTGGTTCCAGAACATTCAAGTGCAGGGGCTGCCCACCGCCCCCGATCATTTTCTGGGCGATTACCCATCCTTCAAGTGGCAGGGGTTCAAGAAGGTGGTCCCGGAGGATCTGGCAGGGCGCAGTGTTCTCGACGTTGGGTGCAATGCAGGCTTTTATTCCTTCGAGATGAAGAGGCGCAATGCCGGGCGAGTTTTGGGGATCGACGCAGATCTGCACTATCTTCGGCAGGCCCGTTTTGTCGCCGAGCAGACGGGCCTGGACGTGGAGTTTCGCCAGATGTCCGTCTACGACGTCGGAAAGCTTGGAGAAAAATTCGACCTCGTGCTTTTCATGGGAGTGCTCTACCATCTGCGCCACCCCCTGCTTGCGCTCGACCTTCTCTATGAGCATGTCGTAGCGGACCAGATGTTGTTCCAGTGTCTTCAACGCGGGGACGAGCGTCTGCCGGAGCTTCAGGAGGATTACGACTTCTCCGAGTGGTCCCTTTTTGATCGGAATGATTATCCCAAGCTGTTCTTCGTGGAGGAGCGCTACGCTTCCGATCCGACGAACTGGTTCATTCCCAACAGGGCAGCCATCGAAGCCATGCTTCGCAGTTCTGGCTTCGTGATCGAGGCCCATCCCGAACGGGAGGTCTATCTGTGTCGCCGCGCTCAGCGGCATTACGCGGCCGAAGTTCCACCCCGGATCTGCTGAACAGCCGGCAATAAGGCGTCCTGCGGTGGGTCGGAGCTGCAACCAGATGTGTCAGGAAGGGTGCCGGAGGAGGTATGCTGATGAACGGTGTGAACGCCGAAAGCCCGACGAGACCCGCTCCTGATGGCCTCACGCCCGCTCTTGCGCGCAACATAGACGCGATCATGCAGCGGCGCCGAGCAACAGCGAACACGGCTTCGCTGCAAGAACGCGCAGCGGCTGCGATCAGCCGGTTCGCAGGATCGATGATCTTCGTCTACATCCACCTTCTCCTGTACGGGATATGGATCCTGGCGAATCTAAACCTGCTGCCAGGAGTTCGCCCGTGGGATCCGTCGCTCGTCATTCTCGCTATGGAAGCTTCGGTTGAAGCCATTTTTCTTTCCACCTTTGTTCTGATCAATCAGAATCGGATGGCCGCCGAAGACGATAGGC
Organism: Affinirhizobium lemnae; assembly: GCF_022968395.1. GTDB lineage: Bacteria > Pseudomonadota > Alphaproteobacteria > Rhizobiales > Rhizobiaceae > Neorhizobium > Neorhizobium lemnae. The sequence goes on from NZ_JALJQZ010000004.1 coordinate 17,848, forward strand.
GGGCTGATCTCGATCTACAGGTCAATTTGCTGAACGAGCACGAAACAACTCGCTTGATCGCTATGGTGGAAGCGATCGCCAGGAAGCTGGAGGTGCCGATAGAAGCTGCTGATGAGCTAAGGGAGCTGAAGAAAGACGTCGCTCCCGAAGCCGTGTTGGACCGAATTGAATCGGAAATGAATGACTAAAGCATGGTCCACGCAAAACTATGCACAGGTTTTGCGATAACGATATGCGACGAAACAGAGAGATAAAGCGTCAGGAGCGGATCTGAAAGATCGCGATACGCTTTGGCGCAGTTCTGTCCCACCGATCGCTCTCATCTGCTTTGTCGAGGCTCTTTGAACTGGGTATGGACCCCATTCATTGAACCTCTCCTCGCATATTTTCCTCATTCACCAATTCAATGACATTATCGAGCCCTCACCCTTGTAGTGGCAAGGAGCCGCAGGGTGCTGGGGAACATCAGGAGCCTGAGGCGACGCGAACATTGCCGCCGTGCCCGCCACCGCCGAAGACCTGTTTCTTGCCGAAGGACGAACGTATCTGATTGCGTGGCCCTGAAAGGCCGATTTCAGGGAAGAGAAGCTCGGAAACCCGGTAAGCCTCTTCGAGATGAGGATAGCCAGACGCGATGACGGTATCGATCCCGATGTCCTGATACTCGCGAAGGCGAGCGGCAATTGTTTTTGGAGAGCCGACGAGCGCCGTTCCGGCACCGGAACGCACAAGCCCGATACCGGCCCACAGGTTTGGCGAAACTTCCAGATTGTCGCGGCGTCCCTGATGCAGCGCCACCATGCGGGCCTGACCCACGGAATCGGAATTCTTCGAAAAAACCTCCTGTGCCGCGGCGATCGTTTCGTCCGAAAGTTTGGAGATCAGCTTGTCGGCGGCCTCCCAGGCCTCTTCATCCGTCTCGCGCACGATGAAATGCAACCGGATGCCGAAGCTGACCTGTCGGCCATGCCTTGCAGCAGCCTTGCGCACGGCGGCCACCTTTTCGGCCACCTGCGCCGGCGGCTCACCCCAGGTCAGATATTTGTCGATAATTCCGGCAGAAAAGTCGATAGCAGCCTCTGACGAGCCACCGAAATAGATTGGCGGGCGCGGTTCCTGCACGGGCGGCAGACCCAGTTCCGCGTGATGGGCTTTGATGTATTTTCCATCAAGATGCGCGCTTCCAGTTTCGATCAGCTTGTTGAACACCTGGAAGAACTCGTCTGCATGGGCATAGCGCTCGTCATGCGGCAGAAAAATGCCGTCGCCTGCAAGCTCCTGCGCGCTTCCGCCCACAACGATGTTCAGCAGCAGCCTGCCATTGGTGACGCGATCGAGCGTCGATGTCAAACGCGCATAGTAACTGGGCGATGCAACGCCGGGACGAATGGCCACCAGAAACTTGAGCTTTTCTGTATGAGCCGCCAGATCCGCCGCCAGGATGAAAGACTCTTCGCAGGCAGCGCCCGTTGGAATTAGGACGCCCGAATAACCCAGCCGATCGACGGCCTTGGCAATTTCCCGGAAGTATCCGGGGTCGGATGGACGTGCCAGATCATCGGAACCGAGATAGGCACCGTCACCAGAAGAGGGAATGAACCAGAGGAAATCGAGCGGCTTTTCACTTTTCGTCATTTGAACAGGGTCCTTGCTGATCATGAGCGCACGCGCTGGCGCTCTAATTGAATGGTGGGGTTGGCAATTGCAGCCGGGCCTGACGAGGGATGCGGATGAAGCGAGCAATCCGGCACGGTTGCCTGCAAGCGCCGAAGTTCGGCGGCAGCCTCATCGGCAACGAAAACGGCATGTTCCGTGACCTGCGGAAGTCCCATCAGTTCGCCGAACGTGCCGCGCGCCAGCGGCCCGGCTATCAGAAGCGACGGATCGGCCTTGCCGGTTGAGTCGACTGCACGGGATGTCGCATCGCAGGCTATTCCCAAACCGGTCGGGCAATTGTTCAGATGGCCTGCCGCCTGCAACGTTTGGAGGAAGGGCTGTGACGCAAGAATGCCATCATGGGCGGGGCCTGTCGTGACGATGATACGGTCGAAATGGCGGGGAGATTGCTCACGCCCTTTCGAGGCCAAAACCACATCGAAACCCTGATCCTTTGCGTCGATGGACTTCAGAAACGCTGCCGCAACCTCAAGCCGTCCCTCCTTGAGGTTTTCCTCGATGACCTGCTCCACCTGCGGGGCAATGCGAAACCGGTGCACATCCCAGAAGGGTCTTGCCAGCCTGGCAACACGCCTGCGCTCTTCCATAGGCAGTGCTTGCCATATTCCAGATCCCTGACTGCGAACTGCATCGATGACCGAATGCCAGCTGAGGCCCTGTGTCTCAGCGCTTCGCAAGGTCTGGCGAATGCGGCGCAACAATTCTGAGGCTCGTTTTGCGGGGTGGGAGAGAAAATCGCCGAAGGGCTCCTGCGCAACGGCCAGATGCCCTCGTGACCGCAGGCCGCGGCGAGAGATGGCCATGATATTTCCTCTATGCCCCTGACGGCTCAGCATAGCGATGACATCGGCAGATGTCAGGCCATTGCCCACGATGAGAATGCTTTCATCCGCGCCGACATTGGCCAGCGCCTCGCTTACCGTCGCATCGGCAATCAGGCGGGGATGTGTCGCATGGGCACGCAGCACAGACGGAAGCTGCGGGGAAGGATGTGTCGTCGCGATGACAACCAGATCGGCTGGCGTCTGGCTGCCGGTTTCGTCAACGACGAGCCAGCGGTCGCCTGAACGGGAAACGCTTCGAACGCGCGACTGCCGGTGGCTGATGGCGCCCTTTTCCAGATAAGGCGCCAGCTCAGCCTGAACATAGGCGCCGAAGACGGACCGTTGTGGATAGGCTTGCCCGCCCGGCGTTAGGATCGACGGATCCGTATGACGTACCCCGTGCGAGTCGACGAAGCGCTGGAAGCTTTCCGGATCGTCGGGATAAAGCGACATGCGAGCGGCGGGCACATTGATCCTGTGCGATGGATCTTCGGCGCTATAGGCGAGGCCTGCACCCAGTTGCGCGCGTGGCTCGAAAACGAGAATTTGGGCTCCCGTCTGGTGACGTCTGACAAGATGCAGCGCAAAGGCTGCGCCACTGAAACCTCCCCCAATGACGGCCACAACAGGAACGCCGCGATCTCGACTCATGACTTTCCTCGCATGCACGATCTGAATGTCCGCACTCACCGCAGGATCAAAGCGAAAATAGCATCAGCGTGATGAAGCCGAAGGAGGCCGCGCAGGCGGTTCCTGCCAGAATACCCGAAATACCATGTCTGACATGAGGCTTTGCCTTGACCTGCAGGGGCAGGGAAACGGAGGTGACATAGGCCATTGATACGCTCACAATCTAATTTCAGAGAACCGAGAAGGCGACGAGGCCCCAGAAGGCAACCTCTTCCTGTTCACGGCGCTGCCGCTTTTCTTCTGCGCTTTCTTCATCCGCAGCTTTCTGCGTCGCCGGGCTCTCGCGACCGGCAGCAGAGCCGCCTGGACGCCGCATGAAAGCCAGGAGGTCGAAGGAAAATCCGTCAAAAGCTTTCGGCATGGCTGATCTCCGTCTTCAATCTTGATTTTCAAAAGTGTCGCTCCGGACAACAGTTTGGTCAATATTGTCTATAAAATTACTGTTCTATAGGATGGGCAATGCTTGGAAAGTTCTGCGCCTTCCGAAGGCATCAACGCAAAACTGGTTTTTTCAGCTTTTGCGTGTCCGATGACCTCGGGTTGGTGGGCCTAATCATCCCAGGCTTTCCAACATGCGCACCTCAGCCAAGACGATGCAGGATCGGACCATTCGATTTTTCAGGTATCAGCGATAGGGCAAGCAAGTCTGACAATTCCCGGCGCAGTTCGGTAAAACCGGAATTCATACGATTGCGCGGCCTTGGCAAATCAATCCTGACGTCCTGAAAGATGCGCCCTGGAAACGGCCGCATGACAATCACGCGATCGGCCATGAAAACCGCTTCCTCGATGTCGTGCGTCACCAGCACCAGAGTGGACCCGAGGTCCTGCCACAGATCGATCAAGTGCGATTGCAGATCCTCACGCGTCATCGCGTCCAGAGCAGAAAACGGCTCATCCAGCAATAGTACGGAAGGTTTGGTGACAATCGCGCGGGCCAGGGAAACCCGCTGCGCCTGCCCGCCGGAAAGCTCTTTGGGCCAGCGATCCTCAAAACCGCCTAGGCCCAGACGCGCCAGCACCTGCGAGATGATGTCGCTACGCTCGTCAGCAGGCAGATGTTTCAGGCCGAAGCCGACATTTTGCGCCACGGTCAACCAGGGGAACAATCGCGGTTCCTGAAAGACGATGTTCACCAGCGCATCCGGCTCTTTAAGTATGCGGCCCCGCAGAGCGATGCTTCCGGTATTGGGTGTTTCCAGGCCGGACAGAAGCCGCAGCAAGGTGCTTTTGCCGCAGCCGGACCCTCCAATGACGGCAATCACCTCCCCGTTCTGGATGTCGAGGCTGAAGGCGTGCAGGGCATGGGTGCCGTTGGGATAGATTTTTGTCAGATCCTGAATGGCCAGCATTATCGTTTTCCCTGGTGAACATCCTGCCAGACAAGGAGTGGCGCGGTTGCGATCAGCAATATGCTATCAGTGAGTTTTCCGATGACGGCAAAGACGATGATGGCCGCGATGATCTGATCGGGCTTGCCCAGTTGCTGCCCATCGACGAGCAGATAGCCCAGCCCCTCGGACGCCCCCATGAATTCGGCAGCAACAACGAACATCCAGCCGAGACCAAGCCCGGACCGCAAAGCCAGCACATAGTTTGGCAGAATGGAGGGTAGAAGGATTCGCCCGACAAGTTGCAGCCGCGAGAGGCGGAATACCCGGCCAACTTCAACAATCCGCCGGTCTACGGCAAGGATAGCGCCATGAACGCCGAGATAGACCGGAAAGAAGACGCCCACGGCAATGAGCGCGATCTTCGAGGCCTCGAAGATGCCAAACCACAGGATGAACAAAGGAACCCACGCGATGGAGGGAATGGCTCTCAAGGCCTGTAAAGTTGGATCGAGGATCCGTGATATGGCCTGTGAGGACCCGGTCAGGGCACCAATGACAGTCCCCGCTACGGCACCGCCCGTAAAGCCGATCAAGACGCGCTGCAGCGTCACCCCAATATGGGCGCCAAGTTCGCCAGACACTGCCAGTTGCCGCAGCGTCTCGAAAATCCGGGATGGAGGTGGCATCAGCCGCCCTCCGATCAATCCGTGCCGTACGCCCAGTTCCCATGTCAGCAGCACCGCGAGAGGAAAGATAAGGGCAATGATCAACGGTCGCCAGGACGACAGGCGCAAGGGTAGCGCTCTGCGTACAGGCGCGATCGCTTCATTGCGTTTGGGGACAACGGCTTCCAGGAGCGCCATGGTCTATCAGGGCCTTATTGACCGACGCGGGCCGACAGATAGGACGCGTCTATCAACTGGCTCACAGTGCCAGCCACGTCCACCTCCGGTTTCAGTACCCCGGCCTTCTGCAGCGCCACGCCAGCCGCCTCAATCGTGCTGGCCTGTTCCTTGCCAATGGCGGAATTGGTCAGGTCTGTCCGCTCCAACTGACGGGCGATGACCTCATCCGGCAGCTTGGTGGCTGCAACCAGTTCGGATTTGAGCTTGGCCGGGTTCTTCTGCGCTTCGGCGCGGGCCTGTTCATAGGCTTTCAGAACCCGCTTCACCACGTCCGGATGCTGACGGGCAAATTCCTCGCGCACGTTCAGCACACCCCAGGTGTTGTTGGCTGCATTGCGATGAAAAAGAACATCGCCATCCTCGATTTCTGCCGATGCCATGATCGGATCCAGTCCCGCCCAGGCGGCGACATCCCCACGCTTCAGCGCCAGACGGCCATCGGCATGCTGCAACAGAACGAGAGAAACATCCTTTTCCGTCAGACCGGCATCAGCCAATGCCCGAACCAGAAAGATATGCGGGTCGGTGCCGCGGGTTACGGCAATGGATTTTCCCTTCAGGTCCGCCACCTTGGAGATGCCGGTATCCTTCCGGGTCACAAGCGCTGTCCATTCCGGCTTGGAATAGACATAGATCGACTTGATCGGATTGCCGTTGATGCGGCCGATAAGTGCGGCGGCACCCGCCGTCGAGCCGAAATCCAGTGAGCCTGCGCTCAGGAACTCAAGCGCCTTGTTGGAACCGGCTGACTGAACCCATGTCACCTTGATGCCGTCTTTCTCAAGTTCCTTTTCCAGAATCCTGTCGTTCTTGAGAATAAGACTCACGGGGTTATAGGTCGCCCAGTCAATGCGAAGCTCGGACAATTGATCGGCGTGGGCGCTGAGATGGCTAGCGGCAACAACAGCAATGGCGGTGGCCAGGCGTAAAATCGACTTCATAATTCAAACCCTCCAAAGGTGGAGGAATTATTTCTATAAAAAATATGCTTTATCGAGCGTAACTGTTCCAAACTTTGATGCTTGCCAGCATTTCCATACCCGTTCGCTCTGACATTGAAGATCGAAAATGCCCATAGGATGTGGTGCCACGCCGCCGAGGTAATACATCGCAGTCTGGCAAAGGCACGATTTTCCCTCGCTTTCCGCAGTTCTGGTGGCCTTGCTAGACGACGACTGAAGGACACTTATATTCTACAAATGCAGTAGAATTTAGAGGGTCGTTTCTTCCGCGCAGATTGCAATCGAAATTATCATTACACCCTGTCAAGTTCAGAGGACGTGTCATGACAAAGACGCTTATTCTCCCGGGATTGAACGGATCAGGTGCCACCCATTGGCAACGCCTTTGGGCGGAGGATTGTCCCGGCTGTGATGTCGTGGAACAAAGCGACTGGCAATGCCCGAACCTGAATGTGTGGCGATCGACCCTCGAACGCAGGCTGGCGGAAACGGATGACGCCGTGTTTCTGGTTGCCCATAGTCTGGGCTGTTGGCTTGCAGCGGACATGGCCGCCTCGCCGCAGGCAGGCAAGATCAAGTCCGCCTTCCTGGTCGCTCCCTGTGATCTGGAGGTTGTCGAAAAGCTTCACCCTTGCGCCGTTCAATTTCCACCGAAGCCGCTCGCGCGACTGCCATTTCCCAGTCTCGTGGTGGGGAGTGAAAACGATCACTACATGACGCCATCCCGCCTGCTGGATCATGCCGAGATCTGGGGAAGCGATGTCGCTTTGCTGGGTCATGTCGGTCATATCAACGTGGACAGCGGCTTTGGTCGCTGGCGTAACGGCTATCAACTGTTCAGGGACTTCAATAGCCGGCTGGCAGATCAATCATCCGACCAAAGCCCGCGACAAGGCTCGCGCAAAATCGACCTTCTGGACAAGGTCATCAATTCCGGCCTCTCCGCCCTTCCCTATTGAAGAAGCCCTCCTGCACTTGGTGCAGCAGGGCTACAGATCGCGATTCCAGTGGTTTCGCATTGCCCGACCTAATCCCTTTGACAATAAACTTGTAGAGGCCGGGAAAGTTCAGGCAGCGAGCGGCTGCGCCATGTTCAGGTGCTGGCGGATTGCCGCGCGCACTTCGCCTGCATCCGTGTACAGGCCATTATCTAGATCGATGACATGGAACTTTACGGCAATGAAGCGGAGCTTGCCGCTATGGGGAACTGCAATCCCTACCGGGATACCGTCATATTCTATCACTTGCTTTTGCATGGTCGTCTCGCTGGTCCGCCGGGTCAATCTGAAAGTCTGTAGATGCCACATCCGGGCATCGCACTCGTTGTCCCAACTCAAAACAACATGCACGAGAGGCCAGCGATACTTTGGCTGCCTGCGTCAACTGGAGCGCTGTCCTTACCATCATAAACCTCTCTTTCGCTGCTGGAATTAGTATAGTTATTTTATGGACTAAAGCCAGCCTCCATCAACCGGGATTGGTAAAAAAATCTGTTCCGATTACCTTATTATGTGATTTCAGAAAATTCATTCTCCAGATACTCCTACAGCGGAAGAACCTTCTCAAATCCTCCGCTTCGGCGCAATATCGAAAATCCAGGCATCTTCTATCCCCGGCGGGCCAGGCCTTCATCAGCAAATGCGCAGGCAGCGAGCTGATCATCCCTCCACCACAGATCTTCGACTGTCGGCTGCAAAGGCGGGTAGAAAATTTTCCGCCAACGCAGAAATTCGCAAAATTTATAATCCGTAGACTTTGTAGACTACTCTATCATGAGTCCATGACCTGCCTGGTGGATCATCGGGCAATAGGAAAAACGCGTGAAGGAGAGGCATGAGCAAGGCCAAGCATTCGGAAACACTGGCGCTCCACGCTGGCTGGCGGGCAGATCCAGCAACGGGTGCTGTGCAGCCGCCCATTTACCAGACGACCTCTTTCCAGTTTCGCGATACGGACCATGCCTCCTAGCTCTTTGCGCTGGAAGAGTTGCCGCAGAATAACCCCACTCATCAAAGGTATATTTCAGGAGACTGACATGATTTCGATTTCCAGACGGATGCTGGCAATGCTGGCGCTTGCCGGTGGCCTCAGCGCCGCCCTGTCCGCCACATCCAGCTTTGCCGCGGATGTTACCATCAACATCGGTTATCAGCCGATCGTTGAACCTTCGCGCGTGCCGCAGGCCGACGGCACCTATGAAGCCGCCACGAAGGCCAAGATCAACTGGAAGAAGTTCGATGGCGGCGCCGATGTCATCGCGGCCATTGCTTCCGGTTCGCTCGACATCGGCTATGTGGGCTCTTCGCCTCTGGCCGCCGCAGCCAGCCGTGAACTGCCCATCGAAACCATTGCGCTGGTCGGCCTGATTGGCGAGGCGGAGGCTCTGGCTGCCCGCAACATCTCCAAGCCGCAGGATCTCGTCGGCAAAAAGATCGCAACGCCTTTCGTCTCCACCGGTCACTATAGCCTTTTGACTGCCCTGAAGCATTGGAATATCGATCCGAAATCAGTGCAGATCCTCAATCTGCGCCCGCCGGAAATCGCCGCCGCCTGGGCGCGTGGCGATATCGATGCGGCCTATGTTTGGGATCCGGTTCTGGCGGAAATCAAGAAGTCCGGCACCGTTCTTGCAACCTCGGAAGATGTTGCAAAATGGGGTGGCCCGACCTTTGACGCCTGGATCGTCAGCAAGGATTTTGCCACCAAGCATCCAGATCTGGTGGCGGCCTTTGTCAAGGTTACGGGCAACGCAACCGCAGCCTACCGCGCCAACCCGGATGCCTGGAACGCCAGCTCTCCGCAAGCCGAGAAGATCGCACGCTTGACTGGCGCCAAGCAGGAAGAGGTTCCAGCTCTCTTGAAGGGCTACATATTCCCAACTCTGGAAGAGCAGGCAGGTACTGAGCTTCTCGGTGGTGGCACCGCCAAAGCAGTGGCGCAAACCTCCGAATTCCTGAAAGAACAGGGCAAGATCCCTGCAGCGCTATCGGATTACAGCCCCTATGTGTCCAACCGCTGGGTCAAGGACGCCGCCAAGCTCTCCTTTTGAGATCAACGCGGATGATAAAATTGGCGGGCGTGCCGAGAGGCTGCCCGCCGAGACTGTTTGTCCCACCTCCTGACACCATTTCCGTCACGCCGCCAAGCGGCAATAAGGTCACAAGATCATGACAAGTTCTCTCGAGTTCCGGAATGTCGGTCTCATCTATCCGGGCCGGGACCGGTCAGAACCCTCCGTGCCGGTGCTGGATCGCGTCAACCTTTCGGTCTCGAGCGGAGAATTTGTTGTCATCATCGGTCGCTCCGGTTCCGGCAAGACCAGCCTTTTGAACATTGCCGCCGGTTTTCAGCGGCCCACTTCGGGGCAATTGCTGGTGGATGGTGCCCCCATTCAAGGACCCGGCGTGGATCGCGCCGTCGTGTTTCAGGATGATGCGCTGTACCCCTGGCTGACGGCCGCTGAAAACATCGCATTCCCGCTAAAGCTTGCGGGCGTTCCAAAAGCACAACGCGAGACGCAGGTGACGGACCTGCTTCGGGACGTGGGTCTTGAGGGACAAGGCCAGCGCCGCATCTGGGAACTTTCGGGCGGCATGCGCCAACGTGTCGGCATTGCCCGCGCTCTGGCATCGAAGCCCCGCTTCCTGTTGCTGGATGAGCCGCTCGGGGCACTGGATGCCCTGACACGCACGAGGTTGCAACTCTTCCTGCTGCAGATCTGGCAGGCGAGCCGGTCCGGTGCCCTGCTCATCACTCACAGCATCGAAGAAGCTCTGCTTCTGGCAACTCGCATCGTGGTGCTGGCTCCTAATCCGGGCCGCATTGCGCAGGTGGTGAATGTCGGTTTCGGCCACGAGATCTTGGCTGGTGCCTCAGCGCAAAAGATCCGGCAGACCGCTTCCTTCCGCCAGACCTATGACGATTTGACAGACCTTATTGAAGGCGACGATACCGAAGGACTGGCCGCATGACATTGATCACCGATGCGAAAGACGATCCGGTAGCAATCGGGATCGATCATGCCTCTTCCGGCGCTCGTTCGGCCACGCCCAGTGTTCGGGCCAAACGCCGGGCGGTTCCCACCCTCGTCATTTCGCTCATGACCGGGCTTGTGTTGCTGGCACTCTGGTGGGGTGCCAGTTCAGCGCGGCTGGTGTCGCCGGTCTTCCTCCCCTCCCCGGCAGCCGTCGCCGCGTCCTTCTGGTCGCTGCTCACGGTCGGCTTTGTGGATTCGACTTTGCTGCAGCATGTCGGCGCCAGCCTTGGCCGCGTGCTGGCTGCCCTTCTTGTGTCGATCGCCATAGGTCTGCCCGTTGGCATCCTCATTTCCACTAGCCGGGTTGCGCGCGGCATTCTGGACCCGCTCGTGGAGTTTCTGCGCCCTCTTCCGCCCTTGGCCTATCTGCCGCTCATCATCATCTGGGCCGGGATCGGTGAGGCATCGAAAGTCACGGTCATTGCGCTGTCGATGCTGCCGCCTATCATTTTATCCACCAGTGCCGGCGTGCGGGCGGTGCCACAGGATTTCATCAATGCCGCACGCTCCTTCGGAGCCAGCAGAAGCCAGATCCTGCTTAGCGTAATCGCACCTGCCAGCACCCCGTCCATTCTTACCGGCATTCGTATTGCGCTTGGCACCGGGTGGTCCACGCTGGTTGCGGCGGAATTGATCGCCGCCAGCCGGGGTCTCGGTTTCATGATCCAGTCGGGCGCCCAGTTTCTGGTGACCGATGTGGTGATCGTCGGCATTTTCGTCATTGCGCTCATCGCCTTCGGGCTTGAATGGCTGGCGCGTGCTGCCGAGCGCCGCTTCGTGCCATGGATCGCACGACACGAGGGAAAGTGATTGCTCTGCGAGTGGAATGCGCTTAGTCGGTCAGTGAAATTATTCTACAAAATACGTAGATTTTTATGCCCGAAAATCGCTTCTGGTTGAATAACACGTTCGCGTTGCGTTGCAAAAAGAAAAGCTCCTGCTTCGAATCCTGACCCTGTTTCTGTGATCTTGTTTGCATCGAAGGCCGCAAGGGCAGTTCGACGATTGGTCATTAGGGACAAGAATATGAAAAAGACTTTTGGAAACACACTTTCATTGACCCGGCGTGCAGGTCTTGCTGCCCTGCTTCTGGGCGCTGCCGTCGCTGGTCTGGCGGCTCCCGCCGCCCAAGCTGCCGATAAAGTGGTGAAGGTCGGTATCGTTAGTGGCGAAGATGAGGATGTCTGGCGTGCGGTTACGGCCGAGGCGGCCAAGAAGGGTTTGACGATCAAGACCGTCATTTTCAATGACTACACGCAACCGAACGAGGCGCTGGCGCGTGGCGAAATCGATGCCAATGCATTCCAGCACAAACCCTATCTGGATAACCAGATAAAGCAGCACGGCTACAAGATCGTTCCGGTCGGCTATACGGGTGTGTGGCCCATCGGCCTGTATTCCAAGAAGCACAAGTCTGTTGCCGACCTGCCGAAGGGCGCACAGATCGGCGTTCCAAACGATCCGTCCAACGAAGGTCGTGCACTTCGCGTTCTGCAGAACGAAGGCCTGATCAAGCTCAAGGACGGCACAGGCATTCTGGCAACCATCGTGGATATTGCCGAGAACCCGAAGGGCTTGAAGATCAAGGAACTCGATGCCGGTGTCGTGGGCCGCGCGATCGACGACCTCGATGCGGCTGTGGTCAACACGGACTGGGCCTTGAAGGCCGGTCTGAGCCCAGCTGAGCGCATTGCACAGGAACCGATCAAGGACAATCCTTACCGCAACTTCATTGCCGTCGCCCAAGGCAAAGAAAAAGAGGAGTGGGTCAAGACGCTTGTTGCCTCCTATCAGAACGATGCCGTAAGGGCCGTTTTCGAAAAGGTTTACAAGGGCACTGGCCTCATCGCCTACTGAGATCAGATCACCGAATAACCCATGGTTGCGGCGGGTCATACCCGCCGCTTTCCGTCATTCCAGGAGATGATGGCAATGAACAGCCATTCTTTTGTCGATCCGCGCCAGACAACACCCCTCCTTGCAGATGAGGTCGTGCGCCTGACTGATGTACACCGCCGTTTTCGCGAGACCGTCGCGCTGGACGGCATCTCACTGTCCGTACGCAAGGGTGAAATCATCGGGATCATCGGTCGCAGCGGTGCGGGTAAGTCCACGCTGATCCGCTGCCTCAACGGCCTGGAAAGGCCCGATAGCGGTGAGATCGCCATTGAAGGCACGCGGATCGATCGGTTGACCGAAAGCCAGTTGCAGCCTCTGCGACGGCGTATCGGCATGATTTTTCAGCACTTCAATCTGTTGTCGGCCAAAACGGTGGAGGCAAATGTAGCGCTTCCTCTGAAAATCGAAGGCCTTGCGAAAGCCGAGCGACTGGCTAGAGCACGCGAGATGCTGGATCTGGTCGGCCTGTCCGATAAGGCAGCCGCCTATCCTGCGCAGCTATCCGGCGGGCAGAAGCAGCGTGTCGGCATAGCACGCGCCCTTGCGGCACGCCCCGCTCTGCTGCTGTCCGACGAAGCCACATCGGCACTTGATCCGGAAACGACGCGCTCCATCCTGTCTTTGCTGAAGGAAATCAACCATAAACTCGGACTGACGATCATTCTCATCACGCATGAAATGGATGTGGTCCGCTCCATTGCCGATCGTGTGGCCGTCATTGACGCGGGTCGGATTGTGGAAACGGGTCCGGTGCAATCCATCTTCGCCAATCCAGAAGCGCCGATTACCCGAAGGCTGCTGGAGGGCAGCCGACCACGGTTGCCGGAACATCTCGTTGACCGGTTGCGCAGTGACGCGTCAAGGCTGGTGCTGGGCGTGGATGTCAGCGGTGATTATGCCCAAAGGCAGCTGTTTACCGATCTGGTGGATGCTTTCCGACAAGGCGCAAATCTTGTTCAAGGCGGAGTTGAACATATACAGGATCGGCCGATGGCTCGTATTTTCCTGACCCTGCCCGCGCAGGATGCCTCGCTTGTCGAACAGGTCAAATTCCGTCTGGCAGCAGCCAATGCACGCGTGGAGGTTCTGAATCATGTCTGATGTCATGATCGAGCTGTTGATCAGCGCCACCTGGGAAACCCTGTTGATGACCTTTGCCGCCGGGTTCATTTCGCTTCTTGCGGGCCTGCCGCTGGGACTGGCACTGGTCCTGACCGGCAAAAGTGGCCTTTGCGAAAATCTCTGGGCAAATCGCATTCTGGGCTCTGTCATCAACGCATTCCGTTCGGTGCCCTTCATTATCCTGCTGGTTGCACTCATCCCTTTGACGCGGTTCATTGTCGGCACGGCGCTCGGCACCTGGGCGGCCATCGTGCCGCTGGCGATTGCGGCAACGCCCTATTATGCGCGTATCGCGGAAGTCTCCCTGCGAGAAGTGGATAGAGGCCTCATCGAGGCCGTGCGCGCCATGGGTGGCAATCGCTGGACAATCATCAGGGAAGTTCTGATCCCTGAATCTCTGCCGGGTATCGTTGCCGGCTTTACTGTCACACTGGTAACTCTGGTCGGGGCTTCCGCCATGGCAGGTGCCATTGGTGCGGGCGGTCTGGGCGACCTCGCCATCCGCTATGGCTATCAACGCTTCGAAACGGGCGTGATGATCGCCGTCGTCATCGTGCTGATCATCATGGTCTGCGCTATCCAGTGGATCGGTGATCGCGCCGTCGAACGTCTGGATCGCAGACAGTCCACCGTCTGAACTGCAGGCATACGGACTTGGCAGGGACCAATACCAAATAACGATGATATGAACCGGTTGAGTGGGGACTGGAGACCTTCATCCGACATGGGACGCATATCGCAGAGTGATGCTCGCGCATCGGTTGAGGATTGCGACAAAGTCGGTGAAGGAAATCCGGCCCATTCGAAGAACCGGGCGCTGAATCCGGGTCAGTAAACATGAGGCTCAAGGACAGACCGAGCTCATCTCGACAACCAGAAGAGATTGCTTTTCAAGAAGCTTCTTGCTTCACAATGCTCCAAAGGCAAGCAATCACGCAAACATGTAAGTCTCCGGTTTTGGTCTTTATCGGGGACATGCCAATCCAAAGGGCAAGACCCCTTGTATCAACCCACCTAATACGCAATATGTTGACTCGGTTCGGCTTGAGTAATTTCAACTGCCTATCATGGCATAAAGTAAGCTTAAGCCACATATGCAACTATGTGAAGATGTCCCCACCAATACATCTGGATAGTTGCGTCGTAGACAGTAGATGCAACTGGAGTCGCACAATTGGAAATTTTATTTTTCCTCTTTCTTGGGAAGCCGCTCTGGATGTGGCTCGTCTTCATGGGCCTGGTTGTGGCTCTCCTCGCCTTCGATCTCGGCGTTCTACACAAGGATGACCATGAGATTGGTGTAGCCGAGAGCCTGAAGCTCTCCGTCATGTACCTGTCCCTCGGACTTTTGTTCTCAGGCTTCATCTACTGGCAGATGGATACACAAGCGACTGCGGAGTACCTGACCGCCTTCGTTGTGGAAAAGACGCTTGCGATGGATAATATATTCCTGATCGCTATGATTTTTGCGTTCTTTTCCATTCCGCGCGAGTATCAGCACCGCGTACTGTTCTGGGGTATCCTTGGCGTCATCATTCTCCGAGGCATCATGATCGGCCTGGGTGCGACGATCGTGGAGCAGTACAATTGGGTGCTCTACATCTTTGCAGTATTCCTGATCCTGACCGGGATCAAAATGTTGTTCATGGCCGACAAGGAACACAAAATCGAAGAAAATGGTCTGATCCGTTTTCTGAAACGCCATATGAATGTCACGGAAGAGCTTCACGGGAACAAGTTCCTGATCAAGAAGCAGGATCCGTCGACCGGAAAACTGAAGCGCTACGCCACTCCGCTTCTGCTTGCATTGATCATGATCGAGATTGCCGATCTTGTGTTTGCCGTCGATTCGGTGCCGGCAGTCTTCACCATCACGACCGACCCATACATCGTTTATACATCGAACATTTTTGCCATTCTTGGCCTGCGTGCGCTTTACTTTGCACTCGACGCAATACTGCATCGTTTCGCCTACCTGAAATATGCTCTGTCTGTGCTTCTGGTGTTCATTGGCTCGAAGATCTTCATCGCTTGGGCAATGGGCTGGGAGAAGTTTCCGCCCGAGTGGTCGCTGGGGATTACGTTCGTCATTCTGGGTGCGGGCGTTGTCTACTCGCTCCGGAGAACGAGTTCGAAACAGCAGACCTGACACGCGGTCGGCCTGTAGGTTTGCGTTTTGAGGGACGGCGATGGCTGATAATACTGCGGCAATGAAGGGGTCAGACTATCTCCTGGAACTGCTCGAGACCGCAAAACGCAACGACGGTCTGCATATCCGAACGGTCTTGCTGCGGGAGGGACGTCTCGGTGTTGCAATTGCCTTGCTGATGCTGGCAATTCCCGCCGTTGTGCCAATACCCAACCCGCTAGGTCCGGTGTTTGGCACTTGCCTGGCTTTCGTCGCGGTTCAAATGCTGTTTGGTCGCCAAAGCCTCTGGCTCCCCGAATTCATCGGACGGCGAATGTTGCCGATGAAGGTGGTTGCGGCGGCAGTCAACGGTACGAGACCGACGATCCTCAAAATCGAAGCCAGACTTCGTCCAGGGAGGCTGTCAAAATTGACGGGGCGCGGCGCGCGCGTTCTTCTCGCCGTCCCCGTACTGTTTCTTGCCGTGCTCATCGCACTTCCGATACCGTTTGGAAACACGCTCCCCGCAATCTCGATTGTGCTCATCGCCATTTCGCTGGCTGAACAGGACGGGCTTATGATCCTGCTGGCGATGGTGGTGTTGGTGGCCGCCTGTTTTGCCTGCTACTATCTGGCAATCACGGCGGGATCGCTCGTGTTTACAGCCCTGTTTTGATCTGTTTCAGGCAGACCTGAATGTTCCGAACAGTCCAGAAAGGTCGCCGCCTCTCCCGCTTTTCAAGGTGTCTGTTCAAGGCATTTGTTCAAGCGGGTTTGACGCCATCTGACGTTGAAGAGCATGTTAGGTGATGCTGTTTTCACCGGTAACGACTACTGTCCCGTAGTTTCTCATCCAGATATCGCGGTTCAGGTGGGCAGAATTCATCGTTCAAACGCAACAGTTCTTGAGAAATCTTCGTCAAACCCCGTCCTTGTTCTCGACGATCAGGATTTCCGCCGTAACGCAAACAGGATTGAGGCCACGCTTGAGAAGTCCGTGGCTGTGGCGGCCGGTCAGGTCTACCATCGCGATATCGAGGGCAGCGTGGTTGGTGCCGTTCTGCTGTGTCACAGTGCCATTTCGAATATAGAGCTCGCTCGCATGGGCCGTCAGCCTCGTCCCATCTTCATAATCGGCTCCGACAAGGCTGCCGAGTCCATGAACCTGTGCATCCGGGATGTCGAAGGCTCTGCAGATTTCCTCCACGGCCCTGCAAAGATCGGTATTGGGCCGCACGGTCGCCAGTACCGCGCGACAGGCTGATGCTTGGGTTGTTACCGCGTCAGGGCGTTTCTCAGGATTGAACAACGGAAAATTGGTTTCCGTGTCATGCCGTGTCACAAAAAGCGCTCCGCTGATGGCCACGGCATCGACGGTCGTCTCGTCACGGAGTTCGGCCTCGAAGGGCAGCAGATGCCCCATCTCGATGCGTCCCTCTGCATCTTGCCATGCGCCATGGCAATGCAGGAAGGGTTTCTCCTCCCGCCGTCCTGCGTGGAGTGCGGCATCGAGGATAACGCCTCCCGGCATGGCATAGGTTTCGCTGTACCAGGCGGCGTGGCTCTCGTCCGGTGCCGCTGCGGGCATGACATAATTGAGGGATCGCATGGGAACCTGCGACAGGCGAATATAACCGCCCTCAAAGCCCTGCTCCGCAAAGCCTTGGGCAATGGCCTCGTTGATGGTGCACCCTGTTCTCAGCGTAATCCGCACCGGCCAAGCCAGACACTCGACAGCGCGAACCCGCTCAGCCGTGGCGGGGCCGGGATGAACGATATGGCGCGGCAGTGCCGGTTCCTCAATGACTGTCATACCGCAAGGCCCGCCGTCACGAAGCCGCCATCCACCGCCAGAATCTGGCCGTTCACGTAACTTGCCTCGTCCGAGATCAGGAAGGCGATGGCGCTCGCAACCTCCTCGGAGGTGCCGTAGCGTTCCATCGGCACCCGGTGCGACCACTGGTTCCGAACGTTTTGCGTATGGACCTTGCGGGTCAAGGGCGTATCGATGGGGCCGGGCGCCACGGCGTTCACCCGGATGCCGGCATGGCCAAGCTCGTTGGCCATCACCAGCGTCATCAGGTTCACGCCTCCCTTTGACGCTCCATAGGCGGTTCTGCCCCGGTTTCCGCAAAGACCGGAGACGGAAGATATATTGACGATCGCGCCTCGTGTCCCATTTTCCAGCCAGTGTCTGGCCGCAGCACGGGCAACGGCGAAGCTGCCGATGAGATTGATGTCGAGGATGCGTCGGAATTCCGCGACACTCGTGTCGACCGCCAGCTTGTCGGCACCGGTCCCCGCGCAGTTGACGAGTGCTCCAAGCGGTGGCGATGCAGACAGGATTTTCTCCATGGCCCTGTCGACGGACGCTTCATCGGAAACATCACAGACCAGCCCCCGCGTTTCGGGAAGTTCCAATGCACGGCAGGCGCTGGAGAGCGCATCTGCCTGAAGGTCGAGAAGCCAGACGTGCCAGCCACGATCGTGCAGCAGGCGGGCGGTCGCAAGGCCGATGCCGGATGCTCCGCCGGTTATCGCTACGGATTGTTTCATTCCCATTGCACATCCTCTCCTGCCCTGCGACGACGCCTCAGGCGTTTTCCGTCTCGCCAAACACCGGCAGTTCGCCGCGCCTTTCCAGTTCCTCCCGGATCATCTTCTTGGTGATCTTGCCATAGGCCGATTTTGGCATGGAATCCCAGAAGATGACCGCCTTCGGCAGCTTGTAGCGGGCAATCCTGTCCTCAAGGAAAGCCCTGAGATCGATGCTACTGGCTGCGACGCCCTCCCGCGTCACGCAAACGGCAATGCCGACTTCGCCCCAGACGGGATCCGGAACGCCCAGCACGGCCGTCTCGCTGATATCCGGATGCGCAAGGATCTTCTCCTCGATCTCGCGCGGGTAGATGTTCGAGCCGCCGGAAATATACATGTCGGACGCGCGGCCCGTGATATAGATGAAGCCGTCCGCATCCCAGTGGCCCAGGTCGCCGGTCCGGAACCAGCCATTCCGAAACGCTTTCGCGTTCGCTTCCGGATTGTTGTAATAGCCCGCAAAGACGGCCGGTCCGATGACGCAGATCTCGCCCGTCGTGCCCGCCTCGACTTCACGACCTGCCTCGTCCTGGATCTCGACCTGCATCCCGGTGCGGTCATAGCCGCAGGTGCCGATCCGGGCCTCTGGCCCGTCTTCCGCCGAATGAAGGTGGGGCGGAAGAACGGTGATCGCGCCCGTCACTTCGCCGAGGCCGAAATATTGCACCAGAACCGGTCCGAGCTTTGCCAGCGCCCGCTTCTGGTCGGTGCGATACATCGGTGCACCGGCATAGATGACATAGCGAAGCGAGGAGTGATCGAAGCGGTCCACCGACGGATCCTCGATCAGCATCTTCAGGATGGTGGGAACGGTGAACAGGTTGGATACCTTCCATCGCTCCACCAGCTGCCAGATTGCCGCAACGTCCAGCTTTTCGGCGGCCGGCAGAATGGTTTTCACTCCGTGCGCCACCTGAACAAGCTGGTGAACCCCTGCCCCGTGCGACAGCGGCGCAACCACGATGGAGGCATCGGAGGGCCCGGTGCCGGGCATCAGGTCACAAAGATGGTTGGTGATCACGAAGGCCATCTGGCCATGGGTCAGAACGGCTGCCTTCGGGCGCCCCGTCGTGCCGGAGGTGAAGAAGAACCAACAGGGATCATCGCGGAAAATCGGCGGGCTCTCTGCTTTTTTCCCCAAATGCTCTTCCACGATGACGTCGTAGTCGGGACCGAAACCGGCAGAGCCGATCGTAATCACGAAGTCCATTTGCGCTGCCTGCTGGCAGGCGTCAGCATGCGCAGGAAACGCCGCATGGCAGATCATGCCCCTCGCCCCGCTCGCCTGCGCCAGAAAGGCGACTTCGTCCGGTGACTGGCGAAAATTGGTCGGCACCCAGACGGCCCCGATGCGAAAGCAGGCAAACATCGACTCGAACATCTGGTTGTTGTTCGAAGACTGGACGAGGATGCGGTCCCCCTTTCGCACGCCAAAGCGCGAGACCAGCGCATCGGCCATGGCATCGACCCGCGCCTCAAGCTCGGACCAGGTCCATTGCCGCTCGCCCCAGACGAAGCCGATCGCGTTGGGGAAGCGTCGGGCAGACTGCGTCAGGAAATGCGCGAGGTTCATGACGCGCGTCGTTGCGGGAGAAACGCCTCCCAGTGGAGCAGCCTGATCGCTCCTCGTCATCGCACCCGCTCCATGATGGAAACGTAATTGGCCACGGCGGTTCCTCCCATGTTGAACACGCCGCCAAGCCCTGACATCTTAACCTGCATGTCGCCTGCCTCGCCGGAAAGCTGCATGGCCGCCATCACATGCATGGAAACGCCGGTTGCGCCGATCGGGTGGCCTTTGGCCTTCAATCCGCCGGATGCATTGACGGGCAGTCGTCCGGATTTGGCCGTCAGGCCTTCGCGCACCACGTGCCTCCCCTCGCCCGGTCTGGCGAGCCCCATGGCTTCGTATTCGATGAGTTCGGCAATGGTGAAGCAGTCATGCGTCTCGACAAATGAAAGATCGTCAAGGCTTGCCCCGGCAAGCTCCAGGGCGCCCGCCCAGGCACGTCTCGCCCCTTCGAAGGCAAGCGGATCGCGGCGGCTGAGCGCCAGCACATCGTTCACATGCTTGCGCCCGCGAAAACCGATGGCGCGCGAGAGGGGCGCGGCTGTCTCCTCGTCCGCCAGCACAAGGGCCGCCGCACCGTCAGAGATCAGCGAGCAATCGGTGCGCCGAAGCGGCGCGGCCACATAGGGGTTTTTCTCGGAAACCGTGTTGCAGAAGTCGAAGCCGAAATCCTTGCGCATATGCGCATAGGGATTGGAAACGCCGTTTTCGTGGTTCTTGGCCGAAATCATCGCCAGCTCTTCCGAGCAATCGCCATAGCGCTGGAAATAGGCCTGCGCAATGCGCCCGAACTGCCCCGCAAATCCGCCCGGAATGTCGCCCTCTTCGGCACGATAGCAGGCCGAGAGAAGGATATCCCCCACCTCCGCCGTCGGCAGTGCGGTCATTTTCTCGGCGCCCACCACAAGGGCCATCCGCCCCCTCCCCGCCTCGATGAAGTCCATGGCGCTGTAGAGGGCCGCAGACCCCGTGGCGCAGGCGTTTTCAAAGCGAACGGCGGGTGTATAGGTCAGTCGTTCATCGCCCATGGCAACAAGAGCCGCCTGGAAATCCTGTTTCGAAAAGCCGTTGTTCATGACCCCGACGAAGATGCCGTCGATATCTGCCGCTCCGATGCCGGAATGCTCGAGAGCCGGTGCAACGACCGAGGCCATCAGCTGCTCGGTGTTTTCCAGCGGGGATTTTCCGAAAGGCGAATGAGCCCATCCGACGATCTGTGCCTTGCTCATGATGTTGCTCTCCTGGCCTGTCTTCGTTGATCGGGCTCTGCGCGCGATGGCGAACGACTGGCCATCATCTCGCCGATGCGGGTTTCGATGCGTCCGACTTCTTCGCGCAAAATGGCGGCCAGTTCCGGTTGCCGCTCAGGGCGCATGCGACTGTCGATGGCGGCAATGCTGAGGGCGCCCGCAATGCTTCCGTCCGGGTTGCGGATCGCCACGCCAACGCCCCAGGAATTGGCAAGAATGAGGCCCGGATTGAGCGAATAGCCGTTTGCCCGCGTCTGTTCCACGCCGTCTCGAAGCTGATCTTTTGCAATCATCGGATATTTGTCGGCAATGATCTCGGCATTGGCGGCCAGAATCTGGTCTATCTCCCGGTCCGGCAGCGCAGCCAGCATGGCAAGCGATCCGGCACCGATGCCGAGCGGGTGCTCGAACCCCGCCTGCAGGGCATGGGTGCGCACGGGCCATGTGCCCTCCTCGCGATAGAGGCAGAGCGAGAACGTGTCGCGCCGGACGGAGAGAAAGCTTGAATCCTCCGTTCGCCGTGAAATACGCCGCAGCCCGTCCTGCGCCATCTGCAGCAAACCGAAGCGACGGGAAGAGAGCGTGCCCAGCACATAGGCCTCTTCCCCAAGATAGTATCTCCGTGTGGTCTCGTCCTGTTCCACGAGGCCCGCGCGCATCAGGGCAAGCAGCAGGCGGCGCACCGTCGGCTTGTTGGACCCGCTCTGCACCACGAGATCCGTCAGTCCCACCCCGCGCTCGGCATGACGACCGACCATGGAAAGAAGCGTGAGCGCACGATCGACCGCCTGGGCGCCCTTCAGCTCTCCCTCGTCCCGTGCCGATTTCTGGATCGTGGTTGCCATGGTCAGGAAAACGCCCCCATGGCGCAGCTCTGACCGCCATCCACCGGCAGGCAGACCCCGGTGATGAACTTCGCTTCGTCGGAGGCTTGCCGGGTCACGTCTGCGGCAATCGCAATGGAGGCGAAGCCCTCCTGCGCGATGAGCTGGTGGGTCTCGTTAGCCGCATCGAGAACCAGATCGACGCAGGCGACCTGCGCTCCCTCGCGCGCATATTCCATCGCGGCGGCCTTGCCATTCCCGTAACCGGGGCCGGACGAGCCTGCGCCGAAGACGATTGCGCGTTTTCCTGAAAGCCTGCCTGCCACGATTGGGCTCCGCCATTGTTCAAAGGGAAAGCAGGGGCAGAGCCATTGCCCTACCCCCATGTCGTTGCAATCAGCCGAGGCTGGAACCAACGGCCTTTTCGAGAATGCCCCAGGCCTCGTCGCCGTATTTGGCCTTCCATTCGGAATAGAAGCCTGCTTCCTTCAGCGCAGCCCGGAAAAGGCTGGCATCGGTATCGTTGAAGGTCATGCCCTTCGCCACGAGATCGTCCTTCACGGAGGCGTTCAGCTTGGCAACGTCTTCGCGTTCTTTCTTGCCCGCCTCGTTCAGATGCTTGGCAACGATCCCGCGCAGGTCTTCCGGCAGGCGTTCCCAGGCGCGCTTGTTGGCGAGGAACCAGAAGCCATCCCACATATGGTTGGTCACGGAGCAGAACTTCTGCACCTCGAACAGCTTGGCCGTCGAAATGATGGCCAGCGGGTTTTCCTGGCCGTCGACGACGCCCGTCTGCAAGGCAGTATAGACTTCGGCGAAATTGATGCTGGCAGGTGCCGACTTGAAGGCTTTGAACATCGAGGTCCAGAGCGGGCTGACAGGCACGCGGATCTTGAAGTTCTGCAGGTCCGCCGGAGACTTGATCGGCTTTGTCGCGCTGGTGATCTGGCGGAAGCCGTTATCCCAGATCGTATCCATGGCGACAAGATTCTGCTTGGCAATCTCGCCGCGCACATATTTGCCAAGGTCGCCATCCATGGCCTTCCAGACGGCGTCATAGTTGGGAAAGGCAAAGCCGATGCCGCTGATCGAGGCGTTCGGAACGAGTGTGGAGAGAATGAGCGGCGACAGCGTGAAGAACTCCACGCCGCCGGAGCGCACCTGGCTCAGCATGTCGGTATCGGCGCCCAGCTGGCTGCTTGGAAAGATGTTGATCGCAACGCGGCCATTCGTATCCTTGGCGATCAGGTCCGCCGCTTCCTTGGCCCGAACGTTCATCGGGTGCGCCGCCGGAAGGTTGTTGGCATATTTGTAATTGAACTCCGCGGCCCGTGCGCGGGAAACAAAGGCTGTTGTCAGTGCCACGGATCCGGCACCTGCCAGAACAGTGCGTCGATTGATGAGCATTTTCGTTTCTCCTCCCAAAGAAAACATGGTTCCTCCTGCCCTCCTCAGAGCAGGATGGTCGATAGTGCAGGCACGAAGGCGATGACGAGCAGGCCAATCACCATGGCCGCGAGATAGGGCCATATCGCACCCATGGCCTCGTCCGGTGACACGTTGCCGATCTTGCAGGCGATGTAGAAGCCGATGCCGATGGGCGGCGCCATCAGGCCGATATTCATGGCAACGACGACGACCATGGCATAATGCACGTCGTTGATGCCGACCGCCTTGGCGATCGGGAACATGATCGGTGCCAGAAGAACAATGGCAGGAAGGCCTTCCAGCACGCAGCCTAGCAGCATGAAGATCAGGATCGAGACGATCATGTAGGTGACCCAGCCACCCGGCAGTCCGGCGATCATGGTGCTGAGCTGGAAGGCAAAGCCGGTCTGGGTCAGGCTCCAGGCCATGGCGGATGCGGTTCCAAGGATGATCAGGATCGATCCGGAAAGCGCCGCGGTCTCGACCAGCATCCGATAGAGTGTCTTCAGCGAAATCCCGCCATAAAGCACGGCGCCGATCACCATTGCGTAGAGAACCGCGATTGTCGAAACCTCGGTTGCGGTTGCCACGCCGCCGCCCACCAGCGAACGGATGAGAAAGGGAAGCACCAGCGCGGGCGCCGCAACCAGCGCCGCCTTGCCCGCCATCGGCCAGGAGGCCTTCATCGCGCCATCCATGTTTTCATGACGCGCCTTGACCCAGGCAAGAACCGCAAGCGCCAAAAGCAGAACCATGGCAATGGCAAAGCCGGAGGTGAAAAGGGCTGCAATCGAAACGCCGGCTGCCGAGCCGAGCACGATGAGAACGATCGAGGGCGGCACCGTATCGGCCATGGCCGCGCCTGTTGCCAGAAGCGCAATCATTTCCTTCGGCTTGTGGCCGCGCCGCTTCATCTCCGGAAACAGGGCCGGTGCAACGGTCGCCATGTCCGAGACCTTCGAGCCGGAAATGCCCGACACGAGGAAGAGCGAGCCCAGAAGCACCCAGGACATCCCGGCCCGGACATGGCCGAACATCGTCGACAACAGGTCCACGATTGCCTTGCCCATGCCGGTCGCATCCAGCACGCAGCCGAGCAGAACAAAGATCGGCACCGAGAGCAGGATGATGCCGGACATGCCTTCGTCCACGCGCCCGACCATGACGATCAGCGGCACCCAGGTGGTGAACACCAGGAAGGACAGTGCTGCGAGCCCGAAGCAGAAGGCGATCGGAACGCCGAGAACGAGGAAGAGCGCTGCAAATCCGCACAGGAAAATCGCGATGTTGATATTGCCAAGTTGCTCGAGGACGGGCGACAGCAGCCAGAGCGCAGATCCGACGACGGCCACGGTCAGGACTGCTTGGACGATCTGGTTCAGGCTGGACGTGCGAAAGAGATTGGCGATCACCAGAACCAGCATCAGCACGATGCCGAATGGCAGCGCGGAGGCGCGAAAACTCATCGGCAGGTTCAGGGCAGCGGAAGTAACGGCCCACTCTTCCATGACATAGTCGAGAGATGGCATCAGCATGGCGCCGAGGAAGGTGGCCACGAGCACCAGCGCAAGAGCCGTCACATAGCCGGTCAACCGGTCCGGCACCATGCGCAGAAAGAGTGTAAGCCGCAAATGCTCGTTGCGATCAATCGCGATTGCCGAACCCAGCATGGCAAACCACAGGAAGCAGAAAGATGCCGCCTCGTCGATCCAGACGATCGGCAGATGCAGGGCGTAGCGCGAGGTCACGCCGAGAAGCAGAAGGCCGATCATCACGACAAGCAGAATGGCCGCAACGAATTCAACCGGCCGCATCAGCGGGGAACCCGATGACGCTCCCTCATGCAGAAGCTCACCATCCAGAACAAGGACCTCATTGGTCGTCATTGTCGACGGGCCTCCCCTCCCATGGGCAACGATAGCGATTGTCAGTCCGATCCTCGCCGGAAGTCCCGAAAGCCGCTCCTCAACGACATTCTTGATCCGCAATGTGGATCGTATTTCAATCTTGATGCCGTGATACCAAGCACAAAGCGCTAATACAACTGAAATCTGCGGTCATTAGGAGTAAAATACGACTTGCGATAGATCCATATTGTGGATCTAATTATGTAAATCTTGAGATGTCCGGAGTTCCAGATGGATGCGCTGCGAAGACTTCGCTCGCAAGTGCGGTTCGCGTCCCCTGATTACGGCTGTGAGCCGAAAGCACGAAGGCCGCTACGGGGGGCAGCGGCCTTCGTCTTTTTCTGTTTCTGCTGAGAGCGAAATCGAGGAACGTTCGCGCCGGAACGCCGTCAGCCTGCCGGTTGGCGGGTCTTGCGAAGGTATGGCAGAACGGTGTCGAACGAACCGAAACGGGTAACGGCATCCTCGTTGGAAACGGCCGCCGTGATGATCACGTCATCGCCCTGCTTCCAGTTGGCGGGCGTTGCCACCTGGTGCTTCGCCGTCAGCTGAATGGAGTCGATCGTGCGCAGGATTTCATCGAAGTTGCGGCCCGTCGTCATCGGATAGGTCAGGATCAGCTTGATCTTCTTGTCAGGCCCGATCACGTAGACGGAACGCACAGTCGCATTGTCGGCTGGCGTGCGGCCTTCCGATGAATTGCCTGCATCCTCCGGCAGCATGTCGTAAAGCTTGGCGACCTTCAGGTCCTTGTCGCCGATCAGCGGATAGTCCACCTCGAAGCCTGTCGCGACCTTGATGTCGTCCTTCCACTTCGCATGGCTATCGACCGGATCGACAGAAATGCCGATGACCTTCACATTGCGCTTGGCAAACTCGCCCTGCAGGCCAGCCATCGCGCCCAGTTCGGTCGTGCAGACAGGCGTGAAATTCTTCGGGTGAGAGAACAGTACGGCCCAGCTGTCGCCGATCCAGTCGTGAAAGCTGATCGTTCCCTTCGTGGTCTCTGCGGTGAAATCCGGTGCAGTCTGGTTGATGCGCAAACTCATAGTCGAGAATCCTCCTTGGATGGCCCAGTTAACGTGCAAATCGTGACGGAGTGAAAGCACCGTCTTGTCAATTTGGGTTCCGTGAAGAAACGGAAATGCTTCTCAGGCGCCGGATTGAGTTAAATTTCCCGGACGGTTCCGCTTTCTGCTCCAATGGTCCTGGTACAGTGCTAGGGGCTGGGGCTACAGGCATCGAAAAGGACGCATCAATTGCGTGAATCGGTTGGGGAAAACCGATTCACGCAATTCGTTGGACGAAATACGGTTATTGCCAGAGAATCCGGCCATGCAAGGAAAACAAACGGCACCGGTTCATCTCCATCGCATCGACCCTGAGCGGAACATGCACCGCTTCTACCTGCTTAGCCTCCAGCCGACACTCTTCGGCGGTGTCTCGGTTACTCGCAACTGGGGCCGTATCGGTTCGTCGGGGCAAACCATGATGCAGACTTTCGAAGCCGAAGACGATGCAACCGCCGCCCTCCTCCGCCTCGAGCGGGAGAAGCGGCGCAAGGGCTACCGGGAGCCTGGCCTTCGATAGACCTGTCACACCGCTGCTACTTCATAAGCTTCGGTATCGGACAAGTCTCCGGTCTCAAACTTACATCTTCAGAATGCGGCGGGCGTTTTCCTTCAGGATCAGCGGGCGCACCTCGTCCTTGATGCCGATGGTCTCGAAATCCTTCAGCCAGCGTTCGGGCGTCAGGGCTGGCCAATCGGAGCCGAACAGCATCTTCTTCTTCAGAATGCTATTGGCATATTGCACGAAGATCGGCGGGAAGTATTTCGGCGACCAGCCGGACATGTCGATGTAGACGTTCGGCTTGTGGGTAGCCACCGAAAGCCCCTCTTCCGTCCAGGGGAAGGAGGGATGCGCCAGCACGATCGTCATGTCGGGAAAGTCCACCGCGACGTCATCGACATGGATAGGCCGCGAATATTTCAGCCGCATGCCCATGCCGCCACGCATGCCGGAGCCAACCCCGGTCTGGCCGGAATGAAACAGCGCAATGGCACCCTCTTCCTGAATGGCCTCATAGAGCGGGTAGGCCATGCGGTCGTCTGGGAAGAAGCCCTGCATGGTGGGATGAAACTTGAAGCCCTTCACGCCGAATTCGCGCACCAGACGGCGTGCTTCGCGCGCGCCCATCTTGCCCTTGGCCGGGTCGATGGAGGCAAATGGAATAAGGATGTCGCTATTTTCGGCGGCCAGTTGCGCCACTTCCTCATTGCTGTAGCGGCGGAAACCGGTTTCGCGCTCGGCATCGACACCGAAGATCACGGCAGCAATCTTGCGCTCGCGGTAATAGGCTGCGGTTTCCTGCACGGTCGGCAACATGCCGTTCGCACCGGCAGGATTGCGGAAATAGGTCGCCATCGCGGCTTGGAATTCCAGATAGCCGTCATCGCGCGGGCCGCAGCAGGGCTCCTCCGCATGCGTATGGAAGTCGATTGCAATCAGTTCATCGAGATTCATTGCCATAGTGTTTCTCCTCCCCTCGCCGGTTCCTATTCTGCGTCCGGTGCCTTCAGGCGTGCCGTCCGCTTTTCCAGAAAAGCACGCAGGCGTTCATTTGCCTCGGGCGTGGCGGAGGCCAGCGCCGACATCAGCGATTCCGTAAACAGCCCGTCTTCGGAAGACATGTCGCGAATGCGCGGAAGCGCGTTCAGGATCGCATAGTTGGACATGGGTGCATTCTGCGCGGCAAGCCGAGCCAGTTCCTTAGCCTTCTCCAGAGCGGTTCCGGTAGGAACCACATAGTTGACGCCGCCCCAGACCTCCATTTGCGCCGGTCCTACGGTGCGCCCCGTCAGCATCATATCGCCCATGCGCTGTGCGCCGATCAACCGCGCAATGCGCACCGAGCCGCCACCGCCGACGAAAATGCCGCGCTGACCTTCGGGTAGGCCAAAAAACGCCGTCTCGTCCGCTACGCGCAGGTGGCAGGCCGCTGCCAGTTCGAAGCCACCGCCGACGACCGCGCCCTGCAAGGCGACAGCAAAGGGAATCGCACCCCGTTCGATACCGTCGAAAATCCGGTGCCAGCGGCGCGAGCCCATCACGGCGCCGATCAGCGGCTTCTGCATGTGTTCGGCAAGATCAAGGCCCGCGCAGAAATGCGTGCCTTCGCCAAAAATCACGGCAGCTTTTGCTTCGTCCTGGGCGCGCTCGATCGCGATATTTAGCGCCTCTACAACGCGGTCGCTCACGGCATTGCGTTTCTCCGGCCGCCGGAGACCGATCATGGCGATCTCGCCATCGAGTTCGTAGCTGATAGGTTCCTGATTTGCCATGTTCATGGTCCGCCCCGCTTGCTCAATTCTCATCCTCACTGCTAATTGTAATGTCACATAACAGTTTCAGTGTAAATCATCTATTGCCCAAATGCGGCTGTGTGTGTAAACATTTATGTCAGATAACATTTCTGGAGCACTCGGGGGGAGGAGCACCATGGCATTCGATAATGTCCGCATGGCCGTCGCGACCAAAGAGACGTCACCGCGAATCATTATGGAAACTCAGGCGGATGGCTCGATTATCGTTCGCCAGGAGGGGGCTATTCCAGCCTATCCGCGCTGCATCACAGAACGCTTCATGGCCTGGGCGCAAACCCATCCCGACCAGGTCTGGATGGGTCAGCGCAACGGTACTGATGGTTGGCAAACGCTTAGCTACGCAGAGGGTCGCCGCGCGATTGAAGCCGTCGCCAGCCTTTTGGTCGAGCGTGGCATTTCAGTAGAGCGCCCGCTTCTCATCCTGTCTGGCAACTCCATTCCCCATGCCGTTATGGCGCTGGGGGCGCAGCATGCGGGCATTCCCTCAGCGGCTCTCGCGCCCGCCTATGCCCTGTCCGGGGAAGATCGCAGCAAGCTCATCTCTGTGGTGGAGCAATTGACGCCTGGCATGGTGTTTGCCGATCATGCGGAGCGATATCTTCCGGCCATCAGCGCGGTTCTCGGGCCGGATGTGCCGCTGGTCAGCCTGACGGGTGTGGCGCAGGACCGGGAAACCATCGCCTATGATGATGTCCTGAACACGGCACCGACCGCGGCCATGCAGGCGGCACATGATGCCGTCACGCCAGATACGATCGCGAAATTCCTGTTTACATCCGGCACGACCGGCAGTCCCAAGGCTGTCATCCAGACGCATGGCATGCTCTGCGCCAATCAGGCCATGATCCGCGAAGCCTATGATTTCCTGATCCATGAGCCGCCGGTCATTATTGACTGGGCACCGTGGAACCATACGGCCAGCGGCAACAAGGTCTTCAATATGGCCATCTATAATGGTGGCTCCTATTACATTGATGACGGACGCCCGACGACGGACGGCATTCACGCCACCATTCGCAATTTGCGGGAGATTGCCCCGACCTGGTATTTCAACGTGCCGGTGGGCTATCAATATCTCCTGGATGTGCTGGAGACGGATGAAACGCTTGCCCGCACCTTCTTTTCCCGCATGCGCATGATGATGTATGCGGGTGCCGGTATGAGCCAGGCCGTCTGGGATCGCCTGCAGGCTCTTGCCGAACGCCATGTGGAGGGTGGAGTGCCGCTCGTATCGGGGCTGGGAGCCACGGAAACCGGTCCATTTGCGCTCTATCATACGGACAAGAAGGAAAGGCCGGGCAATGTGGGTGTTCCGGCGCTTGGCGTCACGCTGAAGCTGGTTCCGCAGGAAGACAAGCTCGAAGCGCGGCTGAAAAGCCCTTCGATCACGCCCGGTTACTGGCGTAATGCCCCGCTCACCAGCCAGGCTTTCGATGAGGACGGCTTCTACAAACTGGGCGATGCGCTTCGGTTTGCCGTGCCGGGCGATCCCGCCGGTGGCTTCCTGTTCGATGGACGGCTGGCGGAGAACTTCAAGCTCGCCACCGGCACCTGGGTTGCGGTCGGCCAGTTGCGGAGCCGACTTGTGGATGCTCTCGGCGGGTTGATATCGGATGCCGTCATCGCCGGCGCCGAAAGGGATGACCTTCGTGCGCTTCTCGTTCCTAATTGGCCGCGCATCCGCGAACTGGCAGACGGTCTTCAATCGCTGCCGCCGGAAGAGCTTGCGGTACATCCTGTCGTCCGCTCCGCTCTGGAACAGAGGCTGAGCGCTCATGCCCAAGCGGCCACCGGCAGCGCCGCGCGCGTGGTTGCCGCCATGCTTCTCAAGGAGCCGCTGAACTTCGACAAGGGCGAGGTCACCGACAAGGGATCGGTCAACCAGCGCGCTGTCCTGCGCGAACGCGCGGATCTCGCCGAAGCGCTGTACGGAGACGATCCACGCGTCGTACATGCCATCTGGAAAGGAAAACGCTGATGGAACTTGCAAGCTCGCATATTGCCGTTACGGGCGGCGGGTCTGGTCTCGGGGAGGCAACCGCCAGGGCCCTTGCCGCTCAAGGTGCGCGTGTGACCGTCATCGACCGCAACAAGGCTGCTGCCGAACGCGTCGCGGCAGAAATTTCCGGTTACTCACTCGAGCTTGACGTCACTGATGAGGCCGTCGGGATAGCTCTTGATGGGGCGATTTCCCTCAACGGTTCTTTGCGCGGTCTCGTTAATTGCGCAGGCATTGGCGGAGCTGCCCGTATCGTTGGGCGAAACGGTGCCATGCCGCTCGGCGATTTCGAGAAGACGATCCGCGTGAACCTCATCGGAACGTTCAACATGTTGCGGCTTGCGGCAGAGCGGATGCAGGCGAACGAACCCGACGCCAAGGGAGAACGCGGCGCAATCGTCAACACCGCCTCGGTGGCGGCCTTTGACGGGCAGTTGGGGCAGGCCGCCTATGCGGCATCCAAGGGCGGCATCGTCTCTCTCGCCCTGCCCGCCGCGCGCGAGCTTTCCCGCTTTGGGATCCGTGTCAACACGGTCGCGCCGGGCCTCTTTCTCACCCCGCTTCTGGCAGAACTTCCGCCGGAAGTGCAGCAGGGTCTTGCGGCGTCCATCCCCTTCCCCGCTCGCCTTGGCGATCCTGCTGAATTTGCGGATGCAGTCATATTCGCCTTGACCAACCGGTATCTGAACGCCGAAGTGATCCGGCTTGACGGGGCGCTTCGCTTGCCCCCGAAATAGGCAGGGCAGAATTGAAGACGGAGTGTGCATGGTTCGCAAGGCGGCAGAGAAGGTGAAGGCAGAGACGCAGGAGCCGGAGACCCCCTCCGCTGATGCGCATTTGACGCGTTTCGTCGGCTATGACCTCAAGCGCCTCTTGAATCTGGTTCAGAGTGATCTGACCCGCGTTCTTGTTCCCTTCAACCTGCGGATCATTTCCTATTCCGTGCTTTCGGTCGTCGTGCGCTGTCCGGGCATCAATCAGACGCGGCTGGCGGAGGCATTGAAGCTCGAACGCTCCAATCTGGTCCAGATCGTGGACGAGCTCTCCACCCGCAGACTTCTGACGCGCAACCCGATCGAGAACAATCGTCGCAGCCATGCGCTTCTGGCGACACCCGAGGGGATGGCGCTGATCGAGGCCGTCGATCTCGAAGTGATCGCCCATGAAGAAAAGCTTTTCTCCGATCTCAGCCCGGCTGAATTGACGATGCTGCGGCAATTGCTCCTCAGGGCGCGCCAGAGCATTGAATTGCGTATGGTGGATGAGGCAGATTGAACGCCTCACACCGCGCCTGCGCACAGAAATACGAATCGATTCAGGTTGTTGAGTCGGGCCCAAGACCTCGCGATTCGGGCTCTCATACAGCGCCCAGCCGGTCTGTCATGCGCCAGAGACACAGATTCCTGTGAATCCGTTCCTTGAAAATGCCCCTGGCCGCATCTTTCCGCGCAGGGTCGCCATTTGGTGAAATAGCCAAATTCGTAAAGGAGTCAGCGGTTTAGCTGCCAGTTTCTACGGGTGGTGGGAAAATACGTTAACCATTTATCGCTTGTCACATCCCGCAAATGGCCGATACTGGCGGCAGTTTTGTAATTTGGTCCATTTTATCGCCAGAACGGTCGCAGTTCATGAACGCCTTTACGAGGTTGCCGTCTTTCGAGTTCGACGAGAAGATCCTGCTTCAGGGGGCAGAGATCTCGCGTCGTCTTGACCAGCTTCGTATGGACAAGTTTCCACCAAACGCCCGCAAGACGTTGCGCCTGTTCTCCATGGCCGAAGTGGCGCATTATCTGGGTGTCAGCCCCAACAATCTGAAGCGGCTGCATCTGGAAGGCAAGGGTCCGGTGCCGACGACCTCCACCGGCGGACGTCGCTTCTACACTGGCGAGCAGATGCGCGAACTGCGCCATTTTCTGGATCGCACCGGCAAATCCGACGCCAAGAAATATGTGCCGCACCGCAAGGACGGCGACAAGCTGCAAGTGATTGCCGTCGTCAACTTCAAGGGCGGTTCCGGCAAGACCACGACGACGGCGCATCTCGCGCAGCATCTGGCCCTCACCGGGCACCGCGTTCTGGCGATTGATCTCGACCCGCAGGCGTCACTCTCGGCGCTGCACGGGTTCCAGCCGGAGCTTGACCGCAACCCTTCGCTTTACGACGCCATACGCTACGATGATGCGCGCAAGCCCCTGTCCGAGATCATCCAGCAGACCAATTTTCCGGATCTCGACATCATTCCGGCCAATCTCGAGCTGCAGGAATACGAATACGATACGCCGCTTTCCATGCAGACCTCAGTTGAGGGCAAGCGCTTCTTCACTCGTCTCGGCAAGGCGCTTTCCGATGTGGATGACCGATACGATGTGGTCGTGCTCGATTGCCCGCCGCAGCTCGGTTACCTGACGCTGACCGCACTGACGGCCGCGACCTCTGTACTGATCACCGTTCATCCGCAGATGCTGGATCTCATGTCGATGAGCCAGTTCCTTCTAATGCTCGGAAACATCACCAAGACGATCAAACGGGCCGGCGCCAATGTGGAAATGGATTGGCTCCGCTATCTGATCACCCGCTACGAGCCTACCGATGTGCCCCAGGCCCAGATGCTGGGCTTCATGCAGTCCATGCTTGCGGAAGAGATCCTTCGCCAGCCGATGCTGAAGTCGACGGCGATCTCTGACGCTGGCCTGACCAAGCAGACGCTTTATGAAGTTGAGCGGAATAACTTCAACCGCGCGACCTACGACCGGGCCATCGAGTGCCTGGATGCCGTCAACTTCGAGATCCAGGGTCTCATCCACCGGGCATGGGGGCGTCTGTGATGCTGTTGACCGCCGTCAACTTTGCTGTTTTTCGCAAGTCTCTCCGTGGGTTAGGCAGGAGATTGCTTCATGGCGCGTAAGAACCCTTTCGCCAATGTCATGACGGAGCAGACTGACGCAAACCCGGTCGCTTTGGACTATACGGTCAAGGGCGCCTCGCGCTCGATCATCTCCACGATCGATGAACTGGCGGCGCGCGCCGACAAGCTTCTGGAAGGCGAGACTGTCGTAGACCTTGATCCGGCGACCGTCGATGTCTCCTTCGTGCAGGATCGGCTGGAGGATGACCGCAACGCCTTCGAGACGCTGAAGGCGGCAATCCGGGAGCAGGGTCAGACGAGCCCGATCCTCGTGCGGCCGCATCCATCCGATGCTGCACGCTACATGGTAGTCTTTGGGCATCGGCGATTGCGGGTGGCGAGCGAACTCGGCCGACCCGTTCGCGCTGTCGTCAAAGCCATTTCCGATCGTGATCATGTCATTGCACAGGGCCAGGAAAATTCGGCGCGCTCCGACCTCTCCTTCATCGAAAGGGCGCGCTT
The DNA here is from genome assembly GCF_022968395.1 of Affinirhizobium lemnae. Classification (GTDB taxonomy): domain Bacteria; phylum Pseudomonadota; class Alphaproteobacteria; order Rhizobiales; family Rhizobiaceae; genus Neorhizobium; species Neorhizobium lemnae. The sequence continues at coordinate 51,754 of NZ_JALJQZ010000004.1, forward strand.
CGCAAAACGACTGAGCGAACTGAACTACGACGGCGACAATCTGACGGTCATGACCGCGCTCTCTATAGACAAGGCAACGCTCTCTAAAATGCTGTCGGTCGCCAGCATGCCGCAGGACATTCTGTCGGCCATCGGTGGTGCGAGATCGCCGGGTCGCGACCGCTGGTACGAACTCAAGCACCTGCTTGAGAACCCGCGCGTGCTGGAAGAGTTGCGCCGGATTCTATCGCAGACCAGCCTTGAGGGCATTGATGGCGATGCCCGCTTTGCCTTCGTCATGGATGCTTTGACCCGAAAGAAGATTGCGGGTTACCGCCCAGAGCCGAAACGCGAGATCTGGTCCGCGCGGGATCGGGCGCTCTCGGCCAATATCCGCAGTGACGGGAACAGTTACACTCTTGCCCTGAAAAGCAAGAATGCAAAGGCCAAGGATGCGGCCGGCTTCGGCGCATTCGTTGCCGAGCATCTGGACGATCTCTACGCCAAATATCGCAAACGCAACTCGTGAGGATTATCGACCGCAAAAGAAAAAGGCCCCCAAACGTTACCGTCGTGGAAGCCCTTCTCAATCTGTAGCAAGATCAGAATCGCATTTCCATGAATCGCAGTCAAGAGTCTTTGGCACCGTTTTGGTGAGCGGATTTCTTTTGCCTTTGAAAAGGTGAAGGACCATGCAGAGTGGAAATGTAACGACGCCCTTCGGGCAGCGGCGGGTGTCGCTTGCGCTCGTGAAAGGGCAACTGGACCGCGGGGGCCCTCCCCCGGCGCATTCAGTCGACAAATGGAAGGTGTTTCGCGACGTGGCCGAAGCGCGCCAGCGCCTTGGATTGCAGGATCGCGCGATTGCCGTCCTGGATGCACTCCTGACCTTCTATCCGGGCAATGAGTTGAAACCGGATGGCAGCCTCGTCGTGTTTCCATCGAACGCCCAATTGTCACTGCGGGCGCATGGGATTGCTGGCACGACACTTCGTCGGCATCTGGCCGCACTCGTCGAGGCAGGGCTGATCGACCGACGCGACAGCCCGAACGGAAAGCGCTATGCGCGCCGGTCGCAGGCTGGCGACATCGAGAACGCCTTTGGCTTCGACCTGCGGCCTCTGGTCCAGCGCGCCTCAGAATTGGCCAATCTTGCGCAGGATGTTGTCCGCGAAGCGCAGGCGTTCCGCCGTGCCAAGGAGGCCTTGACCATTTGCCGTCGCGACATTCGTAAGCTTTTGACGGCTGCGATGGAGGAAGGTGCTGACGGAGATTGGTCGCAGATCGAAGAAAGCTACATCACCATTCTTGCCCGCCTCCCCCGCGCCCCAGGCAGGCAGATCGTGGAAAACGTTCTCGATGAACTTGAGCTTTTGCGTGACGAGATCATCAACCGGCTGGAATTGCTGCTGAAAACACAAAATCCAGAGAGCAATGACAACCAAAATGGGCGTCACATACAGAATTCAAATCCAGAGTCCATCACTGAATTTGAACCTCGCTTTAGAAAAGACGAGAGCGCGGCGCAGCGACCGACACGCAATGACCGGGCGGTGCTGCAGAAAGCCTTTCCGCTTGCCATGGTGCTACGGGCCTGCCCGCAAATCGTCGATTATGGCCCAGGCGGGGCGGTTGCGAACTGGCGAGATTTGATGAGCGCCGCGGTGGTTGTCCGTTCGATGCTGGGAATAAGTCCCTCCGCCTATCAGGATGCCTGTGACGCCATGGGGCCGGAGAATGCTGCCATCACGCTTGCCTGTATGCTGGAACGATCCGGCCATATCCAATCCGCCGGTGGCTATCTGCGGGATCTGACATCCAAAACCCGGCGTGGTGAGTTTTCATTGGGGCCGGTCCTGATGGCACTTTTGCGCTCGCAAGGGGAAAGGCCCGGTGCGCATGACCTGGATGCCTCTGCCGGATGAGATGGATCGGAATCTGTCTCGACCCTATCATCGGAGAGGCTGTTGGCCTGGTGCTGAACAGCCTGTTGTCCGCGGACAACAGTGGCGGTGATGCATTGACCGGTCGTTCCGTTGTCCGCGGACAACTGTTTCGACACGATGATAGGCACTGGCACGTTGCAACGAAATCGAGCCGATGTTTGTGCATTCTTCACGAATCAGCTTTTATGTGAGTAGCGCTATTTCTGCCCAATGAAGAAAATTTGCGCTACTGGAGATCTAAAATGCTGCATCAACGAAATCCTGCGTCTACGGAACAGGAGCATCTGCCATCCATGCTCGCGGCCGATGCGCAGGAGTTGCAGCGGCAGCTGCAGCTTCATCAGGCTCGCGTCTTCCCGCCCACGTCGGCAAAGACAATCCGCCAGTTTGCGCCGGGCGAAGCAGCATCTTTCATTGGCATTGGCGAGGCCTATCTTCGCCAACTGGCAGGAGAGCTGAATGTCCCCTCCCCTCTTCCCAATGGAAGACGGCTCTACAGTGCCGATGACATGAACCTGATCCGTCGTGTCCTCGACGAGAAGAACGGCGCGCCAAAATATGTTCCCCATCGACGAGACGGGGAGCACCTTCAGGTCATCGCTGTCATGAACTTCAAGGGAGGCTCGGGCAAGACGACGACAGCCGCACATCTGGCGCAATATCTTGCTTTGTCTGGCTACCGGGTGCTGGCGGTTGATCTCGATCCACAGGCATCGTTGTCCGCCATGTATGGACACCAGCCAGAGCTCGATGTGGGTGAGGGTGAAACGCTTTACGGTGCGATCCGCTACGAAGAGCCAGTGGCAATTACCGAGATCGTGCGCTCGACTTACATTCCGAACCTGCATCTCATCCCCGGCAATCTGGAACTGATGGAGTTCGAGCACGATACGCCGCGCTTCATGGCGCAAGGGGCCAACAGCACGATGTTTTTTGCCCGGATCGGCGAGGTACTGGGCCAGATCGAGGAGCTTTACGATCTGGTTGTCATCGATTGCCCGCCACAGCTCGGCTTTCTCACCATGTCCGCCCTGTGCGCGGCGACGTCCGTGCTGATCACCATTCACCCGCAGATGCTGGATGTGATGTCAATGAGCCAGTTTCTGGCCATGACGAGCGAATTGATGGCCGTTGTGGAGCGGGCAGGGGGGCGCACAAGCTATGACTGGATGCGGTACCTTGTCACCCGTTTTGAGCCGAATGACGGCCCGCAAAGCCAGATGACGGGCTTCATGCGCGCCATTTTCGGCAATCGGATGCTCAATACGCCCATGCTGAAATCGACAGCCATTTCGGATGCGGGCGTGACCAAGCAGACGCTTTACGAGGTGGAACGAACGCAGTTTACACGTGGCACCTATGACCGCGCTATCGAAGCACTCAATGCCGTCAACGGCGAAATCGAACAACTGGTCAAGACGACCTGGGGGCGCAAATAATGGCACGCAAGAACCTGATCGAAGCCGTAGAACGCAACGCTGCTGCCACCCCCTCGACCGAGACGCCTCCGGCCCGACCGCTTGCCGGATTGGGCAGTCCGCTGAAGGCAAGTGGCGCGATAGGAGGGATCTCGAAGACGCTCGGCAGCATCAATTCCTCCGTCGAGCGCGCCAGGGAAATCGAAGCACAGCTCCTGCAGGGCGCCGCCGTCATCGAAATCGATACGGACCTTATCGACAGCTCCTTCGTGTCCGACCGTCTGGAACTTGATCCGCGGCAGCTGGACGAACTGGCAGATCAGATCCGTGAGCATGGACAACAGGTACCGGTTCTCCTTCGCCCGCATCCGACAAGGGAAGGGCGCTATCAGGTTGCCTATGGGCATCGACGGGTAGCCGCCTGTCAGAAGTTGGGCATCCGGGTTCGAGCTGTCGTGCGCAGCCTGACCGACGAACAGCTCGTCGTCAGCCAGGGACAGGAGAACAATGCGCGTGCCAATCTCTCCTATATCGAACGTGCACTGTTTGCGATGAAGCTGGAACAGCGGGATTTTTCCCGCGAAATCATCATGTCTGCGCTCGGCATCGACAAGGCGGCCTTGTCACGCATGTTGCAGGTGGCAAAGCAGGTGCCTTTCACGATCGTCTCTCTCATCGGCCCGGCACCCTCTGTTGGCCGACGTCGCTGGCTGGAACTGGTCGACCTGTTGAATGACACCGTGGCGGACGAGATCATCGAGGTGCTGAGCAGGGCAGGGGTTGCGGAAGCCGAAAGCGATGAACGGTTCGAGCTTGCCTTCCGAGCCGCCCGGCAGGGCAAGACCACGTTGCGCAAGGACAAGCCGGAGCAGAGCGTCTGGGTCGCGACTGACAAGGCTATGCGTGTCAGCTTTTCAGGGAGCGGCAAGAAGGTGGTTGTCGCGATCGAGGCAGCAGACGCGGAGCATTTCGCCGCCTTCCTCCAAGCGGATCTCGAGCGGCTTTATGCAAGTTATCGTGAGCGGGCAGGGGAGAACTGAAGTTCACCGCATACTGCGCGTTTACAGATGTCCACAGGGACTGCTGCGGCCAATCTGATCCGCAATGTCCGCTAGAATCTGGAGACCCTTCATGCCGACCAGCCATGACCTGAAAGGCCTGATGAAATTCCTTGCCCGGGAAGAATGGCGCGATTGCTTCGATGAGGTGTTTGAAGACCATTTCGGACCCGTCCTGGAGGCAGGCGAAATGGATTTCGAGGACATTGCCGAGATCCTTGGTGACAACTGGGCCATGACGCTCTGGGGCTGCGCCTTCGAGGATTTTCTGACCCAGGACTTCGAGGTCGAGGGCGGCAATATCGTCGACGAATATCTCAAACGGCGAGGCTGGAAGGAAAATGCACAAGTAAAGGCTTACATGCAGGCATTGCGCACGTCCGTCATGAGCCTTTACGAGGTCAGTGAGATCGTGCCGGGCAAATCGCTGATTGCGCGCGACCTCATTCGCGGTGGCGAGCCGATCATCGTCAGTGAGGGAACGGCCACCAAAACACTGAAGCAATGGGATCAGATCGCCGCCCGCATTGTACCTGTCTTGGGCAAGAATGTCTTTGCTGGTGGCCTTTTGCCATTCACGCCGACAGCCACCGATGCGCTGTTCGATGGCCTACGGCAGATGTTCGGCAAAAAGAATACAAAGAAGCTACCGGCCATCAAGGACAAAGAACTTCGGGCCGCAGCCTCCATGTTCACACTTTCATGGCTGTTCGATACGCTTGAGCGCGCCATGGGCCTGCCTTCGATGCAGAACGCCGATGGCGATGAACTTGTGTTCCATGACGTAAGGTTTCCTCTCGCTACCGGCGTGACCCAGAAGGCTATTGCCGCTCGGGTGAGCAATATTCCCGGCATGGCGCAGGAAAATGCAAAATTCTGGAACTGGCTCGAACAAAAGCCGAAGCATGGTGCCCGCGAGCAAACTGGACCGTCCTTTGATGCAACGATGGATAACGGTGCGCGCGTGCTGGGAAATGTCGAGTTAAAGGGAAAATTCTTGCATCTGTCGACCAACTCGGCAGAGCGCGCTCACATGGGAACCATACTGATCCAACAGGCTGTCGGGGATCTCGTGCGTGTTCCGCTGACAGAAATCCGTACTATCGAACAAATGATGGCTGAGCGGCCGCTTTGTGATGGAGAAGCCCCCGCAGATAAAATCCCGCCCGAAATTGCCGAGCAGGTTGTTCACCAGTTCATGGACCGGCAATATCGTGACACTCTTGATCAGCCGGTCGGCATGCTTGGCAATAAGACGCCGCGACAGGCCGTAAAATCAGCCGCTGGTCGCAAGAAGGTCGCCGAATGGCTCAAATATCTTGAAAATCAATCGTCCCGGCAGCCGAACCCGGCCGATCCTATGGCGACATACAGCTTTGAATGGATGTGGCATGAACTTGGGGTCATCGACCTGCGCCAATAACCACTACAGTATGTCTGTGTCCCAATTATGTACTGACGCCAAGCTGCCTCTGAAGAAAATTAAAAAATTTCCATTTCATAAACAAACCGACTTGACTGTTCGTAAAATAGAATCCCTAATCTGATTGCAAAACAGGCGTGCCTGTTTCTTAATCGGTCTCGACTATCCAGCACCGTTGACCGAAGGGAGTGAACTCGTGGCAGTAGGAAAAAAGACAGCACGTACGCAGGAAGAACGCAGCGCAGAAACGCTTGCGCGCATCCGCCAGGCGACGATTGAGGTGCTGTACAAGAAGGGATTTTCACGCACCTCGACGGTGGAAATCGCGGCGGTCGCTGGTCTGTCTCGAGGCGCGATGACACATCACTTCTCCAGCAAGGAAGATATTCTTATCGATGCGATCGCTTCCATGCTGGATGAGGTTAACGAGAAGCTGTTTGCTTTCGCCGAAGAGTTCGCGCGCCGCGGAGGATCGACGGACGAAATCGTTGATTACATCTGGCAGTTCATGTCGGACCGGCTTTTCTACGTGACCATGGAATATCTGCCGGAGACCCGCCACAACGCTGATTTCAAGGCGCGCCTCGTGCCGGTGGTCAAACGCTTCCATGCGGGCCTCGATGCCATCTGGTCTGCCCTTGCCCGTCAGAAGGGGGCACCTGAAGACCATACCCGGCTGGTGATGAATACGACCATGTGCGTGGTCCGAGGCATGATCGCCCAGACGATCCTGCGCGACGACCAAGGCTATTACGCCCAGATGCTGACTTTCTGGAAATCCGAGGTTCGACGGCTGTTTCCCTCGCCGGATAAGCCTGCGAGCGAGCCGCAATTGAATGTCACTTCTGCCAACGGAGCCCTTTCATGACACTGCTTCTGTCCGTGCGCGGGATGACACGATCCTTCTATGGCGTTCAGGTCTTGACCGGCGTCGATCTGGACATCGTGGAAGGTAGCATCACGGGGCTCATTGGCCCGAATGGCGCAGGCAAATCGACCTTATTCAATGTTCTTTCGGGTCTTTATCCGCCGGATGGCGGACGGGTCCTGCTGGCCGGGCGGGATGTGACCGGAGCTAGACCGGCACAACTCGTCAAGGCCGGAATGGTGCGCAGCTTTCAACTGGCCCGCGGCTTTCCAAAGCTCAGCGTCTTCCAGCATCTGATTCTGTACGGGCAGGCGCAACCCGGCGAAGGGTTGTGGGCCGCGATCACGGGCAGCAAGGTGGCGCGACAGCGCGAGGAAGAGCTTTCGGAAGAAGCGCTGGCGGTAGCGAGGCGCCTAAGGCTTGACCATGTCATAGACAATCCGATCACTGCTCTTTCCGGGGGGCAAAAAAAGCTCGTGGAGATCGGGCGCGCATTGATGGCGCATCCCAAACTCATCCTTCTCGATGAACCGATGGCGGGCGTGAATCCCACCCTGACGGAAGAGATTGCCGCTCATCTTCTGGCGCTCAATGCCGATGGCATCACGATCTGCCTGATCGAGCATGACATGGCATTGATCCGTCGTCTCTGCAATCCGGTGATTGTCATGGCCGAAGGCCGCAAGCTGGTCGAAGGAGGTTTTGATGAGGTTGCAGAAAACCGTGACGTTCAGGAAGCCTATCTTGGGAGGCGGCATTGACCATTCTTGATGTCGCAAAGGTCGTCGCCGGGTACGGAGCGGCTGAGGAAATCCTGAAGGAAGCCTCTATCACCGTCGATGCCGGTGAGATCGTAACGATTATCGGGCCGAACGGCGCGGGAAAATCCACCTTGCTCAAGCTGGTGGCCGGCCTGGTACCCGTCCGCCGCGGCACAGTGCAGTTTGGCGGGCGCGATGTCACCGGTCTTGATGCGCTGGGCCGTTCTGCCACCGGGATTTCCTTCGTTCCGCAGGAGCGCAATGTTTTCGGCACATTGACGGTGGCCGATAATCTTTTGATCAGCGCCTATCATGATCGCGCCAAGGCCGTCTCGCGCCGTGAGACAATGTATGAGCGCTATCCGCTCCTGGCGGAAAAGCGCAAGGCACTGGCGCGCACCCTGTCCGGCGGCCAGAGGCAGATCCTTGCCATGGCTATGGGACTAATGAGTGCGCCGAAGATGCTTTTACTTGATGAGCCGACGGCCGGGCTTTCGCCAAAAGCAGCGGATGCGCTTTTCGATGCCATAACAGCACTCAACCGCGAAGGCATGCCGATCCTGATGGTCGAGCAGCACGCCGTCGAAGCGCTGGAAATCTCGACCCGTGGCTATGTGCTTGTGACCGGCCGCAATGCGGCAAATGGCCCAGGGCCGGCTCTTGCGGCAGACCCGGAGATCCGCCCTCTGTTTCTGGGTGGCTGACGGGCTGAGAAATACATCCATACCCCACAATCATAACGACAAAGAGGAGAGCAGCATGACGACTTTGAACCTAGATCGCCGTTCCTTTCTGGCAGCTTCAGCCGCCGTTGCCGGCGCATCCTTTCTGCCTGGTTCCTTGCTTGCGCAGGATGGGCCGATCCGTATCGGCACCCTTACGCCGCTCACCGGCGCCGGTGGCCCCTATGGTCCGGTCATGGTGAAGGCCGTCAAGGCCGTCGTCGAGAAGGTCAATGCCGCCGGCGGCGTCAAAGGTCGCATGGTCGAAATCGTGTCAGAGGACGACCAGACCAACCCCGAAGCCGGAGTGCGTGCGGCCCGCAAGCTGATTGATGTCGACCGGGTCTCGGCCATCATCGGCACATGGGCTTCTTCCGTGACGACAGCTGTTGCGCCGCTATGCTGGGAATCGAAAACCTTCCTGTGCACGGTCTCCGGTGCGGATGCCATCACCCTCCTGCCGCATCAGGGCTATCTGGTTCGCACGCAGCCAAACACAGCATTGCAGGGGCGCAAGTTCGGTGAATTTGCCGTGGCTCAGGGTGGCAAGAAGGTCTTCTATTTGTCGCCGCAGACCCCATTTGCCGACAGCCAGTATGCGGCAATCGAGGCAGCGCTGACCAAGGTCGGCGGTGAAAGCCGCAAATACATCTACGACGACAAAAAGCCTTCCTACCGTTCGGAAGTGGATGAGATGCTGCGCTATGCGCCGGATACGATCGTCCTCGGCGGCTACACGCCAGATACCTCGGTGCTGCTCAAGGATATCTACCGTAGCGGCTTCACCGGAACAAAGATCGCTTTCGGATATTCCGTCAACCAGAAGCTTCTCGATACGGTGCAACCGGAACTTGCCGAAGGGATCTTTACCATTTCGCCGTCACCGGCTGCAGGCTCCGAAGCCTACAAGGCGCTGGTCTCGCTGACAGGCGTGGCCTCGCCGGATCCGTACACAACGCAGATCTACGATCACATCAATCTGGTGCTTCTGGCAATAGCGGCTGCAGGGCAGGCCTCCGGCGAGGCGATCAGGAGCAAAATCCGTGCCGTCTCCCAGTCACCTGACGGCGTCAAGGTCGACAATGCCGTAGACGGCTTGAAGCTCATTGCGGAAGGACGCCCAATCAACTACGATGGTGCGAGCGGCCCCTGTGACTTCACCGATATCGGCGACATCATCGATTGCCAGTTCCGCTATGATCAGGTGCGGGCCGGCAAGCTCACCCTCGTGAAGATCGCCTGACGATGCTGGTCAATCTGGCCCAGAACCTGCTCAACGGTCTGATGACGGGTATGCTGATCGCAATCCCCGCCATCGGCTTCTCCGCCATCTACGCAGTGCTGCGATATCCGAACTTCGCCATTGCCGCCTATGCGACAATCGGCGCCTTTGCCGGGTGGTGGCTGAATTCCACCTTCGGCCTTGGCATCGTCTGGATCATTCTCATCGCATTCTGCGTGTCCGGGGTGGTGGGGGTTGCCGCCGAGCAGGTGACGCTTGCCCGCCTGCGGCCTGCCGGAGTGCTGACGGTCGCGATTGCCTCCATCGCGCTCAACCTGATGCTGGAAAATGCCGTACGTTTCCTGTTCGGCAATGATCTGCGCGGTTTCGATCTCGCCATTCAACCGGATTGGCGCATCCTGGCGCTGCGGATCGGGCCGCAGCAGGTGCAGAACATGCTCCTGTCTCTCGCCATCATGGCGGCGGTTTTTCTCTTCCTGCGTTATTCGCCCTTCGGCAAGGCGATGCGCGCCGTGGCTGACAATTCAGACCTCGCGCGCCTGAAGGGCATCAATCCGACACGGATTGCAGTGGCCACCATTTTCATGGGTGCAGGGCTTGCCGGCGTCGGCGGTGTTCTGCTTGGGCTCGATACCTCCATCGATCCGATGACGGGCGCGCGTATTCTTCTGTCAATATTTGCCGCAGCTGTTCTTGGCGGGCTTGGCTCCATTCCGGGTGCAGTTGTTGGTGCTCTTCTGATCGGTATGGCCGAAGAAGTGTCGCTGCTCGCCTTTCCGGCAACCTACAAGACCGCAATCGGCTTTGTCGCCATCCTGCTGATTCTGACGCTTCGGCCCCGCGGCCTCCTTGGCGAAAGGGCTTTGTGATGCTGTCCTATCTGCTCTTCACGCTCACCATCGGCGGCATCTATGCCATGCTGGCGCTCAGCCTCAACCTGATCTGGGGCGGGGTCGGAATGGTCAATCTGGGACTCGCGGGCTTCTTTGCCGTGGGTGCCTATGCCACGGCCATCGTGACCGGCGCTGGTGCGCCCGTTATCGTCGGGCTGGGCTCGGCCCTCCTTGCCGGCGTCATTGTCGGTCTCCTCGTCACCTATGGCACGTTGCGGCTGCGCGGCGACTATCTGGCGATCGTGACGCTTGGACTGGCGGAGGTGATCCGCCTGATTGCCTTGAATGAACGCTGGCTGACACATGGCGCTGACGGTATGTCCGGCATTGTCGCGCCTTTGCGCAGCATGGTCGGTTCCCAGGCTTTCAACCTAGGCTACCTGGTCTTTGTCAGCACTGTCGTCATCCTGCTGTGGCTATTGCTGCGGCGTCTCGACCATTCCCCGTTCGGTCGGGCCATCAAGGCAGTGCGGGAGGATCAGGAGCTAGCGGCTTTCGCCGGAAAACCGGTGCTGCGGCTGAAGTTGCAGACTTTCGCGGTTTCGGCTGCCGTGGCCAGCTTGGCCGGTGCGCTTTACAGCCACTTCCAGTCCTACATCTCGCCGGATCATTTTCAGCCGCTTATCACCATCTATATCTTTCTGGCTGTTTCTGCCGGCGGCGTGGGCCGACCAGCGGGCGCCGTGATCGGCGCCTATGCGGTGGTCGCTTTTCTTGAGGGCACCCGCTTCGTGGCCGAACTGCTGCCAGGGGTCGATCCGCTCCAGGCCGCCGCCTTGCGTGAAATGCTGGTCGGAGCGGCTCTTCTTCTGGTCCTTCATCTACGCCCGCAAGGCCTTCTGCCAGAGCGCATCCAACCTGCACGGAAAACCTAACCATGATGACGAATGATGCCATACTGGCGCTGTTGCGCGAGCCGGACCAGCCCGCGTGCCTCTATCAGGCGCTGGAAGCAGAAACCCAAAGGCGCATCGGACATCGGCTTTTCACGCTTCTTTACGTCGATGGCGATGCGGTTGCCCGTGTCTATTCGAGCAAACCGGACGAGTATCCGGTATTGGGCCGTAAACATATGGGTAAAACACCTTGGGGCGACCTGGTGCTCCATGGCCGGGAGATCTTCCTCGGGGTGGATGACGAAGCTATTCGCTGGGCGTTCTTCGATCACGAACAGATCGCCCGCATGGGCCTTGGCTGTGTCATCAACATCCCGGTGATTTACGATGGCCAGACGATCGGCACAATGAATCTTCTGGACGTCGCGCATCGCTACACAAAGGAGCATGTCGCGCAGATTGCCGCTCTCGCGCCGCTACTGATCCCTGCCTATCTCACAGCCCGCCTCGCGGGTCGCTTATCCTGATATCCTGGAGTTTTTCTATTGTCGTCTTATCTCTTTATCAATGCTCGCATCGTTGACGGTACGAGCCTCGAGCCATCCGAACCGGTCAGTGTTCTGGTCGAAGGCAACCGTATTCGCGAGGTTGGCTCCAACGTGGCCAGTGCGGCGGCTGAAGTCATCGATCTTTCGGGAAAGACCCTGATGCCCGGCCTGATCGATGCCCATGTCCACGTCATCGCCAGCATGGCGGATCTGGGGCAGAACGCCATGCTGCCGGACGCACTCGTGACTATTCGCGCTTTCAAACTGATGGGCGAAATGCTGATGCGCGGCTTCACGACGGTGCGGGACCTGGGTGGCGCCACTCATGCGCTGGTGGTTGCAACGGAGGAAGGCTTCTTTCCCGTGCCGCGTCTTGTCGTGTGCGGCAAGGCGCTCAGCCAGACCGGCGGGCACTGTGATTTCCGTGGTCCCTTCAATGACCGCCCGGTGCAGCAGACAGGTCATGCGCTCGGTGCTCTTGGCCGGGTCTGCGATGGTGTGCCGGATGTACGGCGCGCTGCACGCGAAGAAATCAAGAGTGGAGCCCGCTTCCTCAAGATCATGGCCAATGGGGGTGTCTCTTCGCCCACCGATCCAATTCACTATCTCGGCTTTGCGCGCGAGGAAATCACGGCGGTCGTCGAAGAGGCGCAAAATGCCGGAACCTACGTTGCGGCCCATCTCTATACCGACGAAGCCATCCGGCGCGCTGTGGAATGCGGCGTTCTTTCGTTGGAACATTGCAATCTCATCCAGTCCGAGACGGCATCCTTTGCCGCATCCAGGGGTGCCATCGCGGTGCCCACGCTTGTTACCTATGACAAGCTGTCCAGCGAAGGTGCTGCCATGGGACTGCCGGCGAGATCGGTGGCCAAGGTCGACAATGTCCGGCTGTCCGGTATGGAATCGCTCGACATCATGAGGGCTGCTGGCCTGCCAATGGCCTATGGCAGCGATTTGCTCGGCGGCATGCACAGGCATCAATCGGAAGAATTCGTAATCCGCGGCCGGGTGCTTCCTGCCCATGAAGTGATCGCCTCGGCCACGGTCGTGGCAGCGCGTCTGCTGCGCATGGAAGGAGAAATCGGCACAGTCGCTCCGGCAGCGTTTGCCGATCTCATCGTGGTCGATGGCAACCCGCTGTCCGACCTTTCGCTGCTGACCGGCCAAGGCCAACACATGCCGATCATCATGAAGGACGGCGCGTTCATCAAGCGGACCGCGCTCGGCTGACAAGGTGCCGGGGGCGGTAAAGGAGCCGCCCCCGTTGAAAGGGGAACGAGAGCAAAGCTCCGGTAAAAAGAAAGAGAGAGGAACTGAAACCATGAAACTGACACGTCGCCAAACACTGGCAAGCCTTGGGCTTGCCGCAGGGGCCGGACTTTTGCCGCGCCTTGCGTTGTCGCAGGATGCGGGCATCTTCCGCATCGGCGCCCTCAACCCGGTCACGGGTGCTGGCGGTCCTTACGGCACCGGCATGCAGAAAATGATCCTTGCCGCGGCCGAGATGGTGAATGCCGCTGGTGGAGCCGGCGGGCGCAAATTCGAGGTCTTTGCCGAGGATACGCAGACCCAGCCGCAGGCCGCTGTTCTCGCTGCCAAGAAACTGATCGATGTCAACAAGGTTCAGGCCATTCTCGGAACCTGGTCTTCCGGCGTGTCCCTGGCGGTCATCCCCCTGACCAACGAGGCGGGAATCCCGCTTTTCCATTGCTCGGGTGCGCCCGCACTTTCGGTTGCGCCCGCCAACGGGAAAAAGCTCGGCTATCGCTTTCAGGCCACCAATGACCGATTTGGCCGCGCCTTTGCCGAAATTGCCAAGAAAGAAGGCTTTAAGCGTCCCGCCACCATGGCCTTCAACAATGCGTCGGGGATCGGCAATACGGAAGGCTTCACCCGTGCCTGGACTGCCATGGGCGGCGAGGTCGTCGCATCGGTCGTCTACGAGCCAGCCCAGCCCAGCTATCGCGCCGAACTGCAAAAGATCCTCGACGCCAAGCCGGATGTGATCGTAACTGGTTCCTATCTCGCCGATACGACAATCATCCTGCGCGAATGGTTTCAGACCGGCGAGGAAATCAAATGGATCATTCCGGCCTGGGCCGCCAATTCAGAACTCGTCAAGGCTCTTGGCCCCGATGTTGTGGAAGGGATAATTTCGGTCGACAGCATTTCCAATGAAGGCTCACCTGCCTTCGCCGCCTATGATGCCGCCTACCAGAAGGCGATCGGCAAGTCCGGGCTTGGCAATGTCTATGCCGCCATGGCCTGGGACATGGTGATCGTGCTCGCCCTTGCCATGGAAGCTGCCGGCCCTGGTGCCGATGTGGCGGCTATCAATGCCAAGATGCGGGAAGTGGCCAATCCGGATGGTACGAAGGTTTCAAATTTTGCCGAGGGAAAGGCAGCGTTGAAGAACGGAAAAATCAATTATGAGGGCGCTTCCTCGATCCTCGATTTCGATGAATTCGGCGACGTGACCCCGGATTTTGCCGCCTCGTTCATCCGTAAAGGCGAAATCAAGCGCGAATATCAGGTCAAGCTCTGAAATCAGCATGGCGGTGTGCAAGTCGGCGGCTTAGAGCGGAGTTCCATCTTTGCTCACCCGTCCGCCTGACTGTTGCCCAGGATGCAGGGGGGCGGATCCACTATCGCCGCATGTGCTGGACTGCGCAATCTGCCGAGCGGTAACTGGTCAGGATTGCAATCTGGACTGGTCACCGTCCCGATTTTACCCAGATGGAACCCCTTTACTATCATGACCAGTTTTGTGGAACTTCTTCTTTCCGGCATTACCTCCGGCCTCATCATCGGCCTGGCGGGACTATCGGTCACGCTGGTGTTCGGTATTGCCCGGTTTTCCAATGCGGCGACCGGCGACACCATGACGCTCGGCGCCTATGGCGCGCTGATGGGTACAAGCCTCACCGGCTCACTGCTTGCGGGAGGGCTGATCGGTCTTGTCGCTGGTGCATTGAGCGCCATTCTCGCCTATCTGCTTGTCTTCCGGCCATTGCAAAATCGCTCGCCCATCTCGTCTCTTCTGGCCTCCATCGGTGTTGCGTTCTTCATCCGTGCAGTGCTTGGCCTTGTCTTCGGCCATGACCAGATGGTCTTCCAGATGGATCTCGTGCGTCCCTTCCGTCTGCTCGGCGTGCGCATCCAGCCCAATGACCTCAAATTTGCCGGCGTGGCGATCCTGACGCTGGCGCTGGTGTTTGTCGTGCTGCATCTTACGCCGATCGGCAGGCGCATGCGTGCTGTGGCGGACAATCCGCTGCTTGCGCGCGTGTCGGGCATTGCGCCGCGTGCGGTCATGTTCACGCTGTGGGCAATTGCCGGAGCAGTGGCTGCCGTTGCGGGCATTCTCCTCGGCATGAAGACGGTGGTTTCGCCGGAGAGCGGCTGGGACATGCTGCTACCGGCTTTCGCTGCCGCCGTGCTGGGTGGGATCGGGCACCCGGTGGGAGCGGTGCTTGCCGGGGTCATCATCGGTGTTGCCCAGGAGCTTGCGACGCCCTTTGTCGGCTTTACCTACAAGATCGCGATCTCGTTCCTGGTTCTTCTGCTGGTCCTTCTGGTGCGCCCGCGTGGACTGTTCGGCAAGATTGAGGGAGTGCGCTGAATGGACGCCTATCTGATTGCCATTGGAACGATTGCAGGCATCTATCTGCTTCTGGCGCTTGGCTTGAACCTGCAATTCGGACTAACCGGGCTCATCAATTTCGGTCATGTCGGTTTTTTCTGCGTCGGTGCCTACACCTCGGCCATCCTCTCGACCAAGGGTGTGCCTATTCCCCTGTCACTTGCGGCAGCCGCTGCCCTTGCCATGCTGGCCGCCTGGCCGCTCGGCATCATCAGCATCCGGTTGCGTGAGGATTACTTTGCCATTGTCACCCTCGGCTTTTCCGAGGTGGTACGTCTGGTGGTGACGTCGGAGGGCTGGCTGACCAATGGCGTACAGGGCATTGCCGGCATTCCACGCATTTTTCGCGCCGGTGGTGGCGAGGCGCAGGCCGTGCTGATGCTTGGGCTGACCCTGGCTTTCTGTCTCATTTCGATTGTGGCCATGATGCGCATTGTCCGCTCGCCCTTCGGCCGCATGATTGAGGCCATCCGCGACAATGAGGAGGCGGTTCGCTCGCTCGGCAAGGAACCGGCCCGCTTCAAGATGCAGGTGCTGCTGCTCGGCTCCATGCTGGCCGGTATTTCTGGCGCACTCTACGCCCATTACATCGGCTACATTTCGCCGGATCAGTTCATTCCCTTCGTGACCTTCCAGGTATGGATGGCCATCATCATGGGCGGCGTCGGGCGCATTTCCGGCACTATTGCCGGCGTGCTCATTCTGATGTTCTTCCTGGAGGGCTCGCGCTTCTTGAGAGATGTCGCGCCCTTCATCCCGGAGGTATCGATGGCCAGCATCCGTCTCGGCGTGATCGGTCTCGCTCTCATTCTGTTCACGATCTACCGCCCACAGGGCCTGATGGGGGATTTTACGAAGCGATGATCCTGAATATCAACGATGTTTCGAAGGCCTATAGTGGTCTTGTGGTGGTCGACAAGGTTTCAATTCGCCTCGATGACGGCGAGATGATCGGCGTCATCGGTCCGAACGGTGCCGGCAAGTCCACGCTGTTTTCGCTGGTCACGGGCTTTCTGGAGGCCAATGATGGCGATGTGGTTCTCGATGGACGCTCGATTGGCCGTCAGTCGGCCGCCGAAAGGGCGCGGCACGGCATGGTGCGCACCTTCCAGGTGCCCCGGGAATTTGCCAATATGACCGTGCGGGAAAACCTGATGGCGGCGGCACCCCGCCAAAGCGGGGAAAACCTCATCAACGCCTTCTTCCGACCGCGGCTTGTTGCTGCACAGGAGAAGGAGATCGGCGCCCGCGTCGATGAGACCATCGCCTTTCTGAAACTTGAGAGGGTGGCGGATAGTCTGGCTGGCCAGCTCTCCGGCGGGCAGAAGAAACTGCTCGAACTCGGACGGGCCCTGATGACCGGCGCGCGGGTGATCCTGCTGGATGAGCCCTTTGCGGGCGTCAATCCCGTTCTGATCGAGGAGTTGTCGTCCAAGATCCGGGAACTGAATGCGCGCGGTATCGGCTTCCTGATCATTGAACATGATCTTGGCGCACTGTCACGGCTGGTGAGCAAGCTCTATGTCATGGATCGCGGCAGGTTGATTGCCTCCGGTACACCCCAGGAGGTGCTGGCCGATCCGCTCGTGCGGGAAGCCTATATCGGCGGAGGACTTGCCTGATGCTGGTGATTGAAAATCTGGTCGGCGGCTATGGTGAGACCGATATCCTCACCGGGATCGATCTGACCCTGGCCGCTGGCGAAATCCTGACGGTGGCGGGAACCAATGGGGCCGGCAAATCCACGCTGGCAAAGGCAGTTGTCGGCCTTCTACCGCGCATGTCCGGGCGTATCCTGCTCGACAAACAGGATATTACCCGTGTGCCGGTCGAGCAGCGGGCGCTCAAAGGTATCGGCTATGTGCCGCAGGTGGCCAATGTGTTCGGGTCACTGACGATTACCGAGAACCTTGAAGTGGTTGAGGGCGTGAAAAACACGCGGGCACGTATAGCCGAATTGTTCGAGCTGTTTCCGGCGATTGCGGAGCGCCGCCGCGCCCGCGCCTCGAGCCTGTCCGGCGGCGAGCGCCAGCAATTGGCCTTTGCGCGCGCCCTGATGACGCGCCCCGGCGTGATTGTTCTGGACGAGCCGACGGCCGCACTGTCGCCCATCATGGCCGATGAGAGCTTCCGCCGGATCGGAGAGCTTGCCCGAACCGGCACTGCGGTCCTGCTGATCGAACAGCGGGCAAGGCAGGCACTGGCCATCTCGCATCGCGGCGCCATCATGGACGCCGGCAAGGTTGCGCTTTCCGGCCCGGCGCAGACCCTGCTGGTAGATGAGCGTGCGGCCCAACTCTATCTCGGCGTGGCGCATGCCAGCTGATACAGTCATGGAGACTTATATCGAGCAACCGAGATGTGAGCTTTCAGGGCTAAATGGAATCTTTCTGCCGTGCTCGGTTTCAGTCAGGATCAAGGCTTTTGTCGCAGGGCTTGGCCGTATGCTGAGGCTACGACACGCGCCCCTGTCCTTGTGGATCGAACCGGTTGGGTTCAATAGAATTGATCCACTCGCTCGATCTCCGCGCTAAAGCTCCATAGAACGTGCACGGAAGGCTACTTTGCCGTAACGCGTCCGATCACAAGTCTTGCGATACCCGTCTATATCACCAGAAATCGCCTGGCAGCGAGTGAGCTGGGTGGATCATTCTCCATGGCAGGGGCAAGAGCGGCGCCGTATCGAGCGACGGCTTCGCAGTTTCGCAGTACAGAACTGCTCCTGGCCGAACACCAATCTGAGCGTCGGCATCGAGACCTGGGCGGAACGAACATCACATCTCTGATCCGGGCAGCATTTAAAATCACGTTTCCCAAATCGACGTTTTCAAGAAAATTCCGCGTTTGATAAATACACTAAATTGATAGAATGTAAAAACAAAGGAGAGTTCATGCCTGTCTTGTCCATATCCGGGAGGGTCACGAAATTCTCGCGAACCGCTAATCGCGTGACCTTCATTGCGGATGAAATCGAGCATCAGATCGGTCAGTCCGTCGAACGGAGCGGCATGTCTACTCACCCTTATCTATAGCAATTGCCTAGTTCCTGGAGGATCCGAAATGTCGATTATTGAACGTGACGCCCTGAAGTTCGCCTATTGGGTGCCGAATGTCTCCGGCGGCCTGGTCATCTCGAACATTGAACAGCGTACGAGCTGGACGATCGACTACAATCGCAAGCTGGCCCAGATCGCCGAGGCGAGCGGCTTCGACTATGCGCTCAGCCAGATCCGCTTTACGGCCGGCTATGGCGCGGAATTCCAGCACGAGTCGGTCTCGTTCAGCCATGCGCTGCTCGAATCCACGTCCACGCTGAAGGTCATCGCCGCCATTCTGCCGGGCCCTTGGAACCCGGCGCTTGCGGCAAAGCAGATTGCCACCATCAACCACCTGACCGGCGGCCGCATCGCGGTGAATGTTGTCTCGGGCTGGTTCAAGGGCGAGTTCCACGCGATCGGCGAGCACTGGCTTGATCATGACGAACGCTATCGTCGCTCAGAAGAATTCATCCGTGCACTGCGTGGGATCTGGACTGAGGACAGCTTCACGTTCCGCGGTGATTTCTATCGCTTCCAGGACTACAGCCTGAAGCCGAAGCCGATCGATCCGCAGCCGGAAATCTTCCAGGGTGGATCCTCGCGCGCAGCTCGCGATATGGCGGCTCGTGTTTCCGATTGGTACTTCACCAATGGCAATACACCGGCGGAAATCGGCAAGCAGGTCGACGACATCCGCCGCAAGGCAGCCGAGAACGGCCACAAGGTTCGGGTTGGCGTGAACGCTTTCGCGATCGTTCGCGAGACGGAGGAAGAGGCCAAGGCTGTGCTGGCCGAAATCATCGAAAAGGCAAACCCGGACGCGGTCAATGCCTTCGGTCACGAGGTGAAAAATGCCGGCAAGGCGTCGCCGGAAGGCGAGGGCAACTGGGCAAAGTCCAGCTTCGATGATCTGGTCCAGTACAATGATGGCTTCCGCTCCAACCTGATCGGCACGCCGCAGCAGGTGGCCGAACGCGTCGTGGCGCTGAAGAGGGCTGGTGCGGATCTCATCCTGCTCGGCTTCCTGCACTTCCAGGAAGAGGTCGAGTACTTTGGCAGACACGTCATTCCGCTGGTGCGGGAACTCGAGGCGGCCGAGGCTGCCCAGAAGGTCGCTGCCGAATAAGCCACCGCGCCTGGCGGGCAGGAGCTGGAGAACAGGCGAGCTTGCCACTCGCCTGAACACCCTTCCTTTGTCTGGCCGAACCTTATGTTGAGAGAACGAACCATGACACTCGCACTCGAGAGGATCGGGCCTGAGGAGCGCGGCTCGGCTTCGCGCGACAAGGACGTGGACGCGGCAGCCGGACGCGTTGCCCTGGAGTTGTCGGGGGTTACCCTGTCCTTTGGCGGCGTGCAGGCGCTGCAGGATATCGATCTTGTGGTCGAACGGGGCGAGATCCGCGCAATTATCGGGCCTAACGGCGCGGGCAAGAGTTCGCTGATCAACATCATCAGTGGTGTCTACCGGGCGGATCGTGGCCGGGTTTCCATCAATGGCCAGCGCTTTGGACGGGTGCCGACAGAGCGCCTGGCGCGGCTCGGCATCGCCCGCACCTTTCAGAATCTGGCGCTTTTCAAGGGCCTGAGCGTGCTCGACAACGTCAAGACGGGGCTTGCTTATCGTCATCGAGCCAGCGTGCTGGAACAGGTGATCGGTGTCGGGCGGGCTCGTCGGGAGCAGGAGGAGGCGCGGGCGCGGTCCCAGGCGATCCTCGATTTTCTGCATCTGACCGATGTGGGCGAAAGGCTTGCTGGGACTTTGCCCTACGGCCTGCAAAAGCGGGTCGAGCTGGCGCGCGCGCTGGTCGCCGAGCCTGACATCCTGCTTCTGGACGAGCCGATGGCCGGCATGACGGCGACGGAGAAGAACGAGTTGGCGGACTTCGTTCGCTCGGCTCGGGATCGGTTCGGTACCACCGTTGTCCTGATCGAGCACGATATCGGCGTGGTCATGGGCTTGTCCGACCATGTGGCGGTGCTCGATTACGGACGCAAGATCGCCGACGGCACACCGGGCAAGGTGGCGAATGATCCGAAGGTGATCGATGCCTATCTCGGTGTCGCCCCGGAGAATGAAGACGGGGAGGGGATCTGATGACCGGGTTCGACTGGCTGTTTTTCACCGAGGTGCTGGTGGGCGGGCTGCTGTCCGGCGTCATGTATTCGCTCGTGGCGATCGGCTTTGTGCTGATCTACAAGACCTCCGGCGTCCTGAACTTCGCCCAGGGTGCGATGCTGCTGTTTGCGGCGCTGACCTTTGTCAGCCTGACGGAACGGGGCATCAACTTCCCGCTCGCCTTCGTCATCACCTTCGCGATCATGGTGGCACTCGGAATTGCGATCGAGAGGGCTGTGCTTCGGCCCCTGGTCAACAAACCGCCCATCACCCTGTTCATGGCGACACTTGGTTTGTCCTATGTCTTGGAGGGGGCGGCCCAGCTTGTCTGGGGGACGCAGGTGCATGGCCTTGATCTCGGGATCGAAGACCTGCCTTTCGATATCGGCGGCGTGTTCATCAGCCAGTTCGACATCTTCGCCGCGGCGGTGGCACTCGGTCTGGTCGTGGCTCTGTCGCTCTTCTTCCGATACACCCGCATCGGGCTCGGCTTTCGCGCCGTGGCGGACGACCAGTTTGCGGCGCTCGCGGTCGGGCTGAAGCTCAACTGGATCTGGGCCAGTGTCTGGGCCGCTGCCGGATTGGTCGCCCTTGTTGCGGGCCTTTTGTGGGGTGCGCGTTCCGGCGTGCAGTTTTCTCTCTCGCTCATCGTCCTGAAAGCTCTGCCCGTGCTGGTGCTTGGCGGTTTTGATTCCATCCTCGGGGCGATTGTCGGCGGTCTCCTTGTGGGTGCGACGGAGAAGCTCGCCGAGGTCTATATCGGCGAATATTTCGGCGGCGGTATCGAGAGCTGGTTCGCCTATGCGGTGGCCCTTGTTTTCCTCCTCATCCGGCCCGCTGGCCTGTTCGGCCAGAAGCTCGTGGAAAGGGTCTGATCCATGTCCGTGTTGCTCGATACACCTGCTTCGGCCCCAAACCTGTCGAGGACACCCTCTCTCAAGACATGGGTCTGGCCCCTCATCGTCCTGGTTGTTGCTTTCGGGCTCGTCCCGGCATTTGGGACCAGCTATCTGTTTGAAGGCATTCTGCTGCCGTTCCTGGCGCTCTCGCTTGCGGGCGTCGGTCTCAATTTGCTGACCGGTTATGCGGGACAGGTCTCGCTCGGCAGTGCCGCCTTCATGGCTGTGGGTGCGTTTGCCTGCTTCAACTTCAACCTGCGTGTCGACGGACTGCCGCTGTTCGGCAGCATCATTCTCGCAGGTTTGACGGCGGCGGCGGTCGGTCTCGTCTTTGGTTTGCCGAGCCTCAGGCTGCGCGGCTTCTATCTCGCCGTGTCGACACTGGCCGCCCAGTTCTTCGTCCAGTGGGCCCTGACGAAGTTCAGCTGGTTCAGCAACGAGAGCGCATCCGGCGTGATCGATGCGCCGGCTCTTACGCTGTTCGGCTTTACCTTCGAGGGTGCCGTCGGTCGTTACTACTTCGCCCTCACCATCGTGACGCTTCTGACGTTCCTGGCCTACCGTCTCGTCGTCTCGGAAGTCGGCCGCAACTTCATCGCGGTTCGCGACAATGAAACGGCAGCCCGGATCATCGGCATTCCCGTCTTGCGGACCAAGCTGTTTGCCTTTGCCATCTCGTCCTTCATCATCGGTGTGGCAGGCGTCTTGTGGGCCTTTGCCTATCTGAGGACAGTCGAGCCTGCCGGCTTCAACCTCGATCGGTCTTTTCAGATCCTGTTCCTAATCATTATCGGTGGCCTCGCGACTATCCGGGGAGCCTTCTATGGAGCGGCGCTGATCGTGGTCTTTCCGCTGATCCTGTCACGGCTTGGTGCCCTTGTATTCGGAGACCTTTTCGACAGCGGTGTCCTCGACATGGCCCAGCGCATCGTGCTCGGCGCGCTCATCATCCTATTCCTGATCCTTGAACCAGATGGGCTCGCTGCCCTGTTCGCGCGGATCCGAGAGAAGATCCGGGGCGGTTTCTTGCGGTCCTGAAAGCCGCCCGAGCACCCGACCGGTAAAGCCTGAAACAACCAATCCATTCAACCCGTGCGGCGCAACATGTGCCGGACAACATGAGGAGTTTGCCCGAAATGACCCTTTTCCGATCCTTCAGGTCCACTGCGCTGGCGGCAAGCCTTGCGCTCGGGTTCACGCTGCCGAATGTGGCCTCGGCGCTTGCCGATGAGCAGCACTTTCCCCTTCAGAGCTATCGCGTCGGCCCCTATGCCGCCGGTGGAACCGGCTTCTTCGGCGGGTTCATCGACTATCTCAACCTGATCAACACCCGCGATGGTGGGGTCAATGGGGTGAAACTCACCTGGTCGGAAGGCGAAACCCAGTATGAAGTCGAACGTGGGGTCGAGGCCTATGAACGCCTCAAGTCCAATCCCGGCGTCGCCGCCTGGAATCCGCTCTCCGTTGGCATCGCCTATGCGATGATCGATCGGATCACGCAGGACAAGACGCCGCTGATCACCATCAATCACGGGCGTACGGATTCGACGGACGGACGGGTCTTCCCCTACGTCTTCCCGCTGCTGCTGAACCCCTACAGCGAGACCTCCGGTATCGTGAATTATATCGGGTCCAAGGAAGGTGGGCTGGAAAGCCTGAAGGGCAAGAAAATCGTGGTGCTCTATCACGGCTCGCCCTATGGCAAGGAAACGATCCCGATCTATGAACTCCTTGCCAAGAAGTACGGCTTCGAGGTGCAGCAGATTGAAGTGCCGCATCCCGGCAACGAGCAGCAGGCGCAGTGGCTCACCATTCGCCGCGCGAAGCCTGATTATGTCGTTCTTCGCGGCTGGGGTGTCATGAATCCCGTCGCGCTGAAGACCGCGGCCAAGACCGGTTTCCCTGTCGATCGCATCATCGGCAATGTCTGGTCGAATTCCGAGGAAGACGTGATTCCTGCTGGCGATGCCGCGAAGGGTTACACGGCGATCACGACCCAGGCTTCGGGCGCCGAATATCCGGTCGTCAAGGAGATCGTGAAGACGCTCTATGATCAGGGCAAGGGTAACCTGGATGACAAGAAGCGCATCGGCTCGGTCTACCACAATCTCGGGATCGTCAACGGCATCCTCAACGTCGAAGCCATTCGCATCGCCCAGCAAAAGTTCGGCAAGCGGACGCTCACCGGTGATGAAGTTCGCTGGGGCTTCGAGCATCTGCAACTCGACCAGGCCCGTGTCGAGGCTCTCGGCGCCAAGGATCTGTTCCATTCGATCCATGTCACCTGGGACAACCACGAAGGCAATGGCTACGTGACCTTCCAGCAATGGGATGGCGCGAAGTGGAAGGTGGTTTCCGACTGGATCGCTCCGGACTGGGCTCTTCTGCGCCCGATCATTGAAAAGTCCTCCGAGGCTTACGCCAAGGAAAAGGGCATCAAGATCCGCACGGCGGCCGATGTCGACACCGTGACCAACTGATCGACGCTTGACGGTTCCGCACCCCGTCCTTCGGGCCGCGGTGCGGAGCCGGGCGACATCTCGAACCTCTGGAGCCTTTCCATGTCAGGCAATTCCATCCTCGAAGTCACGGATCTCGCTGTGATCTACAACCATGCGATCGGCGCGCTGCATGGGGTGTCGTTTTCTCTGGAACGTGGGAAGGTCCTTGCTCTGCTCGGGGCAAATGGTGCGGGCAAGTCCACAGCTCTCAAGGCGGTGTCCAATCTTTTGCCTGCAGAGCGCGGTCAGGTGACGGCGGGCCGGGTGCTGTTCGACGGTCTGGATGTTTCCCGAAGCAGTCCTTCGGAGCTCGTGCGCGCCGGCCTCGTGCAGGTTCTGGAAGGGCGTCACTGCTTCCGTAGCCTGACGGTCGAGGAAAATCTGATTTCCGGCGGTCTGGGGCGCGGCAGCAGTCGTGCTGAAATCGCTGGAGATCTGGAGGAGGTCTACGCTCACTTCCCCCGGCTGAAGCAGAAGCGAGGCACGCTGTCGGGTCTGACCTCCGGCGGCGAGCAACAGATGACGGCCATCGGGCGCGCGCTCATGTCTCGTCCGAGGCTGCTCGTCCTCGACGAGCCGTCGATGGGGCTCGCCCCGCTCGTTGTGCAGGACATCTTCAGGACATTGCGGCGGCTCAATCGCGAGAACGGGCTGTCGATCCTTGTTGCTGAACAGAATTCCGCGACCGCGCTCGCCTATACGGACCAGGCGACCGTAATCGAAAACGGCATCGATGTCCTATCCGGCGATGCGGCAGACCTGCGGCGCCGCGATGACGTGAAGGCCTTTTATCTTGGCCAGCGACCGACTCCGGTCGTGGTCAACCCTCCCATTCATTAATTTCTTTCACACGTCTCAAAAGGAGAACTGACATGACTATCAATGCCGCCAATACTGACAAGGCACGCGAGGCGGTGCCTGCCATTGCTCGCCCGAAAGAGCCTGCCCATATCATCCGCTCGGATGTCGAGGCGATCGAAGTCGCGGAGAGGCTCGCCGCCGAATTCGTGAAGGGCGCAGCGGAACGCGATCGTGACCGCATCTGGCCGGTCAAGGAGCTGGACGCCTTCTCCCAGAGTGGGCTCTGGTCGATCAACGTGCCCAAGGCCTATGGCGGTCCTGAGGTTTCCTATGCGACGCTCGCCAAAGTCGTCGAAATCATTTCGGCTGCCGACTCGTCGATCGGCCAGATCTCGCAAAACCACCTAGGTGTCGTTGCTGCCATCAGAACTGTGTCGGACGAGGTGCAAAAGAAGCTGCTGTTCGCCGAAGTTCTTAAAGGGACGCGCTTCGGCAATGCCTTCTCGGAGTTCGGCTCCAAGCGCGCTGTCGATTTCGAGACGCGCTTCACCGACCATGGCGACCATGTCATTGTGACCGGGCAAAAATTCTATTCAACGGGTGCGCTTCTCGCGCATCTGGTGCCGATCGTGGCGCTCGACGATCAGGGTCGTGCCTGGTACGCGATTGCCGAACGCGATGCGCCGGGTCTGACGGTCATCGACGACTGGTCGGCCTTCGGGCAGCGGACCACCTTGTCAGGTACTGTGATCCTTGATCGGGTCAAGGTTCCGAAGACGCATCTGGTGCCCGGTTACAAGGGCTATGAGGTGCCGACGGCCGACGGCGCGATCTTCCAGATCATTCAGGTGGCGGTCGATACCGGTATCGCCAAGGCGGCTATCGACGACACCATCGATTTCGTTCGTACGAAGAGCCGGGCCTGGGTCGATAGCGGGCTCGAAAAGGCGACCGATGATCCCTACACCCTTCAGGCCATTGGGGATCTCACGCTTCGTCTGCACGCGGCACAGGCGCTGCTGCGGGAAGCGGGCCATGCCATTGATCGTGCGGTGCTTGAACCGAATGCGCAAACCGTTGCGCATGCACAGATCGTGACCGCCGAGGCCAAGATCCTGTCCACGGAAGTTGCAATTGCGGCGACGAACAAGCTGTTCGAGCTTGCGGGAACCCGATCGACGCTTGCCGAGCATGCGCTTGACCGCCATTGGCGGAATGCGCGTACCCACACCCTGCACGATCCTGTGCGCTGGAAGTATTCGATCCTGGGCAAGTACTTCCTCAACGGTGAAAACCCACCGCTGCATGCCTGGAGCTGAGGCAATCTGCGGCTTGCGTCGGCGGCGGCCCCGGTGGGAGGTCGCCGCTTTCCGACAAACGCCTCGATACCACCTGACAACAGACGATCCATGGTCGGCATCAGCTCTATGAGGATCTGCTGACCAGAGGGCCGTAGCTTGACCCGCTTTTTTGTTGGCGCAAGATCACGAACAGATCAACTGTGCGTCGGCCCGATCATGCCAAATCCAGATGCGCAACGATTTGCGTCGCCAGATCAATCGGTGTCGTTCCAACCGTTCGTAGATGAAGTTCCGGCGACACCGGACACTCGTAGACCTCGTCCACGCCCGTGAAGTTGCGGATCTCTCCAGCATAGGCTTTCTTATATAGGCCTTTTGGGTCACGTTCGGCGCAGATCTCAAGAGGGGTGTCGACGAAGATCTCTACAAATTCCCCCGGTTCCATTAGATCCCGCGCCATGCGACGCTCCTGACGATAGGGAGAAATCAGGCACACAACAACGATCAATCCCGCATCGGCCATGAGCTTTGCCACATGTGCAGTCCGCCGGATATTCTCTATGCGATCTGCAATAGTGAAACCAAGATCCTGATTAAGTCCGTGCCGCAGATTGTCGCCATCGAGGATAAAGGTGTGTTTACCCGAAGCGCACAGCAACATATCGACATGGTTCGCAATCGTTGTCTTTCCTGCACCGGACAATCCGGTAAACCACAGGATACGAGGACGCTGTGACTTTAGTAACGCGCGTGTTGTCCGATCCACGATGAGGTGCTGCCAGAAGGTGTTGTCTGATCGGTCAGAATGGCAGTCCAATATTGTACTCCCTCAATATGCAGAAATATTAATTATTCATATGAATTTTATGAATATATTATATCTATGGGAATTTATATCAAATTATCTAACATTATTCAAATAATTATAATTCAAATCGTATTGATAAGAAACATATTAAATATATAAAATAATTTATTTTATATATTTAATATGATCTATAAAAACAATTTGACTCGAATAATATTTGATTTATAAATTTTCCTGTTTTGCACGTGTGTAACAACAGGGATGAGGATTGTAATATGAAGAATTTCTTCGCCGCTATTTTCAATGTCGGTAAAATGAAGCGTAGCAAGCCGCGCTTTATCTACACATACTAAAATTCCGAGCCCCCGGAATTTCTTTTTGGAAGCTCCGGGGGCTCGCCGGCCTTGCTCAATGCTGGTGCTTCGAATGTCACCCGTTTCATCATCTGATCGTACACTCCAGTCAGAAGCAGAACTGACCCAAAGTTTATCGGAAATGCTCTAAGAAACTCGCTTTTCAATTATAGCTGCCAGTTGATATGGCTTCCATCGAAGACAACCAAAGAAGTATACCTAGCATTCGCAGACGAATGCTACTTGGCAACAGTATTCGATTTCGGTGGGATCCGCTTTCGTTCCTGTCTGCGTGTCAGGGGATCGATGGCCCGATTGTTGCTATCGAGGACGGACTTTATCTTGTCAGTGGGCCTGAACTTATCGAGACGATACTTCACAATCGCGATGATATCTTCCTGAAAACCGGTTCTTCTGAAGCTGGCGATATGGTGAGTTTTCCATCCTCGCTCATGAATAGCTCAGGCGAGGACTGGAGCTTGAAACGCCGGGCAATGCAGCCGGACTTTACCCTAAGGAGAGTTGCCTCCGGCCTGAGTTCGACGCGAGTGATTACCGAGGCTCATCTTGAGCAATGGCAGACGGGACCTCGCTCGGGCGACATCAGGAAGCTTTTGCAGGAGCTGTGCCTAGATGTTGGCTGCCAGTTTCTGCTTGGTACCGTGCTTGACGAAGAGGGGAAGGAGGCCTTCTTGGTGCTTTCCGATGCTATCATCCTCAAGACGCGCGAACCTGTGCGTCTTCCACTCCATTGCTTTGACAGAACCAGTTACCGTCTGACAAGCGCCCGCGAGGCAGCAAAGGCTGTGGCGCGTGCGGCGATTGCCAGAGCTGGTCAAGAGCATGGCAAAGCCGGAAGCAATAATTGGATTGGCTCATTCGTCAACCGGACCTCCGTTGAAGACGCCGAATGGCTGTGTGACGAATTTTGTGCGATGGTTCTGTCAGGGATTGAACCCATGTCCGCCGGCCTGACCTGGACCTTGCACCTGCTGACGTCGCATCCAGACGTATTGCAGCGCGTCATTGCGGAAGTCGATGCATTGAGCAGCAGCGAATGGGCGGCAGGCGAGGGGCTGGCAGGCCTGCATCCATTTCCTGAAGCCCGTGCTTCGTTGCTGGAAGCATTACGACTGTTTCCGCCAGCCTGGCTTACCGGGCGAACTGTTGCCCGAGATACCATGCTCGGCGACTTTTTTCTCGCTGCGGGTAGCGCAGTCATGATCAGCCCATGGATCAACCACCGCAGTGCCCGGTTTTTTGACGAACCTGATCGCTTCAGGCCGGACCGTTGGATGGACGGGACATTGCAGCAGCGCTTACCGCGCTATGCATTCTTCCCGTTTGGCGGCGGCATAAGGCGCTGTATCGGCGAGCATTTCAGCCTCACGCATATGGCGTTCATACTGGTTTGCATATTGAAGCGGTTTATCCTGAAGCCACCGTCGAAAACGCAGGTGAAGGCTTATCCAGCACTTGTTCTGCGCCCTCTGGGCGTAAAGCTGGCCCTAATGCCGCGCGCGACCGCGGCTTACTAGAAAGGAAGCGCAGATGGACGCTCATGCAGTCAACAATTACGAGAGTTATGCAGAGTTCTACGACAGCTGGCAGGACTCCTGGCCTGAGAGTGTCATGACACCCTGCGTCAATATGCTTGCGGACATAGCCGCTGGTCGACCCGCGCTTGAACTTGCCGTGGGAACGGGACGTATTGCGCTGCCGCTTTCCCAGCGTGGAATTGAAGTCTCGGGTGTTGATCTTTCGGAATCCATGCTGGCCCGACTCAGGCGGAAGCCCGGAGCTGAAAAGCTCTCGATCACACAGGGTGACATGGCGGATGTACCATTCGAGGGTCCATTCGGACTGATTTATTGTGTCGCTTCCTTCGAATATCTCCTGAAACAGGAAGATCAATTACGGTTTTTCGTCAATGTTGAAAAACGGCTGGCCACCGGGGGCTCATTGATCATCCAGACGATCATTCCGAACGACGCGATTTTCAGCAATGACTTCCGCTTAAATCGTATGTCCGACCTGCCGTCGGGTGACTTCGAGATGGCTTCTGTCATGCTCATGGGCGTGAAAGGTGATCCTGTTAACCAGTTTCTGGACCAGCGCATCATGGTGCTAGGTGAGAAGCCGAAGGTCTTTCACCACAAGATCCGCTTCGTATGGCCGAATGAGCTTGACCTGCTTGCACGCTGTGCGGGGCTCGCTCTCCATGCGCGATGGGGTAACTGGCAGCGCGATACGTTTGTTTCGACAAGTAGATTGGTGATTTCAGAATATCGCAGAGCCTGATCGCAAAGCGGTGCACTGGAGCATCTCCGGTTAAAACGGGATCACCTGCAATGCTCTATCTCATTGTTTTTACGCAGTCCCGACGTAAAACCGCTGACCCACTTTTGCTGGACCTGCACTAGGGAGAGATCATATGGGCCTTTCTGTAATCGGGGCCGGGCTGGGGCGAACCGGCACCCTGTCCTTAAAGCTGGCACTTGAGCATCTGGGATTGGATCCCTGCTATCACATCATGGAGATCGCGGCGACGGTGCGTAGGTCTCTGCCGCTCTGGAACAATGCAATCGCCGGGTTCGCTGACTGGGACCGTATCTTCGAAGGATACAATGCAAGCGTCGATTATCCGGGTTGCCTTTTCTGGAGGGAGCTACTGGTGCATTATCCGCAAGCCAAAGTCGTTTTGACCGTGCGCGACCCTGATGCCTGGTTTGAATCCGTGACCGAAACGATTTTTCCCGTGGTCAGGAAGGGCACTTTGCTTGGCCGGGATGGACTTATGCTAAGCGATTTTTTGCGGAAGGATTTTGGCGACCGCATAGGTGACCGAGCTTTTATGACGGACTACTTCCGTCGCTGGAATCAATCGGTCATCGATGAGGTTCCCGCTGATCGCTTGCTCGTCCTGACGCCAGCGGACGGATGGGACCCGCTTTGCGCGTTTCTTGGCCTCAAGTGCCCTGACCGGCCCTATCCTTGGCTTCACGCTCGGGTCAAGAAGTCGCGCTGGCAGCTGTTCCGCAGAACGCCCATGCCGGAGCAGAAGCCTGAAGAGCTGGAGATCAACACCCGCAAGTATCTCGATGATTTGCGCCAATCGGCATTTGGTTGATCTTCTGTTCGCAGGTATCCTGGATACCAATGACAAGCGAAGCGGAGCGATCGGTGGGGCGAGCGAGTTTGCCGGAAATGCTCTGGTCATCAAAACAGAATTTCGCCAACCGTTTCGTTGATGATATTTTTTTGGGCGATTTCATCTATCGTTGACGACAAAGCTCGCTGCGGCGTCGGCTCTACCTTCCGTACGTTTTGCCTTTCGTGGCCAATACCTGAGTAGCGGTAGGGGCTCGCACTTATTTCCCGATAGTCTCCAGGATCTGCGCCGCGTCTCCATCAATAATCAAGCCGTTGATGATTCCGCTGCGCAACAGCGCGCGCGCGGCGATTGCTTTCTCCTGTCCGGCAATCAGTAAAACGACCTTGATTTTCATCAATTCCCGCAGTCCCACCGCGATCGTTCGCTTACTGATGCTGTGCATCACTTCCTTGCCATCGCAGTCGAAGAAGATCCCATTTGTATCGCCAATCGCACCGATCGCTCGAAGGCTTTCCAGCTCGGCTCTGCTAATCATGCCTTGAAGCCGCAGCAGAGACCGTTCTGTCAATTCTCCGGCGCTGATAAAACATACGGAAGCAGAATGGGCTATTTCCATCGCCTTCATGACGGAGCGCTGCGACATCAGCACCTTCCGGTCTTCCTCGCTGTCGGCAATGAATGGAACGGGTAGGAAAAACCCTTCCCCACCTGTGCGTCGCGCTAGGCTATGAACAACTTCGAACGGATTGTAGGCGTTATTCGCCGTCAATGAGCCCATCATCGAAATGAATTTTGCGTGTGGTGCGCGGACACCTGCCAGTTGAAGTGTCATTTGCTCGATGGTTCGGCCCCAGCCGGTTCCTACAGTGATTTCATCATGCTCTATCAGCAGCTTCTTGAGGTAGTTTGCAGCCGCGACACCGACGGCACGAAAGGCAATCTGCTTTTGCACTTCAGAGTCAGTCTTATCATCACCAAAGCCGAAGGCAGGCGTTGTGATGCAAAAATCAAGGCCAAACCTGTGTTCCAGTTCGGTTTCCAGCGGCAATGGGCCAGCCCGCTGGTGATCGATTGAAATACTGACGAGGCCGGTTTCCCTGGCCTCCGAGAGCATTTTGTTCACGCGGGCGCGGGTTAGCCCCAAGCGCGCCGCCGTCATCTCCTGGTTGAGGCCGCCGACATAGTAGTACCACGCCGCTCGCACGATCAGGTCGTCATCGTTCTCGCTCAAAATCTTTCCTCCTCGTGACAAATGTAATTGTAGTTGACAAATGTAACGATGTGAATATGACTAATGTCATTCGCGTAGGGAGCGCGAAAAATTGTGCGGGTCAATCTCATACCCGCGAGGAGGATCAGCAATGTCTATGTTTTTCCGGAGGACGGCTTTCGCCGCCGCCGCAGGCCTTCTGTTGAGTTTTGTAAATGCTCAGGCCACCAACATCGCCTGGGTTCATTCCAACGCTGCCGCCCAATCCGAACAGCGGGTAAAGGCTGGCTTTGACGCCTGGCTCAAATCCAGTGCCAAGGACTGGAAGGTCAGTGTTCTGGATAGCGGAGGCTCTGGCGAGCGCACAGCATCCAACCTTCAGGACGCAGCGTCGCGCGGCGTCGATGCCATCATCATCACGATGGCGGACTTGCGCGCCTCGCGAGCGGCGATCGATGCTGCGGTCAAGGCGAAGATCCCGATTATCACTGTCGATAGCGGTTACGTGACGGGCGTTCTGGCCGATATCACCACGAACAACTGGGCCATGTCCGCCGATGTTTCGCCCTATCTGCTGAACGAGCTTGGCGGCAAGGGCAACATCATCTTCCTGCGCATGGCCGAGCACCACGGTACCCGCAAGCGTGGCGATGTGATGGCGACGATCCTGAAGGAATATCCCGATGTGAAAGTGCTGGCCGAGCACAACATTAAATACACTGCCTTCTTCGAAGACACGACAACAACGATGCAGGACTATGCCTCGCGGTTTGGCGACAAGATCGACGCCGTATGGGCCCCTTGGGATGAGCCCGCACAGGCTTCCATCAATGCGCTCAAAGCCGCCGGTCTTACCAAGGTGAAGGTCATCGGTATAGACGGACACCCCAATGCGATTGCCGAAGTGTGCAAGCCGGACGGGATGATGATCGCCACCGTTTCCCAGCCGTTCGAAAAAATGGGCGCACAGGCCGGTCAGTGGATTGAGGACATTGTCGTCAAGAAGCAGGACGCAGCCAAGGTGATCCCGTCCAAGACCGTTTATCTGGATGCGCCGCTTGTTACCAAGCAGAACTGCAAAGACTTTCTGCCCAAGTAACATCAGCGTCGTTACCCAGGCGACCGGCTGGCCCGGCCGGTCGCACCCTCATTTGACTCGCACGCATAACGCATTGCGGACCATTAAAACGGAGAAGGTGGATGTCGGTCAGGCTCTCCGGAATTACCATGCAATATCCCGGTACACGGGCGCTGGATCATGTGGATGCCGATTTCACCTTTCATGAGGTGCACGGCCTGATCGGCGAAAACGGTGCAGGTAAAACCACCCTTGTCAGCATTCTCGGTGGCAGCAAGCAGCCGACAGAAGGCACGCTTTACATCAATGACGCGAAGGCCGAGTTGGCAAGCGCAGGCGATGCGCTTCGCAAAGGCATAGCCCATGTGTCTCAGGAAGGTAGCCTCGTCGCCAGCCTTTCCGGTGCACAAAACATTCTGCTGGGAGACGAGCCCCGCAACCGGTTCGGCATTATCGACAAGCGCAATCTGGAGAAGCGGGCGGCGGACCTCATGTCCCATTGGTTTCCGGACGTCTCTATCGATCTTTCCGAGCCGGTAGAATATCTGCCCATGGCAGACCAGAAGGTAATTGAGATTGTTCGCGCGCTACGCGGCGATATCAAGCTTCTGATCCTGGATGAGCCAACGGCGACGCTGCCTGCTCGCGAAAAGGAAAATCTCTGGCGCATCATCCGGTCGCTGCCGAAACGCGGCGTCGGCGTTGTGCTGATCAGCCACTTTCTCTCAGAAGTCAAAGCGCTAAGCGACCGCATTACCGTGTTGCGCGACGGGCGGCACATCACAACGCTTCCGGGCTCCGAGGTGACTGAGGCACAGCTGGTGGACCTCATGTTGCAGCGAAATGGTCTGGCGGCAAGCCAGCAGGCATCTCAAGAGGAACGCTCTTTCGGCTCTGTCGTCCTGCAGCTCTCCGACTGGAAAGTCGGTGGTGTCGAGGTTGATAGTTTAAGCCTTCGCGCAGGCGAAATCCTGGGTCTGATCGGGCTGACGGGTGCGGGACATTTCGGGTTTGCACGCTCGCTCTATACCGGCGAAGGGTTCATTTCCGGCACAACGCTGTTTCGAGGCAAAGCCGTTCCAAATCTCAGCGCGCGCATCATGAAGGCCAATGGCGTGGCATTCATTCCCGACCAGCGCATGGAAAATTCGCTGATCGGCGATTGGGATGTGCGGGAAAACCTTGCCATGGTGCATCCGGCCCGCGGAGCGCTGGGTAAAACCGGCATTCTGTCTCCTGCCCGCGAAGAGACGCATGCCCGCAATGCGATGTCGCTCTTCAATGTGAAGGCGCATTCCTCCGCCCAGAAGATCAAGGATCTGAGCGGTGGTAACAAGCAGAAGGTGTCGATCGGCAAGTGGCTTTACGGCACTCCGGATCGCTATAACCTGATGATCTTCGTCGAACCAACCGAAGGCGTGGATATTGGCGCAAAGCGCGAAATCCACCGTCATCTGAAACGAATGGCGAGCGAAGGGGCCGCCATTATCGTTGCTTCTTCGGATCTCATGGAAATCGCCGAGATTTCCGATCGCGTTATCGCCTTCGTTTCCGGTAAGGCAGGCCCGGAAATCGAAAGAGCCGCCTTCTCCGAATCCCGTTTCATTGCAGCCATGGCAGGAGTGACATCATGAGCGCGCAGGCACGCCCAGCGGCAGAAATTCGTTCGCACGCAGCCGAGAAGGGTAAGAGCCAGTGGCTGCTGAAATACAGCACGCTCATTGCTTTGGTCATCCTGTTCCTCGGTTTTGCCCTGACCGTGGACCGGTTCCTGACAACCTCGAACCTGCTGAACATCGTGCAGCAGATTTCCATGCTGACCATTGTCGGGGCGGGCCTGACCTTCGGCTTCGGTGCGAAGGAGATGGACCTTTCGGTCGGCTATACGGTGGGTTTAACTGGCATTCTGGTGCCGCTGATGCTGATTTCCGGCGTGCCGCTGCCGTTGGCGCTTCTGGGCGGCATTGCCGCTGGCTTTGCCGTCGGCGCTGCGAATTCGATGTTGG
Organism: Affinirhizobium lemnae; assembly: GCF_022968395.1. Lineage (GTDB taxonomy): Bacteria > Pseudomonadota > Alphaproteobacteria > Rhizobiales > Rhizobiaceae > Neorhizobium > Neorhizobium lemnae. The sequence goes on from NZ_JALJQZ010000004.1 coordinate 86,324, forward strand.
TAACGCTCATCGGCATTCCATCGCTCATTGCAACGCTTGCCACTGGCTCCATCCTTTACGGCCTGAACTTCATGACAACGGGTGGCCGTGCGATCTACGGCGGTCTGCCGGATACCTATCTCTGGCTTGGTCAGGGGCAGCTTCTCGGTATTCCGGTTCTTGCCTATGCCATGGTGCTGTTTGTACTCCTGGCCTGGTTCCTCATGGAACGCACCATTTTCGGCCGCTACATATATGCGGTCGGCGGCAACCTGAAGGCTGCTGAACTTTCAGGGGTCAATGGCCGCTTCTATCGCTCGGCAGCGCTTGTTGTGTGCAGCCTGTTTGCCGCCGTGGCGGGCATGCTTCTTGCCGCACGTCTAGGGTCTGGCCAGCCGAATGCCGGCGAGCGCTATCTGCTTGATGGTCTGGCCACTGTCTTCATTGGTATGACCATGATCCGGCCTGGAACCGCCACCGTCATCGGCACCTTCTTTGGTGCACTGTTCATCGGCGTCATCAACAATGGCCTCAACCTCATCGGCATGGATACCTACATCCAGAGCATCGTGAAGGGCCTGATCATCCTTGTGGCTGTCGCCATCGTCTCCAGAACCACCAATCTTCGGCTTCTGTGATTGCGATGCGGCCCAGTTCAATTCGGAGTACCTCCATGAACCTCAAACCCAATACCAATCTCAGCAGTCTTTATCGCACCATGCGGCGCATCCGCACCTTTGAGGAGCGTGTGGGAGAACTGTTCATTCGCGGCCAGTCGGCTGGCTCCATGCTGCATCTCTCCATCGGCGAAGAATCAAGTGCCGCGGGCGTCTGCGCGGTCATGAAGCCGCAGGATACCTTCACCACACACCATCGCGGCCACGGCATTTTTCTGGCGCGCGGCGCAGACCCAAAGCGGATGATGGCGGAAATCGGTGGCAAGGAAACCGGCTATTGCCACGGCAAAGGCGGCTCCATGCACATTGCCGATATGGCCCTTGGCCATCTGGGCGCTAATGCCATTGTCGGGGGCGGTATCCCGGCAGTGGTCGGTGCGGGACTATCAAGCAAGCGTTTGAAGCAGGATTCCGTGTCCGTCGCTTTCTTTGGTGATGGCGCCATGCAGCAGGGTATTCTCTATGAAAGCATGAATATGGCAGCGTTGTGGGATCTGCCGGTGCTCTTTGTCTGCATCAACAACCAGTACGGCATGGGCACGCGCATCGATCAGGCCACGCGCAATACCGCGTTCGATCAACGTGCCAAGGCGTTTGGCCTCAACGGAACCGTCGTCAACGGTCTGGACGTAGAGGAAGTGCAGGCCGCCGCCCGCTGGCTGATGGATGAGGCGCGCAATGGCAAGCCCGGCTTCTTGTCCGTTGAAGTCTACCGCTTCTTCGGTCATGCCCGCATGGACAAGAGCCCCTATCGCGATGAGGCGGAGGAGCTTGAGGGTCGCAAGAAGGACCCCGTTCTCTTTGCGCGGAACAAGTTGATCGAGACGGGGCTGGAGACCGAACCGGCGCTCGACGAAACAGATCGCACGATTGCTGCCGAAATGGATGCGACCATTGATTTCACCGTCGAGTCCAAGGCACCGCAACTCAACACCATGTTCCGCGATGTCTATGCCGTGGGGGAACCGGAGCCGGAGCCCGTTCGCACCCGCATTGACCGCGTTCTAGCCAGGGAAGACGTATAATGGCCGCGATGACCTATAGAGACGCTCTGCGTCAGGCGCTGGATGATGCCATGAAGGAGGATCAAAGTATCGTCGTCATGGGCGAGGAAGTCGGTCGCTATGGCGGCGCCTATGGCGTGACCAAGGACCTGATCAAGACCCACGGGCCAGAGCGCCTGATCGATACGCCAATTTCCGAACCGGCCATTATCGGCGCTGCGGTGGGTGCCGCAATGACGGGTTTGAGGCCGATTGCCGAACTCATGTACATCGACTTTCTTGGCATGACCATGGACCAGCTGGCCAATCAGGCGGCCAAGATCCGCTATATGTTCGGCGGGCAGATTGGCGTGCCCATGGTGCTGAGAACGCAAGGCGGCACCGGGCGCTCAGCCGGTGCGCAGCATTCGCAAAGCCTTGAAGGCTGGGTCATGCATACGCCGGGGCTTCGCCTTGCCATGCCTGCCACCGTGCAGGATGCCTATCACCTTCTGCGCCAGAGCCTGACCAAGCCGGACCCGGTGGTCTTCATCGAACACAAGGCGCTTTATACCCGCAAGGAAGAGGTGGATCTGACCTCCGAACCGCTGCCATGGGGCAAGGCCGCCGTGCGCCGCGAGGGCGGGGATCTGGTCATCGTGACCTATTCCCGGCAGGTGATCTATGCGCTGGAGGCGGCGCAAAAGCTGGCGGCCAAGGGAATCGAGGCAACAGTTATCGACCTTCGCACGCTGAACCCGCTCGATTTCGATACGGTTCGTCAGCATGTGGAACGGGTCGGCAAGGCCATGGTGGTCAGTGAAGGGGTCATGACCTCGGGCGTGGCGGCAGAGCTTGCGGCGCGCATTTCCGAAGAATGCTTCGATTTTCTGGAGCAGCCGGTGGTGCGGGTGGCGGGCGAGGACATTCCGATTTCCGTTTCGCAGGAGCTGGAATCCGGCAGTGTGCCTTCCACATCGCTGATTGCAGAGGTTGCGGAGAAGATGCTGTCATGAACGAGCGACTTCTCAAGATGCCGCGTCTGGGGGAAACCATGGACGAGGGCAAGATCGTCGGCTGGTTGATAAAGCCGGGAGACAGTTTCAGCCGTGGCGATCCGATCATCGAGATCGAGACAGACAAGACCGTGGCGGAATTTCCCGCACTGGGAAATGGAAAGCTGACAGAAATTCTGGTCGATCTGGATCAGACGATTGAAGTGGGCACGCCGATTGCCCGCGTGGAACTGGGCGAGGGCCCGGACTGGACACGGGAGGAGGGCGAAGAGCCCGCGCCAGAGCCAGTCACCGCTGCAGGTGTGGAGGTGGATTTGCCCATGCCACGTCTCGGCGAAACCATGGAGGAGGGGCGTCTTTCCAAATGGTTGAAGCAGCCAGGAGAAAGCTTCACCCGTGGCGAGGCCATCGTTGAAATCGAGACGGATAAGACGCTTGCCGAATTTCCGGCCTTGAGCGATGGCGTACTGGTAAGCCTTCTGCGCAACGAGGACGAGGTGGTGACGGTGGGCGAACCGATTGCCCGCATTCTTGTGCAGCAGGCCGATGCGCAGGGCGAAACAGTGGAAGCCACACCCGTGCTGCAGTCTGCCGAGTCGCAGACCGCCACACCCACGCCTGCCCCACAGCGCAGCGCATCTGGCTCTGAGAAACGCAGGGCAACACCGCTTGCGCGCCGTCTTGCTCGCCAGCGGGGAATCGATTTGCAAGGCATCACCGGCACAGGCAGGCGCGGGCGCATCGAAAAAGGTGATGTGCTGGGGCTGGAGCGGAATGCGCAGGTTACCCCAATCGCAGCGTCAGCCAGGGATGGCGTGCAGCTTCTTTCGCTGAAATCCGGGCGGCTTGCCTATACTGATAATGGTGCGCAGGGCGAAACCTATCTTTTGCTGCACGGATTTTCAGGAGACAGAACCACCTGGGCGACAACCATTTCCGCCCTGCAAAGGGCGGGAAAGCGCGTGATTGCGGTGGATCTGCCTGGTCACGGATTGACGGAAATAGAGGTGAAGTCTGCCGAAGACCTTTCCCGCGATTTGCCGGAGTTTATGCAGGCTCTACACGTCAAGCGGCTTCACCTCGTCGCCCATTCGTTGGGTGCCGTGGCCGCGGTTGATATGGCGCTGTCAAAGCCGGAAAGCATTGCTTCCCTGACCCTTATCGCACCTGCAGGTCTGGGCAGTGAGATCGATAGCGAATTCATCCGTGGCATGGCGGCTGTTTCTTCCAAGGGGGAGCTTTCGCATCTTCTGCGCAGGCTCTCGGTCAATGATGTCGCGTTGTCGGATGCTGCCCTGGAAACCTTGCGCCAGCAACTCGGTCAAGGGCGTCTCAAGGCTCTCGCAGAGGCTATCAACGGCGCTTCCGGCCAGCGGGTGGAGATCATCGGCCCTCTGCAAAAGCTGGTGACCTCGATCCCCGTCAAAGTTATTTTTGGCCTTGAAGACCGGATCATTCCGTGGAACCACGTGAAGGTGCTACCCCCGCGTGTCGCCATTCATCTTCTCTCGCGTTCCGGCCATATGCCACAATGGGATCAGCCGCGCGATGTTCAGGACATCCTGCTTTCGTCCACAAGGGCAGGAGGTGCATTGTGACGCGGTGAGTGCAAGTCGCACGGCAAATTTCAGACTTGGCGCCGTCAAGAAACAAGGGCGCGGGAGGGGATGATGGGTTATTTTCTGACTGCTGACGGCGGCACCGAAAGCCTGCGGGCGCGTGTTTATGATTTGACGGGCACCTGCCTTGGCAGCATTGCTGTGCCCTATGAAACCAGATTTTCAGCAGGCGCCCGTGCCGAACAGGACCCGGAAGACTGGTGGAAGGCTTTCGTGCAGGCATCCAAGGGTGCGATAGCGGAAGCGGGAATTTCGCCTTCCGACATTGAGGCCATCGCGCTTGCGACAACCAGTTGTACCGTTGTGGCGCTGGATGAAAACGGAACGGCGCTGCGCCCTGCCATCATCTGGATGGATGTGCGCGCCAACCGCGAAGCCGATGCGGTTCTGGCAACAGGCGATCAGGCGTTGACACTGAATGGCGGCGGGCGTGGACCGGTTTCGGCCGAATGGATGATACCCAAGGCATTGTGGATTGCACGCAACGAACCAGAGATCTTCGAAAAGGCCCATACGATCTGTGAGTATCAGGATTTCATGACCCTGAGGCTGACCGGTGAGCGGGCCGCCAGTCTGAACAATGTGACGCTGCGCTGGCATTATCAGGTGGAACAGGGCGGCTGGGCAAAGTCGCTGGTGGAAAGCCTTGGTCTTGCGGCGCTACTGGAAAAATGGCCGCAGCGCGTGGTGCCGCCCGGCGGCGTAATTGCTACTCTGAGCCGCCAAGCAGCACAGGAACTCGGTCTTTCACCCTCGGTGAAAGTGGTCCAAGGCGGGGCTGATGCGCTGATCGGTATGATTGGGCTTGGCGTGGCAAAGCCGGGGCAGCTTGCCTTGATCACCGGTTCCTCGCATCTTCAGTTCGGCGTGACGGAACAGGCGGTTCACGCCCCCGGCATCTGGGGCACTTATCGCGATTGCGTCTATCCAGGTCGCTATATCGTGGAAGGTGGACAAACTTCGACCGGTTCCATCATTGCCTGGCTCGGTCGCTTGATGAACGGCACCATGGATCTGGCGGAACTCAACCGAAAAGCCGCCGAACTGGAGCCGGGCTGCGATGGCCTGATCGTGCAGGATCACTTTCAGGGCAACCGCACGCCCTACACCGATCCACTGTCACGCGGCGCAATTGTCGGGCTGACGCTTGCTCATGAGCCGCACCATATTTTCCGTGCGATCATGGAAGGCATCGGTCTCGGCACCCGTGCCATTCTGGATGCCATGGCATCTGCCGGTTATCGCGGCACGGAAATCACGGTGGGCGGTGGGGCAGGGGCCTCGGACCTCTGGCTGCAAATCCACGCGGATACGGCAGGTCTTCCGGTTTGCGTTCCCGCCTCGCGTGATGCACCGTCCGTTGGTGCGGCGGTTCTGGCCGCCCATGGAGCCGGGTATTTCAGCTCCATCGATGATGGCATTACCGCCATGGTTCGACCTGGAAAACGCATCGAGCCGCGCCCGCGCGAGATGGCGCTCTACAACGAGATCTACCAGCGCTATCTGGCGCTTTATCCAGCGCTTAAGAACGTAGCGAATATCGGGGCCAAACCATGAGCGACGCGGATTTCCGCCTGGATGGCAAGACGGCGCTGATAACGGGTGCAGCAAGAGGCATAGGTCTTGCCATTGCCGACCGACTTGCCGAGGCGGGAGCTGCGGTCATTCTGGCCGATCGCGATGCGTGTGAAGGAGAAAGCGCTGCAAGGGAGCTTCGGGCACTGGGGTTCTCTGCCCGTTTCATGACAATTGATGTTACACAGCGCGCAAGTGTCGAGATGGTGGCCGCCGAGCTGGAAAGCGAAGGCATTGCCCTCAATGTTCTCGTCAACAATGCAGGAATTGTTCGCAATGCGCCTGCCTCGGAAATGAGTATCGAAGACTGGCAGCAAGTGATCGACATTGATCTCACCGGAGTGTTCCATTGCGCCCAGGTGTTTGGTCGCCACATGGTTCAGGCAGGCAGTGGATCAATCATCAATATCACATCAATGTGTGGCGAAATCGTCGTGCAGCCGCAGCCGCAGATTTCCTACAATGCGGCGAAGGCGGGTGCCAACCTTCTGACGAAATCGCTGGCGGTGGAATGGGCAAAATCGGGCGTGCGCGTCAATGCCGTGGCCCCCGGTTATACCGCGACAGAACTCACCTTGCGTGGCCGAAGCAATCCTGAATGGTTCGCCGCCTGGATGGCAGGCACGCCCATGGGGCGGCTGGGCGAGCCGCGCGAAATTGCAAATGCCGTTCTTTTCCTTGCTTCACCCGCTTCCAGCTTCATGACCGGCACTGTGATGACGGTAGATGGCGGCTATACCGCACGCTAGAGGATGTCGTAGCTAAAACCACTGACGCACTTCTAGCGACAACATGTTATCGCGTGGTCCGCAAGCTACGAGTGGGCGGGGCGAGGAGACCCATGGAAAAATGCGTGTTAACGTGACTACGTTTTCACTCTAGCTCGGCGCATCTGGGATGGTGTCATCCCAAAGGATTGCCCAAATGCCTTGCTGAAGCTGCTGGGCGATGAAAAGCCCCATTTGCTCGCGATGGCCGAAATAGAATTTTCCGGATGGCTTAAAAGGTCGGCCTGCGCGCCAGACAATCTTGCGACTAACTGATATTCACTAATTGTCTGCTGCGTAAATGCCTTGAACGAGTATTGCAGCGACCTCACACTGACACCGCTTATGGCTGCGAGAGTTTCGGGAGAGGTGACTTGATGAGGATGAGCGCGGATGTAGTCGATGGCGCGCTTCACATGCCTGGGCGCGACACTTGGCAGTCGTTGTTCTAGTCGTTCAGAGTAATTGTTGGGAAATCCAAATAAAAAGCTATCCAGGACGAGATTTTTTAAAGACCCTGATTTCATGCTGATGAAGGACGCGACTTCTGAGAAGTTATCCTGTTCCATCAAAGCCACAAGTTTGGTGAGTGGAACGAGCCTGGCTTGCTCTATCGGCGTTTCGTTGAAACGCAACTGGTGAGCCAGGGGCGCGTCAAGCAGTTCAGATAGACGCCTATTCAGAGCATTGTTGGACAAGGTGATGGTGGTGTGCGAACTCGCATCAAGCACATCGACGTGATCCGCATTCTGATACCCTATGACCTGACCAGCACCAACTTCAACCTGATTGGACCCGAAAGAATAGCCGACGCTCAAACTGTGCATGAAGTTGAACAATGTCACATCGAAAGGCTCGCACGGCGTGACACGGAACCCTCCCACCGTGACCGACCGCTCCAGAAATATACCCTCGTAGGTGATTGCTTTGCCGAGGACACCGTATTGCTGCTGGCGAAGAATCGGTTCGAGTTTCACCGCAGCATAAGATGAAGTTATATACTCGGTTACTTTCTCCAGCTCCCGAGAGCAGATATCGATCTTCTCGAAACCTGCACCGGGCATGTTTTCGTCCCGCTCACACATCAACCTACGTTTCCGGTCTTGCCTGGCCCGCTGGCTTGCAATCTTTTTCTCAGATTCATGTCAGACACGGGTCACTACTGCCTCAGTTGATTTCCCAGCTTTACCGCTCGAACCTGGCGAGTTTCAATCATGGGCGCCGAGCTGCTGTCAGTTTTCTGCAAAGAATGTCATTTTAGCGCAAACTTAATCATCGTGCTCTCTATTTTTTAGATTTGTTTAATATTTGCATCTGATTATCGCTGTGAGCGATCCAGAACAAGTCTCGAGTAAAAAATCAGTGGCATTTTCGAATTAACGAGTAGGATCAATATATGTCTGTCGTTTTTTCGCGAAACGCGCAGGATTTAATCAATGCGATCGGCAAGTCATTGGCGATCATCGAGTTCAATTTGGATGGTTCGATAATAACAGCGAATGAAAATTTCCTGAATACACTTGGTTACAGTCTTACGGAAATTGTCGGAAAACATCACAGGATCTTTGTTGATCCGTTGGAAGCCAATTCCTCTGACTATCGTGCGTTCTGGGCAAAGCTTGCAAGGGGCGAATTCGATCGGTGCCAGTACAAACGGATTACCAAATCAGGCAGGGAGATCTGGATTGAGGCCTCCTATAATCCTGTGTATCGAAGGGGCAAACCCTATAAGGTTGTCAAGGTGGCAACCGATATCACCGCGCAGAAACTCCAGGCCGCCGAGGACGCGGGCAAGCTTAACGCAATTTCGAAAGCGCAAGCCATTATCGAATTCAAGCCCGATGGCGAAATAATCACTGCCAATGAGAACTTTCTAAAGGGGCTTGGATATCGCCTGGAAGAAATTCAGGGCCGCCATCATTCGATGTTCTGCGACCCGGCCTATGCTGCCAGCGACGATTATCAGATGTTTTGGAAAAGACTGGCGCGCGGCGAATATGTGGCTGACGAATTCATGCGCTTCGGAAAAGATGGTCGAAAGGTCCACATCCAGGCATCATACAATCCGATCTTCGATATGAACGGCACTGTCGTCAAGGTGGTCAAGTTCGCAACGGATGTGAGCGAGCGCGTCAGGAACGTCGACCGGTTGGCGGATGCTCTGCAATCGCTGGCCGAGGGGGATCTGAGACTGGAAATCCCGCAGCCCTTCTTGCCTGCCCTGGAGCGCTTGCGCCTGGATTACAATGCGGCCTCCCTCAAATTGCGCGACACAATGCGTTCAATTCTGGATAATGCAGCTGCGATTGCAGCCGCCTCGCAACAGATCCAGACTGCATCGAACGACTTGGCGAAGCGCACGGAGCAGCAGGCTGCTTCCGTGGAACAGACGGCTGCTGCGCTGGAACAAATCACGGCGACTATTGCCGGTTCCAGCAATCGCGCTCAGGATGCAGGCAAGCTTGTGCGCTCCACGAAGGAAAGTGCGGAATATTCCGGAAAGATCGTCGATCAGGCCGTCGATGCCATGGGCAAAATCGAGCAGTCTGCCGGCGAGATCGGGAATATCATCGGCGTCATTGATGAAATTGCCTTCCAGACGAACCTTCTGGCGCTGAATGCCGGGGTTGAAGCAGCTCGCGCTGGCGAGGCCGGAAAAGGGTTTGCGGTCGTTGCGCACGAAGTAAGGGAACTCGCTCAGCGATCCGCCACGGCTGCGAAGGAAATCAAGGGACTGATCACCACTTCCAATGAACATGTGAGGAGCGGGGTGGCGTTGGTCGGTGACACTGGCAGAGCGCTGCAAGACATTGCCGAACAGGTTGTCCAAGTGGATCGAAACGTGGGAGCGATCGTAGACGCCTCTCGCGAACAGTCTACTGGCCTGAAAGAGATCAACGTTGCAATCAATACCGTCGATCATGGCACACAGCAGAATGCGGCAATGGTAGAGGAAACGTCCGCGGCCGCCCATAGTCTGGCTAAAGAGGCCCAACGGCTGTTTGACGCGATTGGTCAGTTTCAGATCGACCCGAAGGGTATCGGGAAAAAAGCCAATACCCCATACGCTTCGAATGCCCGGCCCTCCAACTTCGCCAGTTCTGCGGCCAAGGAAAGCCCAACCTTTGTCCATCAGGGCAGGACCGCCCTGAAAAATCAAAACTGGAAAGAGTTTTAGTGTCCGGACAGGCATGGCGCCAAGACAACTCGGCGCCATGCTCTATCTCTTTGTTTCAGGTAGGCCGCACGTTAAACCGATGGCCTACTTGTAATGGACGCGAGCTGGTTAAGCCATACCGCTCTCTTGCGCGTAGCGTTTCCTGTTTGCCTCTCGAATGGCGTTCCAATCCACGAAAGTCTGGTCTTCTTTGTAGTAAGCTTTCTCACGTAGCGCAGCGAGATCAGCCTCAGTTGTACCGCCATATGTGGGAGGAAAATACCATTGGCCGCCCATGCTCAGGTGTGGGCGGACCACGTTACCCGTCAAATCGGAAAGATTCTTCTCCAGTTTATCTGTCATTTTATTAGCGCGTTCGTGCTCCTTGAGGTTCTGATAGATGCCCATGCCAATGTAGCCGGCTGCGCTGATCACGTTGAAAGCAGCACCCAATCCCCCCATGACCGCTCCACCAGCACCGAAGAACATGCCGCCCAGACGGGAGAACTGCAGTGCTCTGGTTGTTGTCAACGCACGTGTAAGGTTCATAGCACCGTCAACTGCTACACCTGTATCAGCGGCCAATGCGACGGAATAAAGAACTTTCTCAGTTGTATCCAGGCTTCCTTTCTTCAGACCGTCAACGAACCCTTGAATATTTGCGGGCAGGAAGGCAACGTCAGTGAGCCCAACCAGACCACCTCCTACTCTTGGTGCTATCTGCTGAACCACTTTCCTCGCTGCGTCCGAATAATTTCCAAGTGAAGCAAGATAGCGCGCTTCCAACATTCCACCATAACCGCCACGAACTCCAGGTTTCACCTGTGAACCGATGAAGCTTGATGTATAACCGAACGCCTGGGCTGATTGGATTGCAGTGTATGCAATCGCGCTCGGTGTCATATTCTCCCCGTTCATAATACCATTGTAAATGGTTCTGCCGCCGGCGATAAACGTTGTCATCGCCTTTGCCATAAAGTTGCTTTTGTCATCAAGAGTGACGCCCGGCTTATCGTCTATGGTGAGAAGCGGATTGGTAATTCTTTCTTTAAAGTCCTTGAATGCCGTCTGCAGAGTGCCGCCGGGCTTCAAGGTGGAGAATGCCATATGTAGCAAATTCGGTACGTTTGTCATGAACTTGGCTTTTGCGGCTTCATCCGATCCATAGAGACCTTCGGCCATGGAAGACGCCAGCGGATCCAGGATTTCCTTTTTGAAGCCCGGTGTCATATCGTAAGCATTGGCCAGTGGTTTGACTACTCTGTTGTATTGCGCAGCCGAGCCATCTGTGAATAGGGACCGGAAGTCGCCTGCCATTTTATCTGTGTATCTTGCCAGATTCTCGGCGCCAAATTTGTTGATGGCTCCAGATTCCCAGCTTCTGTTGAGGGTGCCGAAGACCTTGCTTGCGGTGGGGTCTACATTGCCCATTGCAAGCCCCTTTCCTTCGTAGCCGGTAGCGAGCGTAACGAAGGACTGAACATCCTTGAGGTCGAATCCAAGGCCCGCTCTATACATTCCATTGAGAAGCGTACTGTTGGTTAGGCCGCTTCCTCGAACGATACCGTTCAGCGCTGTCGTCAAGTTTTTGGCATCAGCCTCTGTCGAGCCTTGACCGATGAGTCGTGTCTGAATCTCCGACAACTTTGCATTGAGCGTTTCTCCACCCTTTTCCCAACTGCTCTGGCTCGCCAGCGGTGAAAGTTCGGTCAGAAGTGTGGAAACAAACTTCCCGCGGTCCGCCTTCGATCCAGTTTCCTTGCCGTAAAGTTGTTCTGCCACATTGGCCGCAGTCTTGAGATAGACGGCATTGACCCCATCGTCCTTCAGGCTCTTGTCAATACCCAAGTCAGAGGCAAGCTTTTTGGACTCTTCATCAAGCTTGAACTTGGAGATCGTGTTCATCCAGCCGTTTGTTTCGAGGCTCTTTCCCGTATCCTTGTATGTGCTGCCGTCAACAACCGGTGTTAGAAGGCCGATCGCCCTTCTTTCTTCCGGCGTCATGTTCGCGGTATTATAAGCGTATAGCATCGCCTTGTAGTTGCTACCAATGTCGTCATTCGCGGTCTTTGGACCGATCTTTTCACTGTAAAATTGATTGTATTTTTCGCCGATCTGATCTTTCAAGGAATCAACAAAGGTCGGATCGAGCACAGAAGAATAGGCACTAAGAGTGGTTTTGAATCGTGCATTGGTGGAAACCTCGTTTGCGCCTTGCGCATCCGCTGCGGCATACAGATCGCCATCCACTAGCTTGCGCTTAAGCTCATCTTGCAGAAACAGCTTGGTGTCACCTATCAGCTTGTCATACTCAGCGTCATATTTTCCAGGTTCCTGGAACCGCTTGCCGGCCAGGATCTCCTTATAACCCGTGAGGTATTCAGCCGTCATGGCGGCAGCCGTGTCCGGGTCTTCCATCAACGTCGTCATTGCTTCGTCGATGTCCCTTCGAGCTTCACGCTCGTTCAGCAACAATGCATTCGTTCCAGTGTGCGGCGCCTTTCTATAATCGATAAATCCTTCAAACTCGCCCTTAAGCTTCATCAGGTCATGATAACGCTTCATCTTCTGATCGATGGTATAGTTCTGAGGATTGGAATAGATATCCATACCAGGAGGTGCGCTTTCCTTGTCCTTATACTTATTATAGAAATAAGCAGTGAACTCAGAGTTCAACCTCTTGTTGCCGCTCATATAATCAAACATCTTGTTGAGATCGCGGGACGCAAATTCTTCGTCAACCTTCTGGTTGGTGAGTGCGCCGGGCTTGTAATCGCCCTTCAGGCTATCTTCATAAAGCGGATTTCCCTCCGTGTCGTATCCGACAAAACCTTGTTTTTCCGGGCTTGCTGTCATGTCACTATTGAGACTGAGGGGCTTGCTCGTCAGAGAAGTGTTAGTCAGACCCTTTTTGGTCACATCCGTCATCAAAGTATCAGGGCCGGAAAGTGGGACCGTGCTCTCCGGAAACTCGCCGGGCGGCAAATTGGTTAGCTCTCTAACGTGGAACTTGCCTGCGAGCTCATCTTTCAAATTCGTTACCAGAGGATCACGGCCGGAGAGTGGGACCGTGTTCTCCGGAAACTCACCGGGCGGGAAACTGGTCAGCTCTTTAACAGGTAGCTTGCCGGTGAGCTCCTTTTTCACCTCCACGAAAGAATCAGGGCCAGAAAGTGGATCTTTTGACTCCGGAAACTCACCGGGCGGGAAACTGGTCAG
>NZ_JALJQZ010000004.1:99411-99538 GCF_022968395.1 Affinirhizobium lemnae
TGACTCCGGAAACTCACCGGGCGGGAAACTGGTCAGCTCTTTGACGGGTGGCTTGCCGGCGAGCTCTTTTTTCACCTCGGTCACCATAGGACTAAGCTTGGATGGCGGAGTGTCTTTTTCAGTCTTA
>NZ_JALJQZ010000004.1:99636-179908 GCF_022968395.1 Affinirhizobium lemnae
TACTGAAGCGTACCGGCGTGGACTCGAGTTTCTGAGGTGGCAGATCAGTCACCTCCTTTGCAGGCGGTTGTTTGTCTCTGCGTGTTGAAAACGGGCCAATTTTGGATGGCGGAGTGTCTTTTTCAGTCTTACTGAAGCGTACCGGCGTGGACTCGAGTTTCTGAGGTGGCAGATCAGTCACCTCCTTTGCAGGCGGTTGTTTGTCTCCGCGTGTTGAAAGAGGGCCAATTTTGGATGGCGGAGGACTTGCCGGGGGGGCGAGCTTATTCTTTTTGGGAGGTAACTGATTTTTATCGTCTTGAACCGAATTACTTTTATCTGTTGGAAAATCCTGGTTGACTTTACTTCTATTGACCGCTGACACAACCATAACACCCCTCCAATATCTAATTTATATGGTTTGCTTATGTAAAACCCCAGATTTAATTCAAACATAGTTCAAGATTTAGGTAAAGAGTTAACTGTCATCTAACTTTCATACAGCAGAGATTATTGCCTCGGTTTATGTGCATAAGTCAGGTGGCGTGATTGTGTAGCAACCGGCGGAAACGGGAAGTTTCCAGCCGCGTTATACCAAATGTGGATGATTTGGACCGGTTGGGCCGGAGCCCTCTTCATCTCGCTGAAGCAGGAGGAATAGGCGCCTATAGCGGAACGCTGCCGCTCAAATAGCCTTATCATGGTCTTCAGACGGGTGATGGCTTCGCGTTTGGTGGTAAGCGCCTGACTGTAAGCGAGTCGGCCGAGCACTGGGGTGGGTTATCGCCGCAATACCTAACGATTGCCACCCGCCGGACCGAATGGTGGAACGAATTTGACATTTGATTCGCGCCTGCGTCACGCTTTCAGCTCAAATGTCAAATCCGGGAATGATCAAAGCGAATCACCAGAACGCATTAATAGGTGGAATTCTATGCGACCACGGGGCAGCCTTTTCGAGTTGTGCGGCCAGGGCGAAAAGGAGAGGTTCGCCACCGAAGGCCGCCGCGAAATGTGAGCCGATCGGCAGCCCGGCGGAGTTCCAATGCAACGGTACCGACATGGCAGGTTGACCGCTTGCGTTGAACAATGCCGTAAACGGAGAGAAGGAATGGAAGGTCTCGATGAGGCTGCCGATATCGTCTTCGTCCTTGACGACCAGTTCGCCGATCCTTGCAGGCGGTCGTGCCATCGTCGGTGTCAATAACACATCATAGCGCTGGAAAAGGGCAGCCATCCGCCTCCCGAAGGCATGAATATAATCAACAGCTGCTGCGTAATCCGCACCACTGAGATTGCCTTTGTCACGCAGAATTACACGGTGTCGGGCTTCCAGAAGCTGTTCGTCCATTGGATGGCCGGCCATGCGGCCCAGGAAGTTCATCAGGCTGCGTGTCTGCGAGCCGATGATTGTAAAGACCTGATCGTAGAATTCCAGTGCCTCGACCGGAAGGATGGTCTCCTCGACATGGTGACCAAGCGACTGGCATAGCTCTGCTGTCTTCTGTACCGCCTCGACACAATCCGCATGGCTTTGCCAAGGTGAGATATGTGATACGAGCCCTATGCGAAGTCCTTTCGGCGCGGCACCAGTGGCGGCCGAGAGAAGCGATTGAACATGATGCGGGGCAGCGTATGGGGCGCCGAGATCTGCACCGGCCAACTGATCAAGAGCAGCCGCACTGTCACGAACTGAAATGCTGATAACATGGCTGGTACTCATACCCGCCCATCCTTCACCAACCGCTGGGCCCATGGGGGTCAGACCTCTGGATGGCTTCAGACCAAATACGCCACAGGCTGATGCAGGGACGCGCAATGATCCGCCACCGTCGTTGCCATGCGCGACCGGAAGTACGCGAGCCGCGACCATGGCCGCCGCCCCACCGCTTGAGCCGCCGCAAATGTGGTCTAGCGACCAAGGATTGCGGGTAGCGCCGAAGAGCCTTGACTCTGTGGTATAGGACGATCCGAATTCGGGCGATGTGGTCGTTCCGAAGATGGTGAAGCCAGCCCGGCGAAGACGGATAGTAATTTCCGCGTCGAACGGCATGACGCTGTCCTTCAACGGCAACGAGCCGTTCGTCATCCGTGCGCCCCGGACTGGAGTGAAGAGGTCTTTGGTCAGGATCGGAACGCCTGCAAAAGGTCCCTCGGCAATGCCTGATTTGGCCTCTTCTGACGCTGTCTCGTAGAGCTTCTCGGCGATCGCGTTAAGCTGTGGATTGACCTTTTCAACCTTGCGGATGGCGTCAGAAAGGGCTTCGGCAGGTGTCAGGATGCCCTTCTGGATCTGAGACGCAAGATCCAGGCCGTCGGTTGTCGTCTTACTGGCTGAAATATTCATGTCAGATCCCTTTCAGTGTCATTTTTGTTGGCGGCGCAGTTTCGGGCGCCGCCAAGTTCGACTTTACCCGGCGACGGTCTGTTCGGGCTGCCTGCTTCTGGTGATTCCGACGAACAACCAGGCTGCCGCCAGTAGAGTAGCGAAGAGACCCCAAATGATGATCGCCGATGCGAGACCTGCAGGCATGCCGCCGAACGGTATTGCAATACCAGCGACAATAAGTGGGGAGGCGAACTGCCCGAGATACAGACAGGACGTGAATCCTCCGACGCCCCGTGCCCGCAAGCGCGGCGGCAGTTTCAGAAGCAGCGGAAGCGAGGCATTGGAAACGAGGAAGCCAGCTCCGAACCCTTGAATGACCATCGCAACCAACACGACTCCATAGGATGGGGCCAGCGCCAGTACAAATAGACCGCTCGCCATAAGAAGCAGCAGGAGGACGTTGACACCGGGTACACCAATTCGATCTCGCACGAACGACCAAGCGACCGAGCCGAGCAAGGTGCACAGGATCGCAAGTCCCGCCGCTGCACCGATCAATGAGGTGGAGGTCACGCCAAGGCCAACGAGAACCGTCGGTGTCTGAACTGTGACGACAAAGCAGGTGACCATACCGGCAAAGATCAGGAAGTAGGAAGAGGCAATGGTAAGCCTGAGCTTCTGCCCCGGAGCTGCAGGGACCGCAGTCTCTTCAGCGCGACGATCCGGCTCCCAGAGCCATGCCAGAATTGCCGGCATCATAAGCAATGGTGCAAGATAAAGCAGGAAGGGCGTTCGCCAGGACCCTTCTCCGGCAATGCCGCCGATCACGAAGAAGAGTGCTCCGACAACTCCGATCGTGATCACCTGACGGTTGATATAGCGCATTCTTTCTGCGGGTGCCCAGTAGTCGGCAATCAGCGTCGTGCAGCAGGTCATGATGATGGCTTCGGCGAAACCAAAAAACAGACGAGACAGCAGGATAAGCTTAATATCGGCGATAATCGCCGGGAGAGCACCGAACAGGGCGTAAAGAAGACAACCGACCAAAAGCATAGTCTTGCGTCCGAAGCGGTCTGCCAGAATGCCCGCAACAGGCGCGAACAGTGCAATGGCGAGTGCCGGAGCCGCTACGATCAAAGGCACCATATCGACCGATGCCGGATCGTTGGCAGCAACTTCTGCCGTAATCTTCGGCAACATCGGCGCGATCATCACGGAGCCCATGATTGTCAGGCTGCTGGCAAACTGGATAATCAACCCCTGCCGTGTGCCGGCGGTTCTGCTTTCGTGCGTTACATGTCCCATGGCAACCTCCTCAGAAGCTCATGGCTACACGAAGTGCGACGTTATAGCCTTCGGCACGGTTTTCAGCGCCGAATTCCTTGTAGGCATGCAGACTGACCAGCGGTAGACCCGGCTTGAAGAAGCTGATCGCCGGGCCAACGGCAAAGACTCGGGCGCGATTGCCGTCGGTGATGCCAGGCCCCTTGTCGTCGCTAATCTGCTGGTAGGCATAGCCAGCCACGCCGAACGTCCAATCCTGAACGTGTTGACCGATAGCGAATTCCTGTCGGTATTCGATGCCGCTTCGATAGTCGGTGTCCGGATTGACCGTATTGAAATTCAGCGTCGCCTGGGTGGAAATTTCGAAGCCGCTGTCGGAGAGATAGGTGACACCGAGAAACGGCGTAAACGTCCAGTGATTTGTGCCGGCATTGAAGGCATTCGACGTGCTGTAGGCTCCCGTCGGAGCCTGAACCTGGAGACCGGCATTGATGAACATGTTCGGAGGCGCCTGCCATCCGAGAATGAGAGGCAGGATCTGTATATCACCAACGCCGAAGTCATCACCAGCAATTGCGAGCGGCCCACCAGGGGTCCGTACATTGAGACGACCGTCGATGCTGATCATTGGCAGCACGCCACCGAAGCCGACCTTTGCACCGAATAGTTCCATGTCGGTCATATAGAAGTAGGCAAGCGCCAGAGATTCAACATTTATATTGAAGTTGTTGGGTATTTCGTTGCCTGATCCATCCTTCAATGTGGTTGCTGAGTAGTACGAGGCCCTGATCCCGACAGTGCCGTAGGGCGTGCTTGGCGGCAGAATTCCCGCACCGAAATCTGTGATCCCCATTGGGGTAATCGTTGCGCCTTGTTCGACAGCTAGAACTGGCTCGGAAAAGAGCGTCAGCATTGAAATCGCAGGTAGAGTAAGAAGTGCTGAGCGTTTGAGCACACGTTTAAAATTTGTCATTGATGTTCCCCAAGGTTTCTAGTTGAACCAGTGAGGAAACTGTAAAATGCTAGTCTGGAGCGCGTTATCCGTTTTGGGAAGTAACTGCGGTTTTACTTCGGTCGTTTTGATCACTATTGCGCAGCGTTTCCGAAGGGAGTTCGGCGAACATGTCTCTGTAATCGGCGGCGAACCGGCTTAAGTGCCAGAACCCCCACTGCGCGGCAATGTCGCCAATGACGGCGTTCTTGTTGTTGAGCCTCGCCTCAATCAACGCCTTTCGAACCATGTTTAACCGTTCTGCCCGAATAAACTCGGTGGCGGTCAGGCCAACGGATTTGTTGAAGCACGTCTGCAAATGGCGGCGGCTGATGCCTAAGTGCGCGGCAACCTCAGCGACGGTTGGTAGATCGGCGCCATCGCGGAACATCAGGCGACGCGCCTTGTCGATGATACGCTTGCTATTGGTATCGCTCACGGCCTCGATCTTGCGGGCTGAGGTAAGCGTCGTCAGCAGAAAATCAAAGACACAGTTTTGGACAGATGAGGCAACCGGCAAAAGCTGCATTGGTTGCACGGCGCTAAAATCCGACAGCAGCCGCAGAAATTGCGGGTCAAACGAAGGCCGCTCATCGTGCCACATGGCAATCGACGGAGAGGTGCGGATGTAGCCGGCCAGCCGGTCTTGCCCGTAGGTGGTCAGTTGTGCCGCGAGCCAAGCACGATTGATTGCGACATAGACGAGGTCAAGCGAGTGCGGTGTCACGATCTCCGGCAGAAACTGCCCATCCACCACGAGGCTGATCTGCGGATCAACCTCGTGCCCCGAAAGCCAGCCGGTACCTTGTGCATTGATAACGAAACTGAGAACGAGCGAGCCTGGCCAACTCGTGCCACGCTTCAGAAGCGACTTATCCGCTCGTTCGCGGAAGATCTGTATCATTCCGAGTTGCAGCGCAGAAAGCGAATAGGTGATCCTGCCCGGCGACATTTGCATGAGATCGAGTTGCCAGCCGCTCATGGCAAGCTCTGCTTCACCGAGCGAATGGACCGTTTTTGCGCAAAATTTTTGCGCTGCCCAACTGTCAGCAATTTCCATATCTACTGCCACCACGCCTTCCCCCTGAACTTGCTGTGTGATGGTCGGTCTTCAAGCGTCTCATCAATGAGTGAGACAGTTCATTTCATAGTATCATTATAATTGAATTTCCGAGTTTGATATTTGCTCTGAGAGCGTGCCGAAGAGGAAAACCAAATATCAAATTCATTCCACTATTGCCGAACATTATTTCATGTGGCCAACTTGATGTCCACTTCTAACCGTCGAAACGAGTTTTCACGCGAAGCGGAAGGTTTACTTTTTGCTCCCATATGCCAAGCGCAATAGCGGCTCTTCGATGAGCTTTGCTGCGCCGGATCCGGGTGGCGCACCATCACAAACTATGGTCGGCGGAATGTTTATGCTATTCGACCCCGCCACCCAGATAGGTTGCCATGACACGCGGATCGCTTGCCATGTCGGCCGCCTTGCCTTCGAGAACGAATTCGCCTGTGTCCATCACATAGGCATAATCCGCAACATCCAGCGCAGCGCGTGCATTCTGCTCGACAAGCAGGATTGAAACGCCTTGGTCGCGTAGTCCACGCACGCGTTTGAGAACATCGCGCACAATGGTGGGCGCAAGTCCAAGACTTGGCTCGTCGAGCAGGAGCAGGCGTGGCTGGGACATCAGTGCCCGGCCAATCGCCAACATCTGCCGTTCCCCTCCGGAAAGGGTCTGCGCCAGCTGCGCCTGTCGTTCCGCCAGCCTCGGAAACTGCTCAAAAACGCTTTCTAGGCTGTTCTTGACGTAGGCCTTGTCGCGGCGACGGACGAACGCACCCAAAAGCAGGTTGTCGAGAACTGGCATGTCACCGAATAGAGCCCTCTGTTCCGGCACCAGGCAAAAGCCTCGTTCCACTCTGTCTTCAACGGTCATGCGTGACAGGTCTTCTCCTTGATACCTTGCCCGCCCGCTCCAGGGCAGAAGCCCTGCCGCGGCGGAAAGGAGCGTGGTCTTGCCAGCCCCGTTTGCGCCGATCACGGTGGTAATCTGCCCCTCGCCAAGTGCAAGGTTGACACCACGCACGGCCTCAACCTTGCCATAGGCCACATGGATGGCTTCCAACGATAACAAAGCGTCGTTCATGCGAGACCTCCGAGATAAGCTTCCTGTACAGCCGGGTCCCGGCGGATTGTCGTTGGATCGCCTTCACGCAATTTCTGTCCGAAGACCATGACGACGATACGATCCACGAGATTCATGACGAAATCCATGTCGTGTTCGACGATCAGGATGGTCAAACCGTCGTCACGCAGTTTTCTCAGAAGTGCGGCAAGCGCATCCTTCTCCTTCTTGCGAAGGCCGGCCGCCGGCTCGTCGAGGATCAAGAGGACCGGATCGAGTGCCAGGGCACGGGCAATCTCCAGCACCCTTTGCTGACCCAGCGGCAGGTCTCCAGCCAGATCGTGCGCACGCTCGGCAAGACCAACCTGCTCCAGCCGCATGAGTGCTTCAAGCCGAGCGCGCTCTTCTTCCTCACGGTCGAGCTTGAGGCCGCTTTTGATGTAGCCAGCCTGGGTGCGCAGGTAGGTGCCGCCAACCACATTATCGAGCAGGGACATGGCGGGGCGCAATTTCACATGCTGGAAGGTGCGTGCGCAACCAAGGGCGGCGATCTGGCGTTGTGACAGGCGTCTGGTGTCCTTGCCAAGAAAGCGCACAGTGCCGCTGCTGACAGATAGCGTTCCCGTAATCAGGTTGAACATAGTGCTTTTTCCGGCGCCGTTAGGGCCGATCAGACCGACAATCTCGCCCGCCTTGACGTTGAAACTCACCTTGTTGACAGCGACAAGACCGCCGAAACGTCGCTCCACCGCATCAACCTCCAGCACTGTTTCGCCGGTCGCTGGCAACCTCCGCTTTGGCAAAAGGCCCGCCTGGACATCGACCGGACGCGGCATGCGTTTGACCAGTTTGAGAACCAGTGGCATCAGCCCGCTTCGCGCAAAACGCAGGATGAGGATCAGCATCAGCGCAAAGGCCACCTGCTCCAGTTGGGCAGGATTATCCGTAAGGTGCGGTAGCAGATCCTGAAGCCAGTTCTTGATCAGAACGATGAGGCTGGCCCCAACTGTTGCTCCCGCAACTTGAGAGGCGCCTCCAGTCATTGCCATCAGCAGGTATTCGATGGAGATCTTTACCTCAAACGGCGCCGGGCTGATGAAGCGGGTCATATGGGCATAGAGCCAGCCAGCGAGACCTGCAAGAATCCCTGCTATCACAAACACCCGCAGCCTCGTGCGGAATGTGTCCATGCCGATGCTTCCCATGAGATGCGCGCCGCCGCGCAGGAGACGCAGCGCCCTGCCCTCACGCGAGTCGAGCAGGTTCAGGCAAAAGAGCGTCGCCAGAAGCGTGAAGGTCCATATGAGATAGTACATCGCCGTCTGCGACATGAAGGAGACCGGTCCGAGCGTGATGGGCGGAATGTTCAGCATGCCGCTATGACGGCCGAGTGGCTCCAGATTGCCGAAGAGATAATAGATCGACAGGCCCCAGGCGATTGTCGACAACGGCAGGAAGTGTCCGCCCAGCCTGAGCGTAATTGCGCCGATGGCCAGAGCACTGGCCGCCGTGAGGGCGAGGGCGAACACCAGACCCAGCCATGGCGACCAGCCAAGCGCAGTTGTCAGCCAGCCGGTGGTGTAGGCGGCGATGCCTACAAAGGCTGCTTGACCGAACGACATCATGCCGCCGATGCCTGTCAGCAGAACAAGGCCCAGGACAACAAGCGAACTAACGCCGACATGGCTCATGAGGGTGACGAGAAAGGGAGGTGCCACGGCCGGGAGCGCCAGTAGCGCAAGGACCGCGAAAAGGGCGAATGAACGGGCGGGGATCATCTCAGGCAAGCTCCTCGATTTCTTCGTCGCCGTCTCGATGAACGGCAAATGAGCGCCAGATCAGGACGGGAATGACAACGCTGAAGATGATGATTTCCTTATAGTCACTCGCAAGAAATGAGGCCCAGCTTTCGAGGATGCCGATGAACACGGAGCCTATGGCCGTGATCGGATAGCTGGCCATGCCGCCGATGATTGCGCCCACGGAAGCCTTAAGCCCGATCATGAAGCCGGAATCGTAGTACATGGTGGTCACGGGCGCGATCAGAATGCCCACGATTGCCGCAAGTCCGGAGGCGATGAGGTATGCCGTCGCGGCTGCTCGCTCGGGCCGGATGCCCATGAGCCGTGCTCCGACGCGGTTTGACGCAGTGGCGCGCAGGGCCTTGCCCGTGATGGAGCGGCCAAAGAACAAATAGAAGACGAAGCTCAGCAGCAGGGCCACAATCATCATCAAGATCTGTTGTGCCGGCACGACGACACCGCCCGGCAGCGTAGTGACGCCGTCGAGAATGGGGTTCGTGCGCACGCCCTCGGGCCCGAAGACGATAAGGCCGATGCCGGCGATCAGGAAATGAACAGCGATTGCCACGATGAAGAGAATAAGCGTCGATGATGTGGCAAGGGGCCTTAGCGTCAGGCGGTCTATCAGTACACCCATAGGCAGGATCAAGGCCATCGTCGTAACAATCCGCAGTGCTTCCGGCACATCCTGTTTGGCGATCATCAGCCCGACGATGCAGGGTATGAGCGGCAAGACGGCGTAGAAGAAAATGGCATGCGGCAAACGCCGGGCGGTGCCGTTGCGCAGATGGGTCATGCACTCCGCCAGACAGGCAAGAGCCGCCATGGCCGCTACGAGCCAGATCGAGCCGGGCACGGTACGGCTTTGAAAGGCCGCAAGCGTTAGCGCTGCAAAGGCAGCAATATCCCCGGAGGGAATGAAGATCACGCGGGTTACCGAGAAAACCAGCACGAAACCCAGCCCGGCAAGCAGGTAAATCGCGCCGGTCGACAGCCCGTCGATCAGCAAAATCAATATGATGTCCAAAGACATTTGCGGACTCCCGAACATGGTGCAAGTCGGCCTCGGTCGAGGCCGGCGAATGGCGGCGGATACATGTATCCGCCGCGTCCAGCTCCATGGTTCAGGAGATGAGCTGCCAGGCACCTTTCTCGAGTTTTACCAGAACGCGAGAGCGTTCGTCATTGCCGTAGCGCGAGCCCGGCTTGAAAGTGTAGACCCCATGCGAGCCGACCACTTCGCTGGCATTGGTGAGAGCCTCGCGCATTGCAAGCTTGAATTCCGCCGTGCCCGGTGCCGCGGTCTTGATCGCAGTTTCGGCGGCAGTAAGGAATAGGATCCAGGCATCGAACGAGTAGCCGGAAAAGGCATTCGGCACGGCATCTGGCTGTGTTGCCTTCAGTGCCCTGGCGAATTCCTTTGAGACCGCCTTGGTTGGGTTGGAGTCTGGTAGCTGCTCGAAGACCACGACCGGGCCGGTGGATGCGATCAGACCTTCCACGGCGCTACCGCCAACCTTGACGAATGCCGGGTTGATGATGGCGGGCGTTCCGTAGAACTGGCCCTTGTAGCCGCGCTCCCGCAACGCAAGATAGGGAAGTGCCCCGGGCGTGCCGGAACCGCCAGCGACGAATACGTCCGGACGGGTTGCGAAGACCTTAAGTGCCTGTCCCGTTACGGAGGTATCGGCGCGGGCGTATCTTTCGTTCGATGTGACCTTGATCCCAGCGGCTGGCGTCGCTTCTATAAGCGCATTGTAAACGAGGTCGCCCCAAGGGTCGGCAAAACCCATGTATCCAACCGATTTGACGCCTGCTTGCTTCATGTGGGCTACTGCGCCCGCAATCATCAGTGGCGCAGGCTGCGGTATGGTAATTGTCCAATTGCCGGGCTCACCCTGGGGATTGGCGTTGGCAATACAGATCAACGGTGTCTTGGTTTCGGCGCATACGGTGGCGATTGCAAGCGCCCCTGGCGAACCTGCCGTGCCGATGATCACATCGACATTATTTTCCTGAATGAGCTTGCGCGCGTTGACTGCAGCAATGGTCGGATCGGATGCATCGTCCAGCGCGATCAGCTTGACTGTCTTGCCAGCAACCTGATTCTTGAAGGCGACAGCTGCCTTCAACCCCTGGTCATAGGGTATGCCGAGCGAAGATACAGGTCCGGACATCGAGGTGATGAAGCCAACGACAATGGTGCCGTCTGCGGCGCGGGCCGGTGACACCAAGCCCGTCGGCAAGGTCGACATCGCTGCGGCTGCCGCAAAAGTACTTGCACTGGTTTTGAGGAACTGCCGGCGGCCGAGATCGCCTGCTGTGCGCGTCAATAGCGAATGGATGGAACCCAGATTTTTCATGTCATGCTCCCCTGAGAGTTGAGTAAGATCTCGTTTGTGAAGATCCAGACGCTGCGGGCATTGTTTCGCCTCATCAGAGCATCCGGCAAAGCTTTGCCGTTGACGGACTTCGCACGCGAAGGCCGCCTCCCATCATTTTGGCACTATGGCCGCCAAAAAAGAAAATTCACGTGAAAATTCTACTTTTCGACTTGATGATTTTCAAGCGCCGTTCTGTTGTTCACGTCGAATTCTTCTTCGAATTCAGACTTCTCCTTTCATTTTGTCTTATGCGTTCGAATGGATGGGCCATCGGGCCCAGAAGGATTCTGTCTCTGGCGTAAGAGTTGCGAATAGTGGATTTTTCCACTATCGCCTTGAGCGTCGACTTGGCGCGCAAGCAGTTGCTGCTTCGGCGCCGAAGCTTTCCGAGAAGCCCGAAAGACCAAACAGGCGCGAGAAACCCATGTCTGAAAACACAGCCTCCAATGCTGCCAACCACACTGGAGTCACCGCAGAAAAACGAATGAAGAAAGATTGGCCGTTTTATTGGGTCTCTCGGGTGAATGCACGCTATGCACAAGTTCTGGAACGTCGGCTTAAGCCGTTGGATCTCGATGTGGCCCGCTGGCGCGTTCTGATGTCGCTGTACGAGGACGAACACCTGAGCGTCTCGGAAATCGCCGATTATGCTGTTATCAAGCTCAACACCGTGACGAAGATAGTTCAGCGCATGATTGCCGACGGACTTGTTGTCACACGCGTCCGGCCCAATGACGGGCGCGTGACCGAAGTCTGCCTCACCCCTGAAGGGGACCGTCTGCGTCGTCTCGCCCGCAAGGAGGCCGACCACGTTTTTGCCTCTTCCTTCGTCAACATTACGCCGGACCAGCTGGCGCAACTGAACAGCCTTCTGGAGAACGTATTCCAGCAACTCGAAGGGGCGTGAGGTTGTATAGGCCATCAATGCGGCTTCAGCGGATGGAAGGCACGGTCAAACCATACGAGGCCGTTGGCTTCCCCTTCAGCAACCTCGGTCGAGATCACTTCGCAAAAAAAGACGCTGTGCGTGCCACGAAGCTGCTGATCGACAATGCGGCAGTCGAAGGCAACTGCGGCATTCGCCAGAACCGGTGCACCCGTCGTCCGCACGTGCCATTCGGTGGTGGCGAAACGATCTTCGCCGGTCCAGCGAGCGAAGGCACGTGAGAGATCTTGATGCGCAGGGCCTAGAACATTAACGCAGATGGCACCGTTTTGAACGAAGGCATCGTGCGAGAATGCTCTGCTGTTGATGCAGACAAGTAGCGTCGGTGGCTGGTCGGTGACCGAGCACACGGCTGAGACCGTGAGGCCGTGGCGCCCAGCCGGACCGTCTGTGGTGACGATGTTAACGGCAGCGCCCAGACGGCTCATACCGTTTCGAAACGCCTGCGCTTCAGGAGTGGGAGGTTGAGGAGCGGTATCTTGGGTCATTGTCATACATCCAATACCAGGGTGGGAGTGGCAGCGCGTGAGCAGCAGGCGCAGATCATTGAGCATTCCTCGCGCTCCTCATCGGTGAGGAACTTGTCGCGATGGTCGGGTATGCCTTCCATTACATCCGTGACGCAGGTGCCGCACACACCTTCCTCGCATTTCACTTCGATCTTCACACCGGCAGCGGCAAGCGCTTTCGCAATTGTGTTACCTTCCTCGACGCGCACCGTGACGCCGGAGCGCTTGGCAACGACTTCGAACCCGCCGCCCGACTGGTCGACATTCGCCGAGAAGTATTCGCGGTGAACATTTGCCTTGGCATGGCCTGCACCTTCTGCGGTGCTGATCACCCAGTCCATGAAACCCTGAGGGCCGCAGACATAGAGATGGGTGTCGGGGGCTGGAGCAGGGAGATCCCGTACAAGATCGAGCCGCTGCTCTGCCGCCTGATCGTCGAAATGGAAAACCACCTTACTGCCCCAGGGCGCAGTTGCGATGAGGCCCCGGAAGGCTGTCACGTTTTCCGAGCGTGTGCAGTAGTGCAGCACAAAATCGCGCCCGAGCGCGTGCAGGCGCTGCGCCATGGCGAGCATGGGCGTGATTCCGATGCCGCCGCCTAGGAGGACTGACTTTTCAGCCGTCTCCTCCAGTGGAAAGTGGTTGCGAGGGCCTTCGACCTCGAAGGTGGTGCCGATCTGTGCAAGCCGATGCACTGCAAGCGAGCCTCCGCGCGATTTCGGGTCCAGTAGCACGCCGATTTCATAAGCGTCCTGCGTTGCCGGATTGGAGCAGAGCGAATACTGCCGCCAAAGGTCCATGGAGCCTTCGACGAGATGCAGATCGAGATGCGCGCCGGCCTCGAAGGTCGGCAGCATTGCACCTGACGCTTCAACAAGCCTCAGGTGCAGGATGTTGCCGGGCTCTTCGATCCGTTCGGCAACTTTCAGTTTCAGTGCGTTTGTGCTCATGACTGCCTCCTCATCGCATGTAGATGCCGCCATTGACGTCCCAGCAGGCGCCACTGACGAAGGATGCTTTCGGCCCGGCGAGAAGCGCCACCAGTTCGGCGACGAAGACCGGATCGCCGAGCTCTCCGACCGGGATATTGGCGAGCGCCGCCGCCATCTTTTCCGGCGTGATCACAGAGCGGACCATGGGCGTGTCCATTGGTCCCGGCGCGATTGCATTGCAGGTCACGCCATAGGGGGCGAGATCGCGGGCAAAAACCTTGGTGAGCGTCAGGATCGCGCCCTTGGAGGCCGCATAATGCGCGCCCGTTGCGGTGCCGCCATTCTGGCCCGCCAGCGACGCCAGATTGACGATCCGCCCATAGCCGCGAGCCTTGAAATGCCGACCGAAGATCTGGCTGCCAACAAAGGTACCGCCGGCATTGGTCGCCAGGATCGCGTTGAAGTCGGCGGGGTCGATATCGAGGACCGGTTTGACCGCTGTGCGCGCGGCATTGTTGACCAGCACTTCCACCGACCCCCAGCGCTCGACGCATTTGTCGAGAACCTCCTGAAAGTCTGCGGGCTTCATGACGTCCAGCGTTGCTGTCACCGCCATTTCTCCGGCAAGGTCGAGTTCGGAAGCGAGCGACGCGCCTGCCTCTGCCTCGACGTCGGTGATGACGACACGGAAGCCTGAACTATGGAGTGAGCGCACGATCTCCGCCCCAAGGCCACGGGCGCCGCCCGTCACCACGGCGGTCTGGATCTTTTCAGGAAGAGGGGCCGCCATCAGAACAGATAGCTGAACGAGTTCAGCACCCCATCTGAGTTGAGCAGACGCACCACCTTGGCGCGGATCTTGAAGCCCTGTTCCGAAACGACCAGCGTGTGCTTCATATTTGCTGCCCAGACGCGCTGGCGGCCGAACTTGTCCTCAATCACATGCTCGGCACTGGAAACCGTCACCGTATCACCCTCAGCGCTGTCAATGACAAAGCGGGAGACCGTGCGCACGGTAAGCGCCGGCGGGGCCGAGGAAATCGAGAAGCCCTGCTTGAAGCGCTGGATACGGTCGCGCCGCATCCGGTCGTTGTCGTGGCAGAGGTTCAACTGATTGTCAAAATCCTCGCCTTCACCGATCGGCAGGGTGTAGAAGCCTTCGGTTAGCCAGAGCGCCAGCCAGGCGTCGTAATCCTTGTCGTCCAGCAGAGCGGCTTCCGCCCACAGAAAGGCGCTGACCTTTTGCAGCAGCCCAAGATCGTTCACGTTGCTGATCATGTTCATCGCGACATCATCCTCTTCCACATCTTGTAGGCGGCGCGCATGCCGGTTTCGGCGCTGATATGGCCTCGGGGGCCAAGCGTGCCGGGTGTTTCGTCGACCAGGCCGCGATTGACCAGGATCGGCAGATCCTCCCCGCCCTTGGTGCCGCGCTGCACGCGTTCCCACACTTCCGCATCGTCTGGCGAGCCAAAGCCCATGGGGCCCTGGAAATGCTCGTGCAGGCGAAGGCGCATACGGTTTGCGGCAGCCGGACCGCCCTCCATGCCCAGAGCGATATGGCGGATATCGGTCTTCTCCACGTTGACAGGTGTCAGCACACGGAAGAAGGCGAGGGAGAAGGAGACGTTGGGAAACAGGTTAAGGTTGAAGCCCGCACCGCCCACAGCACGCACAATCTTC
The DNA here is from genome assembly GCF_022968395.1 of Affinirhizobium lemnae. GTDB lineage: Bacteria > Pseudomonadota > Alphaproteobacteria > Rhizobiales > Rhizobiaceae > Neorhizobium > Neorhizobium lemnae. The sequence continues at coordinate 114,605 of NZ_JALJQZ010000004.1, forward strand.
AAGACCTGATCTTCCGGGTAGCCATCGTCGCGCAACTCCTTGACGAGCGGCTGGAAGCGCTCCTCGATGGGATCGTCGAGATGCTCGTCGAGATCGATGCGCTCGGGGATCATCACCATGACCGAGTGGCCGTTGCCCAGATCCTCGACATAGCCCTTGCCGGTATCGAGGAACTTGAATGCCTCTTCCGCATCGCCGTCGAGCGACTGCATGAAGCTCTTGTGCACGACCGGGAAATGATAGGCGTCGGTCGTATTTTCGAGCTGAACCTTCCAGTTCATCGGTACGGAGAACTGATGCTCGCCCAGAACCTTGACCGGGAAACCGCCACCCTGCTTCATGAACAGGTCTATATAGCGGCACACTTCCGGCCCCAGGAAATCGACCAGCGGCTCGATCTCGTCGTTGAAGGTCGCGAAGATCATGCCGTTATAGCTTTCGGTGCGCAGCGTCTTGAGGCCATGCGCGCCCTTGTCGAAATCTGCGCCATATTGTTCGGGATAGGGCAGGCCGCGCAGCGATCCATCGAGACCATAGCCCCAGCCATGATACGGGCACTGGAAGGACGAGGTCTTGCCCTTCTTGACCTCGCAGACGGTCGCGGCGCGGTGGCGACACCGATTAACCAGTACGTTCACCTCGCCCTTGCGGTCACGCACTACTATGACTGGTTCGAGCCCGACATTCGAAAGCTTGAAAGACCCCTTATCCGCCAGTTCGCTGTCATGGGCGACCCACACCCAGGTCCGCTTGAAGATGCGCTCCATCTCCTCGCTGAAAAGATCGGCATCCTCGTACATCGATGTCGCAACTTTAGCATCGGGTGAGTAGAGCGCGTCGAGATCGCTGAATTTTTCGCTAGCGTGCAACATGGCAGCTCCTTTCAAATCTCAAAGTTCGGGAATGGTGAGCGCTCGGCCCATGCGGGCCTCAACGCGCATGTATTTCCAAAGGCGATGATCCTCGTCATCGACAACGATGGTTCTCAGCAGGTTACAGGCGGCAATCACCGACTGGCGGTCAGGGAAATCGCACAGCATGTACCAGGTCCAGGGAAAGGAGGGCGATGTGCCGACCTGCGTCTGGTCGTCATCCAGCGTGCCGAGGACGGTCACGCCTTCCAGTTTTGAAACTCCAGACATAAAGGCCTGCGTTGCCTTCCATACGCCGCCGATCTGGCCGAAAGGCAGATCGAAGAAGGAGGGCTGCACGGCAAGGCATAGAAGCGTGCGGATGGGTGTCGGTTCTGACATGGTGTCAATCCTGTCGGCAAGGGTTCTGGCTAAGGTGGCTCATGGGTAGCCGGGCGGGGTCTGCTGGTCGAAGAGTGCAGCGCCGGCGGCCTGCCAGCTGCCGGAATTGATGAAGGCGTGCTGAGCCACGCAGGCTGCATCGATCATCTTGCGGCCGAGCGGATGGCCGGTCGCCATGGCTTCCGAACCACCCATGACGAAGGCCAGGCGGGCGGCTTCCGCGCCGTCCTGTGCCGCCTTCGAGGCGGCGTGGCGCAGGCGCACCAGCGTCGGCCGGTCAACCTCGCCGTTCATCTGCATCTGCCGCCAGCCTTCCTCGATGGCATCGTAGAAGGCGGAGCGAGCGCCCATCAGAAGCCCTTCGGCCCGGGCAAAATCGATCTGGACATAGGCGCGCGCGGCCGGGCTGGGGGCACCTGTGACAGACGCACGGGTGAGTGCGTTGGTTTTCACCCAGTCGAGCGCCGAGCGGGCAGTGCCAAGCGCAACCACGGCCAGAACCTGTGCCGCAAGTGCCATGGCTGGATAGCGGAAGATCAGATCGTCCTGCTGCGGCTTGCCACCGCGAATGAAGGTCCATTCTTCCTGTACTATGGCCTTTTCGATGACGATGTCATGGCTGCCGGTAGCACGAAGGCCAACTGTGTCCCAGGTCTCATCGACCGTCGCATTTGCACGCGGCAAAACAGCGGTTCGAGGCAAAGGGCTATTCTCGCCTTCAATCTTGATGCCAGCACCGACAATTGATGCCCCCATGACTCCTGAACCCCAAGGCCAGCGGCCCGAGATTTCCAGCCCTTCCGGCGTCCGTCGTGCGGGCTGCGGTGGGAACATTGCTCCGGCAAAGACAGTGTTTGGGTCGGTGCCGTAGATCTGGGCATAGGTTTCTGGCGGCAAAGCCGCCAGATAGGTGGCCGAAACGCCAAAACTTGCTACCCAGCCGGCAGACGCGTCAGCGGTTGAGATGGCTTCCACCAGGCGACAGAATTCGTGGGGCGGCAGCTCATCGCCGCCAAACCGCTTTGGTACGAAGGCACGGTAGACGCCTATTTTCTGGAACTGGGCAACAATATCTGCAGGAATGTGCCGCAACGCCTGAAATTCCTCAGCACGTATGGAGATCTCCGCTTTCAACGCCTCGAGTGTTTCGGCAGGAGTGGGAGGGGCATGATAATTCATCGTCTCATTCCTTCGTCTGGGCGAGCCTTTGTCTGGAAAATGGGATTCGTTTCGATGAGCCGCCGGGCCGCCGCAAGCAGACGAGCGTCTGCGCCCTTGGCCGCAACGAGCTGAATGCCGGAGGGTAGGCCGTCAGACGTTGTCGTCGGCAGCACGAGGGCCGGGTGGCCCGAGAGATTGAACGGCCGCAGATACCGCGTAAGTGTCAGGACCTTTGCCGGCTCGCTTGCTTCGGCAAGCAACGGTGGCGGCACGGGCAGGACCGGTGTCAGAAGCATGTCGACGCGTTCGAGAAGCGCCTCAACCTCCGCCGTGAAGCGGGCGCGGACTTCTTCCGCTTCTGCTATGTCAGTACTCGTAATGTTTCTTGCGGCTTCCAGCCGGTTGCGTACGTCTTCGCCCAGCAGGTCTGGCTGCTTCAGAAGCGATACATTGGCGGCAAGCGTTTCACGGCCGATGATGGCGATGGCCGCCTTGAAGGCAGCATCGAGCAATGGCAGCTCGATTACCTCGATGACGCCGCCTCGCGGGGCCTCGACAGCCAGCATCGCTTTAGCCATGCCCGGTTCGATACTGCCATCCAACTGGAGCCTGCCGATGCGGAGCGGGGCGTCGAGCATCGCGGTCTGAAAGCCGGGATCGAGGACATGCATGGCACGCTCGATCATGGAAATGTTCCGAGCAAAGGGGCCGATGCAATCCAGCGAGGACTGTGCCGGTAGAGCGCCTTTGCGGCTGATGCGACCGAAGGTCGGCTTGAAGCCGATGACACCACAGCAGATCGCGGGCTGGCGAATAGAGCCGCCGGTGTCCGTGCCGATAGCGAAGTCAACGAGGCCTGCCGCCACGGCTGAAGCCGATCCGGAAGACGAACCACCAGGAATAAGCTGCGGGAAGGAAGGGTTTCGCGGAGTGCCCTCGAAATGGTTAACACCGGTCATGCCAAACGCAAGCTCATGCATCTTCGTTTTGCCGACGATCCGGCATCCGGCTGAAAGGAGACGCGTCACAATCTCTGCATTGCTTGTAGCAGGAGCGGAATGGGTGAGCGCACGGCTGCCACAGCGGGTCACCATGCCCTCAATATCAATGCAATCCTTGACTGCAACAGTCAGCCCGTCCTTTGCGCCCAACGCAAATTCAGACACAAAAGCTCTGATGGCGTTCTTATCGCTCGTTTCGTTTGACATTGCTCGTCGGGCTTTGGCCCGTTCCCCGTTATTTACGTGAATGTTACCGTAAATACTCCGGCTGTCAATGAGCAACGCTATAAAAATCTGAAAATTAATGTTTCGTATCAAGGGGATAATGCAAAAAAGGAACGGCTTCGCCCTCACGGCAAAACCGTTCCTCAGAAATTCGAAAAATGCAAAATGTTACAGCGATCCCTGGCAGCAGGATATCCGCAGTCCAACTATTAGCACGCGAGAGCCGACATTATTCTTGCGGAATTCGGAAAACTCTTTTCTAGACATGCAGTGTTTACCTCAGGTCCAGCAAGAACAGTGGCTTGACATGGTATCGGTGTCCCATTTGAAATTTACGTGATTATTACCGCTTGACGGTTGCCATGTCAGGAATAGGCTTTTTCGGGAAGGTGCCCTCGCGGGGGCTTAACCGGCCTTGAAACGGGATTTTATCATGAACGAAGAGTTAGACATCGCGGCGCTCGTGCGACGCATCGAAACGCTGGAAGCCGAAGCGGATATCCGCCGCATTCAGGCGCGCTACATGTTTCTCTGCGACACACCGAACCCGGAATTCGGTGTGGCCGACGATGCTGCGCGCATCGACCTGATCATGCAGCTCTACACGGAGGATGCCGTGTGGGAAGGTGTCGGCGAATACTACGATAATCAGTTTGGTCGAGCAGTTGGTGCTGACGCCATCCGCAAGCATTTCCAAGGCTTTTGGGGCGGTAAGACGGATCCGGCACTGATCCTTAACTGCCACTACCTGACCTCGGAACAGATCCATGTTCACGCCAACGGTACGACGGCAGACGGGCAATGGGTGCATATGCAGCCCTGGCTATTCTCCGATGGCAAGGCACTCTTACGCTCCTCGCGCCTCAACAACACGTTTCGCAAGGAGCCCGACGGCGTGTGGAAGATTACCCGCACCCGCACTGAAAACGTCTTCGTCGCACCGCTTCCCGCCACCTGGGCATCGGATTATCCTTCGAAATCGGTGCTTATGAAGCCGTAAGGATAACGCCCACAATAGAGCATTTCCGGTTAAAACGGGATCACCTGTAATACTCTATCTCTTTGTCTTTACGCAGTCTGGACTTAGAGCGCTTCAGGGTTAAATGGAAACAGTTCTGTTTGGGAGGGCCGGATCATTTTCAGCCATTATCTGCGGCTTTTGTCTCGATCGTACCTTGCGGGTATGCCCTTCGCCAAAAGCCTTGATCCTGACTGAAACCGAGCACGGCAGAACGATTCCATTGAGCCCTGAAACGCTCTAAAACCGCTAACGTACTTTTACTGGACCTGCTTTCAGAATGTCTCGTCGATCGTCTTGCAGAACGAAAAAGGGCCGGCATCCACCGGCCCTTCGCCATGCATGGCGTGCTGTCCATCACCGGTAGGCAATGCAGACAGCTTTGGTTTCGAGATAGTTTTCCAGCGCCCGGCTGCCATGCTCACGGCCTATTCCAGATTGCTTGCGGCCGCCGAAGGGCATGTTCTGGTCGGGAATATTGTGGCTGTTGACCCAGACGGTACCCGCCTCGATCTTCGGCACATAGCGCATGACCTTGTTGAGATCGTTGGTCCAGATCGATGCGCCAAGGCCGTAGCGGGTGTCGTTGGCAAGACGAACTGCTTCGTCCGGGTCATCGAATGGCGTGATGGTCACGACCGGGCCGAAGACTTCATCCTGCATGAGCGCCATGTCCTGTCGGACATCCGTGAAGAGTTCCGGTGCAACGAAGAAACCCTTGTCGGGCGCGCTGGCACCTAGAACTGGCTTTGCGCCATCTTCGATCCCGCGCGCGATGCAGGCTTTTACGTGGGACTGATGTTTGGCAGAGACCAGTGGATTGATCTGGTTCATCGGATTGAGGCCCGAACCCACCGCAAGGCTGCGCGAAACATTCGCAATCACCTCCAGCGCTTTTTCGTAAATGCCCTTCTGAGCATAGATGCGTGTGCCGGCGCAGCAGGTCTGTCCGGTATTGAAGAAGACGCCTATGCCGGCGGCGGCGCCGAGCAGATCGAGATCCATGTCGTCGAACATGATCATCGGCGCTTTGCCACCGAGTTCCAGCGTCACGCGTTTCATGTCCTTCATGGCTTGAACGCCGATCAGCTTACCGGTCTCGGTGGAGCCGGTAAAGGTAATCTTGGCAACGCCGGGATGGGCAACGAGTGCCGCCCCCGCCGTCTCGCCCATGCCGGTCACGACATTGACCACGCCTTCCGGAAAGCCGGCTTCAAGGCACAACTCGGCAAGTCGGATGGAGGTGAGCGGCGTTTCCTCGGCTGGCTTCAGAACAACGGTACAGCCGGCAGCGAGCGCCGGGGCGATCTTCCACGCGGCCATATTGAGCGGGAAGTTCCACGGCGTGATGGCGGCAACGACGCCGACTGGCTCCTTGCGGGTGTGGGCCTGATAGCGCATGCCCGGCGGGATACCGATAGAGACATCTAGCGTTGCGCCCTCGATCTTGGTCGCGCAGCCAGCCATGTAACGGAAATACTCGGCCGAGGACTGCACCTCGATCAGGCGTGACAGGAGGATCGACTTGCCTTGGTTGAGCGTTTCAAGCTGTGCCAGTTCCTCGCCGTTTTCTTCAATCAGATCGGCGAGCTTCAGGAGGAGTGACTGGCGCTGTACCGGCAGCATTTTCGACCAAGGACCTTCGAATGCCGCTGCCGCAGCCCTCACAGCGAGATCGATATCGTTTGCATCGCAGGCGGGCACATGGGCCAGCACTTCGCCGGTGGCAGGGTTCGTTACCGTGTAAGTGGCGCCGGACGTCGCTGCGGATGACTGCCCGCCTATCAACACCCTGGGCGATTTCAGGAAGTCGGTCACGGCATCGCATACCGATTCAACGACACTATCTGGTCGTGCAATTTTCATATCTAATCCCTCTTTGATTGTTGTTGGCTTTAGTGCCTGCTCTGCCTGTCAGTCAGCCTGTCGGCATAGGGTAAAGTCGTAATTGGCACGCCATGCTTCTGTGTCGGAATCGACTTTAAGGTAGTCGACGATCAGAGATTCCTTGACACCGAACACGGCGTCCGAGGCAAGGTATCGATCTCCCGCCACGAAGATGTGCGTGATCAAACGGCAGTGGCCCGCTGCCGTGACCATGAAATGCATGTGTGCGGGCCGCCATGGATGTCGCCCAAGCGCTGCCAGCATCCGGCCTACTGGTCCATCGTCTGGGATCGGATAGGAAACCGGCTTGATGCCTCTAAACGCGTAAGTCCCATCCGGGCCGGTGCGGAAACGGCCGCGATTGTTAAAGGCCGGCTGAAGGTCGGGCTGCTGGACATCGTAAAAACCGTCCTCATTATCGGACCACACATCGACCACGGCATTTTCCAGAGGCTTGCCATGCAGATCGAGCACACGGCCGGTGTAGAGGCAAATCTCGCCTTTGCCATCGAGACTGATATTGCTTCCCATGGCACGCTCCGGTGCACCATCAACATGGAATGGGCCGAACACGGTAGTTTCCGTGGCCCCATTGGGGGCGCGGTGGTTGATGGCATCGACCAGCATGGACGCCCCGAGCGTATCGGAGAGAAGAATAAATTCCTGCCGACTGCCGGAGCAGGTCTGACCGGTTTGCGTAAGAAATTCTATTGCCTGCTCCCACTCGGCTTCAGTCAGTTCCACATCCCGAATGAAAGCATGTAGATGGCCAACCAGTGAGGTCATAATCCTGCGCAATCGAGGCGATGTGTGCGGCCCGATGCGGTTGTTGACGACATCTGCGGATGTCTCCTCGGTGAAATAGCTCATGCGGTTTTCCTTCCCTCAACCCATGGTGTCGCGCCGTCGAAGGCCCTTTGCATCAATTGCCTGATGGGTCCTGCCTCAAGCGGGCGCGGGTTCCAGTAGCTGTTCGTCAGAGCAATCTCGGTTGCTCGATCGAGGCCATCTGCGGGCATGCCAATCTCTGCGAGACTTATAGGGGCGCCAACGGATCTGGCGAGTTTCTGGAGTGCAAGGGCCGGTTCCTCCCCGAAAATGGTTTCCAGCGAAGCGATGACTTCGGGGATGGAAGGCGCATTGTAGGCCAGTGCGTGTGGCAGAACGATAGTGTGCGTTTCAGCATGCGGCAGATCGAAACTGCCGCCCAGCGTGTGACACAGCTTGTGATGCAACGCCATGCCGACAGCCCCCAGACAGGTTCCACATAACCACGCGCCATGAAGTGCATCGAAGCGCGCGTCGCGGTCACCGGGATCCTGGGCTATCTTCGGCAATGCACGGGCCAGGGCTGCGATTGCTTCGAGGGCCAGCACAGAGATGACAGGATTGCTGTCTCGCGCATAAAGTGCTTCCACCGCATGAGCGATTGCATTCATGCCGCTGGTGCCGGACAACGTTATTGGCAGGCTCATGGTTTGTTCCACGTCGTAAATCACAACCTGCGGCAAGACCTTTGGCGTTGTCTGCGTTTTCTTGATGCCTTCATTGGTTTCCCCAAGAATTGGCGTCATCTCAGAACCAGCATAGGTGGTGGGGAGCACCACCTGCGGAAGGCCGGTGCGAAGGGCAATCGCCTTGGCAAGTCCGGTTGTCGAACCACCGCCGATTGCCACTATGGCATCAACCCTCTTCTGCGATGCAAGAGCGACTGCCTGTTCGCTGACATGGACCGGCGTGTGCATGACCGCGCCAGCAAACACGCCAGCAGCAGCTCCGCCCAGAAGCGCAGCCAACTGTTCGGCCTGTCCTTTCTGGGGAGGCGTGGAGAGGATCAGCGCGCGGGATGCACCAAGCCGTGCCACCTCTTCCGGCAATTGCCGAGTCGTTCCAAAACCGAAAATGACTCTGGCCGGATGGCTTGTGTAGACGAAATTGGAGCGCGACATTTCACGCCACCTTCCGTGACGCAATGAGGTAATCCATCTGATGGCGCGCTATACGCAGCCCTTTCAGCCTATTGCGAACGTATGATACGCCGTCTGTTTCCAGGCCTACCTCCAGCAAGGTCATACCCGGGATCTTGCTTCGAAGGCCCTCGAATTCGCGACAGACGGAAGCAATTGCCTCATTCTTCTGGTCCGCTGTAGAGCCAGCCACGTTCCACATAACGATATGGCACATGGCGCGCGTAGTCGTAGACATGGGCATAAATGTTTCCCCGTGATGCTGACGCGGAAACTTTCCGCCGTTTGCGCACCCTCTCATTGACCAATTACGTGATAAATCATGTTTTTTGGAAAAGTTTCTTGCGATTTTTGCAACAAAGAGATTCGGCAGCAGGGGCTTACGGAATTCGGAAGAACACGCTTAATGCCTCCGCCTTGTAGAGGCTGAAGGCAAACTGAAGGCATGAGGCGACCCGGTCATGCCGGGCCGCCCATGGTTTACGCGGCGGCGCGTGGGCGCAGAGCGTTGACCTGATTGTCGACACCATCGACGAGGGCTGTCAGTTTGATGTCGAAGACGATCTCGGCAAACGGACCGCTCAGGCCGTTGGCCTTGATGCTGGCTTCGTCCGTGCGCTCGATCACGTCAGGCACCAGGCCGTCGCGAGTGGCATAGGCGAAATCGTCGTTTATCAGCGGATCGCCTGCAATATTGATCTGCGTCGTCAGCTTGCGGTGGCCATCGGCACTGACGAAGAAGTGGATGTGGGCGGGACGCTGGCCGTGGCGACCGAGCGCCGAAAGCAGCTTTTCGGTCGGGCTGCCCGGAGGCACGCCATAGCCATGCGGCACGATGCTGCGGAACTTGTAGCGGCCATTCTCGTCCGTGATGATGGTACGGCGCATGTTGAAAGGCGCCTGCTTGCCCGTCGGATCGAAGTGCGAATAGAAGCCGCGCGTGTCGCAGTGCCAGACCTCGACCTTCGCTCCAGCGCTCGGCTTGCCGTCGGCGCCGTAGACTGTGCCGTGCATGATCAGCGTATGGCCGTCGGTATCCGTGCCGTCATCGAGACGGGCAAAGCCCTGACATTCCGGTGCGCCGGCCACATAGAGCGGCCCCTCGATGGTCCGCGGCGTCTCGTTCTTGATGCCGAGCGCATCGTCGATGGCATCCAGACGCTCGTCAAGGAAATGATCCAGACCGAGACCCGGCGATATCAGACCGGCCTGACCGGTCGCACCAATTTCATTGACCCAGGCAATCGCCGTCCAGTACTCGTCGGGCGTTACATCAAGATCGTCGATCGTCTTGAAAAGGTCCGATACGACCCGGTGGACGATCTGCTTGACGCGCGGATTGCCCTCTTTTTGCTCAAAGCCGCTCAAGACCTTGAGAAAGTCCTGGATGTCGGGGCGATTGAAGATTTTTACGCTCATGTCATGTCCTCCTCACATGGGATGAATTGAGCCGGATTGCTCCAGTGTTGTCGTCAGCGGTCGTCGTCGCGAACAGCAGAGGGATGGCGCAGCAACGGCATCACCTCGATGTCCATGAACTTGAAAAGTGGCAGGCCGGAAAGCAGCACATGGAGTTCTTCGTTGTCGGCCACATCAAAAATGCTGATGTTTGCATAGTGGCCAGCAACCCGCCAGATATGCCGCCATTTGCCCTCTGCCTGCAGCGCCTGCGAATAGGCTTTTTCCCGTGCCAAGATGTCGGTTGCTTGGTCGGCAGGCAAATCATGCGGCAGATTGACGGTCATCTTGACGTGAAACAGCATCGTCTTCTCCTCAAGCCTGCGCCCTGGTCATGTGGCGTGATCCCTCACGGGTGAAACGCTTGAGCCGGTCCTCATCCAGCGTGATGCCGAGACCGGGCGCTGTGGGGACGGCCAGCGAGAAATCGCTGTAGTCGAGCGGCGTCTCCAGAATTTCCTCGGTCAGAAGCAACGGGCCGAAGAGCTCGGTTCCCCATTGCAGCTCTGCGAAAGTCGAGAAGACATGCGCAGAAACGATCGTCCCGATTGCACCCTCAAGCATGGTGCCGCCATAGAGGTCGATACCAGCCGCATCGGCAATGGCCGCCACGCGCTGGGCGTTGAAGGGTCCGCCGCTCTGCTCCACCTTGACGGCAAAGACATCAGCGCCGTTGGTCCGTGCGATCTCGAAGGCGCTCTCCGGTCCAGTGAGGGACTCGTCCGCCATGACGGCAATGGGGAAGCGACGAACCAGACGGCCAAGCGCTGCGGTGGATTTGACCGGCTGCTCCACCAATTCACAGCCGGCATCGGCAAGGGCGGCAATCCCGAGATTGGCATCGGTTTCGGTCCATGCCATGTTGACGTCGACGCGCACAACGCCCCGGTCACCGAGCGCACGCTTGATCGCAGCAACATGGGCGACATCCTCGCGCACGGAGCGCAGGCCGATCTTCAGCTTGAAGATCGCATGACGGCGAAGCGAGAGCATCTGCTCGGCCTCGTCGATGTCGCGGGCGGTGTCCCCAGAGGCAAGCGTCCAGGCGACAGGCAGGCGATCACGACGGCGCCCGCCAAGGAGTTCGCTAACGGACAGACCGACCCGCTTGCCTTGGGCGTCGAGAAGCGCCGTTTCCACGGCACTCTTGGCAAACCGATTATCCTTCACCACCTTGCCGAGCCGTGCCATCAGGGACTGAACGCGCGTAGCATCCTGGCCCAGCATGACAGGTGCAAAATAGCGATCGATGGAAAGCTTCATGCTTTCCGGGCTTTCACCGCCATAGGCCAGCCCGCCAATGGTGGTACCTTCACCGATCCCAACGATGCCGTCGCTGCAGTGGATCATGACCAACATCAGCGTCTGGCCGTTCATCGTCGCAACCGAGAGCTTATGCGGCCGGATTGTTGGTAGGTCGACGAGCATCGTTTCGATGCGTTCGATGCTCGGAGCGGCGACAGGCGCTTCAAGAGGTGGATGGAAAATCTTGTTCATGAGGCTGATGATGGAAAAGATCATGCGCCCCGTCCAAGACCATTTAGGTGTCGTTTGATACCCTCAAGGTATCGTAGTTGTTTTATCTGCTGGATTTTGAGTATCTGTTGCAGATCCTTGGACGTATGGCGCAGATGTGGGAAGTGACACGACGGGTGGGTCTCAACCGGAACGGTGATCTTCGGGCGACCTCGCCACAATGATTGTCAGACCACAAGCTGCCTCCTTCGTGCGCATCCAGAACCCAGATTGCGTGCTGGCGCCAACCTTGCGAACCACAATCATTCCTCTGGCGGTGGCAGCTTTCGAGATCGGTGGGGTCTTACTTCTCTAGGCGATCGTCCGGTCCAATCCTTGAAGGCGCGGGAGAAGGCGGCACCGTCGGCATAGCCAAGGGCGAGTGCGACGTTGGCTGCGAGGGTATCCGGACGCTCCAAAAGGCCAGCAGCGAGTTCCGACCTGTGCTGGCGCATCAATGCTCGCACCGATGTGCCCTCGCCGTCGAGACGCCGTTGAAGTGTGCGCAGGCTCATGCCAAGTTCCTGTGCCAGGAAGGTCGTGGTCACAGGACGACGGCCGAGATAGAGCTGTATAAGAGAAGCCACCTTTGCGGAAAGTGCTTCGTCTGGCTTCATTTCCTGGATCAGGTCGCCAATATGGCGCTCGAGCGTGGCGACAAGAAACTTGTCCTCGTTACGGTAGATGCGACCCGTGTCCTCAGCGTCGAAGATCAAACGATTGCTGGATTGCGAAAACCGGATCGGGGCTCGGAAAATTCGTTTCAACGGCTCGATGTTGGCTGGCCGTTCATGCTCCAGATGCACCTCAAGCGGGTTGAGAGTGGCGCGAAAGCAGGATCGCACCAGCTCGCAGGTCGCCGCCATGGAGTATTCCGCATCCTGTCTGCGCGGCCAGATGGTGCGATCCGTCAAAGCGTAGCTCCAGGTCAGCGTCCCGTCTTGTTCCATGACGCCGGAATTGGTCCCCCCCTGCAAGGAGTTGGCGAGGCGGGCAATCCGCCGGAGGGCGATCTGAATGGTCTGGGAGACGGAAAACAAGATCCCCATGGGGCCGATATCGGCAGGTTTAAGGTGGGCGCCGACCTTTGCACCGAACGCTTCATCACCCGTCGCTGCTGCAGCCTCTTCCAGAAATGCGACGAAGTGATGGAGGGGGATCAGTGCATAGGAATCGCTGAGTTGGCTTGAAGGAATGTTATGTCGTTCGAGCAAGGTGGCTGGCGAAACCCCCGCATTCTGCAGATACTCGATGAACGGTGTCAGGGCGGCAACACGGATAAACGTAACAGAGTGCCGCCCCCGGACCGGCGCTAGGTCTTCAGGCATCGCAGATTCCCTCTCAATCTGGCATAAAATATCAAATAAATGTCACTTAGGGCAATGTCCAAGTGGCCGGTGCTCTCTCATCTTTCTTAACAATAAACAAAGAAACCGTGAGGGGTTCACATGACTGTCACCAATAGCGCGTCAGCGTCCACAGGACGGCTGGCCCGAAATTCTGTGGGCATGGCCCATATCGTCTTCTTCGTTGTCGCTGCAGCAGCGCCGCTGACTGCCGTTGTCGGTGCAACACCGCCGGCTTTCGCTTTCGGGAATGGTGCCGGTGTTCCCGGCGCTTTTGTGCTTGCCGGTTTGCTCTACCTCATCTTTTCGGTCGGCTTTACGACCATGGGCCGACATGTCGGCGGGGCAGGGGCTTTCTACACGTACATCACACAGGGCATCGGCAAGCCAGCTGGTGTAGGTGGTGCCTTTATCGCGCTTCTAACCTACAGCTCGGTCCAGATTGCGATCTACGCTCTGCTGGGTTTTTCCACCCAGAGCATGATGGCTCCCTTTGGCATCGATCTGCCATGGTATGTGTGGGCGCTCGGATTTCTCGCCTTGGTGCATCTGGCTGGCCAACGCAACATCGCCTTCTCCGGCACCATCCTTGGCCTTTGCATGGTGGCAGAAATCGTCATCCTGCTTGTTCTCAACATCGCCATCCTGATTGCTGGCGGTGGCCCCGAGGGTATCAACTTTTCGTCGTTCGAACCGTCAACCGTCTTCAGCGCGGGTCTTGGTGTAACTTTGGTGTTCGTCGTCGGCTCCTTCATTGGTTTCGAGGCAACCGCAATTTTTGCCGAGGAGGTTGATCGTCCTGAGATCACGATTCCGAGGGCGACCTATATCTCCATTGTGCTGATTGCGGTGTTCTATGCTTTCTCAACCTGGACAATTGGGCTGCATTTCGGTCCATCCAAGGTTCAGGAAGCAGCAACCGCCTTGCTGGGTGCTTTTTATTTTGACGCAGCAACAAACGTGCTCGGCGCGTGGTCGGCTACCACAATGAATGTCCTCCTTGTAACGAGCTTGTTTGCCTGTGTTCTGTCTTTCCACAACACACTGAACCGTTACTTTTTTGCTCTGGGCCGGGAGGGGCTTGCGGCCCGTGCGCTCGGCAAGGTTCATGCGCTGCACGGATCACCTTATGTAGCCGGCATTCTTCAGTCTATTTCCGCAGCAACCGTTATCGTCGTGTTCGCTATTGCCGGACAAGATCCCTTCACCGTCGTCTTCCCTTACATGTCGGCACTGACGGTCATCGGCATCCTCACGGTGCAGGCGGTGGTATGCATCGCGGTCATCCTGTATTTCAGGAAGAACAGCCATGGACATGGTCTCTGGCAGACACTGATTGCACCGGCGCTTGCCTTTGTCGGTCTCGTCGGAGCGCTTGGACTGGTCATCTCCAATCTCGAACTGCTGGCAGGTGCCTCCAACATCGTCGTCGATAGCTTCCCTCTGATCGTGGCGCTTGTTGGCCTTGGCGGTCTCGTCTTTGCGATGCGGATCAAGGGTTCCGATCCCGTTCGCTATGCGGCTCTCGGCAAGGTGTTCGAGGCGTAACGCTACTCCCATCACTGCGGGACGGGGACAAACCGTTCCGCTCCTTCCCAACCGCTCCTCGATCCTGTCGCCTCGACCGGACGCGATGTGCTGCAACCAAACGAAAGCATCAGCTATGAACGACATGACAGCAATCCAAAGCACAAAGATCGATTTCATCTACCTGTCGGAAGAAGACATGATCAAGGCCGGCGTGACCGACATGCCTGCCTGCGTTGACGCCATGGAAGAAATGTTCGGCCTGCTCTATCACGGCGATTACCGGATGGCTGGCCCGAACAGCGATAGTCATGGCGCCATGATCTCCTTCCCGGAAAACTCGCCTTTCCCTGATATGCCGAAGCCGACCGCCGATCGTCGCTTCATGGCCATGCCTGCCTATATTGGTGGCCGTTTCCGTACTGCGGGGATGAAATGGTACGGCTCCAACATCGAGAACCGCGAAAAGGGTCTGCCGCGCTCGATCCTGATGTTCTGCCTGAACGATGCCGATACGGGCGCACCACTCGCCTTCATGTCGGCGAACCTGCTTTCGGCCTACCGCACTGGTGCCATTCCGGGCGTCGGTGCACGTCATCTCGCACGCAAGGACAGTCGCATCGTCGGCATTCTTGGACCGGGTGTCATGGCAAAGACTACGCTTGCGGCTTTCATGGCAGCATGCCCTCATATCGATACGCTGAAGGTGAAGGGTCGTGGCGAAAAGAGCCTCAAGAGCTTCCTTGCCTGGGTTGCCGAAACCTATCCGCAGATCACGTCCGTCACCGTGGTCGACAGCATCGAGGCCGTCGTCCGCGACAGTGACCTCGTCAGCTATTGCAATTCGGGTGCCGTCGGCGATCCCTCTACCTATCCCATCGTGAAACGCGAATGGGTCAAGCCCGGCGCGTTCCTGGCGATGCCGGCGCTTTGCAACATTGACGAGGCCATGGAGGCTCGTGATGTCCGCAAAGTGCTCGACAATACCGGCCTCTATGACGCCTGGTATCACGAATTGCCCAAGCCTGCGCATGTACATGTGCCGATCATCGGCGTGAAGTTCATGGACATGATCACCGAAGGCCGCATGGATCGCGCCGATCTCGAAGACATCGGCAAGATCGTCGCTGGTGATGCGCCCGGTCGCCAGAACGATGAAGAGATCATCATCATGTCCGTCGGCGGCATGCCGGTCGAGGATGTCGCCTGGGGCACCATCGTCTACCGGAATGCGATCGCCCGAGGCATCGGCGTCAAGCTCAACCTCTGGGACGTTCCCGTCCTGCGCTGATTTTCCTGGCGCCAACTTGCCGGGCGGTGAGCGATATCGTCGCCCGCCCGGCCTTCTCTTTCTCAAGACAACAGCGAGTGCCACCATGACCAAGATCGTCAAGATCAAGACCGGATCCAAGTTCGAAGACCACGGCAGTTACTCCCGCCTTGTCGCGGTCGATAACTGGATCTTCGTGTCCAATACCGCAGGCCGCGATCCGGTCACCAAGGAAATCCCGGAAGAGATTACCGCGCAGACGCTTCAGGTCTTCTCCAATATCGAAGCAGCCTTGGCCGCGGTGGATTCCGGGCTTTCCGATGTCGTTGCGTCGCGTGTCTTCATCCAGGATCCGAACGACACCGTGGCCGTGATGACGGTTGTCGGGGATAAGTTTCGCGGTATCAACCCAGCCAGTACAGTTACATGCCCACCGCTCGGCTCGACAGTCTACAAGGTCGAGATCGAGGTAACGGCCTATCGCGGGGCGGGGAAGGCCGAGACTGAAGCACGGGTCATCTCCCTCTAATCCAGCTTCCGGGAGGTCTATGATCCATCCCTCCGTCATTTCCAGAAACTCCAGGTTTGTAGCCATGGCACCCACTATCCTACCCGTTCAGACAGACTCCTCCTTTCCAGCGCAAACAACTGTCGTCGTCATTGGCGGCGGAATTGTCGGGCTGACTGCCGCCCTCGTCCTTGCCGAACGTGGTATTCCCGTGGTGCTGCTCGAAAAGGGTCGCGTCGCAGGCGAACAGTCCTCCCGCAATCTTGGCTGGATACGCAAGATGGGGCGCTCGGCACCGGACGTGCCGATGGCGCAGGCTGCTGACCGTCTCTGGGCCACCATGTCCGAACGCGTCGGAATCGATGTCGGATATCGGCAGGCAGGCATCATGTATCTCGCCCGCACGGAAGCCGAGATGGAGATGCATCGCCAATGGATGAAGACGGTCGAATGTCTGAAGCTTGATTCCCAGATGCTCAGCGCCCGGGAGATCGATGATCGGGTGCCCGGCGGGCAGGGGACCTGGGCCGGAGGTATCTATACGGCCTCAGACGGCCGTGCCGAGCCGACGCTTGCATCCAGCGCGATTGCACGCGCTGCGATCGCGAAAGGGGCCCTGATTGTCGAAAACTGTGCCGTGCGCACGCTCGTCCGGTCCGCTGGTCGCGTCACCGGCGTGGCAACTGAAAAAGGCGAAATCCGCTGCGATCAGGTTCTGCTCGCCGGGGGACTATGGTCGCGCAAGTTCCTTGCCAATCTTGGAGTCGACCTCCCTACTCTGCCGTTGATCTGCTCGGTCATCCGCACGGCCCCCATGGAAGGGCCTACAGAAATCGCCGTTGGTGGTCCGGACTTTTCCTTCCGCAAGCGCCTCGACGGTGGCTATACGATTACCCAACGCGGTGCTCTCGGCGCACCGCTGATGCTCGATCACCTGCTGATCGGCATGCGTTACCTCCACATGCTGCGCGGTCAGCGGCAATTGCTGCGCATCAGCCTCGGGTCCGATTTCATGAAGGACATCTCGTTGCCGCGTCGCTGGGGCGCAAAATCCCGGTCTCCGTTCGAGCGGGTGCGAGTGATGGATCCGCCAGCAAATCAAGATATCAACGCCGAAGCGATGCGTAATCTGACGGCAGCGTGGCCGCTGTTCAACAAGGCGGTGATCGAAGAAGTCTGGGCAGGCATGATGGACATCACGCCAGATTCCCTGCCGGTGCTCGGTCCGGTGGCCGGGATTCCTGGCTTGACGCTTGCGACCGGGTTTTCGGGCCATGGTTTTGGTACGGGACCCGCTGCCGGACAGCTTGCCGCAGACCTGGTGACTGCATCTTCCACGCCCTTGCTCGACCCCGCACCCTACCGTCTGGAGCGATTTTCCTGAGCCATCGCAAGACTACCGATCGACGGTCAGCGGTCGGACGAATGGCGGGTTCCGGTGCCCGCCGTCCCAGTTGTTCAGGCTTGTCGGGGGTCAAGATTGCGCACGGTTTCAACCGCGTTGCGGGTGTCGGGTAGGAATTCGAGCAGCAACCCGTCGGGCATCTCTACCCAATGGGCGCCCTTGTCCAACGACTTGCCGCCATGGGCCAGTGCGCCCTGGATGGCTGCCGGAACATCGCCGCAAATCAAACCGAGATGCGCGAAGCGACCTTCAGGACCAGTGAAGGCTGGATCCTCGGCAATCTGCAGGCCGCCCAGAAGCCAGACCTGACTTGGCGTTTCTTCCGGACCGTCACGTTTGGTCACGGTCATGCCGAGTACATCGCGGAAGAAGATCAGATGCGGGGCGATGTCGCGAACGGTAAAGGCGACGTGGTCGAGATAGGCCTTCGTCGTACTCTTCAATTCAGGCATGGGAAATCCTTTTCCTTCTAAGGCGAGCAGCGCTTACAGCCCGATGGGCGCGCCGCCTTGCTTTTACTGCAGGGGGCTCAATGCGACCTGCTGCCAGGTTCGTTCGAGATCGTTTTCGCGAAAATGCCGGACCAACGCATCAATGAAGAGCCGTGTGCGGGCCGGAAGATGAGTTCGCGAAGGAAAGACGATGTTCATAGTCAGGCCCGGCAGTGCCCAGTCGGTCAGGACCGGTACGAGCCGTCCGGCGACAATGTCCTCATGGACTACGTAGGCGGGCTGGACCAGCAGCCCCATGCCGGAAAGTGCCGCTTGGCGCAGTAGCTGCCCGTCATTGCATGCCAATTCTGCCGAAACGTGAACCCTTCGCTCTTCGCTTCCACACGTAAAGCTTAGTTGATCCCAGTTGTCCGAGAGGGTGTAGAGAAGAAGCGCATGGTGTTCCAGATCTTCAGGTATCTTGGGAACCCCATTTCGTGCAAGGTACTCCTTGGTTGCTACCATGAGACGAGGCATCTCAGCCAGTTTCCTCATCGTCACACTGCTGTCGACCTCCGCCCGCCGCGTACGGATCGCGAGATCAAGTCCGTTCTCAATGATATCGCAATAGCGGTTTGAGACTTGTAGATCGACACGCACCTGTGGGTGGCGTGCTTTGAACGTGGTAATCACAGGCATCAAATGCAGCAATCCAAAAGAGAGCGATGCGCCGATCCGCAACACGCCAGTCGGTTCGGCCGAAACCCAGCTGACGGTTTCTTCAGCCTCTTGCAGCGCGGCAAGGATATCGCGCGCGCTGCGCGCAAAACGCTTCCCCTCCAACGTCAGTGATAGAGCCCGTGTGGTACGTTGAACCAGCCGTACACCAAGGCGAGTTTCCAGATTGGTGAGATGCCGACTGACGCCAGAAACCGACAGGCCCATCTCTTGTGCTGCGCGCGTCAGATTTGCTTCGTCAGCAATGCGTGTGAAGACCTCAAGTTCGACGAAACGATCCATCTCTCACCTAGTCTGTAACGTTTCCCCTCTAATAACGGTAATATTCACCTAAATTGGCGAACTTTCAAGTGATGTTGGAGCGTAATCCGACCGGAGTGAAACGACGACCGCAAAGATTATGCTGTGCATATTCCCTGGTTTCTCGGCCTGATCTCGTCACAAGCCACGTGAGATCGACCTGACCATCGCTAGGACAGAAAAGCACCGGGAAACAGCGAACCTGTTACCCGGTGCGCAAGAGCCCTGCCTTAGAACTCTTCCCAGCTTTCTCCAGCTGAACGACCTTGTCCTACGGCCCTCAATCGAGGTGCGGGCGCTGTGACACGATGATCAGGTCTGGCGGTAGATGCTTTCGGATTTCGTGCTGCAAGCACAACGTCATCTTCTTTGTGTTTGTGCCGACTTGTCGCCAGCGAGAATTGAGCGATCAATCCACGAAGCTTGGCGACTTCATCCATGAGAGCATTGGATGCCGCGCTCGACTCCTCGACCATTGCCGCATTTTGCTGCGTGGTTTGATCCATCGAGCTAACGGCCTGATTAACTTCACTCAGTCCCGTGAACTGCTCTTTGGCCGAAAGAGCAATGACGTCCATGTGCGCGTTCATTTCAACAATCAGAGATCCGATAGTCCTCAAGGTTTCGCCCGTTTTACGGACAAGATCCACGCCACTTGAGACTTCGCCCGTCGAGTTCTGAATGAGCGCCTTGATTTCTTTCGCTGCGGTCGCCGATCTTTGCGCAAGCTCACGCACTTCCTGTGCAACCACTGCGAAGCCCTTGCCTGCTTCACCGGCGCGAGCGGCTTCGACACCAGCGTTCAGTGCGAGCAGGTTTGTTTGAAATGCGATCTCATCGATCACGCCAATAATGTTGGAAATTTGCTGCGATGAACCTTCAATTCGTTTCATGGCCTCTTCAGCTAGGGCAACCACCTCGGATGACTCGTTTGCAGAAAGCTTTGCCTGGCTTGCGACCTGTCGCGCATCTTGCGTGCGTTGTGTGGAGTTCTTGACATTTGAAGTGATTTCCTCAACCGCCGCCGCCGTTTCCTCCAAGGAGGCCGCCTGCTGCTCGGTACGCTTGGAAAGCTGGTTTGCACCAACAGCAATTTCGTTGGATCCGGTATCGATCAAAGCGATACTCTGACTGACAGCCGAAAGGGTATCATTAAGTTGCTTCACAGACTGGTTGAAATCGAGTCGCAAAGGCTCAAATTCGGGCGAGAATTTTTCTTCGAGTTGGAAGCTGAGATCGCCGTTGGCAAGAAGCTTAAGCCCACGTGCCAGGCCGCCGGTCGCGACACGAAGCCTCTCATCAGCCTGAGCTTCCGCAAGCGCTTGAGCTGCCTGGCGCTCGGCATCTGTTCGCTGCCGCATCTCTTCTGCCTCTTTCTGCAGCTGAGCGTTTGCTACCGTTGCATCTCGAAAGGTTTCGAGTGCAGCGTACATCATTCCAATCTCGTCTCGCTGGTTGGCGAGAGTAAAACTGACGTTCGTATCTCCTTGAGAAAGGCGTACTGTTGCGTCGGTCAAGTCCTTTATTGGCTTTATCACGCTCCGCCAGAGTACAAAGGCCGTCAGTAGCAGCACTCCCAATATGCTAAATTCAATCAGGTCGGAAATCCAACGTTGTTTCACTTTCGTTTCCGCAAGCCTGTCCTTCGCTTCCTGGGTAAAGTGCTTTGCATTGGTGATTGAAGCGTCGATGGCCTTTTTAGCCGCCGTGCTTATCGGCACCGTTGACTGCGCACGGAAGGCATCCAGTTGCTTGAGATTCGTGAAATTGTTGTCTCGTACGTAATTCGCGACCACTGTGGACGCTTTCGCGTATTCCTTGAGAGACGTTTGTATATCCTTCAGGACGTCTGGCTTCATTGCGATCCGGATGGACTCGTCCAGACCTCTTTGCCCAGCTTCAGAAACGGGCGCAATTTGGGAAAGAGCCTTGTCAAGTTCATCTGGCGTATCCGCGAGGCTGATATCGCGCAGATAGATTTGTAACTGAAGCAAAGTCTTCTCAGCTTGAGCGATCCCGTCGAAAATGATCTGCTCTCGTTGAACGACGCCCTCGGCATCAGTGATGGCCGCTTGCGCCAGATAATCATTCACAATGAGTCCGGCGATCATGGAGATTGCCAGACCAGACGCTATGTAGATCTTTTTTGACACCGAAATAGTTGGGAAAACCATCGTATTGCCCCCGGCGGTTACGTTCACAAGCACTGATATAGTTTTCTAATAATTAATGAATTTAAAGGATCTGATTACAACATTTAATCTAGTAAATAATGTGGGTAAAAATCCAAATTAGCTCTCATGTTTTTTATATTTGGTATCGGTTATCAGATTTATATTATGCTGTCCTTCAGTATTAAACTAAAATAATACAACATATAATATCTAATAATACTTGAATATTAAAGTATTATGGAAGAAATATAAATAATATAATGAAAATATAAATTCCACTCTATAATGGCGGCTGTACCCCTTGATAGCACTGAAAAAATGGGGGTAAGGTCGCTAAAATAGGTGCCGTTCTATCATCCACGACGGAAAGTAGGCCACCCTGTGACGCCCGCCGCCCCGAACGGACGCGAGACTGTCAAAACCGGCAGTTCCAAAATCGCCATAAAACATAGCGGTAACCCCAGAAATCAGCGTCAGATGCGATTTCAAACTTCGCCGGGGCGACATGCGATAAGGTTCTCGCGGAATACACCGGCTTGGTCTCACGGGATGATACAATCAGGCCGACCTCTAGAGTATCCGTTACCCTTTCAGAATGATATGCTGGAAACTTGTGCAGCACAGCTGCATCTTTTGTCCGCAATCGATAGGATCATCGTCTAAAATGACAGGATTCAAACGTGCGCGCTAATCTCACCAAGGTGCTTGATAGTTACGAATTGACTCTTACCGACATGTTGCCGGAAGATGTTCCGCGTCTTTACGAACTATCAATTGCAGTTAACTGGCCCCATCGCCCGAAAGACTGGGAAATGGCGATAAATCTTGGCCGCGGCTATGTAGCGCGGGACGAAATTGGTCGTGTGCTCGGTTCGGCGATGTGGTTTCCTATGGGCGAGACACTTGCCTCGATCGGTATGGTCATCACATCACCTCGACTGCAGGATCACGGTGCGGGGCGCTGGCTCATGCAGCATGTGTTGGCCGACACGAGGGCGCGCAGCAAGGTGCTGAACGCTACCAAGGCTGCATACCGTTTGTATCTTTCGCTCGGATTTTCATCACGAACCAGCGTTTTCCAGCATAACGGGATTGCTTCCAAGGTTCCGGACGGACCGGACCATGCGCGGCCAATGCTCGCGGATCATGCGCAGGCGATCGTCGCTTTGGATGCGCTGGCTTATGGCGCTGACCGTCGGGCACTATTCGAGCGGCTTTTTCCGGTGTCGGAAGGAACCGTGATACTGCAGGATGGCATAGTGTGCGGTTTTGCGTTGTGTCGCGAATTCGGCCGTGGAAGGGTCATCGGTCCTGTGGTTGCCAAAACTGAACAGGATGCGATAGCACTTATCCGTCCACATGTGATTGCCCACAAGGATCAGTTCCTGCGCATGGACACGCGCGCCGAGGGCGGGCTGTTGCGTCGCTTTCTCGACGAGGCGGGCATTGCCTTTTACGATACCGTCACGACAATGACACTTGGGGAGGTTCCTCACGGCGGTTCCGTCACAACTTACGGTCTGGCCAATCAAGCCTTTGGCTGATCAATTATACTAATATCAATTCTCGTCGGATGCGACTGATTGCTCTTCGGCGTTAAAATTCCGCCACCTTGCCCCAAGAATTTTCACGGAATCGAGAAGGATGGTAGGGTCTTGGATCGAGCGCGGGCTCCTTACCCATTACGATGTCGGCGATCATATCGCCGGCCCCGGTTCCAATACCGAAGCCGTGACCGCTGAAACCGGCAGCGAGCACAAAGCCTGGAATTTCTGTCTCCCCAATGGCCGGTACGCCGTCAGGTGTGCTGTCGATATAGCCCGCCCAGGCGGCGGTGACCTGGCTTGCCATGAGTGCCGGGATCAGGTTTCGTGCCCGCTTCAGCGTTTCGTCGATCTGCTTCTGGTCAGGCTTCGGGTCCAGGATTCGTACTCGTTCCATGGGTGTTTCCCGGTCGAGAACCCAGCGGCTGAGCGTTTCGTGTCCCGAGTACAATCCCTCAAGGCCACCAATGGCCAGCGATTTGTGACGCTTCAGGAACATTGGAATGAAAGTGCTACCGAAGCGTAGCATCTGACCTGTCGGATCGACGCGGGCCTTGCCGGATATGGCCAGCGTATGACCGCCGTGGCGGGCAGTGAGCGAAACTTGTGCAGTATGCAGCGCATCCGGCATACCGTCGGCCTTGCTCACAGACAGGATCGAGGCGCGGACAGAGGCCTGCGGAAACCGGATCCCCAACTGTCGGCAAAAGCTTGAGGCCCAAGCGCCGCCTGCCATAATGGCGGTGGGTGTCCGTATGGTGCCACGCTCGGTCACCACGCCGCAAACTTTACCCGAAGCCAGTTCCAGCCCACGCACGGCGCAGTTCTGCAGTACCCGTCCGCCATGGGTTTCCACGGCCCTGGCAATCAAAGGCACGGCCCGCGATGTATCGGCAATCCCATCCGTCGGTGAGAAGACACCGCCTTTCCAGCGCTTGCTCGTTACCTTTCCTCGTTCGGCCGCCTGCGCAGCCGTCAGCATGTGAGTTTCGATGTTCTGTCTGCGTGCAAAATCGCCCCAGCGTGCCCAGCTCTCCAGCTCGGCCTCATCGTTCGACAGATATAGGAGTCCACAACGACGGAACCCGAGATCGGGACCAATTTCCTTGGCCATTTCATCCCATAACGCCAGACTACGAGTCGCCATAGGCAATTCACGGGCGTCCCGATTTTGCTGGCGACACCACCCCCAGTTTCGGCTCGACTGTTCGGCGCCCGGCCGTCCCTTTTCGACAAGGACAACCTTCATGCCTTGTCGGGCGAGATAGTAAGCCGTGCATGTTCCGACAATGCCGGCGCCGATAACGACCACATCGGCCTCTCGGGGCATGGTGCTGGCGGTCTCTATGGTGAGGAGGGGTGCGGGCATGGATAAGCTCCTTTATTGGCACCTTATCGTCGCTTTGTCGTTTTGGGCTGCCGCATTGAGCTTGAGTTGCAAAATATTATGCTGATTCAAGCGCAAGAAATGCATTTAATTTACAAGCGTTATGGGAGGATATTCGCCTGTGAAGGCCGGTTACAGGTTGCAAAATCGGCATTTCATGCTTAGCCTGCATTCCAGCACGAGGATTATCATGAAGCTGGACCGCATCGACATCCGCATCCTGCACGAGTTGCAGAAAAATGGTCGCATCACGAATGTTGAGCTTGCCGAACTCGTGCATCTCTCGCCAAGCCCATGCCTCATGCGGGTTAAGAAGCTGCAGCAGGCTGGCTACATTATCGGCTATGCCGCGCAGATAGATCTTGCCAAACTTGGCCCAACCCTCACGGTCTTCACGGAAATCACTCTCAAAAACCACCGCAAGATGGACTTCGACCGCTTCCAGCAGGCCGCCGAGAAGGTCGAGGAGATCATCGAATGCCACCTGATTTCGGGCGGCTACGATTATCTACTCAAATTTGTCACCGGCAGTATTGGTGACTACCAGGCGATCATGGAGCGGATGATCGACATGGACATGGGCATCGACAAGTACTTCAGTTTTGTGGTGATGAAGTCGCCCTTCGTAAAATCGCATCTGCCCCTCAAGACGATCTTCCCCATGTAGTGGCGGCACCGGCCGCCTGGAGCGACCGACAGCATCGTCTCTACGGGGTGTCACACCTTTGCCGATAGACATCAGGCGTGCTCGGAAATATCGGTCGGCAGTCCGTCCAACCAGCCGGGATCGAGCTTTGGAACGGATGCGAAAAGCAGTTTCGAATAGGGGTGGCGCGCACCGGCAGGCAATTGGTCATTGGCCAGCATTTCGACCATTTCTCCATGCTGCATCACCATAACCTGATCGCAGATCGACTGTACTGTGGAAAGATCGTGGCTGATGAAGACATAGGATAGCCCCAGTTCTCGCTGCAGGTTCTTTAGCAGGTCGATGATGGCTGCGGCAACGACTGTGTCGAGGGCCGAGGTTATCTCGTCACATAGGATGATTGCGGGCTTGGCAGCCAGTGCTCTGGCAAAGTTGACGCGCTGCTTCTGGCCACCGGACAATTCGCCCGGCATTCGATGACGTAGGGCGCGGGGTAGTTGGACCATATCGAGGAGTTCGCCAACGCGGGCTTCACGAGCTGCGCCCGTCTGGCCATGATAGAAGGTCAATGGCCTGCCGAGAATATCGGCGACGGAGCGCGACGGATTGAGCGCAGTATCTGCCAGCTGGAAGACGATCTGCATGCGGCGCAGTTGCTCCTTGCTCCGCGCGCCAGCCGTCGGATCCAGTTCCCGTCCGTCGAGTTGCACATGGCCACGTGCCGCCGGCAGCAATCCGGCAATCACCCGTGCGAGCGTGGACTTGCCCGAGCCGCTTTCGCCGATCAGGCCAAGATTGTGGCCCCGTTCGAGCTTGCAGCTGACATTCCGAAGTACTGTCTTGTACGGTAGTCCGTTCGATTGGATTGGCCCGAAACCGGCGAAGATGTCGGTGACTTCAAGGAGGGGACGCTGGACTGAGGTTTCCGCTGCTGCCGGTGTCGGTGCAGCGAAAGGCTTGGGCTGGAAGGCGGCGAGCAGCTGGCGTGTGTAAGGATGGTTGGCAGATTCGAGGATCTGTGCGGTCGAGCCCTCTTCCTGAATTTCCCCACCTTTCAGCACGATGATACGGTCGGCAATCTGCGCGACGACTGCCAGGTCATGCGAGACATAAACCCCCGCCATGCCCCCTTTGCGCATGACGGATTTGAAGGCACGCAGCACTTCGATCTGGGTGGTCACGTCCAGCGCCGTGGTTGGTTCGTCGAAGATGACCAGCCTCGGGCCGCCAATCAAAGCCATGGCAGCAGCCAGACGTTGCAGCTGGCCACCGGAGACCTGATGCGGGTAGCGGTCTCCTATGGTCTCGGGATCCGGAAGTGCGAGTGCGTGAAAAAGCTCTATCGCCTTGATCTTTGCCTCGGTGCGGGACATCAACCGGTGAATACCAGCGACTTCGATGACCTGATCGATCAGGCGATGCGACGGATTGAAGGCAGCCGCAGCACTCTGCGGGACATAGGCCACATCCGTACCGCGCAGCTTCTGCCGGTCGCGTTCCGACATGGTGACGAGATCCCTCCCGCCGAGAAGCGTCTTGCCGCCGCTGATTCTGCAGCCGGTGCGCGTGTAGCCCATCAGAGTCAGGGCAATGGTGGTCTTGCCGGATCCGCTTTCGCCGATCAAGGCTACGATCTCGCCCTCATTGATGGTGAGGCTGACCCCCTTTATGATTTCAACCCGACGCCCGGCATCGGTTTGGGCTTCGACACGGAGGTCCTGGACTTCGACGAGCGGTTTGGTCATCAGCTGCGGTCCCGGATCTTGACTGGCAGATTGTCGATCAGGAGGTTGACGCTGATCGTTAGGCTGGCGATGGCGAGGCATGGGGCGATGACGGCAGGCGCTGCAAAGGCGAGGCCGCCGATGTTTTCCTTCACCAGTGACCCCCAGTCGGCGTTGGGCGGTTGTACGCCAAGACCAAGGAAAGAGAGACCGGACAGAAGCAGCACGATGAAGACGAAGCGCAGACCGAGATCAGCAAGCACCGGACCAGTTATGTTCGGCAGGATCTCCTGGAAGATAAGATAGAGCGTCTTTTCACCGCGGGCACGGGCCACTGCCACGTAGTCCATAGTGTTGCAATTGACTGCGAGCGCCCGGGCGAAGCGGTAGGAGCCGGGCGTGTATATGACCGCCAGAAGGATTACCAGAACCGGGATCGAAGAGCCGATTGCCGCGACCATGACCAGACCAAACAACTTGGATGGGATCGAGTTGAGCGCATCCAGGACCCTGCTCAGAATGGTGTCGAAATACCCTCCGGTTACTGCAGCCGTCATGCCCAGGACCACGCCCGAAAAACAGGCGATGCAGACCGCGCCGAAGGAAATGCCAACTGTATAGCGTGTTCCGAGCAGGATCCGTGAGAAGATGTCCCGACCAAGATAGTCTGAGCCCAACCAGAGCTGTTCGGACATGGGGCCGAAGAAATCGAAGTCGACGATATCGCCTGGGGCGTGCGGGGCGAAGGTCGGGCCGATGACCGCGATGACCGCCCAACACAGGATGATCAGACCGGAGATAATGCCGGTCGCGTTCATCCGCATGCCGAAACGAGGCGAAGAAACGGGTGTCTGGCTCATTTGCGCAGCCTCGGATTGGAGAGAATGGCAATGATGTCGGCGATGGTGATCAAAAGCAGGAATCCGAAGCAGAAGATCATGGCGCAGCTCTGGATCAACGGCAGGTCGCGCGTTGATACTGCGTCCACCATCAGTTTGGCTATGCCGGGATAGTTGAAGATGGTCTCGACAATAATCACGCCTCCCAAGAGATAGGAGAGGGACAGGGCAATGGCATTGGCGATCGGTCCGATGGCATTGGGCAGGGCATGGCGCAGCACCATGCGGGTGGGGGACGCGCCTTTCAGCAGTGCCATTTCAACATAGGGCATTTTCAGTGCGTCGATCACGGCAGCGCGGGTCATGCGGATCATCTGGGCCGAGATCACGAAGGTGAGAGTGATCACCGGCATGGCGAAGACCTTCAGCAGTTGCCCGAAACCCTGAACTTCATTTGCGAGCGAGAGGGCCGGCAGCCACTTGAGCCAGACGGCAAAGACGAGCACGGCGAAAGTTGCGATCAGAAACTCCGGAACTGAGATGACCGAAACGATCGCAGCCGTGACCATGCGGTCGTAGGACGAGCCACGATACATGGCGGTGGTGACACCGAGAAACAGAGCGAGCGGCACTGCGATCGCACTCGTTACAGCTGCCAGTCGCAGGGTGTTGGCGAGCCGTCCGCCGATCATGTCCGCAATCGGCATGTTGTTGGCATAGGACATGCCAAAATCGCCTTGCGCCATACCCAGCAGCCACTGGCCATAGCGGACAAGAGCTGGGGAATCGAGATGCATGGCTTCGCGCAGGCCTGCTACCGCTTCGGGTGTCGCGGCCTGACCCAGCAGTATTTCTACAACATCGCCCGGCAAAAGCAGGGTAGCGCCGAAGACGACGAAGGATACGATGAGGAGCGTGAGCAGTGTCACGCCGAGCCGGCCAAGGACCAGCAATGTCATTTGTCCCGGCATTCTGGCTGTCCTCAGATGCAGTCGGAAGAGAGAACCGGAAGTTTTTGCCTCCGGTTCGATCCTTGTAGCATATCAGGCTTCGATCCAGACATATTCCGCCATAGCGTAGCCCATCTGCCCGCCCAGCGGATTGGGTTCGAGACCTTTCAGCTTGGTCTGCTTGGCGTCCACATTGGAGAGATAGACCGGAATGACTGTGCCAGCCTCGTTGGCCACCATCGTCTGCATCTCGCCATAGATGGTCTTTCGTTTCGCAGTGTCCAGTTCACCTCGAGCCTCAAGCAGCATGGCATCGAATTTCGCGGACTTGTAACGGCTTTCGTTCCACGGCGCATCCGATGCATAAAGCAGCGAGAACAGAATGTCGGGGGTTGGTCGTGGATTGATATTGCCGAAGTGAACCGGGGCTTTGAGCCAGTAGTTGGACCAGTATCCGTCCGAGGGAACACGCTGGATATCGAATGTCATGCCGATCTTGCTGCCAGCCTGTTGCAGGACGGTGGCCATTTCGACCGATGCCGTGGCGGCATCAGATGCCACGACAGGAATAGTCTGTCCAATGAGGCCACCTTTCTTGAAGTGGAATTTTGCCTTTTCCGGGTCAAAGGCGCGAGGCTTCAGATCCGCGTTATGGTATATGTTCATTGCCGATATCGGTTGGTCATTGGCAATCTCCGCCAAGCCCCGCATAACCGACTTCTGGATCAGCGCGCGATCGAAGAGCGATTTGACGCCTTCAATCAGGTCCATCTTGCTGCCGGGCTCCATGTCCATGCGGAAATTCAGATTGGTGTAGTTGCCTGAGGTCGATTTTACCACCTCGACACCCTTTGCGTTTTCCAGCAGGCGCATAGACTGCGGCTTGATCGAAGCGCCGACATGAATATCACCCGAGAGCACTGCGTTGACGCGGGCCATATCGTCGGAGATCGCGAAGTATTCGAAGCTGTCGACATGGGCGCCGCCGGGCTTGAAATAGTTTTCATTGCGGCTCATCAGCGAGCGGACGCCCGGTTCGAAGCGTTCCAGTTTGAAGGCGCCAGTGCCGATCCCCTTGCTGAAATCGGTGGTCCCATCCTGCACGATCATGAAATGATGCATGGCCAGGATGGTCGGCAGGTCCGCATTCGGTGCGGAAAGTGTGATCTCGACGGTCAGCGGGTCGAGGGACTTGATCTGCTCCATCTGTTTGGCAATCGCGTTAACTTTGGAGCCGGTCGCCTCGTCGAGGTGACGCTTTAAGGAGTATACAACATCGGCCGAAGTCAACGACTTGCCGTCATGGAAGGTCACGCCCGACTTTAGCTTGACGATCCAGACCTTGGCGTCCTTGCTTTCGATGCTGTCGGCAAGCTCCATTTGCAGCGTTCCACCGTTGGCGAGGAAGGTCAATCGGTTGTAAAGAGCGCAACAGCGAACATAGTCTGTTGAAAGCGAGGCCTTGGCCGGATCAAGCGTGTCCGATGTCGATGATGACCAGCCGGCGGCCTTGAAGTGACCGCCCTTTACCGGCGTTGCGGCGATGGCAGAAGTTGCCCGTGCAAAGAGCGAGCCGCCTGCGGCAAGCCCGATGCCGCCGGCAAGAAACATGAGAAGCATGTCTCGGCGTGTCGCGCCAAGACGAATTGCATTTTCGACCATCGCGTCGTCGGCGTCGGTCCAATTGGTGATTTCGTTGTTGCTCATCGTGATTCCCCTTTTATTTGAGCTTGCTTAGTTTTGATCATTGGCAAGCGGCCACGGCTTGGGAGGATCGCAGTCGCTACCAACAGCATTTTCTATCGGGGCTCCCGTCCCGACATCTCAGCGGTTAGAGCCCTTGATGCGCTTTTGCAGGAGGTATCTTTCGAGACGTAGTGTGCGTCCCTTTGCTGCCGCGAATGCTCCGAATATCCGCTCTGTGCGGCATAAAATGCCGTTTTTGACGCGTGTCTGGGATACAGACATCAATAGCCCCTCGTGCGATCAACCAGCCCAGGTATCGGAAGACCCGCTTTGTGCGCCCGGATGCCGGCGATCACATGTCGTGCTCCATCGTCTGCTCGGGTCTGGCAGGCGATGTGCGGTGTCAGCACGATCTGCTGATGGTTCCAGAAAGGATGCTCGGCCGGTAGGGGTTCTGGCTCCGTCACGTCTAGCCACGCGTTTGAGAGCTGGCCGCTGGCCAGCGCCTCTAGCAGCGCATTGTGATCGAGCTGGCGACCGCGCCCGGCGTGAACCAGAGCCGCGCCTGGCGGCAGCTTAGAGAAGAGCCCAGCATCGAGAATACCAGCAGTATCTGGCGTGAGCGGCAGCAGGCAGATCAGAATGTCCGTGCGGGAGAGGAAGGTGGAGAGGTCCGTAAAGGTTTCCACGCCAGGGATCTGTCGGGCGCTGCGGCTCCATCCGGCCAGCGGAAAGCCGAAGGGTGTCAAAGCCTGCAGCACCGCTTTTCCGAGTTGACCGAGACCCATGATGCCCACTCGTCTTTCGCGCGCGGGAACGTTGCGTCCCGGTTGCCAGAGGCTTGAGGGCCGCTGATGGATGTAGCGTGGCAAGTCACGGTGAAGGGCAAGTACCGCGAGCGTAACGTATTCCTGCATCTGCTCGGCCAGTCCAGGCTCCAGCATCCGTACAACGTCGACTTTCCGCGGGAGGGCCGCGAGGTCGAGCTGGTCGACGCCTGCGCCGACCGAGAATAGCAGCTTCAGATTAGGGTAGCGGCTCGCGACATCCGGCGGGGCGGTCCAGGCAACGAGATATTCTATTGCCGCGGGGTCCGGAGCCGTGTCTCGGTGGAAGGGCAGGTCTGGCAGTTCGGTGGCGAAATGCGCGGCAAAGACTTCGCCACGCTGCGCCTCTGAGGTGTAAAGTACAGCCATGTCTCAAGCCATCGCTGCCCGGACATCCGGGTCCGCCAAGGTCTGGTCCAAGGTCTTGCGGGTGCGCTCAATGATTTCGGCGATGTCATCCTCGGTGCAGCAGAGCGGAGGGGCGTAACCAACCACACCTTGCATAAAGGCACGAATGACCAGGCCGTTGTCCCAGGCCCGGTCGAAAATGCGAGTGGAAGCCTTGGCGCTCGCCGGCAGTGGAGTCTTTCGTTCCTTGTCGGTGACCAGTTCCAGCGCGGCCAGCATACCGCGACCGCGCACGTTGCCGACCAGCGGATGGTCTGCCAGCGAGGCAAGCCCCTGCTGGAGCAAGGCCCCGACCTTGCGTCCGTTGTCGAACAGGCCATTTTCGTAGAGGTCGAGGACTGCCAAGCCGATAGCAGCGCTGACAGGATGGGCGGAATAGGTGAAGCCGTGGCCGATGGCGGCAGGGCCGGCTGCATCGGCCATCACCTGGTACATATGGTCCGACAGGAATAAAGCACCCATCGGTACATAACCTGAGGTCAGACCTTTTGCGGTGGTCATCATATCGGGGACGATGTCTTCTTCCAGGCATGCAAAAATGGGACCGGTGCGTCCAAAGCCGGTGATGACCTCGTCTGCAATGAAGAGAATGTCCATGGCCTTGCAGGCCTCACGCATGGCCTTGACCCAGCCTGTCGGCGGTACGATGACGCCGCCTGATCCCTGGATCGGCTCAAGATAGAAGGCTGCCACCTTGTCTGCGCCGCCCAGCGCCTCGACCTTGGCCGTGAGGGCAGCCAGCGAGGCGGCTATGATCGCCTCCGGACGGTCGCCCGCCGGATTGCGATAGCTGTAATGCGAGGGGATCTTGTGCTGCCAAGTATAGGGAACGCCGAATCCGGTATGGAAGGCAGGCAGGGCAGTGAGGCCCGAACCCACTGTCGTGGATCCATGATAGCCCTGCTCGACAGAGAGGAAGTGTTCCTTCTGCGGCTGACCCTTGGCCTGCCAGTAGTAGCGCACGAAGCGGACAGTGGTATCGATTGCATCCGAACCGCCGAGCGTGAAGAACACATGAGTCAAATCGCCCGGGGCATGTTCGGCTAGGCGCGAAGCCAGCCGGATGGCGGGTTCCGAGCCCAGGCCGAAATAACCGGTCGCATAGGGCAGTTCCCGCAGCTGCTTCGTTGCAGCTTCGATGATGCTCTCGTGTCCATAACCCGCATTGACGCACCAAAGACCGGCAAAGCCGTCGAGCAGCGTACGGCCGCTCGCATCGGTCACGGTTGCCCCCTTTGCAGATTTCAAAACGCGGACCCCGGCCGCTTCATGGCCCCGCCAGCTGGCGACAGGATGGATGAGGTGGGCACGGTCGAGTTCGACCAGCGAATTCGCAAGCATGGAAGGTCCTTTCTTACCAGGCCGACATTTTGTCGGGGCGGCATGGGTTCAGCCGAGCGCCTGCGCGGCAAGTGCAAATGTTTGGTAGCTTCCGGCCGACCTGTTCTGTGTCGGTCCGAGCCGCATCGCGATACCGCCGCCGACATGGATCAAGCCCCGTTCTGCAAGCCATGGGGCAAGGCCAGTCGTTGCGCCGGTATCGACGCGCAGGAAGCGTCCAGCACTCTCGGCGAGGATATGGGACAGCAGACGGCGCGCCTGGTCCGTGTTTCGGGCGATGACAGGGCCGGCGACTTCACCAAAGCCGAAGGCACGCACCGAAGCATAGGCTGTGATCGCGCGGTTTTCTCGGATAACAATGATCCGGCCGAGTTTGACGAGTTCGCCGATGAGTCTTGTTCGATCCATTCCGGTTGCTGCCTCATCAAGCTTTGCCAGCATCGTCACGTCATACTCGCACGCTATCCCCAGGTCTCCATCGTCGCAAAGTTCTGTAGTCCCTGTAGGGACTAAAGCGGTGCCCTGTAGTTGAAGGATCTCACCGACTGCCCGGAAGCCTAGCTTTTCGTAAAGCGGCAAGCCCTCACGGGTCGCCACGAGCCGCCACTCTCTGGGATGCAGAAGGC
Source organism: Affinirhizobium lemnae (assembly GCF_022968395.1). Lineage (GTDB taxonomy): Bacteria > Pseudomonadota > Alphaproteobacteria > Rhizobiales > Rhizobiaceae > Neorhizobium > Neorhizobium lemnae. The sequence goes on from NZ_JALJQZ010000004.1 coordinate 147,770, forward strand.
TCATGACGTTCGTCATCATCTTTCGTCCAAGACCTTTGCCGCGCATGCGCCCATCGACGATGATCATGTTGATTGTCGCGGTATCCCCAAAGGGCGTGGCAAGCGCGGTCGCGACAACATCGCCATTCTCTACGGCAACTATGCCTTTAGACAGGGTCAGGAAGAGTTTCCAGTCCTCGGCCCTGTGAGGCCATTTCTCTGCCTGCGACAGTTGCAGGGCTCCGGCGAGATGCCGGGGCTCCATCGGCTGAATGGTGAAGGTGTCATCGGTCAACATGTGAACCTGCGCTGGAGAAGGGCTGATGTCTCCAATATTAAGTCCGGGATCAGCAAAGATGCCGCGCTTGGCCTTTGTGCTGGCGGTATCTTTGGCTGTTCGGATACCACCTGAAAGCATGATCTGCCAGAATGATGGCAAGGCGGGGCCAGTTGAGGGACCGGTGCCTTGTGAAGGCGCAATAAGTTGCCGAGATGGCTGCCGGATACGGCTGAATATGCTTCTGGATGGGGTGAATGCGGCGGTGGCTTTCCCCTCGGCCGGATAGGATTAAGTCAAGGGCCCGGTTCGGGCTTCAATTGCACCTCCCGCCATCCGGCGGCTACATCACGGGGATAAAGATGACCTTCCGTCCAAAATACGTGACCTTCGATTGTTATGGCACTCTCATTAACTTCGACATGGCTGGTGCCGCGCGGCGCATTTATGGCGACATTCTGGACGAAGCGCAGATGACCGTATTCATCCGTGACTTCGCCGCCTATAGGCTTGATGAGGTACTGGGGGCATGGAAGCCTTACGCGGATGTAGTGCACAATGCCCTGAAGCGCAGCTGCAAGCGTAACGGCGTGGTGTTTCGCGAAGAAGATGCACTGCGTGTCTATCATGAGGTGCCGACCTGGGGTCCCCATCCGGACGTTCCGGAAGGTCTTGCCAGACTTGCCAAGGAGATCCCGCTCGTCATCCTCTCCAACGCAATGAACAGTCAGATCATGTCGAATGTGGAGAAACTCGGCGCGCCCTTCCACAAAGTCATCACGGCGGAAGATGCCGGCAGCTACAAGCCGCAGATGAACGGCTTTGAATACATGTTCGATATACTTGGCTGCGGGCCGCAAGACGTGACCCATGTGTCGTCCTCGTTCCGCTACGATCTGATGACGGCTTACGATCTCGGGATCAAGTCTAAGGTTTGGGTCAACCGCCGTCACGAGCCGGCCAATCCATTCTACGAATACACCGAGATCAAGGACATCGGCGGCTTGCCCGGCGTATTCGGCATCTGAGATCCGGCGAGGAGCCGCACAAGCTTCAGGAACTGACCCATGAAATTTGCATCTTATTGGCAGGATACGGCGCCTGCCTTCACCGGCGGCGCAATTGCTGTACCTTCAGGGGTCTATGACGTTGCTGTGATCGGGGCTGGGTTTACGGGGCTCGGCGCCGCGCGGCGTCTGGCAAAGGAAGGTCGCCGGGTGATTGTGCTAGAGGCTGAAACCGTCGGCTTTGGCGCCTCGGGGCGTAATGGTGGCCATCTCAATAACGGCGTAGCCCACAGCTTCACCGGTGCCATCGCTACCTATGGGGTGGAGACGGCCAAGGCCATGTACAAGGCTTTCGATGACGGTATCGACACCATAGAGCGGATCATTGCGGAGGAGGGGATCGATTGTAGTTTTCGCCGGGCCGGTAAGCTGAAGCTGGCCTCCAAGCAGCAGCACTACGAGGGCCTTGCCCGCAATCTCGACGCGATCAACCGCACGGTCGATCCCGACACCGCAATGCTCACGAGAGCAGAGCTTGCCGGGGAAATCGGTTCCGACATCTTCCACGGCGCCATGCTGCAAAAGAAGAGCGCGATGATGCATATGGGCCGTTTCGTTGTGGCACTGGCGGAAGCGGCAGCCCGGCACGGAGCCCACATCCATGAGAAAACGCCCGTGACCGGTCGGCGCCAGATGGCCGCTGGGCATGAGTTGGAAACGCCTAAGGGCATCGTGCAGGCGAGGAAGGTGGTGCTGGCGACCGGTGCATATACGCCCAAGACGTTTAGCTTCTTCCGTCGCCGCATCGTGCCCGTCGGCAGCTTCCTGCTCGCTACCCGTCCTCTGACGGATACGGAAGTGCAGTCGGTCATGCCGGGCAACCGCACCTGTGTTACATCGCTGAATGTAGGCAATTACTTCCGCCTGGCACCCGACAACCGCCTGATCTTTGGCGGTCGTGCGCGGTTTGCCGCGACCTCGAACCAGACCTCGGACGAAAAGAGCAGCCGCATCCTCAAGGATGCACTCAAGGGCATCTTTCCTCAGCTGGGGGATATCGCAGTAGACTATTGCTGGGGTGGTCTGGTCGATATGACAAAAGACCGTTTCCCGCGCGCAGGTGAAGCGGACGGCGTGCATTTCGCCATGGGCTATTCCGGCCACGGAGCACAAATCGCCACCCATATGGGCGAAATCCTTGCCGATCAGCTGCTCGGCCTCACTCGGAGCAATCCCTGGGCCGATCTCCCCTGGCCCGCTATCCCCGGCCATCTTGGCCAGCCGTGGTTCCTGCCGCTGGTTGGCGCCTACTACAAGTTCAAGGATCGGATCGGATAAACAGCCCCGATCAAATCAGGTATGGAAATTGGGCGGGCAGCGAACCCGCCCATTCGTTTCAAAGGCCACCGATGTGGAAGGCCTTGGTTTCCAGATATTCTTCGATCCCTTCTCGTGCGCCCTCGCGGCCAAGGCCGGATTGCTTAACACCGCCAAAAGGGGAAACGGCCATGGAAATGGCACCGGTATTGAGACCGACCATACCCGATTCCAAGGCTTCGCCTACACGCCAGGCGCGAGCCATGTCGCGAGTATAGAAATAGGCGGCAAGGCCGAAGGGGGTGTCGTTGGCGATATTCACCGCTTCCTCCTCCGTCTCGAAGCGGAAGAGGGGGGCTACGGGGCCAAAGGTTTCCTCGGATGCCAGCTGCATCTCCGTGGTGCAACCGGTGAGCACCAGCGGAGCGGCAAACCGGCTCCCTTCAGGTGTCTCGGCGCTGGCCGCGATTGTCGCACCCTTGGCGAGCGCATCCGTCACGTGGCGGTTGATCTTCTCCACTGCCGCGCTGTTGATCATCGGCCCGATGACCACTCCACTCTCCAGACCGGAGCCAACTTTCATCGCGGAGACCCGCTCAGATAGCTTCGCGGCAAAGGCGTCATAGATACCCGACTGTACGAGAATACGATTGGAGCAGACGCAAGTCTGGCCGCCATTTCGGAACTTCGAGGCAATGGCGCCTTCAACGGCAGCATCCAGATCCGCGTCGTCGAAGACAATGAAAGGCGCGTTTCCGCCCAGTTCTAGGCTGAGGCGCTTCACCGTCGGAGCGCACTGCGCCATCAGCAAGGAGCCGACGCGTGTGGAACCTGTAAAGGACAGCTTACGCACGATCGGGTTGGCGGTGAGTTCGGCTCCGATCTCAGCTGGCAAGCCAGTGACAATGTTGATGACGCCCGCCGGAATGCCAGCGCGCTCGGCCAGCACCGCGAGCGCCAGCGCCGAATAGGGGGTGAAGTCGGATGGCTTGATCACCACGGTGCAGCCTGCGGCCAGTGCTGGAGCCACTTTGCGGGTGATCATTGCATTGGGGAAATTCCATGGCGTGATGATCGCCGAAACTCCCACCGGCTCCTTGAGGGCCAGGATCTTTCGATCAGTGCTCGGCGAGGGGATGATACCGCCCTCTATGCGTCGTGCTTCCTCGGCAAACCATTTCACGAAGGATGCGCCGTAGATGATTTCGCCACGTGCCTCGGTCAGCGGCTTGCCCTGCTCCAGCGTCAGGATGAGCGCAAGATCCTCCGTATGCGTCTCCATCATGGTGAACCAGCGCTCAAGCTTAGCTGCCCGTTCGGCATTCGGCACCTGGCGCCAGCTGCGGAATGCAGCCTCTGCGGCTTCTATTGCGCGGCGGGTGTCTTCAGCTGACATATCCGGGACCATGCCGATGGTCTGGCTGGTGGCAGGATCGGTGACCTCGATGGTTTTGCCAGTCGAAGCGTCACACCAGACGCCGCCGATCACGCTCTGTTGGCGGAACAGGTCCGAATCCTTGAGGCCGGCCAGAAGGTCAGAGATTGCATTCGTCATTATCTTGTCCTCAATCCAGTGCCGAGATGACGGCCTGGGTAATCTCATCCGTCTTGTTCTGCCCCGGCACGGTACCGATGCCTTGGGCGGTTACCGTTTCCATGGCGGTCATGATGCGGGCCGCCGCTTCTACTTCGCCCAGATGTTCCAGCATCATGGCGACAGACCAGATGGCTGCCAGCGGGTTGGCGATGCCCAGATGCGCGATATCAGGCGCGGAGCCATGAACCGGTTCGAACATGGAGGGGGCGGAGCGGTCCGGGTTGATGTTGGCGGAGGCGGCAAAGCCTAGACCGCCCTGGATGGCTGCTCCCAGGTCGGTCAGGATGTCGCCGAAGAGATTGGAGGCGACCACCACGTCTAGGCTTTCCGGCGCCATCACCATACGGGCGGCAATGGCATCGATGTGATAGTGGCTGATGGCAACGTCCGGATATTCGGCGGCCAACTCCTTCGTCACCTCGTCCCAGAAGACCATGGAGTATTTCTGCGCATTGGATTTGGTGACAGAAGCCAGTCTGCCGCTGCGCTTGCGGGCCTGCTCGAAGCCGAAACGCAGGATACGTTCGACGCCAGCGCGGGTGAAGACAGCGGTTTCGACGGCCACCTCGTCCTTCGTGCCCTGATGCACGCGCCCGCCTGCCCCCGAATACTCGCCTTCCGTATTCTCGCGGATGCAGAGAATGTCAAAGCCGCCCTTGCGTAGCGGGCCTTCAACACCGGGCAGAAGCCGGTGCGGACGGATGTTGGCATATTGCACGAAGGCCTTTCGGATCGGCAGCAGCAGGCCATGCAGGGAGACCGAATCCGGCACCTTTTCGGGCCAGCCGACGGCGCCCAGACAAATGGCGTCAAAGCTGCGCAGAGTGTCGATGCCATCCTGCGGCATCATCTGCCCGGTCTGCAGATAGAAATCGCAGGACCAGGGGAAGGTGACGGCTTCCAGTCTGCCCGGCAGGGCCTTTGCGGCAACGACAAGCGCGGCTTCTGTGACCGGAATACCAATGCCGTCGCCGGGGATAACTGCAATACGATAGGTGGTCATGTTCCCTCACAGGCCGATGAGCACGCTCTTTGAGCGGCGATTGGCGTGGTAGGCGTCCCGCCCTAGATCTTTACCGATGCCGGACGACTTGTAGCCTCCCGTCGGCAGGATGTGATCGCGCGAGCGCCCATAGCGGTTGATCCAGATGGTGCCTGCCTCGATGCGGTGAAGGCTCTTCAGAGCCCGGGAGAGGTCGCGTGTATAGATCCCGGCAGCGAGGCCATAGGTGAGATGCTCGGCCAGCGAGAAGGCTTCTTCATCCGTCTCGAAGGTCTGCAAAGTCAGCACTGGGCCGAACACTTCCTCGCGCACAGCGGTGTTGTCCTGGGCCACATTGGTGAGTAGCGTCGGCTGGTAGAAATAGCCTGGATGATCTATCTCGCGTGCGCCGGTCAGCACCTCTGCGCCCTCACTGATCGCAGCCTGCACAAGGCTGTGGACACGGGCACGCTGCCGGGCAGAGATGCACGGTGAATAGTCGGTGGTCTCGTCCCAGCCAGGGCCGGGCTGCGGACCACTCATTAGCGAGGTCAGCCGCTCTGCCAACTCATTTGCGATGCTGCTATGGGCAATGACACGGCTCCCGGCCACACAGGCCTGCCCACCGTTGAAGAGGATGGAGCGGGCGATACAATCCGCAGCAAGCGCGATGTCCGCGTCGGCAAAGACGAGCTGCGGGCTCTTGCCTCCAAGCTCCAGCGTCATTGGCTTGATGCCGGTGCGTGCGATATTTGCCATGATGGCTGCGCCCGCTGCCGTAGAACCGGTGAAGCTGACCTTGGCGACATCGGGGTGGCCGGTCAACGCATTGCCTGTAACTGGGCCATCTCCCAGGACCACGTTAACGAGCCCGGCGGGAATGCCCGCCTCGACTGATAGCGCGGCCATACGCAGGGTGGCGAATGGCGTCATTTCAGAGGGTTTCAAAACCACCGCATTTCCAGCTGCGAGGGCGGGTGCCATCTTCCACCCGGCCATGGAAAGGGGAAAGTTCCACGGCGTAATGGCACCGACGACGCCATAGGGCTCCGTCACGATCATGCCGAACTGGTTGCCGGCAGTCGGCACCACATTCCCGCCTTCCTTGTCGGCAAGTTCTGCAAAGAAGCGGATCTGTTCGGCTGTCACGGCAATGTCGCCGGCAATCAACTGGTTGATCAGGCGCGTCGAGGGTACGGCTTCCAGTTGCGCAAGTTCTTCTGCATGCCGTTCGATCAGATCCGCCCAGCGGAGCAGCGCATTGGTGCGTTCTCGCGGGCGGCAGGTGCCCCAGCCGGTCTCCTTCTGCGCCTTGCGGGCGGTAGTGACTGCCTGATCCACACGGGTCGCATCGGCGACCGGGCAAGCGGCGAATTCCATACCATCCGACGGGCGGTGCATGGCCAAGACCGGCACATCTTCCACGAAGCTGCCGCCGATGAAATGGCCGGACCGGAAGGAAACTGAGTCGGGATCGAAGGAGATGGACATTTTTGGGCTCCGGTAAATCTCCGCCGATCCTATCGGCTGGTCCCCGCAAGCATCCGCCAATTGTCATGACCGGGCGGCGTATTGCTCTGTTCACAAGGGCGGCGACGCAATTCTGTGCGGCTGCTTGTGGGCTGGCGAAGCCTGATCATGAAGGATAGGGCAGCTTTGCCGCAGTATATCCTGCTGCAAGGCACTTCTTCGGCATGAACTGTGCAGCAAAGCGCAGATGATGGTCGGCAGAGACGTGCTCGGCATGGAGACTTTTTGAATGGGTTTTTCTGATCCAGCTTTTTCGGTCGAAATGCTGCTGGCGGATCTTGTGGCCTTCCCGGTACTACCGGGTGCGGCAAATGATGCGATTGCTCAGTATGTGCGCAGCTATCTCGCCTCCCACGGGGTAGAGTGTACGGTGCTGCCCGGACCGGATGGCGATCGGGTCAATCTGTTTGCCACCATCGGCCCGAAAGACGTGCCCGGTTATGTTCTCTCGGGCCATATGGATGTCGTCTCGGTTGAGGGACAGAAATGGTCTGCCGATCCCTTTCGCCTGACAGATCGTGACGGGAGGCTGACAGGGCGGGGCACCACCGATATGAAGGGGTTTCTTGCCTGCATGCTGGCAGCCGTTCCCCTATTTCAGGCGGCAGGGCTTAAACGTCCCGTGCATCTCGCCTTTTCCTATGACGAGGAGATCGGCTGCCGGGGCGTACCGCACATGATCGCCAGACTGCCGGATCTCTGCGCACCGCCGAAAGGTTGCATTGTCGGCGAGCCCACCGACATGCGGCCGGTCCTCTCTCACAAGGGAAAGCAGGCGATAGAGATCACCTTCACCGGAAAGGCGGCACACAGCTCTCAGCCGGCGCTAGGAGAAAACGCTCTTTATCCAGCGGCAGAACTCATCCTGTTCATTCGTGATCTTTTGGCGCGCATGGAAGCAGAAGGGCCCTTCGACACGCGCTTCTCCCCGCCGTCTTCGACAATTGTGGCTGGCATTGTGTTGGGAGGGAGCGCGGTCAACATCATTCCTGATCTGTGCCGACTCGCTTTTGAGGTACGCTCGGTTCCGGGTGTGGCCCCACAGGATGTGAGCGCCAAAGTTCTCGAAAAGTTGCACTTGCTGCTTGGTTCTGCCGAGGCGGCAGGGCGGAAGATTTCAGCTACCTGGACGGAGCTTTCGAGCTATCCCGCTCTCGCTCCCACGCAGGACGCTGCCTTCGTAGACATCGTAGAACGGTTGTCGGGCGGTCTGGCGATCCCATCGGTCAGCTATGGGACGGAAGCCGGGCTTTTCCAGGAGGCTGGCATCCCCTCGATTGTCTGCGGCCCTGGTTCAATCACACGAGCGCATCGCCCGGACGAATACATCCTAAGAGACGAGCTTGCTGCCTGCATGACCATGCTGCAGCGACTGGCGCGAGGACTGGCGGCCTGAAGGACGCCAGTGGCGGGCATCAGTAGCACACTACGTAGATCTTGCGCACGGTCTCGATGGTCCGCCATGTCCCGACGAAACCAGGTTTCATGACGAAGCTGTCCCCGGCCCTATAGGTAATTGGCTCTTGGCCGGTCTCGGTGATCTCCACCACGCCCTCAATGATATGGCAAAATTCGAAGGTCTCGCCCTTGATGGAATGGGTAAGGCCCGGTGTTGCCTGCCAGACGCCCGACTTGATTTTGCCATCCCGGGATTCGTCCATTGCCCAGGTCGAGAACTCAGGCGTGCCTGAAATCAATCGTTCGGGTGCAGGGAAGGCAAGGGTGGGTTCAAAGGTGGGGTTGTGGTCAAGGGTCTTGATGTGGCTCATATCTGCTCCGGATCGTGACTTTTTCCGGACCATCAGACCCAATTATGACGCTCGCTTTGTGCTGTCGTTCGCAGTCAATCAGGATGTCATGCGGAATTTGGGGGCCAAGCCAAAGATCCTGCGGCGATTGCTTCACTTTCTGCTGGAGCAAAATCCGAGCGGAGTGAAACGAGGATCGAAGCGATGAAGTATCGCCTAGGTGGTGTGATCATCATCGTCACGCATGCCGGTCCCCGGATCGATGTGGCAGCTGTGGTGGAGAGGCTGGGCTGGTCGTGTCAAGGATTATGAAGGCGGCGCATGGGCGCATTTCTTTGCAAACCCCGTTGTCGGCGTTGGCACTGCAAAAGTCGTGCTGCTGACCTGCTACGAGCAGCTCCTTGTTTTGCCGATCCTGCAATCGGCATTTTACCACACCGACGCCATCGTAGCGGCTGGAAACGGCTGGTGGACTGAGGGAACGTCGGTCATCGATATTCAGAAGGCGAGCAGCAAAGCCGGGGCACGCCTGTATTGTTTAAAAACGGACGGATTTGTACTTTAAAATGGACGCTTATTAAGTTAAGAATGGTCGCATGCCTGAAAAGTCAAATTCGAAATCCCTTGTCGACCGTAAAGTCCTACCTCTTATAGAGGCAGCTCTCACTGACACCCGTGTAGTATTGATATCTGGGCCACGACAATCGGGCAAGACGACCCTCGCGCGCATGTTCTCGGACAGGAATCGACCATATATCACATTGGATGATGCGGGTACTTTAAACGCCGCTAAAGCCGATCCCACAGGGTTTATACGGGGGATTAAGCGAGCGGTTATCGACGAGGTCCAACGAGCCCCTGATCTGATACTTGCGATCAAGGCAAGCGTGGATGACGATCAGGAGCCGGGGCGGTTTCTGCTCACGGGCTCCGCCAATCTCGCGACCATTCCGGCGATTGCTGACTCGCTCGCAGGCCGAATGGCAGTCGTTCCGCTTCTTCCCTTCGCGCAGGCCGAAATCCGGTCAAGTCCCGGCCTCATGCTTGATCGACTTTTCGCAGGGGAGGAGCCCGCGATCGAAGGTGAGGTTGTTCTGGGCAAGGACATGATGAACATGGTTCTGGCTGGCGGCTATCCTGAAGCCTTGAGGCGAACCACGGCGGCCCGGCGCGTCTCATGGCTGGAAGACTATGTCAGTCTGATTCTGGACCGCGACGTGCGCGACATTGCCAACATCGATCAGCTCGATCGGTTGCCGCGCCTCCTGAACGTCCTCGCGGAACATGCCGGGCAGCTGATCAACAATAGCAGCTTCGGTTCTGCCTTGGGATTATCCGGGGTCACCGCTCAGAAATACATAGCAATCCTGGAGCGGCTATTCCTTATCAAAACTCTTGTGCCATGGTCGAACAACCGGCTCAGCCGACTTGTCAAGACGCCAAAGCTCCATTTCATCGATACAGGACTTCTGGCGGCATTGCGCGAAGACGAACTCGTCAGGCTATACGATGACAAGACCCGATTTGGCGCGCTGCTGGAGAGTTTTGTCGTCTCCGAACTGATGAAGCTGGCGTCCTGGTCTGAGAGACGCGTATCTTTTTCGCACTACAGAACGAAGGATCTGGATGAGGTCGATGTCGTAATTGAAGATCGGCGTGGTCGGATCATCGGTATTGAAGTGAAGGCGTCTGCGACCGTCAAGACCGACGATTTTCGCGGGTTGCGCCAGCTACAGGCCGCGGTGGGTGATCGATTCATACGTGGACTTGTCTTGCATGATCATGACCGCATCACGCCGTTCGCAGAACGCCTGCAGGCAGCACCGCTATCAATCCTTTGGTCGATGTGAAGTGGATTTATCGGCCTATGCGGTTTGCATTGTGGCAGCGGCAGCGAGAAACGCTTTGCGCTTTTAGAGCGGAGTTCGACCTGATTGAATCATTCTGCGGCAAGGGATTTTCGTCAGGATCGGGGATTTTGCCGAAGGGCTTGGCCGTGTATGCGATAAGCTTCGCCACGCGCCCTTCGTCCCAAGTGGAACGAACCGGTTTGGGCCAACCGAATTGATCCAATCAGATCGAACCCCGGGTAGCAGCAATTTCTCCCTGATGTTCAACAGGCCGTTAACCGAGATAATTGCGACAGGCTCCCTTTTCTCCCTTTTCAACGAAAGGCGCTTGCAATGGCCCGCAAGGTTTCCTTGGACTTTGCATCTGTCAGTGAGGAGTGCAGCACGATGGATGAAGAGGGAAGGGGCGGTAGACCAAACTTTTCGCCCACATCCTGAAATTCCGGCGGAGCCAGACGTCTCGGGAGCGCCGCTATGCCAAGCCCCGCAGACACTGCGGCGATGATCGCGCTTACGCCTCCTCCAGAGAAAGCCTCAATCCACGGAATTCCTGCATCGGTCAGGATTTGTGCAGCAAGGTTGGATACGCTGCAATGTGGACTAAGATTAACGACCCTGATCGGTCGACCTTTTCGATGCTCGTAATGTGCAGAAGCGAACCATCCTACGGGCTCAGGGCATAGAAGTGTGCCATCCCGCCTGTCCTCATCGCTGCGGATGATAACGGCATCCAGCGTGCCATCCATGAACGCGTCCAGGAGCAGCCGCGAGCTATCGAGTCTGACTTCCATCGTGATGGCGGGGTCCAGTTCCTTCAACCGCCCCAAAAGAACCGGAACTTCAGGCCCCATTACATGGCAGGCAATCCCTAATCGGAACTGCCTTCGATGCACAGCCAGGTTCGACAATGCGCGTTCATGCGCGGCCAGAAAATCCTTGGCCGGTTCGATGAACATTTCACCCTGGGAGGAAAGACGTACCATTCTCGGCGTACGCTCAAGAAGACGCTGACCCAATCGATCTTCCAATCGGCGAACCTTGACGCTCAAAGTTCCCTGGCTTGTACCCAAAGCCTCGGCCGCCCTAGTAAAGCTCTTCAGTTCCGAGATGGTTACAAAGGCCCGAACGGCTTCCACATCCAAAATGCTCATCGGCTATCTCGATTTGTTGTCACAGTAATATACATCCATATCATTTTGTTGCGATGCATACAAATGTATATCGGTAGATATAAATCAGATTAAATTGTATTAATAAAATGATATGCGAAATGCATTTAATTAATACAAATAGATTTTATAAAATAGGAAGTTAACGTGCCAAATATATCTGCGCGCAATAAAATCGCTCTGGTGGCGGTATGTCTTTCAGCGGTCATGCTAGGATTGGAAATCACAAGCATTCCATCCATCCTGCCGGTGCTTGAGAAGGTACTGCCCGCGAATTTCAAGCAACTTCAGTGGATTATGAACGCCTACACGATCGCGATGTGCTCGGTCCTTGTCGCGATGGGAGCATTGGCTGACCAGTTCGGCCGCAAACGCATGTTCCTGATTGGCATTTTCGTCTTTGGTCTGGCATCGCTGCTGTGCGGCATTGCAACAAGCGCGCCTCTCCTGATCGCTGCACGCTTCCTGCAGGGATTGAGTGCGGCGGCGATGCTGGCCTGTCAGGTTGCCATCCTTTCGCATCAATTTCAGAATGGACCCGAAAGGGGAGTTGCATTCGCCTGGTGGGGCATAATTTTTGGTCTCGGATTGGGTTTTGGACCCATCATAGGCGGTGCGCTTGTTGAGCTTACGAGCTGGCACTGGGTCTTCCTGATCCATGTCGCCATTGCCGCTTTGACAATTCTTCTGGCACGTAGCGGTGTTCAGGAATCCGTAGATCCGAATGCCGGCAGGATCGATTTCCTGGGCATGGCAACTCTGTCAATCGGCGTTTTCGGGCTGGTTTATCTGATTACGCAAGGACAGGGCACTGATCTTCTCAGCAAGCCCAATCTGGTCATCATCGCGATCAGCATTATCATGTTCGCCGTCTTTGCTGTTGTCGAAACAAGGGTTGCCCGCCCCATGTTCGACTTCCAGGCATTCCGCGTTAGGAATTTTTCTGGCGCTCTGATGGGGGCAAGCGGCATGAATTTCAGCTTTTGGCCCTTTGTCATCTATCTGCCGATCTATCTGCAGGCGGTCTTGGGCTATGACAGCTTTGCGGCAGGTCTTACGGTGCTTGCCTATACGCTGCCAACGATTATCGTCCCCCCGCTGGCGGAACGACTTCTGATGAAGCGCGGCCCAGGATTTGTCATTCCCCTGGGATTGTCTGCAATCGGTATCGGTTTCATCTGCATGCGTCTGGTCATCGGAACCGATCAAGCCAGCTGGCTATCGCTCCTTCCTGGTTTCCTGTTGGCAGGCATAGGGCTTGGATTGACCAACACACCAGTTACCAACACGGCAAGCGGGTCCATGCCACCAGAACGCGCCGGCATGGCATCAGGTATGGAGTTCAGCGCCCGTATGATTTCACTTGCTCTTAACATCGCCGTGATGGGGTTCATCCTGGTCAAGGGCGTATCCCTCAACCTGCAGGTTTATGTGACCGCCACTGTATCCGCAGACGACTTGACATCCTTGGCCAATGCGCTGGCTGCCGGCAATCTCGCTGCGGTGGAGCCTTATGGAGTGAACCCTGAGGAAGCCCGCGCTGCACTTGCTGGCGGTTTTGTCTGGGTGCTTACATACGGTGCTTTGGCGCCCCTTCTTCTCGCGGCTATATCCCGCATCACCTTCACAAAACATCGCGAAACCTCTGCTGTGCAAAGTTGATCTCGTTGTACGAAGGCATTGAACTGTAAAGGATTTTTATATGCAAATAACCATCGAAACTCTTTCTCCGGCTATGGCAAGAATCCTGGACGTCAGCGCTGACGAAATCAGTGCAACGACACCGCTTTGCGGGAATGAGAAATGGGATTCTTTCGCTGTGCTGTCCGCTGTCGCATTTGCCATCGAGCATACCGGCCGGCAATTGACGATCAAGGATCTGGCCAACCTTGAGACCGTTGAAGACTTTCTGAAAATACTTCGTCAGTGAGCTTCGGCCAGTCAGATGCGTAACCGAAGTATTTCAGGCATTGCCATAAAGGCAATCACCGCTGCACTTCCGACGACAACCCTGGATACGGACTTCTTCTCCTCACTCTATGGAGAGAAGGAGGTTGCCCGGATTGTTAGGGGCACAGGGATCCGTTCAATTCGTGTTGCACAGCAGATAAGCACGTCTCAACTCATTGTCGCTGCGGTGAACCACCTCGCTCACAACACTCAACTCGACCTCGGGCAAGTCGATGGCTTGATCGTTGTCACCCAAACCCCGGACGATTGGAGTCCGGGTGTTGCCTATGCGGTGCATGAAGCATTGGATCTGGCTAAAGACGCGTTTGTCTGTGACATCAATGCGGGCTGTGCGGGCTATGTGTGTGGTCTGATACAGGCGGCATCGCTGATCGCATCGGGCGCCTGCGACAAAGTTCTTCTTTGCACCGGCGACCGGAACACACGCCTCACGGCAAATGAAGATTATCAGGTTCGCATGTTGTTTGGCGATGCGGCGTCGGCCACTCTGATTTGCAAAGGTGAAGACAAACTCGATTTCGTGACCGGCGCTGATGGGACCGGACGCAAATTGCTTGGTGTCGACCTGAGTTACGACAAGACCTCTGCTTCGGCAGCCACGGTTGCCTGCCTTAAAATGGATGGCGCGGCCGTCATGGGTTTCGTGATGAGCAGGGTGCCTGATGCCCTGATGTGCCTTTTGAATTCACTTCACCTTAAGGCGTCAGACATTGATCTTTTTGCCATGCATCAGCCGAACGAATTTGTCCTGAACTATTTGCGACGAAACATTGGCGTTGATGCCTCTGCGATGCCGATCGATGTTGATGGAGTCGGCAACACCAATTCAACCTCCATTCCACTCGTCCTTTGCCGAACAGAGACCGGAACAGGCTTAGGCAAAGCTAACACTATTCTATGCGGCTTCGGGGTTGGGCTGGCATGGAATGCACTTCACCTCGATCTATCAAAAACAAGATTTATTCAGCCAATAGACGTCGAAGACAAAACATTTTGAGAATTTCTTAAAAACCGGATTTATCAATAGGATATTCAATGTGTGGGATTGCAGGCTGGATTGACTTTAGCGGTCATTCTGCGGATCATCCGCGAATTCTCAAGGCTATGACAGATTCTATTTATCGCCGAGGCCCGGACGGAGAAGGCGCCTGGTCCGACTCCATCGCAGCGATAGGCCACAGACGCTTGGCGATCATTGATATCGAGCACGGCGCGCAACCGATGCAGTCGGTTGATGCGGATGGCTGTCGTGCTGTCATTTCCTTCTGTGGCGAAATATTCAATTGGCAGGAACTCCGGGCTGAGCTGCAAACGTTCGGCTATCATTTCGAAACCAACAGCGACACCGAAGTCATCCTGAAAGGTTTCCTCCATTGGGGGCAAGATGTCGTTGAGCATCTCAACGGCATGTTTGCGATTGCAATATGGGAGCCCCGGCGCCAGACGTTGCTCCTTCTGCGGGACAGGCTGGGCGTAAAGCCTCTGTTCTATTATCCGACCAGCACAGGCGTCGTTTTCGGATCAGAACCAAAAGCACTATTCCAGCATCCCCTGGTCAGTCCACGCGTGTCGCGAAACGGGCTGTGCGAAATTCTCGACATGACGAAGACGCCGGAAATGACGCCTTACGTCGGAATGTTCGAATTGCGGCCGGGCGGTCGGGCAGTCTTCGACCGCAACGGCTTCCGGAAAGACATTTATTGGCAGTTACAGGCCACGCATCACACGGACGATCTCGAGAGGACAATCGATACCGTAAGAAGTCTGCTCTCGGATACCGTACGGCGCCAACTCGTTTCAGACGTGCCTATCTGTACCCTTTTGTCAGGCGGCCTCGATTCGTCTGCGGTGACGGCACTGGCCGCCAATGTGCTTGGCAGGCAGCAACTAGCCTCCTTCTCCGTGGACTTTCGCCACAATCTTTCAAATTTCAGCGCTGATGGTGTGCGTGGAGCGGCAGATGCTCCATTCGCCCGCGAACTGGCCACCCATGCCGCAACACGGCATACGGAATTGCTGCTCGATAGTGATGAGATGCTCGATGAGACCGTGCGGCGAAACGTGCTCCACGCTGTTGACGCGCCTCCCGCCTATTGGGGGGACATGTGGCCATCTCTCTATCTGCTGTTCAGAGAGCTTTCCAAGCATTCCGTGGTGGCCCTTTCTGGCGAGGCGGCGGATGAAGTCTTTGGTGGATATCAATGGTTCCGTAATCCGGCTGCCATTCACGGAAAGACATTTCCATGGCTGACTGCCGGCTCTTCTCGCTATTTTGGCGGCGTGCAACTGCTCTCCCAGGACCTGCTCAATACGCTCGATCGTGACACCTACCGTGCAGAACGCTTTCAGGAGGCTCTGAGTGAGGTCCCTGTCCTCGAAGGCGAGTCGGATGTCGATCGCTCGATGCGCAGGGTTTCTTATCTTGCGCTGACACGGTTTCTGCAAACTCTTCTTGATCGCAACGACCGTATGAGCATGGCAGTCGGTGTCGAGGTGCGCGTGCCGTTCTGCGACCATCGACTTGTGGACTATGTGTTCAACGTTCCCTGGCAGATGAAAACCTTTGATGGGCGCGAGAAAAGCCTGCTCAGAGCGGCAACGAGGCCGTATTTGCCAGGCAGCATCGCGGATCGTATCAAGACACCCTATCCAGCAACGCAAGACAGAGCCTACGAAAACGGTCTGCGTAAGGAACTTGCCGAGGTTTTGTCAGACGGAAACGCTCCCGTCCGAAACCTGATC
This sequence comes from Affinirhizobium lemnae, assembly GCF_022968395.1. Lineage (GTDB taxonomy): Bacteria > Pseudomonadota > Alphaproteobacteria > Rhizobiales > Rhizobiaceae > Neorhizobium > Neorhizobium lemnae. The sequence goes on from NZ_JALJQZ010000004.1 coordinate 163,939, forward strand.
GATTGCTATAAAGCAAAAGCACTTCTGGCTTCCGAAGTGAGTGAAACGAGCCAGCCCTACAACCGGGGCAGCCTGGAAATGGCACTTTGGCTCAATCGATGGCTCACAGAATATCGCGTTGAGCTGGCCATATAGGATCTCACCATGAACCAGTTTGTTCCCATCCAGCCCAAACTCCTGCATAAAAGCTCGACTGACGACGTGCTGCTGGCAAATCCACGACCAGCTGTTCCCGCCTTTCTATCTGCAGGGCGTACTTCAGACGACGAAATCTCCACACTCTACGATCTGAATGCTGACGGCGATCACGTCATGACATTTCCGGATGGCGCAAATGCGGCCGGTTCCGAATTTCTGGCGCAGCTTTCAGTCTCCCCTAATGCGCGACGCCGAGGTGTTCCTTATCAGATTTTAGATGAGCACCTGTCGCATTGCTTTGCCCCCTCTGATGCTGGGCAGGCGATTGCCGGGTTTCTTGATCGCTACGAGATCCGAAGGCCCTCGACCAGCTTGCAATTCGTGAACACGGCCGACCACTATTTCTTTTATAAAAAGCCGCACGAACATGTTCCCGGCATCATGTTGCTCGAGGCAGCCCGACAGTCGATCTATTATCAGCTCTACACCTATTCGAAGCACGCTCTGGGCAACGTGACTGTCAGTCTCAGCGAGTTACAGGCGAAGTTCCATGCCTATGCGGAACTCATGTATCCCATCGAGATCGTCGTCGATGATTTGACCGAAGGTGACGATCCTGCCCCTCGCAAAGTCCATTATCTGACTTCCTTTTTCCAGCGGGGCCGGTTGATCGCGGAAATAGCATCCTGGGCACCGGTCATAGCACTCGATCGCTTCCAGCGAGCGCGCAACGTCAATCTGCTTGATCAAGATAACTTTGCCCCTCTGCCGGTGGCACCGGTCGTGACGGTTGTGACCGCAGCCGATATGTCGCAGTCCGTGGTCTCTCTTCTGGAGGTCGGGAAGGATGGCTGTAAGACGACCTGTCCTTCTGCTTTCGACGGTAGCGTCGCGAGAATAGCCATTATCTTCGACAGAACTCTGTGCTTCAGCGCAAAGGCGGTGCCTGTCGAAGGCAGTGACACGACCATGCGATGGACATTTGCCGATGTGAGCTACAACGAGCTCGAAACATTGAAGGAGATCATCAAGCGCGGCTTCGTGGCGCAGAAGATCACTTCATGCGATGGGCGAGGCGGGCTCCGGTGAATTCTTTCTCGACAAGCTTCGCATCAATGGACTTTGGACGCGGTCGGGTCGCATCCAACAGGCTGTACTTTTCCTCTGTCGGCTTTGATCTTTGCGACAGTCAGGGACAGCCACTGCCGGAATTTTTCGAGATATATGAAGCTCTCATGGATGGGGGTTGTGGCTTCGGCTTTCTTGGCAACGCTTCCGTCGATCCGGCTTCCCAGTATACCGACAAAAGTCTGATGCTGGTGTCGCCCTCGCATGCTGAACATTTGCGTCCGGTCTTCGCATCCTCGGAAACCAAAGGCTTTTTGCTTGCCGCGCAGTTGCAGCACTATGGTGTAGCGCAGAGTACAGCCATTGATCATCAAGCGCAGCAATTCGCGATAAAAGGCGATGTGACTGCCGTTTCGGAAGAGCAGATAGAGAACTACATTTGCCAGTTCGCGCAGGCGGCCGTTCTTGCACAGCGGATCGGCGCCAATGCATTGCAAGTTCATGCGGCCAACGGATATCTGCTCAGCAGCTTCCTTTCGCCCCGAACCAACCGGCGAAGAGATCGCTGGGGGGGCACGCCATTGAAGAGAGCTGAAATTCTTTTCGAATTGCTTCGCCGGCTCCGACTTCAGGTTGGGCAAGAAATCCTCATTTTCGTAAGGCTGCAGATTGATGATGGCCTCGGCGAAGAGGGTATTCAGTTCCATCAGTTAGGAGAGGTTTCGGCCGGGCTGAAGTTGGCTGGCGCGGATGCATTAACCTGTGCGACGGGTGTAGCGGAGACATTTTCAAAATTTCTCGGCAGTCCTGATCACACCCTAACAGTCACGCGCAACGCAGCACATTTCCTGAAATCGCAAAGCGGGCTGCCCGTCGGCTTTGCCGCGAACATGGACCGGCTCGAAATGGCAGACCGCATCATCGACAGCGGCGACGCAGATTTTATCGGGTTCGGCCGCGCGCTAATTGCAGATCCATATCTCGTGCTGAAGGAGCGCAACGGCATGGCGGATGCTGTCGTGCGATGTCGTTGGGACTCCTATTGTCTCCGCGACAAGAAAGAACCGTCCGCAGATCGGGTCTACTGCTGCGTCAACGAACGATTTTTACGACCTGCATTTATTCAAAAGAAATATGAGGAATTACAATGAGCGACTTTGAGGGCAAGATCATTCTCGTGGCTGGCGGGACACGCGGCATAGGCCTGACGGTGAGCAGATCGCTGATCGACAGGGGCGCCTTTTGTTATGTCACCGGTCGCAATGCTTCCGATGGCGAAGAAGCTGAACGTCAACTTGGTGCAAATTCCCGGTATGTTCAGGCCGATGTGACGGACGAGAAGGCGGTGTCGGCGCTTTTCCAACTGATCGAACAGCAGCATGGCAGGTTGGATGGAGCCGTCAACAATGCCGGCGTGACGACCAAGCGAGCGTCTGTCCGGGAATTGGATCTGGCGGAATGGAAGCGCGTTCTGGACATCAATCTTGTTGGCCCGCTTCTGTTGATGTCCAGAGAAATCCCGCTGCTATCGCGTCATGAAGGGGGATCGATTGTCAACGTTTCCTCCTGCGGGGGAATTCTGGGACAACCGCGGCAGAGCGCCTATTCGACCAGCAAGGCAGCGCTCAACATGCTCACCCAAGTAGCCGCCATAGAATGTGCAAAACCGGAAACAGGACATGTTGTCCGCATCAACGCTGTTTGTCCCGGGCCGACACTCGGTGGCATGAATACCGAAGAACGTTTGCGTGCGAACCCTGCTTCAACAGAAGAAAAAATCCAGTCTACAGCCATGAAGCGATTTGCTGCCCCCGAAGAGGTCTCCGCATCGATCCTCTGGCTTCTGAGTAATCAGTCGTCCTATGTTACGGGTAGCCTTCTCTCCGTTGATGGCGGTTTCACTGCCGGCAAATTTTAACCAAGCGGGGGGGAGACTGCCGAATGGGACGCGTCTTCATCACGGGAGTTAGTGATGGCATCGGCTTGGCGCTTGCGGCGCTATACCTGGAAAAAGGCTGGGACGTTTTCGGCACGGCGCGAAGCGTTCCCCATCGTTTGCTGGGTCATGAAAACTTCCATTTCAAATCCTGCGACTTGGGAAATCCCTTAGAGATTGCCAATCTTCTCTCGGATGAGTTCGCGGTCGTAGCCCGTGATGGCGTCAACCTTGTATACTTGAACGCCGGCATATCCGGAGGCGCTCCAAGGCATGGCATCGATGTCAAGCTTGCCGATCTAAGCCACACGCTCATGGTCAATGCTTTGGCGAACAAGCTTTTGGTGGACATGTTCTTATCGCTGCCTGTCCGCCCTGACGCGTTCATTGCGTCAGCCTCCATCGCCGGACAGCGTTTCAGGGCGGGAATGCTGCCTTATAGCATGTCAAAAGCGGCGCTGCTCGCACTGCTTGGCACCTATGCGCAAGAGTACCCGGATATCTTTTTCCTTCCTCTTGGATTATGCAATGTCGATACAAATCTCGCTCACAGTATAGTGTTTAGTGACCGCGCGGATGCATTTCCGGCGCATGTGGCGCTGCAGCAGCGCTTCTCAGTGCCGGGCTATGTCGTCAAACCAGATGATCGCGCCCGGGACATTTTCAGTGTTGTCCACTCGGATCTAAGCGCAAGGCTGACGTCGGGTGAATTCGTCGAAATCCGTCATCTTCTTGCCAGTACAGAAGCCAAAGAAGCGTAACCGATACTGATTTCCTTATTTTTTCACCAAGGAGTTTTACGAAATGAATTCGACCTTCTCCACAATGGTTATTGAAGCCATCAAGCGTCAGAATCCTTATCTGGATCAGCCAGTTGATTTCACCCTGGGCGACAGCGCGCCACTTTACACGGACGGTGGGCCTCTGGATTCTTTGAGCTTGATCACGGTGATCGCAGATGTTGAGCAGCAGATCCTGAAAAGCCTCGGGCGCAGGATCCAGATCGCGAGCGAGCGAGATCTCTCCATCACAATGTCTCCGTTCGCCACGCTCGGGAACATGGTTGCGTTCATCACGCAAAGGTACGCTTCCGCTTGCGCAGCGCAAAAAAGCGTAGCCTGAAAGAAACCCGTATTTTCGGGATTTTCAATCCTCGGAGAAAAATATGGGCAACAGAAGCCGTGCGATCACTCCTCAGAATTGCAACCGCTAATATTGATCAGATGGCAGGAGCAAATCTCTCGCTCCTGCCGTTGGAGGATTGGAACAGGTCCCGGTGTTTTTCGACAGTAGCCGATCGCCAACGATTTCTGTTGAAGAGACTGTTTACGCGAACCGTCATCGGCCACAGTTTGGGAAGCCGCTTTTATTGGGGAGAATTTCTGACTGAGCAGACCGCAGGAAAACCATACCTGCCATCTGCTCAGGAACGCTTTTCCTTCAACATCAGTCATTCAGGCTCTTTAATCGCCTGCGTGACAGCCGACACTAGTGCCATTGGGGTCGATATAGAGCGTCAGGATAGGCCGATCTTTCCCAGTTTGATCCAGTATGCCTTTTGCAAGGACGAAATTGAACTGTTTGAACAAACTGAAAATTCACAATTGGCTTTCCTGTCTGGCTGGACCCAAAAAGAGGCTGTTCTGAAATGCATCGGGTGTGGTCTTTCGCGTCATCCGAAATCCGTTCGTGCGTCGGTTTTAGCCGATCCGGGCAAGGCCCTCTATGCGGTCTCCTGCTGGAACGGCAGTCATGAGGCCTTTCGCATTATACCGATCGCTTCAGTACCGGGATTGATCGGTGCTGTTGCTTTACCTGCTGATGCTAATCCTAACGTTGTTTACGAAGACTGGAGCCTGCAGCCGTTCAATGCACCTCTGGCTCTTCCTGAATATTTTGGAGATCACCATGAATATTGGAATCATTGGCGCCGGCGCCATGGCGCAGACACTTGCCTATCACATTAACCGTGCCGGGCACGATGTCATGCTGAGCAATTCCAGAGGTCCCGAAAGTTTGGTTTCTATCGGTCAAGCTTTGAAGTGCCGAACCGGAACGGTTTTGCAAGCGGCGCAGTTCGGCGACATTGTCGCTTTGGCTATCCCGCTTTGGGCCTTCTCCGCGATAGATCCGGCTCCATTTGAGAACAAGATTGTTCTCGACCTGCTGAACTACTTTCCGCATCGTGATGGGAAGATAGAGATTTTGGATCGGGGCGAAACGACCACAAGTGAAATGGTGGCCAAACACTTCGTCGGAGCAAAGCTTATCAAAGCATTTAACGCAATCACTGTCGATGATCTCTATCGCGATCCACGTCCTCGTGGTCATCAGATACGCCGTGCTTTGCCGATCGCGGGGGACGACAAGACTGCAAAGGAGCAGGCGTCTTTATTCATCAATGATGTTGGCTTTGACGTCGTCGACGTCGGGCCGTTGGCCGATGGCTGGAAGATTGAACGCTTCCGCCCAGCCTATTGCGTTGCAATGGATAAGGAAACTCTCTTTCGGACACTGGCGGATACCAGCCGCGGCACGAGAGTGCCTGACGGCTATTGGTTGAAGCATCGACCAATTACTTTGGTATGAGAACGATCATTTCAAATCAGGTGGTTTTTTGACCCACCGCCACTGCCGTCCGGTTTAGGAAAATGGTAGCGGCAAGGCCACTTGCCTTGGGTCGCGTGCCGATAGGTCCAGGCTGTCCTCAAGTGATGGGGATCGGCCTGGCCTATCCAAGCAACCGTTGGAAGACCAGTGTAGGGCGAGCCGCTTTAGCCGCGAAGACGGACATACGGGTTACAGAAAACCGATGGATGGTGCCGGTACACTTCGCTAAGCGGATTCACCAATTAGGAGAGATTTGGCAATTCTTGCTGCTTCCTTGATGTGGGTACGACATGCCATCTCTGCGCCAGCCGCATCGTTGTTGCGTATTGCGTCAAAGATCTCATGAATCCGGGCTGGCCCCGATACTGTGCGGTTGATAGTCGAGAGCGTCATGACGCGTAAACGTGAAATTCGTCCGTTGAGGCGGTTGACGATTTCCCAGGCAATGATGTGGCCACCAGCCTCGAACATCACTTTGTAGAACTCGTATGTTGCATCGAGAATCGCTGGGGGCGAGTGGATCCTTGATGTCCGATCCAGTTCTTCGAGTGCCGAGGCAAGCTTCGTCTTAATCGTTTCATCGGCTCGCCTTGCGCAATCTGCTGCCGCCGTTGCTTCGAGTGCCAGGCGGATCTCATAGATCTGTCGGGCATCCTCCCAGCTGATCTGCGCGACCGTGGGTCCGTGCTTGGCGACGTTTTCGACCAGGCCCTCGGACTCCAGATGGCGAATAACTTCACGGATCACCGAGCGGGAGACCCCCATCTGCTCACAAAGGTTCCGCTCCACGAGACGCTGCCCTGGTTCGAAGAGGCCTGAGATGATGGCACGGCGCAGCCGATCGAGGGCTATTTCCCTCAAGGTTGCGGGTGGGGTCTCGATCCTGAGATCGGAAAAGTGTTGATCTTGTTTCAGCATGCTTTTCCTTAACGCTGAAATTTGTCAGGGGCAAGGTCTTGACACGTTGTCTTATGGTATACCAACATGTGGCATACATAATATGAGGAGACGGCTTTGGTTCCGGTCATTCGCAAAACGCTACTTCACATCGAAACCACGCTCATCGAAGGTGGCAAGGCGGCCGCGACTCCTCTGAAGCTGATAGCGGCCATCGCCGTCCTGAAAAACCCTTGGGCAGGGCATGGCTTCGTCGAAGATCTGAAGCCAGAGATCCATGCTGCAGCTCCGGTGCTGGGTGCACTCCTGACCAAAATGATCCTCGACGTGACGGGATCCGGTGAGGCTGTTGAAGCCTATGGCAAGGCCGCAGTCGTCGGTCTTGACGGCGAAGTCGAACATGCCTCGGCCCTGATCCATACCCTTCGTTTCGGTAACCACTATCGCCAGGCCGTCGGTGCTAAATCCTATCTCGCCTTCTGCAATACCCGGGGCGGTGCCAATGCGCCGATCATGATCCCGCTAATGGACAAGAACGACGAGGGCCGTCGCTCCCACTACCTGACGATCCAGTGCGCCATCCCCGACGCCCCTGCAGCGGATGAGATCGTTGTAGCTCTCGGTGCATCGATCGGCGGACGCCCGCATCATCGCATTGGCGACCGTTATCAGGACCTCAAGGAGCTGGGCAACGATGTCCATAATCCCGCAGCGGTCTGAGACCCCGTCGGGCACGGCTTATGTCGCGGTCGGACGCGGCGAGCCGCTGGTCCTGATCCATGGTGTTGGCATGAAGCTTGAAGCCTGGAGTCCGCAGATCGAGACGCTGTGCGAAAGTTTTGAAGTGATCGCTGCGGATTTGCCTGGACATGGCGACAGCACACCACTTCCGGAGATGGCAGAACTTACCGATTTCGTTCGCCGCTTTTCGATCTTCCTTGACGAGATCGATCGTGGTCCGGCCAGCGTTGTCGGCCATTCCATGGGTGCGTTGATTGCTGGGGGGCTGGCCGTGGAGGCGCCGTCGAAAGTATGCCGGGTGGCTTTGCTGAATGGTGTGCACCGTCGCGATGCTTTCGCCCGCGAAGCCGTTAGACAACGCGCCGCCGAAATCGAGACCGGTGACTTTAACCGCGAAGCGCCGCTGCGCCGGTGGTTCGGCGAGGGGCACGAGCATGAGGCAGCCTATACGCTGACCCGGCAACTTCTCGCAGCAGTGGACCAGCGTGGCTATGCGACCGCCTATCATGCCTTTGCCAATGGAGACGCTATTTATGCCGATCGCTGGCCTGAAGTCGCCTGTCCCGCTCTCTTCCTGACAGGGGAGGGAGATCCCAATTCGACGCCGGACATGGCACACGCCATGGCAGCGGCGACCCGCTTGGGTAGAGCGGTCATCGTCCCGGGGCATCGCCATATGGTCAACCTGACAGCGCCGCAGCCCGTGAATAATGCGCTTTGCGACTGGATGACCTGGACCATGGAGGAAGTCTGTCATGACGCATGATCTGCGTGCCTTGAGAAATGCCTTTGGTGCCTTCCTGACCGGCATTACCGTGGTGACCACCCGTAATGATACAGGTGACCCGATCGGCTTCACCGCCAACTCCTTCACCAGCGTCTCGCTGGCCCCGCCGCTTCTTCTTGTCTGCCTTGCCAAGACATCGCGCAATTTCGATGCCGTGACGCGCTCGACCGGGTTTGCCGTCAACATTCTCTCGGAGGCGCAGAAGGATGTTTCGAACACCTTTGCCCGACCGGTCGAGGATCGGTTCGCCGCGGTCTCTTGGCGTGATGGTCCTCATGGCTCGCCAATATTTTCCGATGTGTCCGCGTGGTTTGACTGTTCCACCCACCAGGTGATTGAGGCCGGTGACCATGTCATCCTGATCGGGCGGGTTGAGGCCTTCGAGGACACCGGCCTGGCCGGTCTCGGTTATGCACGGGGTGGCTATTTCTCGCCGGCCCTCTCGGGCAAGGCTTTGCTGGCCGGTCACGACATGCCGCAGACACTGGGCGCGGTCGCAGAACGAGACGGCGAAGTCGTGTTACAGGAATCGGCCGACGGCATGCTTCGCCTTCCGTCAATCGAGCTGGACAACGGTGGCGAAGGCGTCGACGCCCTGTTCGGCCACCTGCGTGACCTTTGCTGCCTCCCGGTCGCTCCGGGTCTGGTCTACTCCATCTATGAAGACACCCAGGCGCGTCGCCAACACGTCATCTACAGAGCCACGCTCGGCGAAGGCGAGATCGCGGGCGCAAAGCTTTACCCCGTCGATGCCTTGCCGCTCGAACGTGTCGCCGATCGGGCAACGCGGGATGTGCTGACGCGCTACGCCCAGGAATCAAGCCTCGGTAATTTCGGGATCTATGTCGGAAATCAGGAAAAGGGCCGGGTGCATGCCCAGGTGGCCAGAGGATAGACCATGAAGTTCTCGCTCTTCGTCCACATGGAACGGCTGAATGCCAGCCAGACGCACGAGCAGCTCTATGACGAGTTCATCCAGCTCTGCGAAATCGCCGATCGTGGCGGCATGCATGCGATCTGGACCGGTGAGCACCATGCTATGGACTTCACCATCGCACCCAATCCCTTCATCAACCTCGCGGACCTTGCGCGGCGGACACAGAATGTTCGCCTGGGTACCGGAACGGTAATCGCCCCCTTCTGGCATCCGATCAAACTCGCTGGTGAAGTGGCGATGACCGATATCATTTCTGGCGGGCGGCTCGATGTTGGCATCGCCCGCGGCGCCTATGGCTTTGAATACGAGCGCCTGCTACCGGGCCTTGATGCCTGGGGCGCTGGCCAGCGCATGCGCGAGCTTATTCCGGCGGTCAAGGGGATCTGGGCTGGTGATTACGCTCATCAGGGCGAGTTCTGGCAGTTTCCGTCCACGACCTCGGCACCCAAGCCGATACAGCAGCCGCATCCGCCGATTTGGGTCGCGGCGCGCGATCCCAACAGCCACGAATTCGCGGTTTCCAATGGCTGCAACGTTCAGGTGACGCCGCTGTGGAACGGTGATTTGGAAATTGAGGCGCTGATGGGCCGGTTCAACACCGCCTGCGAAAAAGCCCCCGGGCAGACGCGGCCGAAAATTATGCTATTGCTGCACACCTACGTGGCCGCCGATGCAAGCGATGTCGAAACCGCAAGCCGCGAAGTGAGCGTTTACTACAACTACTTCTCCGCCTGGTTTAAAAATGAAAAACCGATCCAGCAGGGCCTCATCGAGCGGCTTTCGGACGAGGAGATGGCCGCCAATGCTACGCTGTCGCCGGAGGTGATGCGGCGCAATCTGCCGATCGGTACGGCCGATGAAGTGGTTGTCCGGCTAAAGGCCTACGAGGCGCTAGGCTACGACGAATACTCTTTGTGGATCGATACCGGCATGTCCTTCGAGCGTAAGAAGGCCTCGCTGGAGCGGTTCATCGCCCACGTCATGCCGGCTTTCGGCTGAGGAGGGACGATGCAGCGCTTCCAGCAATTCATCAACGGATCTTTTGAGGACGGTAGCGGTCGCTTCGAAAGTCTGGATCCCGCGACAGGCAAGCCCTGGGCCGAGATGCCGGAGGCGCGCGAAGCTGATGTTGACCGTGCGGTGGACGCGGCGGAAACGGCATTGCTGGATGGACCCTGGGCCGCGATGACGGCGACCTGGCGCGGCAAGCTGCTCTACAAACTGGCCGATCTGATTGCCGCCAACGCGCAGAAGCTGGCGGAGCTCGAAACCCGCGATACCGGGAAAATCATCCGTGAGACTTCGGCGCAGATCGCCTATGTCGCTGACTATTACCGATATTATGCGGGTCTTGCGGACAAGATCGAGGGTGCCTATCTCTCGATCGACAAGCCGGACATGGATGTCTGGCTCAGGCGGGAGCCTGCTGGTGTGGTGGCCGCGATCGTGCCGTGGAACAGCCAGCTATTTCTTTCGGCAGTCAAGCTTGGTCCGGCGCTTGCAGCGGGTTGCACGCTGGTGGTCAAGGCGTCGGAAGACGGACCTGCGCCGCTTCTGGAGTTCGCCCGGCTCGTGCATCAAGCCGGCTTTCCAGCCGGGGTAGTCAATATTCTCACCGGCTTCGGTCCGTCCTGCGGCTCGGCACTCACGCGCCATGCCAAGATCGCGCACATCGCCTTCACCGGAGGGCCTGCAACGGCTTCTGCCGTTGTCCGCAATTCCGCCGAGAACCTCGCAAGCACGTCGCTCGAACTTGGCGGCAAATCACCCTTCATCGTTTTTGCCGACGCCGATCTGGAGAGTGCGGCCAATGCCCAAGTGGCGGGCATCTTTGCAGCGACCGGACAATCCTGCGTCGCCGGCTCCCGGCTGATCGTCGAGGCTTCCGTCAAGGAGCGTTTCCTATCAATCCTGAAGGCAAAGGCCGATACCATTCGCATCGGATTGCCGCTAGACATGGCTACGGAAGTTGGGCCGCTCTGTACGGAGCGACAACGCCTGCTGATAGAAGCGACAGTGCAGGCTTCTCTCGATGCCGGGGCGAAACTGGTGGCCGGGGGCAGCAGGCCCAGGGATGAAGGCTATTATTATGCCCCGACCATTCTCGATTGCGACGGTGTCATATCGCCTTCCGTCGAAACGGAACTCTTCGGACCCGTGCTATCGGTCCTCTCCTTCGAGACGGAAGACGAGGCCGTGAGGCTTGCGAATGATACGCGCTATGGTCTTGCAGCAGGCGTCTTCACGCAGAACCTGACCCGCGCGCATCGGATGATCAAGCGCATCCGCGCCGGTATCGTCTGGGTCAACACCTATCGTGCCGTTTCACCAATGGCGCCATTCGGCGGCTTCGGCCAGTCCGGGCACGGACGCGAAGGCGGTCTTCAGGCAGCACTCGATTATACTCGCACCAAGACAGTCTGGGTGCGCACAGCCGACGATCCCATACCCGATCCCTTCGTGATGCGGTGAGCCGATGTATTACGAGATCCGAACCTACCGCTTGAAGAATGGCGCCATACCCGAATACCTGAAGCTTGTCGAGGAAGAGGGGATTGCGATCCAGAGGAGCCATCTTGGTCATCTCGTCGGCTATTTCCATTCCGAGATCGGTCTGATCAATGAGATTGTTCACATTTGGGCCTTTACCAGCCTTGACGATCGACAGGCACGACGTGATGCGCTGATGGCGGACCCCGCCTGGCGCGCCTTCCTCCCCAAAATTCGCGACCTGATCGAGGTCGCAAACAACAAGATAATGAAGCCGACGGCCTTCTCGCCGCTCGGATCAAGCGTGCCTGCATGAAACAGAAAAAATGAATAATAACGGAGAACGGGAACATGAAAAAACAACTGGTAGCCACAGTCTTCACCGCTCTGGTCGGTCTCTCTGGTTCGGCCATGGCCGATGAGATGGTATTCACCAGCTGGGGTGGCACTACTCAGGACGCCCAGAAGACGCATTGGGCGGACAGCTTCACGAGCAAGACCAAAATTGCAGTCATACAGGACGGTCCGACCGACTACGGCAAGATCAAGGCCATGGTCGAAGCTGGTAGTGTCACATGGGATGTGGTCGACGTCGAGGGCGACTACGCCGTTCAAGCGGGCAAAGCGGGTTTGCTGGAGCCGCTCGACTTTTCGATCATCGACAAGTCCAGGCTCGATCCGCGCTTCGTCACGGACTATTCCGTCGGCAGCTTTTATTATTCCTTCGTCATCGGCTGCAACAAGACAGCGGCCGGAGCCTGCCCGAAGACCTGGGCCGATCTGTTCAATACGGTCAAGTTCCCCGGTAAGCGCGCCTTTTATAAGTGGTCGGCACCTGGTGTAATCGAGGCTGCACTGCTGGCCGATGGTGTTGCCGCCGACAAACTTTATCCGCTCGATCTCGATCGTGCGTTCAAGAAGCTCGACAGCATCAAGGCGGACATCGTCTGGTGGGATGGGGGTGCAGCATCGCAGCAGCTCCTTGCGTCTGGCGAAGCACCCTTCGGCTCGTTTTGGAATGGACGCCTGACGGCCCTCGCCGCGACAGGCGTGACGGTCGAAACCTCCTGGGACCAGAACATCACCGCTGCCGATTCCCTCGTCGTCCCCAAGGGTGCGAAGAACAAGAAGGCGGCCATGAAATTCATCGCTCATGCGACGGCAGATATGCAGCAGTCCCAATTTGCCATGGAAACGGGCTACGCTCCGACCAATCTCGACGCCAGCCGTCTCATGGATGAGGCTGTCCGCAGGACCCTGCCAGACATGCAGGCCAAGAGCCAGGTCAATGCCGACATGAACTACTGGGCCGTCAATCGCGACGAGATCGGCAAGCGCTGGTACAGCTGGCAGGCCAAGTAAGGGACAATGTCGGCCGATCCGATCGGCCGACCCACCACAAGTGGGGCAACAGCATGGCCATTCTCGCAACAGCTGGCAGAGACAACGGCAGGCGCCGCACATTACAGAAGCGCAAAAGCGGCTTTTCGTTCGCCGTTCCGGCGCTGCTGCTGATCATCCTGTTTTTCGTTACGCCCGTGCTCGGTCTTCTGTTGCGCAGTGTGACGGAGCCGGAACTCGGTCTGCAGAATTATGCCGAACTGATCGGCAGCGGTACCTATATGCGCATCTTCGCCAATACCTTCCTGGTGGCTGGAGTGGTAACCGCGCTGTCGGTCGTGATCGGCTATCCCGTGGCCTGGGCGCTGGTCGTCATGCCGCGTTACTGGTCGCAAGTGGTTTTCGCCATCATCATCCTGTCGATGTGGACCAACCTGCTGGCCCGTACATACGCCTGGATGGTTCTCTTGCAGCGGACGGGTGTGATTAACAAGACGCTGATGGGCCTGGGTCTGATCGACACCCCGCTGACGCTGGTCAACAACCTCGTCGGAGTTACGATTGGCATGACCTATATCATGCTGCCCTTTGTCATCTTGCCGCTTGTTGGCGTCATCCGCTCGATCGATCCTGCCATTTTGAGAGCCGGCGCCCTGTGTGGTGCCAATCGTCTGCAATGCTTCACCCATATTCTCCTTCCCCTGTCCCTACCGGGCGTCGCGGCAGGCGCCCTGATGGTCTTCGTCATGGCGCTAGGCTATTACGTCACTCCCGCGCTGCTCGGCGGAACGGCGAACATGATGCTGGCCGAGATGATCGCTCAATTTGTCCAGTCCCTGGTCAACTGGGGAATGGGTGGGGCAGCCGCCTTCGTGCTGCTCGTCGTCACCCTTCTGCTTTACGCCGTGCTGTTGCGCTTCTTCGGCGCAAGCCGAATCGGATGAGGAGAAACCGCCATGCTCCTCGATTTTGACAAGCTCGGTGCCTGGAAATGGTTGCTCGTCGGCACGACAGTGCTGGTGTGCCTGTTTCTTCTGTTGCCCATCGTGTTTATTGCTGCACTATCCTTCGGCTCGTCCCGGTGGCTGATCTTTCCGCCCCCCTCCTGGACCACCCGTTGGTATGGTGAACTGTTCTCCGATTCCCGCTGGCTGACCTCGGCGCTGACCAGCCTGCAGATCGCGTCCGTCGTCACCGTGTTGTCAGTAGTTATTGGGTTTCTCGCTGCTCTTGGTCTGAATCGGGGAAGCTTCGCCGGCAAGGAATTGCTGCGTGCGCTGTTCTTGACCCCGATGATCCTGCCAGTCGTGGTACTGGCGGTCGCTCTCTACGCCTTCTTCCTGCAGATCGGCCTTGCCGGTACGACGCCAGGCTTCATCATCGCACATCTGCTGATCGCGTTGCCCTTCTCTATCATCTCGATCGGCAGTGCGCTGGATGGTTTCGACAAGTCAATCGAGGATGCTGCCATCCTATGCGGCGCAAGCCCCTGGGAAGCAAGGCTGCGGGTGACGGTACCGGCGATCAGCCATGGTCTGTTCGGTGCCGCAGTCTTCTCCTTCCTCGCCTCGTGGGACGAGGTGGTGCTGGCAATCTTCATGGCCAGTCCGACGCTTCAGACACTGCCGGTGAAGATCTGGTCGACATTGCGTCAGGACCTGACACCCGTCATCGCCGCCGCTTCCACGCTCCTCATTCTCTTCACCATCGTTTTGATGGTCATCGCGGCCCTGGTCCGCAAGGGACGAAAATCATGACCTCATCCTTCATCCAGATCCGCGACATTCGAAAGAATTACGGTCCAATCACTGCTGTCAATGACGTGACGCTGGACATTCGCAAGGGGGAGTTCATGACCTTTCTCGGGCCTTCCGGCTCGGGCAAGTCGACGACACTCTACATGCTGGCAGGGTTTGAGAATCCAACCTCCGGCGACATCCGGGTCGACGAAAAGAGTGTGCTCGACACTCCGTCCCACAAGCGCAATATCGGCATGGTTTTTCAGCGCTACACGTTGTTCCCGCACCTGACGGTGGGAGAAAACGTCGCCTTTCCCCTGCGCATTCGCCGCCTGCCCAAGGCCGAAATCCACCTGCGGGTCAAGGATGCGCTGCGGCTTGTGAGGCTGGAGGGCTTTGAAGATCGAAAGCCGGCACTGATGTCAGGTGGCCAGCAGCAGCGTGTCGCGCTTGCTCGCGCCCTCGTCTACGAACCGCCCATCCTACTGATGGATGAGCCGCTTTCTGCGCTCGACAAGAAATTGCGAGAGGAAATCCAGTTTGAAATCCGTCGGATCCACCGCGAAACCGGCGTCACCATCCTGTATGTTACCCATGACCAGGAAGAAGCTCTGCGCCTTTCCGATCGGATTGCGGTGTTCAGCCACGGGCGCGTTGACCAGATCGGCTCGGGCAGCATGCTCTATGCCGAGCCCTCGACGCGTTTCGTGGCCGGCTTCATCGGTGACTCCAACTTCATCGACGTCGATATCTTGGAGACGCGTGGCAAGTCGGCGAAAATCGTGACCAAGGGCGGGGTCGAGGTTTCCGGAGTGCCGCTGCACGGGCAGGGTGACGGGGGCAAGGGATCACTTCTCCTGCGCCCGGAGAGACTGGAACTGCGCAAAGTCGGCAGCGATCAGGGCTTGCTGCGCGGCACCGTCCTCGACATGCATTTCCTTGGTAACAACACCGATGTCGTCGTGGATATCGGTTCGGGCGAGACGCTGTCCGTCAAGATGCCATTCGGACATCCGATGCTGGCCGAACTCGGTCCCTCGGTCATGGTCGAAGTCACATTCAATGCCGGAGCCACGCATGTGTTTCGCTCGTAGCGACATCGCCGTCATTAGCAAAACGATCGCGGGGCCTGCAGACTATGCGCTTAGTTTTTGTTACCAATGCTGAATTTGTTCCGTTGATCCGCAGACGAGCTTATGCCTTGCCCTGAGAGTCTGACTCGAAAAGCCTTCAACGATATCCATACCTTGCAAGTCGCCTTGTGATCAGGCGAATGTGGGCGATCA
>NZ_JALJQZ010000050.1 GCF_022968395.1 Affinirhizobium lemnae
TCCAGCAATGATCTTGAATCACAAAAACCAAATCAATGGAACCCCGCCGCGATTCCGAGTAGCGCTGACAGACTCTAGCCGGAAGGGCGAAGACGTTTGCGATAAAGAACAGGCTTTTCCTTGAACCGACGCTGGAATGCCTCATAGAAGGTGGAGAGCGAACCAAAGCCGGATTCGTAGGCAACCTCCGTTATCGGCAGGTCTGTTGCGATCAAAAGCGATTGTGCCGTGTCCAGTCTGTGCCGAATGATGGCCTGATTGATGGTCATGCCGACTGCCTTGCGGAACAGTGTCATGGCATAATTGGGATGCAGGCCCGCAGCCCGCCCCACATCTTCGGCGGAGATTTCGCTCAAGGCGCCTTCTCCAATGAATCTCAGCATTTTCTCGACATGAATGACCCAGTCCGCATCTCTTTTGCCCAAGCTTGCGATCGCATCACCTTGCTCCCTCAGATCACGCCATCCTTCGCGCTCGATGCGCATGACCCGAGCTGTCAGTTCCGAGCGAACGATCTCTATCAGTTCGGCATCACCGGATAGCAACTCATCCCGCCAGCGCTTGAAGACCTCGCTTTCCCAGGGGCGCATCTCCATCGCCTCGATGACAGCGCCGCGGAAGACGGCATTGCGGAACCGGCTGAGGTTGGGAAAACCCAAGAGCACCGACATCGGCACATAGAGACAGACGAACTGCGTGCCTTCCTCCCGGTCCGTGACTTGATGCGGGATCATTCCCCAGAAGAGGCAAAGGCGGTTTTCATCAATCGTCAGTTCGCGCCCATCGAACCAGTAGCTCATTCGTCCACGAAGGACGAAATTGAGTTCAATCTGGCTATGCATGTGCGGCCCGGCCATGCGCTGCACATCGAGGCATTCTCCCGCACAGAACCGATGATCTCCAAATATGACGAGCGGATGTCGTGGGTCATGGTCAGGATGAACCGGGACGGATTCGTCATTATTGATTTTTGCCAAACGTTCCATCTTAGGATTCCGGAAAAGATCGATAGAATGACGGTAGATCATTACGGTTTTAAAGCAAATGATATTGTCATGCTTGAAACCCGGATCCGCGTTCATCGAATTGGCGGCAGGGTGTCGGGCAATAGCGACTGAATGACGGTCATCGGGAGGAAAACATGACCTTTTTCAACGGCCTGAAGGCCCTTGCCTTGTCTGCTGCCTTATTCTCATCCACGGCATTCGCGGGTGAAATCGTGATCAACTCGGACCATTCCGATCCGGCGCCGAAGAAGGCGATGGAGGAACTGATTGCCGATTTCCAGAAGGCGCACCCGGACATCAAGGTGAAGTGGAACAACTTCGACCACGAAGGCTATAAGGCGGCAATCCGCAATTTTCTGACTGCCGATGCGCCGGATGTGGCGGCATGGTATGCTGGCAACCGCATGGAGCCTTTCGTAAAGGCTGGCCTGTTTGCCGATGTTTCAGACGTCTGGACCGCAAATGGATTGAATGATCAGTTGAAGTCCGCGTCATCTTCGATGACGATCGATGGCAAGAAGTGGGGTGTTCCCTACACCTACTATCAGTGGGGCATCTACTATCGTAAGGACATTTTCGAGAAGCAGGGCATTACGCCGCCCAGGACATGGGCCGAGCTTCTGGCCGCTTGCGAAAAGCTGAAGGCCGCGGGCATCACGCCTTTCACGATTGGCACAAAGGCCTTGTGGCCAACCGGTGGCTGGTTCGATTACCTGAACCTGCGCGTCAACGGCTACGAGTTCCACATGGACCTCACTTCTGGCAAGGTTCCGTATACGGACCCGCGCGTAAAGGCCGTGTTCGCCAAGTGGGCAGAACTGGTGAAGCCGGGCTATTTCGTTGCCAACCATGCTGCCATCGACTGGCAGGATGCCGTACCGCAGATGGTTCAGGGCAAGGCCGCCATGTACCTGATGGGTAACTTTGCTGTCGCGACGATGAAGAGCGGCGGTCTGAAGGAGGAGCAGATCGGCTTCCTGCAGTTCCCGCAGATCACGCCGAACCTGCCGATGGCCGAAGAGGCTCCAACCGACACCTTCCACATTCCGGCCAAGGCCAAGAACAAGGAAGATGCGAAGAAATTCCTCGCCTATGTCGCATCGCCAGCTGCGCAGAGCAAGATGAACGCGACGCTCGGCCAGCTTCCGGTCAACAACAAGGCCGAAAAGCCGCAGGATGTGTTCCTGAAGCAAGGCTTTGAAATGCTTTCGGGTGCCTATGCACTCGCGCAGTTCTACGACCGTGATGCGAACGCCGAAATGGCAAAGGCCGGCATGGAAGGTTTCCAGGAATTCATGGTCAAGCCGGACAAGGCTGACGCTATTCTGGAGCGCCTCGAGAAGATCCGCCAGCGCGTACACAAGTAAAGTCCTCCTCCCGGCGTGGGCAGTCGCGACCGTGCATCGAACGCGGCTGCCCGAACTATCGCAACGTCATCAACAGAGGCGCGACTATGAGCGAGGCTGTTCCGTCATCAACCGGCTACTGGAAGAAGAACCAGCAAAGGCTTGCGCCCTGGCTGTTTCTGGCGCCAGGCATGGCGATGTTCGTTATCTATGTGCTCTTTCCGATCATTGAGTCGATCTGGATCAGTTTTCATGACTGGGATGGTCTCGGCGATAAGGTCTGGATTGGCCTTGGCAACTATGTCGAGTTGATGGGCGACGATTCCTTCTACACCTCGCTGAAGAACAACGTTCTGTGGCTTGTGCTCTATCTGCTCTCTATTCCAGCCGGTCTCGCCGTCGCTCTGTTCCTGAACCAGACCGTTACCGGTATTCGGCTCTACAAGTCACTGTTTTTCTTTCCCTTCGTGATCAGTCAGGTTGTCGTTGGTCTGATCTTCACCTGGTTCTACGCGCCGGATTTCGGGCTGTTCTCGAAGCTGATCGAAAATCTGACCGGACAGCAGATCGCCATTCTGGCGGACGAGCGCTTCGTGACTTATGGGATCATTGTCGCGGGACTTTGGCCGCAGACCGCCTATTGCATGATCCTGTATTTGACGGGTCTCAACAACATCAATCCCGAACAGGTGGAAGCAGCGCGCATGGATGGCGCCAAGGGCATTAAGCTGCTGTGGTACGTGGTCCTGCCCCAGCTCGCACCTGCAACCTTCATCGCCATGGTCGTGACGGTCATCGGATCGCTACGCTCCTTCGACCTGGTCTCCATCATGACCTCCGGCGGGCCTTACGGGTCGAGCCAAGTCCTCTCCTATTTCATGTATGAGCAGGCGCTGTCGGAATATGGGTTCCGGATGGGCTATGGGGCTGCGATTGCCGTCGTTCTCTTCCTGATCATGATGATCTTCATCACGCTCTTCATCGTGCGCATGCTGATGCAGGAAAGGAATAGCTGATGTTTCCTACTCCCATTCAGAAAGCGTCTCCGTTCGCTCAGACCGCCTACAAGGTGGTGCTTCCTCTGGCGCTGGTTCTCTGGCTGTTGCCGCTGATAGGCGTCGCAATAACCTCGGTGCGCCCTGCGAGTGATCTTGCTGCCGGCAACTATTTCGGCATTCCGTCCGGCTTCGGCGGCGTCGAGAATTACACGGCAGTGTTCAGGGACTCGCCCATAGGTCTCTACATCCTGAATTCCTTCAAGGTTACGATCCCCACCGTTATCGGCGCTGTAGCTTTGTCATGCCTCACGGGTTTTGCGCTTGCGGTTTACAAGTTCCGCGCCAACCTGCTGCTTTTCTTCATGTTCGTGGCGGGCAACTTCATCCCGTTCCAGATCCTGATGGTGCCGGTCCGAGACATGACGCTTAAGGCTGGGCTTTACGATACAACGCTCGGTCTCGTTCTCTTTCACGTTGCCTTTCAGACCGGGTTCTGCACGCTGTTCATGAGAAACTTCATCAAGGGGTTGCCATTCGCGCTGATTGAATCCGCCCGTGTCGAGGGTGTGTCGGAGTGGCGGATCTTTCGCTACATCGTCCTGCCACTGATGCGTCCTGCTATCGCCGCTCTATCCGTTCTTGTGTTCACCTTCGTCTGGAACGACTATTTCTGGGCGACGGTGTTGGTTCAAGGCCAGCACGCCATGCCGGTCACGGCCGGCCTTTATTCGCTGAACGGCCAATGGGTTGCCGCTTGGCATCTGGTGTCGGCCGGTTCGATTGTTGCGGCCCTTCCGCCGGTCGCCATGTTCTTCCTCATGCAAAAACACTTCATTGCAGGCCTGACGCTCGGAGCCACCAAGGGATGAACACCACTGTAAACATTGGCTCTCCCGAGTTCGGTCTGAGCTTGCGTCTGCCTGCTCTCGGCATGCCGGAAATTCTGAGCTTCGGAGTTGGTCGGCTGCAGCCTGATGCTCTGTTCGAAATCGATCGCTCCAGCCGGATCAACGGCATGGATGTCGCGGTTCCCTCCAGCGTCCTGCTGCCAACGGGCGGAATGGGGTATTTCGGCTGGCCCGCAATATCCGGCCACAGGCAAGGCCGCGATTTCATTGCGCAGTTTGGGAATTGGGTGGTCGACGAGACTGGCCAGACGACGATATTAACCGGGCGTGATGACGTTGCGAAGCTCGCACTCACCATCAGCTTGTCGGCCTATCCATCTGGCATCATTGCCATAAGTACCACTCTTACAAATCTGGGCAACGACGCCTACCAGCTTAATAGGTGCATGGCCGGCACATTTCCTGTCGCGTGGCCCGATGTCGATGTCGCCACGTTCACCGGCATGTGGGGGCGAGAGTTCCAGATCCGTCGCGAGCCTCTGGGCACAGGTATCTGGTCGCAGGAAAGTCGCCGCGGGCGTACGTCACATGATCGCTTTCCGATGCTTTACCTGGAGGGCAACGGCCAGCGGTTCGGCGTGGCACTGGGATGGAGCGGCGGCCACCAGATCGTGATCGACAGAACGGATGATGGCCAGCGACTGGTCCATCTCGGTGAATTATTCGAAGCCGGGGAGGTGATCCTGAAACCGGGTGAGAGCTATCACAGTCCATGGGCCTATGCAGGCCCGGATCCGGAGGCCTTCCATGCGTTCGTGCGGTGGGAACTGCTCAACTGGCCGGAAGGAAAGATGCAGCCGCGTCCGGTGACCCTGAACACTTGGGAAGGCAACTATTTTGATCATCACCTTCAATCGCTTAAGGACCAGGCCACTGCCGCCGCGCAGATCGGGATCGAGCGCTTCGTTCTTGATGATGGCTGGTTTGGCAAACGCGACGACGACACCACGAGCCTTGGCGACTGGGATATCGATCCGCGCAAATATCCTGAAGGCCTCAAGCCACTGGTCGATCATGTAACGGGTCTCGGGATGCAATTTGGCATCTGGTTCGAGCCTGAAATGGTCAATCCGGTCTCTCGTCTGTTCGAGGCACATCCGGATTGGGCGCTGCAGGTGGAAGGCAGGCCGCATCTGCTGTCGCGCAATCAGCTCGTCCTCGATCTGACGCGTCATGAGGTCACGGAATATCTCTTCGAGAAGATTGATGCGGTGCTCTCCAATCACGCCGTCTCCTACATCAAATGGGACATGAACCGTGATCTTACCCATGCTGGCGGTCGTGATGGCAGGGCAGCGATCTCCGCGCAGACCCGCGCGGTCTACGCCTTGATGGACCGGATCCGGCAGGCGCATCCAGACGTCGAAATCGAAAGCTGCGCGTCGGGGGGCGGGCGCATCGATTACGGCGTTCTGGCGCGGACGCATCGCGTTTGGACCTCCGACTGCACTGATGCGTTGGAGCGGTTGGAGATCCAGCGCGGTGCGTCTCTGTTCATTCCTCCCGAAATTCTCGGCAGTCATATCTCGGCGTCACCCAATCACCAGACGGGGCGGCGTCACAGCCTGTCCTTCCGGGCCTTGGTGGCGATGGCCTACCATCTGGGTGTCGAGCTTAATCCGCTTGAACTCTCTGAAGAAGAGAAGTTCGAGTTGAGCGTCTACATCTCGGAATACAAACGCCTTCGGGATCTGCTGCATGCACCAGGCGCAAACTTCCAGCTTGAACCGCAGGATGGCCGCTACGTTTGGGGCGCCTCGAATGCGCGCAAGATCGTGTTGTTCATTGCGCAGGGGCCACAGATGGTAGGCGAACAGCCAGCACCGCTGAGACTGCCGGAAAAGCTTGGGAGCGTTGGTGGCAAATGGCGGATCAGAAAGCATCTTCCGGCCGAACCCGATTTCATCCGGATGTCGGATGGGCAACGGCGGTTGATGGCAGGTGAGATCTCATTCGATCTCCGAAACGCGGTCCTGGGCGGATTGCCGCTACCGATGTTGCGACCCGAAAGTGCATTGATGCTTGAACTAGAACGACAAGAGGGAGGCAAGACCCATGGCTGACGTAAACCTTCGCGGCGTGAAAAAGCAGTTTGGGGCGCTCAGCGTCATCAAGGGTGTCGACCTCGATGTGAAGGACGGCGAGTTCTGCGTGTTCGTCGGTCCATCCGGTTGTGGCAAATCCACCCTGCTGCGAATGATTGCTGGCCTTGAGGAAATTACCTCCGGCGCACTTTCCATCGGTGGCAAGGATATGACCAGTGTCGGACCTTCCGAACGTGGCGTTGCAATGGTCTTCCAGTCCTACGCGCTGTATCCTCATATGACGGTGGCGGAAAACATCGGCTTCGGCCTCAAGATGACCGGGCATGACAAGGCTTTGATCGCTGAACGCACGGCAATGGCGGCCAAGATGCTTCAGCTTGAGCCATTACTCCTGCGAAAGCCGGGCCAACTCTCCGGTGGCCAGCGTCAACGTGTTGCGATAGGGCGCGCTATCGTTCGTAATCCGGAAGTCTTCCTGTTCGACGAGCCGCTTTCCAACCTCGACGCGGCCCTGCGCGTGCAGATGCGCTCTGAACTCTCCAAGCTGCATCAGGATCTGAAGGCCACGATGATCTACGTCACCCACGATCAGGTCGAGGCCATGACCATGGCTGACAATATCGTGGTTCTCTCGGCGGGCCGGATAGAGCAGGTCGGTTCGCCGCTGGAGCTCTACCATCGCCCGAACAATCTCTTTGTGGCAGGTTTCATCGGTTCTCCGAAGATGAACTTTCTGAAAGTTTCAATTGAGGCTGTCGAGAACGGTCAGGCAAGCGTTCGGCTGCCGGGTGGGACGGTGGCAATCAATGTCGCAAACGCAGCGGTTCGTCCCGGTCAAATGACACTTGGCCTTCGCCCCGAGCACATCAATGCTGGCGGGCAGGGGGATGCGACGATTGCCGGGACTGTAAAGCTTGCGGAATATCTCGGTTCCGAAACCCTGTTCTTTGTGGCGCTCGCCGACGGCACCGAAATTGCCGTTAAGGCAGATGGTCTCGCTTCGGCGAAGCCGGGCGATACGCTGCAACTCGGCATCAATGCAAAGGCCTGCCATCTCTTCGACGCGGAGGGAAATGCGGTCATCAACGGAGATCTCACACGATAATGCTGGGCGTTTGTTATTACCCTGAACATTGGGATGAAGCACGTTGGGAAACCGACGCCCGGCGCATGGTCGAGCTGGGAATCCGTTTTGTTCGTATCGGTGAATTTGCCTGGTCCCGACTGGAGCCTGCGCGCGGCCAGTTCGCGTTCGAATGGCTTGATCGCGCGATGGATATTCTGGCGCGTGCCGGACTGAAGATCGTGCTCGGCACACCGACTGCGACGCCGCCGAAATGGCTGGTGGATGAATGCCCTGATATCATTCCCTATGATAAGGACGGAAAGCCGCGTGGCTTCGGTTCACGTCGACATTATACCTTTTCCTCCGAAAACTGGTGGAAGGAGAGCAAGCGCATTGTCGAGATTGTCGCCGAACGGTACGGCAATCACCAGGGTCTTGTTGGTTGGCAGACAGACAATGAATATGGCTGCCACGATACAATCATTTCCTGGGGGCCGGAGGATCTGAAGGCGTTCAAGCGTTGGTTGCGCATGCGCCATCAAACGCCGGATCAGTTGAACGAAGCCTGGGGTTCCGTATTCTGGTCAATGGAACTGACGAGCTTCGATGACGTAGCGCTTCCGAACCTTACGGTGACCGAACCGAATCCTGCCGCGCGGCTGGATTTCTGGCGCTTTCATTCCGATCAGGTCGCAGCCTACGACAAAATGCAGTGCGACATCATCCGCAAGCATTCGCCCGGTCGCTGGATCACGCATAACTTCATGGGCTTTATCCTGGATTTCGACCACTTCAAGGTCGGCGATAATCTGGATCTCGCTTCCTGGGACAGCTACCCAATCGGTTTCGTCGAGAAATTTCCTTTTTCGGAAGCAGAACGAAATCGCTGGGCGGAAACATCCCATCCCGATATCGCGCCATTCCATCACGACCTTTACAGGGCGGTCGGAAACGGCCGGTTCTGGGTGATGGAGCAGCAACCGGGGCCAGTGAACTGGGCTCCATGGAACCCTGTTCCCAAGCCGGGCATGGTACGGCTGTGGACATGGGAAGCCATTGCCCATGGTGCCGAAGTCGTCAGCTATTTCCGCTGGCGTCAGGCGACCTTTGCGCAAGAGCAGATGCATGCCGGCCTCAATCTCGCTGGTTTGGACGAGTTGTCTCCCGGGGGAATTGAAGCTCAGCGCGTAGCGCAGGAACTCGCCAGCCTCGGAACGCTGCCTGATACCCGGAAGGCACGCGTTGCACTGGTCTTTGATTATCAGAGCTACTGGACAACGGTCATTCAGCCGCAGGCCAAAGACTTCCGCTTTGAGGAACTTTGCTTCCGGTGGTATGAAGCCGCCCGCCGTCTCGGTCTCGATATCGACTTCGTTCGTCCCGGTGCTTCTCTCGAGGGGTACGGCCTCGTTCTTGTACCGTGCATGACGGAGGTCGACGAGGCCGCCCATGCTGCGCTCAAGGCCGCAAGTGGAACAATCCTGATTGGTGCCCGAACCGGCTCGCGCGATCGCAATTTCCGGATCCCGGAAAATCTGCCACCCGGCTCGCTTTCCGAGATGACCGGCAATCGGGTCATTCAGGTGTCAACACTTCGCCCCGGCCTCTCCGATCCAGTTTCAGGGATTGTGGCAGGTAGTGGTATTCGCTGGCGAGAACATCTGCAGACTGACGTAGAAGTTCTCTCAACATTTGCTCACGGCGATCCGGCACTGACAAAGAAAGACAATGTCTATTACCTTGCCTGCTGGCCAGACAAAAATCTTCTTGCTGCAACCATGCGGCATGTGGCCACCAATGCCGACATTCCCATTGTTGAAGTACCAGATCATATCCGCATCAGAACACGCGGCGACCTGACTTTCGCGTTCAACTATGGCGATAGCCCATGGTCAGTACCAGCGTGCTGCGAACTGGTGCTTGGTGAGCCTATCTTGGCCCCGCAAGAGCTATCTGTCTTCAGATTTACACGCTGACCAGATCGATTCTGAGACTCCGAAGTCGGCTTCTACCGGCTTTTTACGTTCACGGAAGAAGTGTGGAAAAGAGTTTCGTATCTCAGCTTGGTTGCGTAATGATTTTGCTGCGATGCGGCAATCGCGCAATATTATTTCATAAAGAGACGTATATGTTTTCAATGTGGAAAGGTGCTCACAAATTCCTCGGGTGAAAGTCAAACTTGGCAATTCAGGCTCTTTACAAGAGTCGACTAATGGATATGAGAGGTTGACGCCATAACAATCGGGCAGCGCAGATTTGACTACTGGACACAATCAGTTTCGTAGGAAATTGTAATGCACAGTTTTGCAAAAGGCGCAAAAAACAAGGTGAATGAGGCTCTCGCTCAAAAAGATCTTGAAACTACGGCAACGGGGTGATCACTCGCTTATGCCTATGGGAGATGAAAATGAAATATAAACTTGGTTTCGCCGCTGCTCTTCTCGCAGCCTCATTCCTTTCAACCACTGCGAGCGCGAAGACCTTTGTTTTCTGCTCTGAAGGTTCTCCGGAAGGGTTTGATCCTGGCCTTTATACGGCTGGCACCACCTTCGATGCCTC
The DNA here is from genome assembly GCF_022968395.1 of Affinirhizobium lemnae. Taxonomy (GTDB): domain Bacteria; phylum Pseudomonadota; class Alphaproteobacteria; order Rhizobiales; family Rhizobiaceae; genus Neorhizobium; species Neorhizobium lemnae. The sequence goes on from NZ_JALJQZ010000050.1 coordinate 9,930, forward strand.
TGCTCATCCGGTTTACAGCCGCCTGCTCGAGTTCGAGCCGGGCACGACAAAGCCGGTTGCCGCGCTCGCGGAGAGCTGGAAGGTTTCCGAAGACGGCAAGGAATATACATTCAAGCTTCGTCCCGGCGTCAAGTTTCAGACCACCGAGTTCTTCAAGCCCACCCGTACGCTGAACGCGGACGACGTGGTGTTTTCCATCGACCGTCAGATAAACAAGAGTAATCCGTGGAACCAGTATATCGCGGGCGCTTCCTGGGAGTATGCCGCCGGCATGGGTTTCCCGGAACTGATCAAGTCGATCGAGAAGGTCAATGACCTGACCGTGAAGATGGTGCTTAACCGTCCGGAAGCACCGTTCCTTGCCAACCTTGCGATGCCGTTCGCTTCTATCATGTCCAAGGAATATGCCGATAGCCTGGACAAGGCTGGCAAGAAGGAGCAACTGAATCAGATGCCGGTGGGCACGGGTCCGTTCACCTTCATCGGTTATCAGCAGGATGCCGTCATCCGCTTCCAGAAGAACGCCGACTACTGGGGTGGCGCACCGAAGATCGACGATCTGGTCTTCGCGATCACCACGGACGCCGCTGTTCGTTATCAGAAGCTCAAGGCCGGCGAATGCCACCTGATGCCTTATCCGAATGCTGCCGACGTAACGTCGATGAAGTCCAACAGCAACCTCAAGGTTATGGAGCAGGAAGGTCTCAACATCGCCTACCTCGCTTATAACACGACACAGGCGCCGTTCGACAAGCCTGAAGTTCGCAAGGCGCTGAACAAGGCGATCAACAAGAAGGCGATCGTCGAAGCTGTCTTCCAGGGCATGGCAACGCCTGCCAAGAACCCGATCCCGCCGACAATGTGGTCCTACAACGACAAGGTTCAGGACGACAGCTACGATCTGGAAGCAGCCAAGAAGATGTTGGCGGATGCAGGCGTCAAGAACCTTTCGATGAAGGTCTGGGCAATGCCGGTTTCGCGCCCGTACATGCTCAACGCTCGTCGCGCTGCCGAAATCATCCAGGACGATTTTGCAAAGATCGGCGTGAAGGTCGAGATCGTGTCCTACGAGTGGGCTGAATACCTGCAGCGTTCGAAGGCCAAGGATCGTGACGGCGCGGCGATGCTGGGCTGGACCGGTGATAATGGCGATCCGGACAACTTCCTTGACACGCTTCTCGGATGCGATGCTGTGGGCGGCAACAACCGTGCTCAGTGGTGCAACAAGGAGTTCGATGCACTCGTGAAGAAGGCAAAGGTTACCTCCGACCAGGCAGAGCGTACGAAGCTCTATGAAGAGGCGCAGGTCGTCTTCAAGCGCGAAGCGCCCTGGGCGACGCTCGACCATTCTTTGTCCATCGTGCCAATGCGCAAGAATGTTACCGGCTTCGTTCAGAGCCCGCTTGGCGATTTCACATTTGAAAATGTCGACATCACCGAGTAAGTCTCTAGGGTAATCCTAAACTTGGCCGCGGGATGAGGGCATTCCGCGGCCTTTCCTCAGCCTGGACGATCAGATTATCGTCAGATGAAGGCTGGCACTTCCGACGGCCGACTCCGTGGAACCGCCAGACCCAAGAAAAATTAGCGGGTTTCATCCATGTTTGGCTTTCTTTTGAGGCGGCTTGCCGTCTTGATCCCGACATTTATCGGGGTATCAATCATCGCCTTTGCGTTCATTCGTCTGCTGCCGGGTGATCCGGTTGCCCTGCTGTCGGGTGAACGCGTCATGTCCCCCGAGCGCCATGCGCAGATCAGTGCGCAACTCGGTCTGGACCGGCCAATGGTCGTTCAATACCTTGATTATCTCGGAGGTGTGGTCACGGGCGACTTCGGCACCTCTATCGTATCCAAAACGCCTATTCTGAAGCAGTTCCTCGCGCTCTTTCCGGCAACCGTGGAACTGTCACTTTGCGCGATCATCATTGCCGTCGCCCTGGGCATCCCGGCTGGTGTCATTGCGGCCATCAAGCGCGGATCTGCTGTCGACCAATCCATGATGGGCATCGCTCTTGTCGGATATTCGATGCCGATCTTCTGGTGGGGCCTGCTGCTGATCATTCTCTTTTCCGGAATTCTTCAGTGGACCCCGGTTTCGGGCCGCATATCACTGATGTTCTATTTCAAGCCGGTGACAGGCTTCATGCTGATCGACTCCCTGCTGTCCGCTCAGAAGGGCGCATTTTCGTCGGCGGTCAGCCATCTCATTCTGCCGTCCATCGTTCTGGCGACCATTCCGCTCGCCGTTATTGCGCGTCAGACGCGCTCGGCAATGCTGGAAGTGCTGTCCGAGGATTATATTCGCACTGCGCGCGCCAAGGGGCTTTCGCCTTTCCGCGTTGTTGGCCTGCATGCCCTGCGCAACGCAATGATTCCCGTCATCACAACAATCGGTTTGCAGATCGGTGTGATGCTGGCCGGCGCCATTCTCACGGAAACGATCTTCTCCTGGCCGGGTATCGGCAAGTGGATGGTGGATAGTGTTTTCCGTCGCGATTATCCGGTCATCCAGGGCGGGCTGCTTCTGATCGCCGCTATCATCATGATCGTCAATCTCATCGTTGATCTGCTCTACGGGCTCGTCAACCCGCGTATCCGCCACTAAGAAGGAGAAAATCCCATGGCAGAAGCGACCAAGACAGAAACAGTGAGCAGCGCGGCTTTGCGCCGCCAGATGCTCAGCGAATTCTGGTTCTATTTTTCCGAAAACCGCGGCGCGGTCATCGGCCTCGTTGTGTTCATTGCACTGGTCATCGTAGCTGTGTTTGCGCCTCTGATCGCTCCGCATTCGCCCTTCGAGCAGTATCGTGACGCTGTCCTCGTCCCTCCCGCGTGGCTTCAAGGTGGGCGCGCGACCTATCTCCTCGGTACTGATGCAGTCGGGAGAGACATTCTGTCTCGCCTGATCTACGGCGCGCAATATTCGCTGTTCATTGGCCTGTTCGTCACGACGCTTTCGCTGACAGGCGGCATTCTGGTCGGCCTGATTGCGGGCTACTACCGTGGTTGGGTCGATACGGTCATCATGCGCCTGATGGATATCATCCTGGCATTTCCATCGTTGCTGCTGGCCCTCGTGCTGGTCGCAATTCTCGGACCGAGTTTGACCAACGGCATGATCGCGATTGCATTGACGTTGCAGCCGCATTTCGTGCGCCTTACGCGCGCGGCCGTCATGGCCGAAAAGACACGTGACTATGTAACCGCTGCCCGGATTTCCGGAGCGGGTCCGTTCCGGTTGATGTTCAGGACCATACTGCCAAACTGCACGGCACCCCTGATCGTACAGGCAACGTTATCCTTCTCGAACGCTATTCTGGATGCCGCTGCACTCGGTTTCCTGGGGATGGGAGCCCAGCCCCCGGCGCCCGAATGGGGCACGATGCTGGCAGAAGCACGCGAGTTCATCCTGCGTGCGTGGTGGGTGGTTACCTTCCCGGGCCTTGCGATCCTGATTACTGTTCTTGCAATCAATCTCATGGGTGACGGTCTGCGCGATGCGCTCGATCCCAAGATGAAGAGGTCCTGATCATGGCGCTCCTTGATATTCAGAACCTGACCGTTCAGTTCGAGACAGCCAGTGGCTGGTTCAAGGCCGTTGATGGTGTTTCGCTCTCGGTCGACGAAGGCGAAGTCCTCGCGATCGTTGGGGAAAGCGGGTCTGGAAAATCTGTTTCCATGCTTGCAGTCATGGGTCTGCTGCCTTGGACAGCTAAAATCACAGCTGACAAAATCGAGTTCCAGGGCAGGGACATCAGCAACTTGCCCGATGCAGAACGGCGAAAGCTGATCGGCAAAGATATGGCAATGATCTTCCAGGAGCCAATCGCAAGCCTGAACCCGTGCTTCACCGTTGGCTTCCAGATCGAGGAAGTGTTGCGGATCCATATGAGTATGGGCAAGGCGCAGCGGCGCCAGCGTGCAATCGAGCTTTTCGAGCAGGTTGGTCTGCCGAATCCCGTGGAACGGCTTAATCACTTTCCTCATCAGATGTCCGGTGGTCAGTGTCAGCGCGTGATGATTGCAATGGCAATTGCGTGTAATCCAAAGCTCTTAATCGCAGATGAACCCACTACAGCACTGGACGTCACAATCCAGAAGCAGATTCTCGACCTCCTTATGAATCTGCAAACTGAGCATGGCATGGGCCTGATCATGATCACCCACGATATGGGCGTCGTCGCAGAAACAGCTGATCGGGTTATCGTGCAGTATAAGGGGCGGAAGATGGAGGAGGCCGATGTGCTCTCTCTGTTCGAGGCACCGAAGAACGCCTATACTCGTGCGCTTCTTGCCGCCCTGCCGGAGAATGCCACCGGCGATCGGCTCAGCACTGTTTCCGACTTCGTTTCCACGGCTGAACTTGCGGGAGATGTTCGATGACGATTTCAGAGTTGAAACAGGCCAGCCCGATGCTTGAGATCCGCAATATCAAGCAGGACTATCGTGTCCCTCAAGGTCTCTTCAAGCCAGAGAAAATCGTCCACGCTGTAAAAGGTGTGTCATTCAAGCTGGACAAGGGCAAGACACTGGCCATCGTCGGTGAAAGTGGTTGTGGAAAATCGACCCTCGCTCGTATTCTGACCTTCATTGACCAGCCGACCGCGGGTGAGCTTTTGATCGATGGGAAGCTTGTTGATACGAGACCTGGACATCTGACGGCTGAGATGCGCCGGAAGGTGCAGATCGTTTTCCAGAACCCCTATGGCTCTTTGAACCCACGCCAGAAGATTGGCGATGTGCTCGGTGAGCCCTTAGCTATCAACACGAAGATGTCGGCAGCAGAACGGCGTGATCGATCAACGGAAATGCTCATCAAGGTTGGGCTTGGGCCAGAGCACTACAATCGCTATCCGCATATGTTTTCAGGCGGCCAACGCCAGCGTATTGCCATTGCTCGGGCTCTCATGCTCAATCCCAAACTGCTTGTTCTTGACGAGCCCGTTTCTGCGCTGGATCTTTCGATACAGGCTCAGGTTCTTAATCTTCTAACGGATTTGCAGGACGAATTCGAGCTAACCTACGTATTCATTAGTCATGATTTATCCGTCGTGAAGTATATTGCAGATGAAGTTATGGTTATGTACTACGGGGAAGCAGTGGAATATGGCGGGCGAGACGAGGTTTTCTCGAACCCAAGTCATGAATACACCAGAACCTTGTTTGCGGCGACCCCGCGAGCGGATATTGAATCTATTCGTCAGCGCGTTGCTCGCAAGGCGAAACACGGATAACGCAGCGTGGGCGTCGCAAACAGCCGACGCCCTTTTGTCATCTGGATGACAGATATTTTTCGTCAGTTATGTTATTGAATACTTAATTAGCTGTGATTCTAGGATCATATTTCAGCTGACTGATGTAGTTGAATCAGCAGAGCGACAGGCATGCAAAAATATACGAGTAACCAGCGGATGCTGCTGGATGTTCTGCGGTGTCATCAACCGATTACCAGAGCGGATGTTACCGATCTGACTGATCTGACCCAACAATCCGTCCATCGGATACTTGAGGGACTGATTGCTGATGGCCTAGTCGTAACCGAACGCGGGAAGCCCAATGGACGCGGCAAGCCCAGCCCAAGCCTGCAGTTGAATAACACAGCGCGCTACACTTTGGGCATTGCCATCGATAACGACAGTATGCGCATCAGCGTGGCGAACTTCAGCGGTATCTCCGTACTCCAAAAACACGTCAGCGTTTCCCGCTTAACCGATGGTCGCTCCTGGAGGGTGTTCGGTCAGGTAATTGAGAGTGTCTTGGGTGAGCTTGGTTTACGACGTCAGCAACTCTGCGGAATTGGAGCGGCCACAGATGTCGAGTACGATCCGAGCGAGGCACGGTTTGATCTAATTCGTTTGCCGCAGGTGCTTGGCGATGCGTGGAGTATACCTGTTTTCTCGGAAAACCTCGCTGCCGCTTCCGCCATTGGAGAAAGCCTTTCTGGGGTAGGCAAGCGTCTCGGGAATTTCGCATTCATTTGCCTCGATAAAAAACTTTCCGGCGCACTGGTAACGAACGGAGTCTTGTTCCGGGGATCTCACGACAATGCCGGAAATTATCGCTACCTTTTCTCCAGTCTGGAGGAGCTGGACCGGGTCTCGCTTCCGGGGCTGCTCGCCTCTGTGCAAAGTAACGGCGTTGATGTTGCCGATGTAGAAGATCTGCTTCACCAGTTCGATGTGGGTTTGCCGGGTATCCTCCAATGGATAGATGACGTGAGCGATGTCTACCTGTGCCTCTTCAGGGCACTTGCTGGTATTTTCGATCCTGATGCCGTCGTTCTCGGCGGGAGGATACCCAGAAGTCTCGGCGCCCATCTCATTCAGGAAGTCTCAAGGAAGCTTCTACCGACAGGATTGATCCCTCCTCGCTCTTTGCCTTCTCTTTTGCTAAGTGAAGTTGCAGGGGATGCGGCAGCGACTGGTTCAGCCCTTCTGCCCTTGAAGAACCTCTTCTTTCGTTAGCGCTTATCACAGGCCCTTGAGCGTCCCGGATGGAGCACGACCGAACCTTTCCCTATACTCTGCTGCAAATCTTCCCAAATGCGCGAAACCCCATCTGCGCCCAATATCGCTGACTGAAACGCCAGGTGGCGCCCATTCGAGTTCTCTGTGCGCAGCCTGCAGTCTCAACTCTTTCAGGTAGGACATGGGAGTTGTCTCACGAAACTGCTTGAATCCCTGCTGTAGCGACCGAGGGCTGACGCCCACTGCAGCGGCAATGGCGTCGATAGTCAGAGGTTTAGTTAAATTCGCCTGCATGAAAGCAATGGCATTTTCGATATATTTTGGCGTAATGAGATTGGTAGCGTTATCAACCGAAGCAGTGTAGTTGTGCCAGACGAGTTCCACTAGGCAATTCACGACTGCATCTGAGAGGATTCGAAGTGTAGACGCTTTGGAATTCATGTCCTGGTTCAAACCTTCGGCCAATGCTCTCCCAATCAAGTTCAGCAGTCGTCCGGGAATTGTATCTATTTTCAGGGTCAACTGGAACTGAAGACTCTCATGAATTGTCCGTCCGACCAGTTTCCCTAGTTTGCTGCGCAAATCGGCCTGTGGTATCTCGAGCATCAAATGAGCGCGTACGTCAGGAAACTCAAGTGTGGACACCTGTCGCGTCGGGGCGAGAACTATGACCTCGGGCGTTGCGTCAAGATACTGTGTTCCTACTTGGATCTTAGCAGCGCCATGTATCGGCAGAAATACCAGCAGACGATCGGCCGCATCCTGCCGGGAAAGCGTACAACCGCCGTGAATATTGATGGCCGTAACAGAGGTGGTACCTATCTGCGCCTGTCGATGATCGAACCGAAATATTTGGCTCTTGGGGCGGACGGATACGAGTCCACCTGTCAGCTGTATCGCCTTTTCCAGTAGTATTGGATCATCACCAGCTGATATTCTTACGCCAGCAGTAAATCCATCTGAATGAATGTGCAGCATTACGACTTCCTCATCTGAGGATCCGAGCGAAACGACCAGCGATGGGATCCTTCTGTGCCGCAATCATCATCGATACGCATGTTATGTATCGTGATGAATTTCGCTACATTTTTAGCAATACTGCGCTTTCTGGCTGAAAATCGCGCCGTTTATCCTTTTCAGCAAAAAAGACGATTAACAAAAAATATCAGTAATATGTAATGTAGTTTATGTATGGTTAACTTAACTATATGTTAACAATAAATATTTGACAATGAATCACCAGAAAGTATCCTCTGAGCATCAAAAACAAGCACGGAGGTTCGGCTATGGAGATTTCAGGTAATTCAACCGCCAGCGCTGGCTGGCCAAGCTCGACCGATGCAGCAAACACTGATTCTACCGCTGGAACAGGCAAAATTAGCCCGGACGGCAAGGCATTCACATCGATGCTGATAAACGGGCTGCTGGAGAACGAAGATCTGCAGAAAAAAATCTTTGATCCTCTCAATGAAGCGATCGAAGAAGGTAAAGGAGAGTAATAAAAAAGTAATGTGGCTTTTTTGTTTGGAGTAATGAGCCATGAATACCACCGAAGATGTAGCCAAGCTTGCTGATATCGTATCTGGCGCTAATGGCGGCGGACATGCGAAGCTTGAGGCGCTGAAGGCCGAATTGCTTGCGCGTTTCAGTGGAGCTGCGCCCGGGGGGCCTGCGCAGTTTACCGCTTCTGCTGCTCCGCTGGATAGGTACGCAAGGCGTCGTATTTCGCCTTACGGGGCCAAGGATGCTGCACCCTCAACCTACGTCGGTTCTGAAGGTTCCAGGCCCGGTACATCAACGTTCGCACCCTTCTTTGCTCAATTGCCGCCGGAGTTGATGGGCGCGCAGAGCCGCCGCGGCGGGCCGCTGCTTGTCGATGTCCGGGTCGAGGACGAAGTGGAGCGTTCCGAGGAGAATGGGCTTATCGATGCTGCCATAGACGAGTTCGAGCTTGCGCAGCGTCATTCTGCGAGCCTGGGCGTCGCTGGCGCTTTGGTGCAGACAGCGCTCGCTTCGTTCAAGCGTCTTACTCAAGGACAGTAAAATGACTATCCGCAGTTTGTTTCTTCGTAGTTCGTTCTTTCTTTCGTTGTTGCTGTTGACAGCTTGCACAAAGGAAGTGATTGGCGGGTTGAGCCAGAAAGACATGCTGGATGCGCAGCTCGTTCTCGATCGTGCCGGGCTTCAGGTCAGTACTCTCAAAGGAGAGGACGGGCGCTATAGCTTGACGAGTTCATCATCAGACTCGGCACGCATTCTTGCAATTTTGGCAGACCACGGTCTGCCTCGTAATGAACACGCCTCCGTTGCGCAAATATTCCCGGCGACAGGTTTTGTAGTGACGCCTTTCGAACAGAAGGCAAGGATGGGTTACGCCCTTGAGCAGCAGTTATCGCAGACGCTTTCAGAAATAGAGGGTGTGGCTGAGGCTCGTGTTCATGTCGTGCTTCCCGAGGAGAATGGTAGGGGTCTCATTCGCGAGCAATCACGTGCGTCCGTTCTTATAAGATACCGCGACGAGGCCGATCTGGTGACAATAGAGAGCAAGACACGTTCCTTGGTTGTAAACAGTATTCGCGGCCTCTCTTATGAAGATGTTTCGGTCGTCTCTAGTCCCGTCGTTCCTGTCAATCGAGAGAGTTTTCGCCCTGCAGTGCAGTCCGCCGCTCCAGAAAACACCACTGCTAACGGCAGCAATTCTTCGCCATCATCGCCCGGTCGTGTTTTGCTGATCGCACTTGCTGCTGCCCTTGCCGCTGTTGCCGCTGCAATTCTGGTTCTACCGCAACAACGGCAGGCCCATTGAGATGGCTTTGCCTGGCGAGATTGCCGCGGGAAGGCGTCGACAGGAGATACTGACGAATGCGGCTTTGTCCAATCACCCGCTTTTATCGTCCATTCCGCCAGATATGCTGCAGAGACTTGTGAGAACTCAGAGACTGACTAACCGGTTATATAGAACGGTGGTCGATGAGTTTGGAGCAATTCCCCCTGCGAACCGGCTGATTGAAGCATTCCTCTTAACCTCGGAAAATGAAATTAAAGAAACAGCTAAAATATTGGGAGTTTCTCTTAGCCTACCCAGTCTCGGAACGCATCTTACTCGAACAGATATAGATATGTTTGACAAGAATTTTCATAAATCGAGCATGAAAAAAATTCTGACTTATGCCAACATTACTAGCGATGTTCCGATTCGCAATTATAGCAACCTCGAGGATTGTTTCGTGCATATGGAGGCGGATGGTTGGGTCATGATAGAACTTTGGGCTCGCCATAATCGCATCGATCCCCGTTGGCGGATCAGACCGGGTGCGACGGAGAACAGCGGCATTGCATCAATGCCGGGCTCTCAGGCAATCGCGCTCGTCAATCAGGCGATGCTCGATCTTCTCGATCGCGAGGCAGACGTATGACTGCGATGCCAATGTCGACCATCATCAGATCCGAGGACATGGGGCTTGTGCAAAGCGCTTCAGATCTTTTGGAGGCGGCTTCTAGGCGTAAAGCTGAGCTGGAATATGTGATCTCCTCCGCAATGCGGGAAGCGCAGGAGCGTGGTTACGCGCATGGTCGAGCCCAGGCTTTGCGTGATATGGAGATCCGCTTGAAGGAAACGATGGCTCGAGCGGAACGCGAGCTTTCCGATTTCGAGGATCGAATTGTAAAAATTGTGATTCAGGGCCTCGAAAAGATTTTGGGCGAAATGCCTGACAACGAACGTGTCAGGCGCGTTGTGAATGCTGCCATTCAACAAACGGCTGCTGCTGCTAGCATAAAGCTGCGTGTCGCCCCCGATGAGTTCGATTTCGTCGTTGGAGCGTTACGAAACCATGATTCTCGGCTGACGGTTGTTGCGGATGCCTATGTAGGGCGCAATGAACTGCTCCTGGAGGTTGATGGAACCCGACAGCAGATCGGCTTGGCGGATCAACTGGCGAACTTGCTGGAGGCTATCCGACGTGGCTGATGTTATTTCAAGGCTCGAACAGGCCTTGGAACGGACGGAAACGCGCCGTATAGCCGGGCGTATCCGCAGTATCTCTGGGCTAATGGTCCGGGCAGAGATGCCGCTGGTTCGGATGGGCGAGTTGTGCGAACTGCGCGAACCCGGCGCAGGGTTGATAGGCCTTGCTGAGGTGGTCGGTATAGAGAGCGACAATGTGCTGCTGTCTCTGCACGGAGATACAGTTGGCTTGTCGCTTAGGACGGAGGTGATCCCTACAGGGCGACCTCCGAGTGTGGCTGTCGGCGACTTCATGATCGGCGCGATCATTGATGCGCACGGCCGGATAATCCGCAAGCCCTTTCAGCAGCAGCCAGACCAGTCTTCACGATTGCAGCCATTGAATGGTGCGCCGGTAGATCCCCTGTCGCGTCGGTCCATATCAAGGCCGTTCGAGACTGGCGTAACTGCAATAGATGCCATGCTCACATGTGGGGAAGGCCAACGCGTTGGAATATTTGGTCCCCCCGGCGCAGGTAAGTCGACATTGATATCGAGGATTCTTGAGACAGGCGCATGGGATGTTGCCGTCTGTGCGCTTATTGGCGAACGTGGTCGCGAGGTGGCAGAGTTCGTCGAACACAATCTTCCTGATGACAGGCCATCTCGCATGGTGCTTGTGGCGGCTACGTCGGATCGGCCTGCCTTGGAGCGCTATAAGGCTGTCCTAACAGCCACATCCATCGCCGAATACTTCCGCGACCGAGGCAAGCGGGTTCTACTCGTTATCGATAGCATGACCCGTGTCGCTAGAGCTCTACGTGAGGTTGGCCTTGCCGCAGGCGAGCCGCCTGTTCGTCGTGGTTTTCCTCCATCGGTCTTCGCCGCACTGCCTCAAATTTTCGAGCGGACGGGTAATGCCGCGACGGGTTCAATTACATCATTCTACACGGTCCTTGTCGAAGGGAACGACACTGACGACCCAATCGCTGAGGAAACGCGCTCGCTTCTGGACGGCCATATCATCCTGTCAGAGCGGATCGCGAGAAGCGGTCGATATCCGGCAATCGATGTGCTGCAAAGCAAAAGTCGTACTATGGGCGCCGTCGTTAGCAAGGACCACGTCAACGCTGCAAATAAGGTGCGGTCTTTGATGTCAACTTACATCGACGTCGAACTGTTGATCCGTGTCGGTGAATACAAAGCTGGTAACGACCCTGAAGTTGATGAAGCCGTCCAGAAGCGAGATGCCATTAACGCGTTGCTTTACGACGGAGAGGGCCAGCACCGCAGCTTTAATGAAACGATAAAAGCGCTTCAGGAGTTGGTGTAATGCGGCATCCGCAGGCGCTATCGCTGCTTTCCTACGATTTGGGTGCCGGTCAGCTACAGCAAGCGCTGGGCCAAAAGAAAGCATACACGCTGATTACTGGCGTTTCAACCTTTTCAGTTCGCCCCATTGCGAGATCTGGTCACGACGATGTTGCACTGAACCGCTACTTGTTAGAAATCGTTGGCGGGGACGATGTAATCCAACTTTATGTGGATGCAGGGGCACTGGATCTGCTCATCGCTCGGCGCGAGCCCACTCTTGAATGGGACGAGGTGCCCTCTGGCGCGCGTCCTCTCATTCTAGAGTTTATTTTCGAGGATCTGGTTCGGTATTTCGAAGCTGTGTTGCGAATGCGGCAAACTATTAGGCTGTGCAAAGTCCAGAAGCAGCCACCTTCTGAAGCAAACGCATACTTTGAGATGGAGATGGATGACATCAAGTTCGAAGTTGCAGGGTGCTTCAGCGGATTGATCCTCGAGCGGATCTGGCAATGGTCCCTGTCACTTCCAAGGGAAAAGCCGAAATCTCTATACTTGGAGGTTGCCCTTCGCCGCGGCGTAGCTGTTCTCACGGCACGCCAGATCCGATCGCTGCGCCTGGGCGACGGTATTGTTCTGTCGGTTGGCGGAACTCACGACTGGATGGCGGTCATAGGCGAGAAAATTACGGTGCCCGTCATTGAACGGCAAAACGGGTTCGAGTTGACTGCGCCCCTCACTTCTAGGACGCAGCGATCAGTGAGGCAAATGATGGAAACTTTTGCGGAAGATAACCTGGCATCGGAGGAAGGCGCCCCCGGCCAGATTGGAGATATTCCCATCAAGGTTGCCTTTAATGCGGGCCGTCTGAGCCTGCCTATTTCCGAACTTGAGAACCTTGAGCCGGGCTATATCTTCCATTTGGAGCGACTGGAGGAGAGGAGCATCGAAATTGTTGCTCAAGGTGTTCTTATCGGTCGCGGGAAGTTGATTACCGTCGAGGGGCTTACGGCCGTACAGATCACTGCACTGGCTGAGCCATGAACCAGGATATACTGCTCTACCAGAGCCTCGCAGCCCTCACGGCGGTTTCAATGCTGCCGGTCCTTGCAGTCGTTGCAAGTTCCTTCACGAAAATTTCAGTCGTGTTACTAATCGTTCGAAACGCTATCGGTATTCAGCAAACACCGCCAAATCTTCTTATATTTGTTGTTGCGATTGTTCTTACCGCCTTCATCATGAACCCTGTGCTACAGGCAACTTGGGAACAGTATCTTATTCATAATGCCCTATTCACATCGTCAGCAACTTTTTTTTCTGGCTTTAACTACGTCAGCGAACCCCTCGTGCAATTTATGAAAAAGTATGCGGATCCAGAAGTCCGTAATTTTTTCATAGAAGCAGCGCGCCGCATCTGGAACGATGCGCCGGGTGTGACCTTCAACGAAGATGATTTGACAATCCTGGCGCCAAGCTTCCTGGTTACGGAACTCACTCGTGCATTCGAGATCGGCTTTCTGATCTACCTTCCTTTCCTAATGATCGATTTTGCCATTTCGGCCATCCTTGTCGCACTTGGGATGTCGATGATGTCGCCGACTGTAGTTTCTACGCCAGTCAAGCTGTTACTGTTCGTGTCAATTGATGGATGGCGGCGTTTGCTGGAAGGATTGGTGCTGACTTATGCCAACTGAACGGTACCTAATTCCAAAAAGCCATCGAAGCAGCTATGGCTGCGCCTATTCGGATATCGTCCCCAATCGACGTTTGCTGGGGGAGTTCTAGTCATGGATCCGAACATCGTCATCGGCGAAATCAATGCTGCATCCATGGCGACCTTCATATTTGTGGGTCCATTGCTTATCGCGGCGGCCGTTATCGGGATCCTGATCGCTATCTTTCAGGCCGCGACACAAATCCAGGAGCAGACAATTTCGCAGATCGTCAAGATTATCGTTCTTTCAGCCGGTCTGGTCGCAAGCGGAGGCGCGCTTGTTTCTCCGCTGGTTCAACATGCCGAACATATCCTGAATGATTTTCCGGATATGGTTCGCTAACGCAAGGATACGATTCTGGAGCCCGACGAAAGCGTTCTTTTGGCGACCGCCCTGCTGCTGAGCGGATCGCGAGCGTTGGGAATTTTTACTATCTTCCCAATATTCACACTTTTTAATATTTCTGGGATCGTTCGATTTGGCGCAGCACTCGGGCTCTCCGCACCAGTGATCCTCGTAACCTATGCGCAGTTACAGCTTGAATCCATCAGTTACGCCGATATTGCCTTGCTCTCCGCAAAGGAGTTCTGTTTTGGTGTCCTGCTAGGCGCGGGCCTCGGCGTCCCCTTTTGGGCGGCCCAAGCTGCGGGCGATATGACAGATGTCTACCGGGGTGCCAACCAGGCAAATATTTTCGATCAGGTGAATGCTCTGGAAACAACGACCCTTGGATCCGTTCTTCTGGCTCTCTCCTTGATGCTCTTTGTCAGTGCGGGCGGTCTCTATGATATGATATCGATTTTCTACCGATCCTTTGTCTTTTGGCCGGTAATGGAATCGTCTCCGAAGATAGAGATTGAGCCACTGAAGGCCGTTGTGGAAATCTTCGTAACCCTGTTCAAGATCGGCGCGGTCCTTGCGTCTCCCTACATCATTGTGGCATTCGCAGTCGAATTGTCATTCTCATACATCGGCCGCGCCGCTAAGCAGCTTCCCCTCAATGATGCACTTCCAGTCTTTAAGAATGTAGCAGTACTTGCTGTCTTTACAGTCTATACAGTTTTCATCGGGCACTATGTTGAGGATACCTGGACAAAGGGTTTCGGCCAGATCATCAAGATAATGCAGGTGGAAATTGTCGAAAAATGACGATACCGAAGAAAAACAGTTACCGCCCAGCCAAATCAAGCTGAACAGGCTGAAGCGGGAGGGGCAGGTTGCTCATTCGAAGGACGTGCCAGCTGCGGCATCTGTGATCGTGATTAGCGGCTTCCTGATTTTAGCGCATAGCTGGATCTATCAGAGTGTAAGCAGCTTCTTTGATATCCCACTTACAATTTTGCCCGAGCACACGATCATCGTTCCGAAAGACAGGTTGGCAATGACGCTCTATGCTGCTGCTGATCAGGTTTCAAATCTGATCATGGCCCCAATGATGTTGGGACTGGCTGCAGCCGTGGTGTCTGCGATAATCGATGGCGAAGGGCTGGTCATGTCGATGAAAAACATGGCTTTTGATCTCGGCAAACTGAACCCCGCGCAGGGCCTGAAGAACATTTTCTCACTCTCTAGCCTGTCCGAATTCCTCAAAGGCCTCATCAAGTGCATCGTCATGTTGGTGACAGGGGCGGCCACGCTTCTCTATTTCATGAATGCTCTATTTTGGGCGCCATTGTGCGGCGTTGCTGAATGCGCTCTCGGTCTTTCTGCAAGTCTCACAAGTACGCTCATGGTTATTATTGCGATAATCCTGGTTGTCACTGCAGGTTTTGATATCAGGATATCGCGGGCGCTATTCCGCCATGAGCATCGAATGACAAAGTCCGAGGCGAAGCGTGAGCAGAAGGAAATGTACGGCAGTCCGGAAGTTCGATCAGCTCGCCACCGCATTGGTGCCGAAATCAGATCCGGCCCTCCGGGAAAGGCGTCACCCAACACGGAGTGATACGCAGCGGAAAACCTTTTCGGGGTTGAACTGGAGCGACAAAACTTCTCTTACGATTGAATTGCGAGACAAGGGGCAAGCGTACTGAATTATGAGATTTTTTTGCGTTGGCTTCTACAGCATTTTCGGCAAACTCCGGGTCAATTCTGTTTCTCGATTGGCGCGTGCGATCCGGAGGTGAAACGGGTGAAGTCCGATGCTCTCGCATCGGGCAAGACCGGTTCGCCGTCGGGCGTCCGCCAATCGGAAACGCCGCCGCGCCGTTTGCCTTTGGCAAACGCGCACACGGACAAGCCTGCCGATCGCCATTGCCGCTTCGCTAGCTGTGAGCTTTCAGGAAGTTGTCCATTCGGAGCGGATCTAGGAGACTGGAGTTACCACACCTCAGTATTCCGGGATTGCTCCGAATGAACATCCATAAGAATGCCCGACTGACGCCGTTGCGTCGAGCAGAAATGGCTATCGCCGTTCTTGCTGGCAGCCTCACGAAGACGCAAGCTGCCAGCGTCTATGCTGTCTCCGTCAAGATCGTGTCGCG
>NZ_JALJQZ010000051.1:0-18673 GCF_022968395.1 Affinirhizobium lemnae
TTCGGCAGGCATGAGCTATCCCAGCAAGCTCATTCACTCATCGTGACACTCCCATACTTTCGCCGTTACGGCGCACCATTGAACACCGTGAAGCGCTTGAGGAACGGGATTGCGGACGCTTCCTCGCCGGTCTCGCGGGCGCGGCGCTTTTCGTCCTCCGGGGTGAAGCGATCGGCATAGACGACGGTCGTGCCGCGTTCGCCCCTGCGGACATTGCCCCCGAGTGACAGGGCCTGGCGGAAAGTCAGCCAGCTCTGGCCGGGAAATCCGTGCTGGATCACCGCGCCCCAGAGGATCAGCACATTAATCCCTGAATATTGCCGGCCGGTGGTAGCGTTCCTCGGCATGGCGAGGGGGGCCTTGGCCGCGACGGTGCCCCAGGGTTGGACCCATGGCACGCGCCCGGCTTCCAGTTCGCCGATGATCTTGTTGGTGATTTCGTCGTAGAGGCTCGCCCGGTCATGGCCGGCGCGAGTGGGGGCGGTTCTTCTGGACATCGCGGATCTCCGCGACGGGCGCCGGAAACCTCTTCTCCGGCCATCAACCCGTCACGGAAAAACCCGTCCGCACTCTCACTCTCGGGGGTGTTGCGGGGTTCTCCCCGCAGAAGGGGTCGGCCGAGACCTGGGCTCGGCAGCAGGGGAATGCCTTCCCCCCATATCAAACTGCATTCCCAAGGGCTTCCTTGAAAACTGTCAGAAACTTGCGTATATTTCCGACAGGAGAAAGACAATGACACGACTGACCGAACAAATTCTGGCCCATGCAACGGGATTGCCCGAAGGCGCCCCCTTGTCTGCTAAGGGTCTGCTTCACCTCGGAAACCGGGCGGCCGTGGATCAGGCATTGTCGCGCCTGGCCGAGCGCGGGCAACTTATCCGTGCTGGTCGTGGCGTCTATCTGCGTCCCATAGCCAGTCGGTTCGGTACGCGTGCCCCTTCCGTCGAGCAGGCAGTCGAGGCTCTTGCCAGCCAAAAAGGAGAGATCATCGTCTCGAACGGCGCTGCTGCGGCGAACGCCCTTGGCTTGACGACGCAGGTGCCTGTCCGCTCTGTCTATCTGACGTCCGGGCGCAGCCGGAAAATGCACCTGGGCAAGCAGGTCGTGGAATTGCGGCATGCACCGCGCTGGCAATTGGCCTTGGCGAATCGCCCGGCAGGGGAGGCCGTGCGGGCACTGGCTTGGCTCGGCCCCGAAAGGGCGGAAGCCGCGCTGGCGGCATTGAAGCGGAAGATGCCGCCCGGCGTGTTTGGGGAATTGGTTGCCGCAGCACCGCAACTTCCAACATGGCTTGCGCAAAGTGTCGGAAAGGTGGCCTATGGCTGACATCTTTCTCCAGCTTTCAAACGAGGATCGACGTGATGTGCTGGGCGTCGTCGCCGACCGTTCGGGTCGTCCTGCCCATCTTCTCGAAAAGGATGCGTGGGTGGTGTGGGCGCTGGCGACACTCTACGAAGCGCCTATCGGGGAACATCTGGTTTTCAAGGGTGGCACTTCGCTGTCGAAAGCCTATCAGGTCATCCGCCGGTTTTCTGAGGACGTGGATCTGACCTATGACATTCGGGCGATCGCACCCGATCTGGTCGGGGACAATGGCGAAGGACTGCCGAAAACGCGAAGCGAAGAAAAGCGCTGGTCGAGCGAGGTCCGCAAGCGGTTGCCGGCATGGGTTGCGGATGCCGTACAGCCGGTGATCGCAAATGCGCTTGCCGCCGAAGGATTGGCGGCAGCCGTTCGCGTCGAGGACGACAAGCTCTTTATAGACTACGAGGCGACCGCGACCGGGTCTGGCTATGTCGCGCCCAGCGTCATGCTGGAGTTCGGCGCCCGGTCGACAGGAGAACCAGCCAGCCTGCGCGACGTCGTTTGTGACGCGGCCGGCCTTATCGATGGGCTGGTATTCCCTACGGCACGACCGCGCGTCATGCACGCCGAGCGGACCTTCTGGGAGAAGGCGACGGCGATCCACGTCTTCTGCCTCCAGGAAAGGCTGCGCGGAGATCGTTTTGCGCGACACTGGCACGATGTTGTCCGGTTGGATGAAGCCGGCTTCGCCGATGCCGCTTTCGCCGATCGCGCCTTGGCCAACGCTGTCGCCCGCCACAAATCGATGTTCTTCGCGGAAAAGGCCGCCGACCGCACGGCAATCGACTATGCAGCCGCTGTCAACGGCGGTTTACAACTCGTGCCCGCCGGCGATGGCGCGAAGGCGCTGGAGGACGACTATGCCCGCATGGTCGAGGATGGGCTGCTCTTCGATGACGCGGAGCCGTTCGAAGCGCTCATGGCGCGATGCGCTGACATGGCAATGCGGGCCAATCGAGTGGGTGCATAGAGGGGCGGGCGGTGAAGATATACTCGGTAGCGGTCGAGAACTTTCGCGGAATCCGGTCGGCCAAACTGGTGCTGCCTGATCACGCCGTGCTGATCGGCGACAACAATACGGGCAAATCGTCGGTATTCGAGGCGATCGATCTCGCCTTGGGGCCAGATCGGCTTAGCCGGCGGCCACCCGTGGATGAGCATGATTTCTATCAGGGCCGCTATCTTCCCGTACCGAACCCAGAGACTCAGGAAGGTGCTGAGCCAGGCCCCGCGCCAAAAATCACGGTCGAGGTGACGATCACCAATCTGTCGCCGGAGCAGGAGGCGCGATTTGGAGCCAACGTCGAGTGGCTGAATACGGCTACCGGAAACTTTTACCAGGAGGCGAACCCGGCCGGGGTTGATGCTGCTGAGATCAAGGCGGCGCTGCGCGTCACATTCGTCGGCGAATACGATCCCGATGAGGACGATTTCGTCGGCAATAGCTATTTCACGCGCAGCCTTTCGGAGGATGATACGCCTGCGTCGTTTTCGAAGAAGGATAAGCAGCATTGCGGCTTTCTTTTCCTGCGTTCGCTGAGGACCGGGTCTCGGGCACTCAGCTTGGAACACGGCAGCCTGTTGGACATCATCCTACGGCTGAAGGAAATCCGACCGCAGATGTGGGAAGGGACGATTGGAACGCTCGCTGCCTTCGATGTCGCAAGCGACCCGGCCATCGGCATCTCGGGGGTACTCGAGAGCATTGATAAATCGCTAAAGAAATACGTTCCGCGCGAATGGGGAGTTAAGCCACACCTGAAGGTGTCGAACCTGACGCGCGAGCATTTGCGCAAGGTCATCACCGCGTTCATCGCCACTGGTGCGGGCGATCATGCCGCTCCCTTCTTTCGGCAGGGAACAGGGACGATTAACATGCTGGTGCTCGCGATGCTCTCACAGATCGCCGAGGACAAGCAGAATGTCATTTTTGCTATGGAGGAAGCTGAAACGGCGATTCCACCATACGCACAGAAGCGGATTGTCCATGAACTCCGCAAACTGTCGGCGCAGTCGCTCTTCACGTCACACTCGCCTTATGTGCTCGAAGAGTTCAGCCTCGATGAAACCGTCATCCTTGCGCGATCGGACGATGGCCAACTGAGCCAATCCAAAATCGAGTTGCCGGAGAGCATCAAGCACAAGCGTTATCGGCAGGATTTCCGAACCCGGTTTTGCGAAGGGCTCCTTTCGCGCCGGGTTCTCATCGCCGAAGGCGCTACGGAGGCGACTTCCTTCCCAGTAGTTGCGCGGCGACTGGCAGAACTTAACCCGGCTACCTATGCGTCTTTGGAAGCCTTGGGCGTCTGTGTGATCGACGCTGGGAGCGAGACCCAGATCGCCGACCTTGGAGCGCTGTACAAAAGCCTCGGGAAACGGACCTTTGCGTTATGCGACAAGCAGACTGATGCCGCTAAGATGGCCATAGAAGCCCAGGTGGAACACCTGTTCATGCATGACGAGAAGGGTATTGAGGATCTGATCCTCAAGAATACCACCCAAGCTGCCCTGGAGCGGTTTGCCGATCAGCTTGATTGGCCACAACACCTACTCGTGAAATACCCTGATCCGAGGGCTCAAGCTTCTGCGGCGATTAAGGAATATTTTGGCTGGTCGAAAGGGAATTGGGGAATAGCTGAATTCTTAGCGCAGTGTTCCGAGGCTGAGATACCGCCATGGCTATGCAATGCCTGCGTTAAGCTGAAAGAGCTGTGTGATCCGCCGCCGCCGGCGGCTGATGACGACGATCTATTCGCGGACCTTCTCGGATAGGAGTTTGCGATGGTCGACCTAACCGAAACGCAGAAGGAAGTTTTACAAGCCGGTGGACATCAACTCGTTACCGGCGGTCCCGGTTCGGGGAAGACGACCGTATCTATCCTCAAAGCGGCTAAGATCTCCCGGGAGAAATTGAAGCCAGGACAGCGCATCCTTTTTCTCAGCTTCGCGCGTGCTACCGTTTCGCGTGTGCTGGAGGCGATCGACGAAGAAAGCGCAATCACGCGAGAGGAGAGGCGACACATCGAGGTCGATACCTACCATTCGTTCTTCTGGCGCATCCTCAAAACGCACGGCTACCTTGTCGGCTTTCCGCGACGAATGACAATCCTAACGCCACCGAATGAGGCGATTGCGTTGTCAACGGTTCGAAGCGGCTACAAGGTGGCCAAGAATTTGTCGGATGAGGAAAAGGCTGAAAAGCGCGCAAAGGAGGAAGCGGAGCGCGTCAGGCTGGCGATCGAAGAAGGGAAGGTCTGTTTCGACCTGTTTGCAGGCCGTGTGGCAACCCTATTGCAGGGCTCAGATAAGGTCCGAGCGCTCATCTCGACGATGTATCCGTACATAGTCTTGGATGAGTTTCAGGACACTAGCGCAGATCAATGGCGAGTCGTCCAGGCGCTCGGCACCAACAGCACTTTGATTGCTCTTGCCGATCCGGAGCAGCGCATCTTCGATTTCATCGGCGCCGATCCGGAAAGGTTGAACCACTTTAAGGCGGCTTTCGCGCCCACGATCCACGATCTTGCCGGTGACAACCATCGGAGCAAGGGGACCGAGATTGCCCTATTCGGGAACGACATTCTGACGGGAAAATTTCGTCAGAATGACTACAAAGGGATTGGATGCACGCTGTTCGAGTCGAACCCTAACCAGGCTTATGCCTCCCTAGTCGGTCAGGTGTTGCAAGCCCGGAAGCGGTTGATCGAGACCGGCCGCACCGATTGGTCATTGGCGATACTCGTGCCGACCAAGAAAATGACCCGGATGGTGTCGGATATTCTGCGCGAGCCATTCGGCAATGTCCCGCCGATTTCACATACGGCCGCCGTCGACATGGAAGGCCCACTCCTAGCCGCCGAGATCATCGCCTTCCTGCTCCAGCAACGTCGGCATGACGGATGTTTCGATGAATTTGTCGAGTTGATGTGCAGCTATTTCCACGGACGAGGCGGCGCGGCGCCGACCAAGGGAGACATGGACGAGGCTGCGCGCTTTCGCGCGGCACTGGCCAAGTGGAACGATTGCCTGGCAACAGGACGGCCGACACCGGGGAACAGCGTCTTGAAGGGGACCTACTCCGTCCATCAGGCAGTTGCTGCTTTGACATTCTCAGGTGATCCAGATGCCGATTGGGTCATGGTGCGCGGCGTGTTGGATGCTGGGGCCTGTCATCGACTGAAGGATGTCGCAAAGGATGTCCGCAACGTGCGCCTGCTTGAGCGAGGCATGCAGCTCCGTCGGGGCTTGGCTCAGGATTGGCGCGACATCGGCGGCTATGGCAACGCCCTTGCGATCACCCGCCAGTCGTTTGTTCAGGAGCATTTCGCAACAGCCCAGAAACCGGAATCCGGCATCGTGGTGATGAACATGCACAAGGCGAAGGGAAAGCAATTCGACGAGGTTGTGATCTTTGAAGGATGGCCAAAACGGTTCAAGGGCGAAATCGTGGCTAATCCAGATCGGATCGTTTCCGGCAACGTCCACGACGGGCTGATGACACAGGCGCGTCAGAATTTTCGGGTCAGCGTAACGCGTGCAAAGGAACGCACGACGATCATGACACCTAGGGATGACGTCTGTGTTTTGCTCAGACCTGGAGCGGCGTGACCCATGCCGCTGGACATGAAGTGTAGCGCGATATCTTCTGACCATCTGGAGACCCTAGCGCAGACGCTGGAGGCCACAGGCGATTACCGGGTCATCCGGCGTCTCAAGCCGCGCCCTCGCATCATTCCGCCGCCAGGCACGCCGCTGCGCCTTGGCTTGGTGGTCGATGTAGAGACGACGGGGCTCGACCCTCACCGCGACGAGATCATCGAACTCGCGATGACGCCGTTCAACTACGGCTTGGATGGCACAGTTTTCAGCGTGGGTGACAGCTTCCAAGGGCTGCGTCAGCCGAGCGAGCCTATCGCCCCCGAAATCACCGCGATCACAGGGATCACGAATGAAATGGTGGTCGGCCAGATCATCGATCCCGCCGTGGTGGCCACATTCGCGGCGCCGGCTTCACTGGTCATCGCGCACAACGCCGCCTTCGATCGCCGCTTCCTTGAACGTTTCAGCGACGTGTTCTCGACGAAGCCTTGGGCCTGTTCGTTCAGCCAGATCGATTGGGCGGCGGAAGGTTTCGAAGGCTCAAAGCTGGCCTATCTCGCACAGGCCGTTGGTTTCTTCTATGAACGCCACCGAGCGATGAATGACTGCCTTGCGACGATTGAACTGCTGGCGATGCGGTTGCCCCAATCAGGGGTTACAGGTCTTAACCAACTTCTGGACAGCGCTCGCACAGTTACGTGGCGCATATGGGCGGAGAACTCGCCTTTCGATCTCAAAGATGTCCTCAAGGCGAGGGGCTACCGTTGGAACGGCGGTCCTGGCCCACAGCCGCGCGCTTGGTATATCGACGTTCCCGAAACTCAACGTGAGACGGAGCTGAGGTTCTTGAGAACGGAGATCTATCGATATGACGTCAATCTTCCGATCCGGCGGATCGACGCATATGATCGGTTTTCAGACCGCATATGAACGCCGCCAAAGGCCATGCTAACGCTTGCCCTACTTGTACCCGTTGCCGCCTTCAACGATTCCGGCGGCTCTCAGCATATCGCCGATGGAGCGTCCGCCGATCCGGCAGGTGGCGACCACCCGGTCATATGACTGATGATTGGCGATGCACTCTGCATTCCGGCCCATCGCGATGCGTTCCAGCGCGGCTTTGGCTGCGGGGCCGGAGGGAGAGTGGAGTTCGGGTGCGTAGAAATCCTCCAGCCGGATCTCCACCCAGTTGGCTGGCCCTTGGCCGACAGCCACGCACAACGAGTCGCCGTCACCGACATATACCACGGGACCGGAGAAGTGCGCGCCGCGGTGTAGATAGGACGGCATTGGACCACGATCTGGAATGGCCTTGCAGGGATCGGCTTTGGCGATGGTCGCTGTAGCCAGTACGGTGAGCATTGCCAACCCGATTTCGAGACGTTTATGGTTCATGCTGCTGCCTTCAACCGCTTTTTGGCGAGCATGGCGCGGACGAACTTGTCCCATTTGGCCATGCCAGCGCGCTTCTCAACCATGTAGTTCCAGCGGTCGTAATGCTTGGAGCTGACATCCTGTAAGGCGTGGTTTTGGAGGCGGTCGCGGATTTCCTTGGGAATGCCAGCCTTGCCGGCCAAGGTTTTGAACGTGCGACGAAGGTCGCGGTTGGTCGCGTGGGGGATCACGCCGCGATCTCGCTGGCGCCAGATGAAGCTGTAGAGCGTGCCATGGCTGACGGGCTTTGAGGGGTCTTTGGCAGACGGGAAAAACCAGCCGTACTCATTTGGGATGATCGATTGTATCAGCTCAGCGGCCAGCGAGGGCACTGGAACAGCGTGCGGCTGAAGATTCTTGGTCTTAGTCCAGTCGATGATCCGTTCCTTGGCGTCCCATTGATCGACATGCAGGCGAGCGAT
The DNA here is from genome assembly GCF_022968395.1 of Affinirhizobium lemnae. Classification (GTDB taxonomy): domain Bacteria; phylum Pseudomonadota; class Alphaproteobacteria; order Rhizobiales; family Rhizobiaceae; genus Neorhizobium; species Neorhizobium lemnae. The sequence goes on from NZ_JALJQZ010000051.1 coordinate 7,821, forward strand.
TTCCTCGACTCGTTGGCCGGTCAACATGATAATCTGAACGGCGCGTGCATAGGAGGGATGAACTGGGGTGTCGGGGCATTCTAGCCAGCGATAGAGGCGAACGAACTCGTCCTCGCTCAACCAGCGCGTACCAATTGTCTTGGGTTCTGTTGGTATGCCCGCAGCGGGATTGTAGGTCAGACGGAAGCGACGCGCGGCGGTTGACCGATAGTCGTGCTCGGATTTCAAGCCCCAGCTGAAAGCGGATCGAATATAGCTGCGTACATGATCGGCCATTGAACGTTTGCCGCGCTCATATATTGGTCGAATGATCGCTGTGATCTCATCCGGCTCGATGTCGCGGGCCGGGCGGTTTCGGCCGAGTGTATCGGCGATTTTGTTGAGGCCCTTTTCAGCTTCCTTCCAGGACGATTTCCCGCCCTCCTTTAGATGGGCTACATAAGCCTCGAACAGATCCGCAACCGTCCCCGGTCGCGTGTCGCCTGCTATTTTTATGCTTCGGCCTTTCTGGATCATGTCAGCGAAGTCGCGATTAAATAATTCGCGCGCCTTGCTAAGGGGCATCGACGGATAGGATCCGAGTTTCTTCTTGAGGCGCTTAGCGTCGCGCCATTGCTGAGCCATCCAGTCCGCAGTCACGCGGGTCGGCATGGGCTTCATGACGAGGATCAGGCGGCCGGTCCCGTGACCCTCGCCGTCGACCAAGGTAAGCTGCTTGCCGGTCGTTTCCACCTGCTTCAGGGCGCGGCGAATTTCTCCATCTGTAAGGCTTGGCATTGGGGTTCTCCGTCGGCTTCCAACTGGGGTCGCTCGACGGGTTCGTGGGGTCGGCGACTGGGGGCAAAAAGGGCTTCGATCCCCTTAAAACCGACCCCAATATGCCACAGTGACCGACTCTACGACAAGCTAAAAATGTGTTGTGTTTCAGTGTGATGGTGCGTGATTGAGCGTGATTTAAAAGGCCAAGTGGGATGGTTGTGGACAAGGATGATGGCCGTGGCCGACAGTTCCAGCGCCCGACGCACCACCTCGCGAGGATAGACGGGCGTGTGGTCCACCGTACCTCGTCCCTGTATTTCGTCGGCTATCAATGTGTTGCGCTTGTCGAGAAACAGAATGCGGAACTGCTCTCGCGATTCGTAGGCCATGGCGGCATGGCAGTAATCAATCACGGAGGACCAGGAACCCAGCACCTGCTTGTCGCGCAACTCGCTTTTCAGAATGCGCTGACCGACAGAGGCGATGAGCTTCAGATCCAGCGCAACCGCTTCGCCCACACCCTTCACCTCTTGAAGAAGCTGGACTGATGCGCCGAACACACCGGCCAGATTCCCGAAGCGGTCAATCAGCGCCTTGGCAATCGGCTTGGTGTCCCGTCGTGGTATCAACCGGAACAGCAGCAGTTCAAGGATCTCGTAATCGGCAAGTGCGGTATCGCCATTCTCCCGATATCTGGCCCGCAGCCGTTCTCGATGACCATGATAGTGAGCCGACTTATCATCTTCCTTGCCAAATGGGGCAGAGCGTTTCAGACCGGCTGCCTTTTGTGCCTGTTCCGCGAAGAAGCTTCGCTCATCCACGAACAGATCGTTCGTTTCCTCCTCAGTTTCCGGGAAACCCTGCTGCGTGGATGGAGGCACGGAAGATTGCGTCATCGATTCCCTTTCACAGAGGCGGCAGCCCCGGACGATCCAACCCGCCAGGCGAGAGGGTAAAGATTTCGCAGCCTGTCGCAGTGACGCCAACTGCATGTTCATATTGGGCAGACAGCGAACGATCACGCGTTACGGCTGTCCAGCCGTCGGAAAGAACCTTCACATGCGGCTTGCCCAGGTTGATCATGGGCTCAATGGTGAAAATCATGCCTTCGCGCAGTTCCGGACCTTCGTCCGCGCGACCATAATGAAGAATGTTCGGGCTGTCGTGAAACAGCCGGCCTACGCCGTGGCCACAGAAATCCCGGACCACAGAGCAGCGTTCTGCCTCGGCGAATGTCTGGATCGCTTCGCCAATGGCACCGGTGCGCACACCGGGTCGAACGACGGAAATGCCGCGCATCAGGCATTCGTAGGTCACCTCCATCAGGCGCTCGGCGGCGCGCTTCACCTGACCGACTGGATACATGCGGCTGGAATCGCCATGCCAGCCATCCACGATATAGGTCACGTCGATGTTGACTATATCGCCCTCGCGCAGTGGCTTGTCTTCCGGCATGCCATGGCAGACGACGTGATTGATCGACGTACAGACGGAGTATTTGTAACCGCGATAATTCAGCGTTGCGGGCAGGGCGCCATGATCTGCTCCGAACTCGAAGACGAAGCGGTCGATTTCGTTCGTCGTGACGCCAGGCTTCACGATTGATGCCAGCTCATCAAGGCATAGCGCTGTCAGCTGACAAGCCTTGCGCATGCCGTCGAAGTCCGTTGCGGTGTCATACAGCCGAATTGCGCCCGTGTTCTTCTTTGGCGCTGATGCTGCGTCGATATAGGTAACCATGGATTCACTTTCGTCTCGCTCGCAACGGTTTTAATCAGGCTGCTCGCTTTCGTCTATCGGGATCAACCTTTCGGCAAAAATTCCTTGAGGGGAAATCGCGCAACTCAGCGCATAGGCTTCTACTCCGTGACGCCGCGCCTCCCGGAATGCAGCCCCATACTTCGGGTCCAGATCGTCGCAAATTCTGAGGCTCGCGCAATCGTTCCTTTGGACGACGTAAAGCATGACCCCGCGATGGCCGGATTGGACGACGGATACCAGCTCATTGAGGTGCTTGGCCCCGCGTTCCGTGACCGAATCGGGAAATTCCGCAAGCCCGGGTCGGCGCATGAAATGCACATTCTTGACCTCGATGTAGGCGTCCGGCTTGCCTTCTTCCCGCAGCAAAATGTCGATGCGGGAATTGACGCCGTAACGCTGCTCCCGCTTGAGGACTGCCGTGGCGGACAGTGCCGGGAACAACCCGCCGAGTACCGCTTCTTCTGCGATCCGGTTCGGCATTGCGGTGTTGATGCCAACAAGTGTGCCATCCGCGCGGACCAGCTCCAGCATGTGGCAGTATTTGCGGGTAGGGCTGTCGTGCAGAGACAACCAGATTTCCGAACCGGGCGTCGTCAGTCCGCGCATGGAGCCGGTATTGGGGCAGGAGCCTGTAATGACCTCACCATCGGCTAACTCCGCGTCGAACAGAAAACGTTTGTAGCGGCGGATCAACCGCGCCGGGACGAGAGGCGTTGAAAACTTCATGTGCGAATGAGCTAGCTCCGCACCCTGACATAGGTGCCGGGCGCATCGCACAAGGGTTGAAGCTTGCTTCCGCCGGGAACCCGGGCGGTCACGCGCTTGTCGCTCTGCTTCTCGATCCATTGTTGCCAGTGTGGCCACCAGGATCCAGCCGTTTCCGTGGCCGTCTGCATCCAGTGATCCAGCGAACCTTCCACCGGTCCATTCGTCCAGTACTGGTACTTGTGCTTGGCCGGCGGGTTGACGACACCTGCAATATGGCCTGAGCCGCTCAGCACGAACGTCACGTCGCCGCCGAAGAACTGGCATCCAAGAAAAACGGAACGGGCCGGTGCAATGTGATCTTCCTTCGCAGCGAGGCTGTAGACCGGGATTTTGACGTCTCCGAGCGTAATCTTCTTGCCGCCAAGTACCATTTCGCCCTTGCTCAACCTGTTCTCCAGATAGCAGTTTCGCAGATAGAAGGCGTGGTTGGCCGCCGTCATGCGGGTTGAATCGGAGTTCCAGTACAACAGGTCGAAGGCTGTCGGCTCCTGCCCCTTCAGGTAGTTTGAAACGACATAGGGCCAGATCAATTCCGAAGCGCGCAGCATGTTGAAGGCAGCCGCCATCTTCGATCCTGCAAGATAACCGGTCGTGTTCATCTGCTGTTCGAGTGCTTCGATCTGCTCGTTATCCACGAAGACCTTCAACTCTCCGGCATGGGTGAAATCCACCTGTGTCGTGAAGAACGTGACCGAACGAATGCGCCTGTTCCGGGCCTTGGCATGTTGCGCCAGCGCGGCGGCAAGCAGGGTGCCACCGACGCAATAACCGATAGCATTCACTTCCTTCTCGCCGGTCGCATCCTCAATCGTCTTGAGCCCGAAATCGATGCCATCGCGGATATAATCTTCCCAGGCGAGCCGCGCATGACGCTCTTCCGGGTTCACCCAGGACACGACGAAAACCGTATGGCCCTGGTCCACGCACCATTTGATGAAGCTTTTCTCCGGGCCAAGGTCGAGGATGTAGAACTTGTTGATCCACGGCGGAACGATCAGCAGCGGCCGCTTCAGAACGGTTTCCGTCGATGCTTGATACTGGATGATCTCGCAGATCTCGCTGCGTGCGACGACCTTGCCGGGCGTGATGGCCACATTCTCGCCAAGCCGGAATTTGCTTTGATCCGTCTGGCGCAGGCGCAGTTCACCTCGACCTGCTGCCACATCTTCCGCGAGAATCCGCATGCCCTGAACGAGGTTGGCACCGTTACTGGCAACGGTCTGGCGAAACACCTCCGGATTGGTCAGGGCAAAGTTGGCTGGAGAAATCGCGGCGGTCAGTTGTTTGACGTAAAAAAGCGCCTTCTTCTGGGTATGTTCATCCAGTCCGTCTGCGTTCTCCACAAGCTTTTCAGCCCAGGTCGCGGTGACTTGATAGATCTGTCGCATGAGCGAGAAGAACGGATTCTTGCGCCAGTCTTCGTCGGAAAATCGCTTGTCTTTCGGCATGTCGTCCGGGTCTGCCGCTGCCTCGCCTGTCGCAATGCGCTGCAGGGTGTTCATCCAGATGCCCATGTAGGATGACAGCAGGAGGGACTGCGCATCGAGCGTGCGCTGAGGCTCGGACATCCAGTATTCTATGACTTTTGAAAGGGTCTTGACCATTTCGGCGACCGGATCGATCGGGTCGATCACCTCGCCGCGTTCGCGTGGACCGATCCATTCTGTCGCCGCCTTGCCGAAATTTTCGACGGCGCGCGCGAGATTCAGCGCCATGGCCTGCGGGTCCTTGACGAGATAGGCCTCCATCGCCTTCGCATCGAACGCGGCGGATTCTCCCCCCGCACGGCTATAATGGCCGTCGCTCCCCATCGTGTCATCGCTCCCCTTGTGAACCCATCAGGGTTCCAGCCTGCTTTTTGGTTTTTACATTGTGCCCGAAAACGAATACAAGTTCCAGCGATTGCGGCCCGGATGGGCTTAGCCAAAGGTGAAAGACAGGGTTGCAGAAATGGTTGTACAGGCGGGTTTGGTTCGTCATCTATCGATGCTGGTTTGCGTCGTGGCGATTCCCATGGGCCTTGCCGGTTGCAATAGTTTTGCGCTGGACGATGGTATCCCCAACACCTCACCTCCTGCCGTCGTCGTTGGCCCCCAGAACGCGCCGCGGCCTGCGTCGCTGACCCTGAAATCGACCGGCACCTATCCAACGTTCGGCAAACCTTTGACGGCCGCCAACACCCAGATCGATGATCAGCAGTACACCTCTGCAGAAACACAATTGAGTTCGCTGGCCAAGGCCAAGGCACGCGGTGCGATTTCCGAGGCTGAATATCAGCGCCGGGTCAACGCGTTGCGCAAGCTTTCCGAAGATCAGACCTCAAGCGCAACGGCGCCGGCCACCAATTAAAGCTTGCCTTTGGGCGTTTTTCGCATCAAAGCATCTTGGTGCCGGGATGCAAACTGCCTTGCGTCGCGGCGCTGTTTTTTAACGCCTTGACGAGGTTCGCTATGGAAGAGTTCCATAAAGTCCGCAGACTGCCGCCCTACGTTTTCGAACAGGTGAACCGTTTGAAGGCGAGCGCGCGAGCGGCGGGCGCGGATATCGTCGACCTCGGCATGGGCAATCCCGATTTGCCGACGAACCAGTTCATCGTCGACAAGCTGATTGAAACCGTTCAGAGACCAGACACGCACGGCTACTCTTCTTCAAAGGGCATCCCCGGGCTGCGTCGCGCGCAGGCTGCCTATTACGCCCGCCGTTTCGGCGTGAAGCTAAACCCTGATACGCAGGTGGTTGCGACTCTCGGTTCGAAGGAAGGCTTTGCCAACATGGCGCAGGCCATCACGGCCCCTGGTGATGTCGTACTGTGCCCGAACCCATCTTATCCGATCCATGCATTCGGCTTCCTGATGGTCGGCGGTGTGATCCGCTCTATCCCGGTTGAACCCAATGAAGAATTCTTCCGTGCGCTTGAGCGTGCGGTTGCCCACTCGATTCCGAAGCCGATAGCGATGATTCTATGCTATCCGTCGAACCCGACCGCGACAGTGGTCGAACTCGACTTCTACAAGGATGTCGTCGCCTTCGCGAAGAAGCACGGTGTGTTCGTCCTGTCCGACCTAGCTTATTCTGAAATCTATTTCGATGGGAAGCCAACGCCTTCGGTCCTGCAGGTTCCCGGTGCGATGGATGTCGCAGTCGAATTCACGTCCATGTCCAAGACCTTCTCCATGGCCGGCTGGCGCATGGGCTTTGCCGTCGGCAATGATCGTCTGATTTCCGCCCTGACGCGCGTAAAATCCTATCTCGATTACGGCGCATTCACGCCGATCCAGGTTGCGGCGACGGCTGCGTTGAACGACCCGGATCTCGACCAGCACATTGACGAGGTTCGTCAAACCTACAAGCGTCGACGCGATGTCATGGTCGAAAGCTTCGGACGTGCTGGCTGGGATGTGCCGCCACCAGCGGCATCCATGTTCGCCTGGGTGCCGGTACCGGAAAAGTTCCGTCATCTTGGCTCGCTGGAGTTCTCGAAACTGTTGATCGAGAAGGCTGATGTCGCGGTTGCTCCGGGCATCGGTTTTGGCGAACACGGTGACGAATATGTCCGTATTGCGCTTGTCGAAAATGAACATCGCATTCGCCAGGCAGCCCGCAACATCAAGCGGTTCCTCGGCACGGCGGATGAGACATTGCACAACGTAATTTCGCTGAACGCGCATCGTTGATTTCAATCGCAGAACAGGGCGGCGTTCTGCCGCCCGAGCCACATCAATAGGAAATCTGAATATGGCAGACGCCCTCAAAATAGGTATTGCGGGTCTGGGCACCGTTGGCGCTTCGCTTGCGCGCATTTTGACAACGCGCTCAAATGAACTGGCAATAACGTGTGGGCGTGCCATCGAAATCACTGCGGTTACGGCGCGTGATCGTTCACGCGACCGTGGCGTCGACCTGTCTCGCGCGGAGTGGTTTGTCAGCCCTGAAGAAATGGCCGAGAAAGCGGATATCGACGTATTCGTTGAGCTTATGGGCGGCGCCGAGGGCGCGGCGGATCGATCCGTTCGTGCGGCTCTATCCCGCGGCCTGCATGTCGTGACCGCGAACAAGGCGCTGCTTGCGCGTTGCGGTGTGGAACTTGCCGCGATTGCAGAAGAAAAAGGTGTGCTGCTCAACTTCGAGGCAGCAGTCGCCGGTGGTATCCCTGTCATCAAGGCTTTGCGTGAATCCCTGACCGGAAACACGATTTCCCGTATCTACGGCATCATGAACGGCACCTGCAATTACATCCTGACACGGATGGAGAAGGAAGGCCTCTCGTTCGAGGCCTGCCTGAAGGAAGCTCAGCGACTTGGTTATGCGGAAGCTGATCCGACGTTCGATATCGAGGGCAACGATACTGCGCACAAGCTGGCGATCCTGACGACACTGGCTTTTGGAACTCAGATCGCTGCCGATCAAATCTACCTTGAGGGTATCTCGAATATCTCGATCGAAGACATCCACGCCGCTGCCGATCTTGGCTACCGAATCAAATTACTTGGCGTGGCACAGCGCACCGAGAGCGGTATCGAGCAGCGCGTGCATCCGACCATGGTGCCGCATGACTCAGTCATTGCCCAGGTCGATGGTGTAACCAACGCCGTAGCGATCGAGTCCGATATCCTTGGCGAATTGCTCATGGTTGGTCCGGGTGCTGGTGGCAATGCGACTGCGTCCGCGGTGCTTGGCGATATCGCGGATATCGCTAAAAGCCGTCCCGGCGCGCAACGCGTGCCGGTTCTCGGAAAGCCTGCGGCAACTCTGGAAGTCTATCAGCAAGCTAAGATGCAGAGCCATGAGGGTGGTTACTTCATTCGCCTGACCGTTCTGGATCGTGCAGGTGTTTTTGCCAACGTAGCGACTCAGATGGCGCAGAACGGGATTTCACTGGAATCGATCGTACAGCGCGCGAACGGTGGTTCAGCCTCCGACGCAAAAACAATCATCCTTGTCACGCATGCCACAATGGAAGATTCGGTTCGCAAGGCAGTGGCTGGCATCAAGGGTGGGAATTATCTTTCGGGTGAGCCGCAGGTGATCCGGATTGAGCGGCCGAAGGCTCTCTGATTCGGCTATCCCGTTAATCCGATAGCCATCAACTTTAAACAGGTTTACACTCCCTCATAGGTTCACTAGTGAGGGAGGCGCTTGTGATGTCCAAGGTAATCTCGTTTCGAAGACAGCATGACAGCGATGAATCCGATCTCTCATCAGTCCGCGTCAGTGCTTCCGAAAGCCTGACCGGTTACACAGCCCTTGATAGCAGCTCCGACGAGAAGGTTGATCACCACTGGGGCATAGCGCTTGCACTGGCAACCTGGCCCATTTGTCTGGGCGCAGGTGCGGTTTTGATGGCGCTGGATTGACGGGGCAGGGAGCTGTAGAAGCGGTCTGATTTCAATAAAGTTTCGGGCCGATGTTAGAACCTGCAGATCCAGTTTCCCGCGCATTTCTGGGCGTTGAACAATCCGCTACTGGCAATCGTTGGGTCTCGCGCCTTGATCAGGCGGCACAGAACCGCGCGCTGGCTATTGCGCAGCTCCACGGCATTCCCGAACTGATCGCGCGCGTGCTCGCCGGTCGGGGTGTGCAGCCGGACGAAGCTCCGGCATTCCTCGACCCAACCATTCGCCGCTTGATGCCGGAGCCTTACAGTCTGGTGGATTGCGAGAAGGCGGCAAATCGTATTGCTGACGCCGTCGAGCGTCGCGAGAAGGTCGCAATCTTTGGCGACTACGATGTGGACGGCGCAGCGTCCTCGGCTTTGTTGTCGCGCTTTCTCCATCACTTCGGGATCCACGACCATATCTACATTCCTGATCGTATCTTCGAAGGGTATGGACCGAACCCAACTGCCATACGGCAATTGATTACCGACGGAGCGGATCTGATTGTTACGGTCGATTGCGGCTCGACGAGCCACGACGCCCTGACCGCCGCCGCTGAAGAACGTTGCGACGTGGTTGTCATCGACCACCATCAGATGGGCCCGCAGCTGCCTCCCTGTCTGGCACTGGTCAATCCGAACCGGAACGATGATTTGTCGGGGCAGGGGCATCTCTGTGCGGCCGGTGTCGTTTTTATCGTGCTTGTCGCGACCGCGCGCATCTTGCGTGAAAGAGGCCATGAGCAAGCAAAGTCGTTGGACCTGCTTGGATTTCTGGATCTCGTCGCGCTTGCAACAGTTTGCGACGTGGTTCCGCTGAAGGGGTTGAACCGCGCATACGTGGTGAAAGGCTTGCTTACCGCGCGCCACATGGGCAATGCAGGCCTGGCGGCGCTGTTCCGCAAGGCCGGGCTCGGGGGGCCAGTCACGCCCTACCATCTCGGATTTTTAATCGGTCCCCGGATCAATGCAGGCGGCCGAATCGGTGATGCCGCATTGGGGAGCAGGCTGCTGACATTGGATGATAGTGTCGAGGCTGAGGCTATTGCTGCGCGGCTTGACGAGCTCAACCGTGAACGCCAAGCCATGGAAGCCGAAATGTTGCTGGAGGCCGAGGCCGAGGTGATTGCGGAATACGGGACAGGCGAAAACGCCGCCGTCATCGTCACCGCTCGCCAGAACTGGCATCCGGGAATCGTCGGTCTTCTCGCAGCCCGTTTGAAAGAGAAGTTCAAGCGTCCGGCATTCGCTATCGCCTTTGATGCATCCGGACGCGGCTCTGGATCTGGACGGTCCATTCCGGGATTCGACCTGGGGAAAATGGTGCGCGGCGCTGTGGAGGAAGGTTTGCTGGTCAAGGGCGGCGGTCACGCCATGGCGGCGGGGCTGACGGTCCAGCAGGAGAATCTCGGCAAACTGCGCGCTTATTTTGAAGCCGTCGCAGAGAATGTCGTGCCGTCATTGGTGGCAAATCATGTCCTGAAAATCGATGGAGCGCTTGCTGCTTCGGGAGCCACGCTGGCGCTGATTGATCAACTGGAGCAGGCTGGGCCTTTCGGATCAGGGCACAGCCAGCCGATCTTTGCCATTCCCGCCCATCGCATCGTCGATTCCCGTCAAATTGGAACATCGCATGTGAAGGTATCTCTTCAGGCAATGGACGGTTCGCGACTCGAAGGCATCGCATTTAGGTCTGCGGATACGCCACTCGGGCAGCTCTTGCTGGCTTCCCGCGGCAGCCAGTTGCATGTGGCAGGTAGCCTGAGTGCCGATCAATGGCAGGGAAGCCGGCGAGTTCAATTGCGCATCATCGATGCTGCGAAGGCTACCTGATCAGCAAACATTTGTCATGGAAGAGGTGAAGAGGGTGGCACGCCCTAGGGGAATCGAACCCCTCTTTCCAGAATGAAAATCTGGCGTCCTAACCGATAGACGAAGGGCGCGTGCTGTGGCGCCCTTATATGGACGAAGCATTTGACACGCAAGTGGAAAATGACTGCGAAGAGCAATAAAATCCACAAAAGTCCGGATAGAAATCGTATGCGGAAACGACATCGATCATGATGAACGCGACTGACGTAACTAACTGAATTAAGGGATTTTTTTAAGGGTAGTGGCACGCCCTAGGGGAATCGAACCCCTCTTTCCAGAATGAAAATCTGGCGTCCTAACCGATAGACGAAGGGCGCGT
>NZ_JALJQZ010000051.1:18770-25022 GCF_022968395.1 Affinirhizobium lemnae
TCGAACCCCTCTTTCCAGAATGAAAATCTGGCGTCCTAACCGATAGACGAAGGGCGCGTGCTGTGGCGCCCTTATATGGGCGTCACTCCGGAAGCGCAAGTGCCTTTTTCACAACACCGACAAAAAATACCACCGTATTCGGACATGGTAAAACCCAATGATATCATGGGGTAACCGATAATGATGCGGTTCTACCAAAGGCCGTTGTTGTTTGGTGATCCGGAACCCGGCGCTGGCTGAGCGACCCCGCTGTTGCGTGCGCTGAAGACGCTGCCAGCCATGGGATTGATGTTTTTGACAGGGGCATAAGCCGGAACGCCCTGAGCTTCGGCAACCTTCGCATTTGCAATTGCGAAGATGCTGTTTTGTCCAGCTTGCACCGCAGTTGGCTGCTGAATGACATTGGCCAGACTGTTCTGTGGTGCTTGAGCATTTGCGGCAGATTCCGCCTGTTTCTGTGGTACGGCAGTTTGCTGCTGAGCCGTCTGTTCCGTCTTTGCATTAGAACTCGGCTGTCTTGTAGACGGCTGTCGCTTGGAAACGAGCGGATCGACATAAGCAGCGACCTTCGCTTGTGACGAGGGGGAGGTGCTCGAGGCAGGCGTCAACCCTTGCTCTGATTCCGCAGCGGCAACGGATTGTGCTAGGGACGTCTTCGCCATCAGGCTTGTGCAGCTATTCAGCATCGAGCACGCCAGCAAGCCCCCGCCGATGACTAATCCGCGTCGAACGCCGAGTGTGAATGATATGTCTGACTTTGACATGTGCGACTATCGACCCTGTCTGTTGTTCGGATCGATTTTGCATGCGCAATCCTGCGTGAGGCTTGGCGGGCGCAGCGGTGTGCGGCGCCCGCCAATCGAGGCTGTGGGATGCCATTCGACGTTTACCAGCTCCCGGTGTTCTGCATCGAAGCCCAGGGCTCGGCAGGTGCGAGCGCGGGACCCTTTTGAAGCAACTCGATGGAGATTCCATCGGGCGATTTCACGAATGCCATGTTTCCGTCGCGCGGCGGTCTGTTGATTGTGACGCCCTGATCCATGAGTCGCTGGCAAAATTCGTAGATATTGTCGACTTCGTAGGCCAAATGGCCGAAGTTCCGTCCACCCTGGTAATCTTCCGTATCCCAGTTGTAGGTTAGTTCAAGCAAAGGGGCTTTTGCAGAAGTGCCAGCGTCAACGTCTTCCGGCGCAGCGAGGAAGATTAGGGTAAAGCGTCCTTTTTCATTTTCGATCCGTCTGACTTCCGTGAGGCCAAAGATTCGAGTGTAGAAATCAAGTGACGCATCGAGGTCCTTGATGCGGACCATGGTGTGCAGATAGCGCATGGATCGCCTAGCCTTTCAGTCTTAATGTGCATGGATGGAAATTTCCTGTCACGATATGGGCGCTGGACAGCTTCAGACAAGGCGATTTCGCGATAAAAGGCCGGGAAAATGCAGAAGTGAGGACTTGCGCTAGACGAACCGCTCAATGTTAACTTATCTTCTAAGAATCAGTTAACCGTGACTCCGTAGACGCGTAAACCAGGGGCTGACAGAATGGCGGATAGAATGTCATCGAAGGGCATTGCCAGTTTCGAGGATCTGGCAGTAGATCCGGTTGAACTGATCGAAATCACCGGCGTCGTGAAATGGTTCGATGTTGCCAAAGGTTTTGGTTTCATCATACCGGACAATGGAATGCAGGACGTGCTGTTGCATGTGACATGCCTGCGTCGTGATGGCTTCCAGACGATCCTAGAAGGCACGCGGATCGTAGCATTGATTCAGAAGCGTGATCGAGGCTACCAGGCATTTCGGATCCTTTCCATGGATCAGTCGACCGCAGTTCATCCATCACAACTTCCACCTATCCGTACTCACGTTCAGGTCACTCCGACGAGTGGGCTAGAGCGTGCTCTGGTCAAGTGGTTCAATCGTACCAAGGGTTTTGGCTTCCTGACACGTGGGGAGGGCACGGAAGATATTTTCATTCATATGGAGACGTTGCGGCGATTCGGCCTCACTGAATTGCGTCCAGGCCAAGTGGTTCTCGTCAGGTATGGCGATGGTGACAAGGGACTTATGGCTGCGGAAATTCATCCAGACGGTCCTTCCATCGTATCACGAGCGCACTGATGTTTATGCCTATCGTGAAGTTTATGAGCGCCTTATTGGCGCTCTTTCTGTGTTCGGTGTCGCCTTCGTCAGCGCAGTTGAAGTTCCCGACCGAACAACTGATTATTCAGACAGCCACGGGTCCCCAGGTCTTCACGGTAGAAGTTGCAGTTGATGGGCCACAGCGACAGCAAGGCCTGATGTTCCGCGAAAAAATGGCTGCCGATGCAGGCATGTTGTTCGACTTTGGGTCTCCAAGAGAGGTCGCAATGTGGATGAAGAACACGTTAATCCCATTAGATATGCTTTTCATCGACGAGAAAGGGATTGTCCGGAAGATCCATGAGGGTGCCAAACCGCATGATGAAACTCCCTTGTCGTCCGGTGGCCCTGTCAAATATGTGCTAGAACTGAATGGCGGAGCGGTGGAAGCGCGTAACATCGCGGTGGGGAACAAGGTTGTCAGTCCGCAAATTGGAAACGCGAGATAAGATGCTCGGCTTACTTCCGGGCTGGGTTTGAACTGGGGATGTCGCTCTGAAAATGCCCTTGTGAATTTGAGACGGAAACTGAAATTTGCTGTTGCGGACACGGGGTGAAGCGTGTATCTCGCACACATCGGCGGAACGGAGTGTAGCGCAGTCTGGTAGCGCATCTGGTTTGGGACCAGAGGGTCGGGAGTTCGAATCTCTCCACTCCGACCACCGTCTTAAAGCGACGGTTAAGCTTCCTCCAGTAGATGCGGGATCAAGCCATCTTATGGTGGACGGAACCCGCAGCTGGATTTAGAATTTCCACGTATTGTGAAGAATCAATGCGTGAAAGGGAGCTTCGAAGATATGACCGCCAAGATCTTTCGTCCTGCAAAAACTGCAATGCAATCTGGCAAGGCGAAGACTCATCTTTGGGTTCTTGAATTCGATCAGGAAGAGCCACGCAGCATCGACCCGATCCTTGGCTATACCTCTTCTTCAGATATGCAGCAGCAGGTTCGATTGACATTTGAATCCATGGAACAGGCTGTTGCTTATGCAGAGCGCAACGGGATCGAATATCGTGTGCTTATGCCGAAGGAAGCGACGCGCCAGATTGTGTCCTATTCTGATAATTTCCGTTTCAATAGAATTCAGCCCTGGACACACTAATCTGTGCAGGGCCGTGGCCCCTTAGCTCAACTGGATAGAGCAACTGCCTTCTAAGCAGTAGGTCGCAGGTTCGAGTCCTGCAGGGGTCGCCAATGCTATAGCCCGACTCATCCGTTGATTGAAACGACGATCCTTTGCGATTGATCGACTCAACGGTTGAGAGACGGGCGACCACCACAGCAACTGCCGCAAGCGTGGCACCGTAATTGAACAGCGCTAATTTCACACTGCGGACCATTCCAAACTACCTCCTGACGGTCTTGCCTTCAGATAATTCGTCTTCGCGCTCCTGCCTGTATTGAAATCTGTTTTGAGATCGACTTGCTCGCAAATATTTCGCCTGCATCTCTCTCCACGTTAATCTTGCGCGAGTTCTTGTGAATACGGATAGAGTGGATAGAGTCTTTTTAACCGATTCTATGCATGGTTGAGGCGGCGCAGCAGCAGATGCTGAAATACCCCGATAAATTTCTGGAAATCCGCGCAGATTGTATCAATCTACCGCCCTTCTCTGCGCTCTGTGCAGGGTATGACAGTAACCAATGGCGAGCGAAACCGTTTGCTGATCATCTTTTCCAATGGCTACCGTTCGCGGCGTTGAGCCAGGAAAACCAGCTGGCATTCGGTGCCAACAATTTCGTCGAGATGCTCCAGCTCGCAGCTGCACACATCTACAATACGAAAAAGACCGCAAGCCGAGGGGAAATTGGAGAGCTTATTTTCCATTTAGCCTGCATCTTACATTTCGGCACGTCTCCTGTGCTGTGCAAGCTAGTGCTCAAGACCTCTTCCAATGACACGGTGAAGGGATTTGACGGCGTTCATATCCTACCGAAGGGCGACGATTTCGAAATCTGGCTCGGCGAATCGAAGTTTTACTCCGATCCCTTGAGCGGAATTCAGGACGCTGTCAAATCCGTAAAGGAACACCTCCTCCCGGCCTTTCTCGACATGGAAAAGGCCATGATTCTAGGCCATGTCGCGGAAGGAGTTCCCAACAGGGAATCCGTCAAAAAAGCGTTCAAGCCCCAAACGTCCAAGGATGAGCTGCTAAAACGGGCGGTTTTCCCAATTTTGATCGCTTACAACAGCGACACGGTGGCCTCTCATACCGTCCTTTCGGCGAAATACGCCGCTGAGCTGAAGGCCGAAGCTGAGAAGTTGCGGGACTATTTCGCCGACCAAGCAACGGGCGTGACTGCCCGTTTCGTGCTGATGTTCGTGCCAATGAACGACAAAAAAGCAGTGATCGAGAGTTTCGACAAAAAGCTTGAGGCCTTCCTATGACGATATTGGAACGTTTGCGCACGCTTGAACCAGCAGTAATGTTGAGTGCCAACGACATTTTTGACGCGATGGCCAGCGCAGGAAGCTCGCTCGCAGATTCCTCGGACCGTGAGGACGACGCGGCACTCGAAATATCAATCCGCCTTCTGGAGGCTCGCCGCCAGGGTCAGATTCCTAAGGATTGCCTCGACGTTGTGGAGATGCTGGCCGAGGAGTGTGGGCTGTATCCTTATGTTGACGGCGAGAATTTCAGCCTGTTCAGCCAAGCCGTCATTGAGGCCCATGCTGTCCACCTTGACGAGAAACTCTACCTGCATTCCAAGCAAATGGAGATTTTGCTCCACCTGCTGGCGGGCGACAATGTCATATTGAGCGCTCCGACAAGCTTTGGCAAAAGCATGCTCGTCTATGCATTTCTCACGTACAAGTCGCCACACACGGTTGTGATGCTTTTGCCGACAATTGCGCTGATCGATGAAACGCGACGGCGTCTCACCCGACGCTTTGGCGACAGATATGATATCATCACGACGGTGACCGATGGTTACGATCCCACCGTTCCAACGATTTTCGTTCTTACTCAGGAATGGTTCTTGCAACGAAAAGACGTCAAGAAAATCGATCTGCTGTTCGTTGATGAGTTCTACAAGCTCGATCCCACACGCAAAGATGACAGATATGAGAACCTAAACATCGCGCTCTATCGGGCGCTGCCGAAATCAATGCAGTGCTTTATGGCTGGCCCTCACATCAAAAACATCCTCTTGGGCGATCAGTACAGAGGAAGTTTCCGCTTCGTACAGACAGATTACCGAACCGTATCAGTCAATGTCTTTGACCGGTCGGCTCGTGAGGACAAAAAGGATGCGCTCTTGGCTGATTTGGCCGGGGTCGCAGATGAAAGTTCCATCGTCTTCACGGCAACACCTGGCTCAGCTCAAAATCTTATGAAGGAATTTGTTGCAGCAAAGCTAGGGACAGATAGCCGCATCGGAACGCTGCTGAAGACCTGGATTGCTGAAAATTATCATAAGTCCTGGCCAGTGGGAGAGGGCACCGAAAAAGCAATCGCTGTTCACCATGGAAGGCTTCCTCGTTCTCTCGGTCAGCTCTTCATCCAGCTTTTTGACCGTGGCATGATCAAAATCCTCATCTGCACGTCCACGCTGGTGGAAGGTGTGAACACGTCAGCGGCCAACGTTTTTATTTTCGACAAGAAAATCAACCACCGGGCCGATCTAGACTTCTTCTCGTTCGCCAACATTCGCGGACGTGTAGGCCGGATGATGAGACACTTCGTCGGGCGAGCGTTCCTTTACTACACCCCGCCAGAAGTCGTCGAAACCAATGTGGAGATACCGGTTCTTTCCGACCCCGCTTCGTCTTCTGACTACATACTCATGAACATCGAGAACGACGAGCTGCCGCCTGCGGGTAAGACTAGAAAGGACCAACTGCGCGCCACAACAGGACTGTCAATCGCTGTTCTAAAAGAGCATGGGGCTCTTGGGGTCGACAACCTGGTTGCAGCAAATGACCGCATCCAACAAACTCTAAAGAACGATCCCGATTTACTGGTATGGAAGGGCTTCCCTAATAAGGAGCAAAGGATCGAGGTTGCCGAGATCGCTGTCATAATCGCCAGAGCTAGGTCGTGGTGATGATTTAAGGATTGGGATTCCCAAAAGAGCGCAAATCGGATTCAAAGCTGATTTTGGAGAT
>NZ_JALJQZ010000052.1 GCF_022968395.1 Affinirhizobium lemnae
GTGAAGTGATGCTGCTGGGTGTGGGGAAGCGTTCAATCAACGCCAGAAACCAGTCCGACCGGCTGTTGCCGGCAAAGTGGGCGATCTCGGGAAAATAGAGCGGCAGGTAGTGGTTCAGGATGCGGTGCCAGGTCTGGGTCTTGGCTTTAGAGATGACTTCGTGCGTCTTCGACAGTTCCTGCAAATCGTTGATGCCGGCTTCAAGCGGATCGACGTAAACCTGCGTGGCCCCGATCCGCAGCATGTGCAAGATAACCTGTGCATCCTTCGGATCGTTCTTGTCCCAGCCGTTATGCAGTGCCTCTCGGGTTCTGGCCAATACAACTGAAGAGATCAGTCGCAACTGGAAACCTGCCGCAAGCAGCTTATACGCCAGGGTACGATGATAATTGCCGGTCGCTTCGAAACCGATGACGATTGGCCGTGCCATGGAAGCCAGTTCCTCCACCAAGCGATCATAGTCATCCTTGGTTGCCATGACCGACATACGTCGGCGCCGGCCACCTTCGGGCCGCTCGATAAGAACCTCATGACGGTGCTTCGACATATCGATCGCTACCAGCACGGCGTTTGTGGGAGTAGAAAGATATTTGGTCATGGCTTGTCGCCTCCAAAGTGTTGCCTCGACAACTTCACTTTAGAGACCTGTTGACCGGCCATGACCACAGCCGACGGCGCGCTGCGCTACGCACGGCTACGCGCGCCGCCGGCTGTGTCAGAGCGAGATTCCCGATGTGCTACGGCACGGAGATGACCAGCATGGCCAAGGACCCAGCGATTGACGGTGCTGTGGTCGACCTCAAAGCCGCGCTCCCGAAACATCTCTTCCAGATCGCGGTAGCTCATCCTTGGTCGCTCAGTGCGTTTCTTCGGATTGCTGGCAGCCTCGCACAGAGCGTCGAGCGGGGCGACTCAGCCCGGGCAGTGGATAGACTAGCTAAGTGCCTGTACAATGCGACCATTGAAATTGGCGGCACACGGACTCCCATTGCTACACGTCAACAAATATATGATTTGTTTAATATTTTAGCGCGCGCGCCCAGACGATGCAGGAGTGTTACGTCCACGATCCCATGCACTCAAGCAAGTGATTAACGGGCTAAGCGGAGCTGCGCGCGACGCGGCATGCCGCACGTATTTGGCCGATACGTCAGCCCTGTTGCCAATCCTTGCAGGTGAGGAGCACATGGAGGTCTACATCTTAGACGTTGTCGTCGGCTTCGGCCGTGCGGCTATAAGCAGGTTAGCCAGCGCTGACGTACTTCTGTCTATGGCGACACTTGACGGCGTGCTTCACGCTTTTCCCGACGTTGTGGAAGTGGTCGCTTTGGCGAGCGACATGTATTTTGCGATATCGGTCGCATGTGCCGCACCCACCGTGCCGTTGGGTGAAGACCAGCCTGCAACGCTCGAATTTGCCAATGCAGTTTTGCCAACCCTTCTGGCAAGCGTCGAGCGGTTCGGCAGTTCTTGCACCCAGGATCATCCCGACTTACGCGTTACGGTCGCCATGACCTTAGTAAACGCAAGCCTCGCCAAAATAAAACTCAAGGAGTTCGAACCCGTCGAACTTCTGGTCCACACGGTTCTTGCTATAACAGACGGAAATCAGGAAGCGGGGCACCGAATTATCGCATTGAATGCGCTGAAAAATTACGCAGTTTTCGCAATGCTTAAGGATGATGTCGGCACTCTGGAGAAGGCCTTAGAATTCGCTTTTCTTAACGCACGGCCAGCGATACACGACAACTATATTGCAGAGACGCTTTTGGAAATAATTGGCAACACCATGGCGTTCAGTCAGACCGGCGTTCGGCCGGTTGCACCGATGCTGTTAGCGAAGGTATTGGATGTCCCTTGGCCTATTGACTATCTTAGGGTGCGGCAATTGCTATTCGGTACGGTCAGAAATCTACTTTCCAGCGCCAAGACCGAACTGGTTGAGTTAGCTATTGCTGAAGCGCGTGCAAACAATGTAAGTCCGGCAGTTGCGGATTTTCTGGAGGCGACATGGACCCGCTTCGATCCGCGACAGCCTGAAGACGGACCGAACGGTCTTATAACGTATATAGACGTGCTGAGGCGTGCAGCGTTGGGTGATGCTCTAGCCCTGCCCTTCGCGAGCGCTGTCGCCGAATTTTGGTTTTTCCACCGACGAACACCGACGTTGGCAAACTACCCGCTTCCGTTTAGTGTACTCCCGGAAGTGGACGGCGTGCGAATCCAGCTCGGCGAAGACCATATCGGGCCGGATTGCTGGTTCTTCTTCCGGCTTTGGACTGACCTAAATCTGTAGCTACGTGGGCCGTAGGGGCATCGTCCAATCCTTACCGGCGCTCTTGCGGCTTGAAAGGAATTGAACCAGCGCTCGATCTCATGTTTCCCAAAAACCTGAAAAATCTCGATAATTCGTTCAACGTAGAGGACCACACATGTTCAGCTGCGGCCTGTGCAATACCGATCAACGATCACCTGATCCAAGTTAAAGTCCATCTCGGCCCGAGACCCGCTGTTCGCGGGCGAGCCCGGCGTCTACTTACTCAATAGCTTCTATCAGGTCATAACCGAAAATGTGCTCGGCAAGGATATTTGTCGTCTCGTACGGCTCGCCGATCCCATTGACCCGTCCGACCTCGGCAATCAAATGAAGGTTCTTTCGCGGGCGCGATGCAATCACATATAGGAGCTTCTTGGCGCTATCTAGCGCGTTAGGGTCAGCGAAATGCGGAACCATGCCTTCGAGCAGCGCAAATGCTATCACTGAATCGAATTCAGCCCCTTTGACACCGTGAATGGTTGATATCGTGATTCCGGAGCGTGCCGCGAACACGCGCCTGAACATCGCAATGTTGGATACCGCTTGCACACCGGCGTTTTCCAGCCGTTCGATTTGGATTCTCGAACGTTCGAAAAATGCCGTGCGATGATCATCGAGCGACGGAAATAGCGCAATGTCTATCCCGAGCGCCAGCAGCAGCTCGTGAAAAAACAGCTCTAGGTATTCGAGGCCATCATCGACCAGGATCTCAATTTGATTGCATTGGCGCAAAAGATCCCTTCGAGAGGTTTTCGACGTGTCGATGCCTACAGACCGAAAATGCTCCAGCACCTCGCCGGCCCAGCGCATCCTTCGAACGAACATTTTTGGCTCTGGCCGAGTCAATGCGAGCCGAGATATCTTGAACCAGATATTGTCTTGGTCTCGAGAAAACGGCGCCATGCCCGGGCCGTCGAAATTGTATTCGGGCAGCGCCGCCACCAGACGTCGAGTTATCGCCGCCAGTTGCACCCATTGCGGTCCGACAACGCAGATTTCGTGCGGCGAAATTCCAAGCGTTTCGATATTATGGCGAATGAGCCGCACGATCTCATCATCCAGCTCTTGGTGATTGATCTCCTGGTCGAACGAAATGAAGCCTCCGTAGTCGCGGTCCTCGCCGACAGCCTCAATGACCGCAGGCACGACACAGTAGTTGGAGAAATAGCCGACGATCCTTTCGGAGGAGCGGTAATTGTTCGACAGGCTTTTCTCGGCGAGATCGATGCCAGCGCGCGCCGCGAATTCTGGTCGAGTCATCGCATAGCCACCCAAGGAACCGTATATTGCCTGGTTGGGGTCTCCGACGATAAACGTTCTCGTGTTTCCGGCCGATGCCCTTAGAATGGCGGCAACAATTGCGTATTGAATCTCTTTGGTGTCCTGATATTCGTCAACGAGGATGTAACGAAACAGAGAGCCGAGCAGCACGGGAATCGACGGATTGCTGGCGACCAAGTCGTGCGCGCAGCTCAAAATCATCTCAAAGTCCAGTTGCCGTTGTTCCTGAAGCCGATCCCAATAGCGTTGCAGGACGGCTATTGCTGCTGCGCGGCGGTTCGGATTTGCTCCCTCAAGCTCGAAACCAGCCGTCGTGAAATAATATCGACAATCCATTGGGCGGACGAAATTCGGAGATTGCTGGCAGAGTTCCGCCAAGATGTCATCAGTTTCATGCTGGTCGATCACCCGGAACCCGTTGGCAAGCCGCTCGTGATAGATAGCGTAGGGTCTAATGATCCAGTCGAGACAAAATGAATGGATCGTGCCGATCCAGAGACGATCAGTCGGGACCCCCAGCCTCTCGATACGTTCAGCAATCTCTTCGGCGGCACGATGCGTGTAGGTGATGGCGACCACCCAATGGCGTTCACTTTCCAGTTTCGAGAGCTCGAGAGCGATTTTGTATGTCAGAGCTCTCGTCTTGCCGCTACCCGGACATGCGGCGAGGAAAACGCTCCCGTCATGAAGGATGGCATCCGTCTGCTCATCATTGAGGTCGCCGTTTTGCCATACGAAAACCATCAGGCATGTCCCATGATATCGATGATGACGTCGCCGGCGACTGCACCGATCAGTGCTTCGCGGAGCGGCTCTATTGCCAGCTCGCCAGCGCGGAACGATTTTACCTGTTCCCTCAGCTGCGCAAGCTGCGCACCTCCGACCACAGCGGGATCCTGATGGAATTTCAGGCGGTGCTCGATCATATTTGCCAGAACAGCGCGGCCGATCGGTCGATGGGCGGAAAAGATCGCTTCGATCAGATAGTCTGGGATGCGCGTCGAGGCGGACACCTGCTTGGCCATCTGGATCGCGAGCCACCCCTTCCCTGCATAATCTGCCATGGCGAGGATCCGACGGCCGAAAACGGCCGGATCGTTGGATCTCAATTCCGCCGTTGCAGCAATAATGGTCGGATTGTCCTTGTAGACCGCGTTCAAGACCGAAACGGCAAGTTCCGAGTTTCCCGCGGCCACGAAGTCGACTTCGAAGGTTCTCGGAGCATAATGGACGGAAACCCAGTCGTTGCCGTCATTGAACGCGGTCAGTCTTGCCCGCCTAGCGATCCCGGCCGCTTGGGCTCCGATTGCTTTCTCTTTCGCGCCCTTTATCACCTTCGTATCGTCCTCGGCGGGCTCAATATTGAAGAACGTGGCGTCGAGGTCGGTGACGATGGCGCAGCGTCTTCTTATTCTAAGATCGTGAAAAAGCACCGCGACATTTTCGAATCCGGTACTGCGGATGTTGATCAGGCTTACGCCCAGTTCATCAAGGCTCACCCCGAGAACTTCCTTGACGAGGACAGGAACAAGAATTTCTTCCGCATCGCCTTCAACAAGAATGACACTTTTAGCGAATAGGAGATTGCTCCTGACCGCATCAAGATAACGTTGGATGCTTCTGATCTCCGGCTCATCAAGTCCCGCACTCGGCCGGAATGCCTCGCAGCGTGAGCCGCTGCGCCCGAGGATATTAACGTTTTCAACGTTGCTCACTTCTGAGATCTGGGTTGAGTGGGTGGAATAAATCACCTGGGTATCGGGGTAGCTTAGGCGGTCAAACAGAGTTTTCTGGATGTGCGTGTGGATATGAGCCTCGGGCTCCTCGATCACCAAAAAGTTTGCGCAGGCCTGCTTCGCTTTCTGGCACTTAAACTCGAGGAGCTTCAGCGTCAGGTAGATAAGGTTGGCACCACCGAGGCTCAACTCGTTGATGGCACCCTCATAGTCGTCGTCCGTTTCGCCGACGAACAGCTTCAATGATTGGAACAGCCGGTCGGCTTCGTCGGGGACCGCCGACCTCACCGCCAAGCTCGCAGGCGAATATGTTTCTCCCGCTGCATCGCGGATCGTCTGCCGTATATCGGCTCTGATTTCGCCAACATCGGGAAGCGCTTCGATCTCGGTATTAAGAGCTTTGACGCGCTCGGTGATCGGCGCCAATGCAGCGGGGTCAGTTTCGCCACTCTTGCTGCGCAACAGCGTCAGCAATGGATTGGTCCGCTGCCCCTGGAACTCGCTGACAACATCCCGCAACGCCTGGACAAAAGTGAAGCAGACCTCCTTGCTCACGGACATGATTCCTGGAACCCGACCGCCGAGGCTCGCGGGATGAAGCTCCGCTGGAAAGTGCACTGTCGCAAAGTCGCCAACCAACGCCTGATAGACGGCAGGATCGGAGAAATCAGCAGTACTTTTACCGGTGAAGACCGTCTCGTAATCATCGAGCGTGATCGTGTTCAAGATCCCCGCGAGGCCGGCATGATCCCCCTCAGCGAGTTGGCTGAGAAGCGTGCGCATCGCGGCGTTAGGTCGAAAAATCAAATTATAAGTGGCTCTCGCGACGGCGTCGTTTTCGATGACGCCGGTGCCATGGAGGAAAAGCGCCTGGATTGCTTCCTCCTGGGACACCTCCGCAAACTCAATACTGATGATGATCCAATGCCCACGCCAATTGCCGAGGCCGCGGTGAAAGTCACCCTCTTCAAGTCGGTACGCCCAACGGAGGAAATCATCGTCGAGCATCAACCGCATTGCGCGGAACAGGTTCGTCTTTCCTGAACCGTTCTCGCCGATGATCGTATTAATGCCTTTGTTGAAATGAAAGTTTGCCCGCTCGAAATTACGATAGTTTACCAATTGAACGCGGGAGATATGCATCGTGGATCCTTCGAGACTCGTGATGCCGCGAATATACCCGCAAAACGAGAGAAGAACATCGTTCCGCGACTGTGACAGCCCTCTGTCCCACAGGCATAGTGGTTACCCTCAAAGAGCGCTTTGCCGTAGGTTTTAAGTCCGCCTCAGCAGAAATACGGCGAGGCTGCACGCAACACTGACAACGAGCTCTGCCTCGGCGACCGTCGCGTCTCGGCCTTCCTGAACATGGCGTCCATTCTGTGAGGCGTAACCCCATAACTTATGGACCGCATCCCCCAAAGGCGGAGTCAGGGCCAGACTGTTGATAATCTGGCCGAGGTTCTGATTGGGGGCGTTTGTCATGTCTCAAGCGACGCATTCGAGGGCAGCCATCGAATGCTGAATGGCGCCTGTTCGGTCTGGATCCGGACGACGTGAGATATCCTTCAGCGCCTCACGGATTTCGCCGGCCGCCGTGTACCTACCGCTTTGCGCAAAAGCATCAACCGCCTGCTCAGTCGTAATCGCGAATGTCGGATCACCACGAAACACTATTCCATCCGGATCTTTGAGCTCCCAACCGATCCCTTTCTCGCGGAAGACCCTATTCAAATCGTCCTTGAAGCGCCGCTGTTCGTCTGGGCGGTATTCGAAGTTGCGCTAAAGTGCTTCAGCGACGTCATAGACCTTGTACCACTCGCACCCCCTCAACAAGTCGAGGACTTCATCCCAGATGTTTGGGTATTCGCTCCAGTTGCGAGGATCTGGGACCTCGAGCAAGATATCGCATACGATGGTCCGGATAGCGGTCGGGCTTAGTCCGCAGCTTCGCGCGATGCTAGCGACCTGGAAACGTAGGAAATCGGGAGCATCGTCGCGGATCGTGATTTCCGGTTCCGGGCCACGATAACCATGTCTATCGGAAAAGGATCGATTCATTTCTCGCGTCCCAATTACGCTCATTCGTCAAACGTAGTTCTTCATTTTGCGTGCATGAAAGCAACCGAATCTGCCTATCTTCGACTGACTCGTGAAACCAGGTGCGATCATGCAAGGAAATGTCACCTTTGACCCACTCGCTTTTGCCGAGCCCGTCGAAAAGCCTGAGATCACTGAGATTCTCGATTCGGAGAGCGGGGAATTCTTTGAAACCACAGCTTTTATCTCTCAAAATCGCTATGACCGGTTGGTCGCGGAGCGCGTTTCGATCCGGGAAAATCTAGCGGACAACCCGCTTTTCGCATGCGGGCTTTGCGCGACGCCAGTTTATCTGGTTGCCTCTCGCGAGAAGCGTTTCTTTTTTCGCCATTGCCGGGAGGATGGTTCTTGCCCGTCGGTCACCCGTTCGGCATTGAGCCGCGATGAGATCCGGGCGCTGAAATATGATGGCCAGCGAGAAAGTGTCGCTCATCGAAAGATCAAGGAACGGCTCCTGCGCAGTCTTGCAGCCGACCCCTCAAACAGCGAAATCCTCTCTGAAAGGCAGTGGCGCTCTGCCCGAGATCCCGGCAGCCGACGTCAACCCGATGTGCAGGCTCTCACCGCGTTTGGCCGGGTGGCTTTCGAGGCGCAGCTGTCGACGACCTTCCTCGACGTGGTGGCGGGACGTCGCTCATTCTACCGCAGTGAAGGCGCATTGCTCATTTGGGTTATGGCAGGATTTGACCCCGATTATCGGCGCATGACGACGGACGACCTGCTGTTCTCCAACAACTCCAACATTCTCGTTGTCGATGAAGAGACAGCGGCTTTGTCCGAGAGGAGCGGCATATTCTACCTCCGTGCGCATTACCGCGTCCCGGAAATGGTATCGGGCGTCATCAGAGATGACTGGGCATCTCAGATCGTCGCATTCCGCGACTTGAGAATAGATCTGGAATCACAGTCAGCCTGGGCCTTCGACTACGACGGCCAGTCTCAGTTGCTCCTCGAAAACACGAGGATCGAGCTCGAAACGCGGGATCGCGACCTGCGTGAAAGGATTTGCGCATTTTGGTTGGCGCGCAATCAGCACACTCCCGACCCACTGTCCGCTGAGGAAACGTGGCGGAGCCTGGTGGCAGAACTCCCGGCCCGCGGCGTTACACCTCCAACGCACGACAGACACGACCGCGCCGTTACTGGTCTGATGAACGGCGTCCTAAGCGCACGCGAAAAGCGCCCGATCGGTTGGGATTTTAAACACCTCATCGAGGTCGCGCACCGCATTTGCGACGGATATCCGGAACACGCGCTCGCGATGGGATTTGCCCTCAAGGAATATGGATGCGAGGAATTGATCAAAGCCCAGGACAAGAGCGGAAAGTGGGAAAGGCGCGCCCGCACGATCCGGGAGAACATCCGCGCAGGTGATCAACGCTATCTACCCGATGAGAATACGCTACCGTTCCTCACGTTCGTATTTCCTGAGATCGGCAGCAGAATTGGAAAGTTCCTGTCGTCTCATCTCGCCTGGGCCACGCTCTGAGGTACGAGCGTCGATTTTCTGCGCGATACAGCCCCTATTTGAACCTGCGGTTTGGACGCTGACTGTCGAAATTCGTGCCGAACGGTCAGTAGTGTCCCTTGCTCTGGAAGATGTATTGCCCGTTGAGCAGGACGTGCTGCTAGCCAACGCGCTGTACAATTCAAACGTGAGGAAAGATGCACGACAATGGAAAATGATGGGACCGACGCCGCAAAGCGCCCTATCGACTAGCGTTATCGCGTCCCCGAACAAAATCAGAACATCTGCTTTGACAATCCTTAGGATCCGTGGATTATCACTAGGCAATGCATGCCTTCAGACAAGTTCCCCGAGGGCTGGGAGTCGTCGGGAACGGAAGCGCCTGCGCGGCCGTGCCTTTTTCTCTGCTCAAGATTGATAGGACGAAACTCATGGCCAAAGACGCTGCACTATTGTCTGAGCTGCATAAGCTGATCGGCCAGCGGATGGATGCTGGCCAGATTGCACAGCCGAGCCAGATTGTTGAAGAAATTTTCAAGAACAAGCCTCTGACAAGTCCTCATGCCGACTTCTACAGGGCATTTGCCAAAAAGGAACTGGTAAAGGTAGTGACGCGAATGCTGAAGCGCATCGGCATGAGCGACGACCCCGCCTCCCCTCAGATGGTGTTTCCGGGCCATACCCGTTTGGTTAAATCATATCCCGTGATCAGAAACGGTGAGAGGGCACTGGTTCCCATAAGCCTTTGCTCGCCGCGAGAACTCTCTGACCATGTATTACTTCTTCGCAAGCAGGCAAAGGGTTGTGAAAACCACGCTTCAGAGCTGGAGGAATATGTAGCCAGCAAAATCTCTTTGGAGGAAGCCCAGGCCCTAAAGGAGCATTCGGAAGCGGCCGAGGTCGAGCCGGCTTGACTTTAGAAAGCCAACGCGGAGTGACCATCTAAACGAACACGATATAAAAGGCCTGCAGCAGTTGTTATCAATGCTGCGCGCTCCGCTTTACGAACAGATCGTTGAACACCCGATCCGCTCCCCACGCCTGAGCCGATGTGAAGGCAAGCTGTCGCAACTCGTCGCTGGCCAGTGGCTGCTGCCCAGGCTTGTAGCCGAGATCATGGTTCGCTTCGGACCACGCGTGCTGAAAGAGAGTTTTGATCTGCAACTCGAAGCAGTACGGCACGAGGTTCTTGTCGAAACTCGGATCGATCAGATCTTGCTGCAGCATAAGGATATGGTGATTTCCAAAATACCCAAACTCCCACTCGTTCTCTGGCAACATATCTTTCGATTCGATGGCGTGGAAGTAGCGCTGAACTTCCTCCGAAATCCTATGCACATCGTCCTTATAGAAAGTGATGATCCGCGCGCCGATTTGATCCTGAATCTGATGAAGCGGATCTTCATACTTCGCTTTTCCATCTTTCTCAGCAGCGGCTTTGCCCATGAAGCGCTCCACAGACTTCGGGCGCGTCGAGATGCGATCGATCCGCGGCTGACCGGCGAAGATGTCCTGCAATAAGTTGGCAAGCTTATCGGCGATGGGGAAGAGCACGGTTTCGTACCGCGCTCGATATTGAGCTTCGACGGTCATCTACCCTTCTCCAGTTTTTCGCTAATCACTGAGCCGACTGTGCTGAAGCGCATCTTATCGGCTCCTTCCTCGACGGGTTTGTGTTCGAAGACCTTATCGAAGGAGGCAGCGTCAGCGGTGAGCATGGCCCCATTATCCAGTTCCACGGTCCGATAGGGCAATTGCCGAGTGAACTCGGTGGCATCGAACTGAAAATTATCATTAGCCAGGTCAGCTCGTTCGAGCTGCTTCACCACGGCGGCCTTGGCGCCCTCGGAAAATCCGTAGCGACTACAGAAAACCTCAACGCTCAATGTCTCTGTACCAAGCCCACTGGCCAATGTAGCTGCGGCAGTGATCTGGCGCTTAATTTCCAAATCGTCTGTCGTTTTGATCGCTTTCTTCAATGCGACAGCGAGACGACGGGTACCAAACGCAGGGCTAGTCATAAAGTCCGACAGCAGAAACTCCTTAACCCAGTAATCCGACGACTCCAGATCCTGACTGTTAATCTGCTTGTCGACGGCCATGCCACTCCAGAAACCACCTTGGAATGACTGATGCTTGTAGACGACAGCTTTGTAGGAATGCGCATTTTTCATGAAAACGCGGTCGATGAATTCGACCGTCAACATGTCGGCAGCCTCGTTTACAACCACGCCGTTGTTGGCGCGAAAACGTGATATTACCACCTTGTGCTCGGGACCTTCGGTGCCCTTGATCAGGAATAGAAGCCCGAGCCCCGAGCGACGGGTGGTTACCGTCGCCAGTTCCTCGGCAAACACACGGCCCAGATCGACCCCAGGCGCTGACGCATATGCAATCAACATGTCACGACGCGCGTTCGCTTGAGCGCCGCCGTTGCCCTTGTTGAAGGCGATGCCGATGTTGCATTCGGTATCGGCCTTTTCGTACACGTTTCTCATTAGGATAAACATGTCGCCTTCATGCGGCACTTGGCTTCCGACGATGGCCGATGGCTCGGCGGCCCCCTTATTGGGATATACAAGGTATGTATGGATGCTCTCGATAGGCAAGCTTATCCCCCTCGCTGCCGAATACTTTGATTTTACCAGAGCTACATATAATACCTGTCCCGCACAAGCAGACGCGTATCGTTGGACAGCGTCACAACCAAAGTAAGCAGCGGTAAACGTCGCTAGCAATGCAACTTCGGTCGCCGCTGCTTGAATTGAGCGCGTAAATCGCCGACATTGTGGCGTCACGTACCTAAATGTCCCAAGCCACCTGAAGATTGGCACCAACTTCGGGCGACGATTGCTCATTGGTGTGGTGTTTGCGGATGGCGATTGACGGCCGGAGCTTCATTCATGCGTGAGATACATTTGGTCTTCACGCATTGCAGCGCACACACCCTTTCAACGTTTGCACGAATCGCCTTTTATTGGAGAATAGAATGATCGATTGGCGGGAAATTCAATGGGCAATGTAGTCCTGATCTCAGGCCCCATTTCAGTGGGCAAATCGGCGCTGGTCAACCAGTTCGAAAAGCGTTTCGGCGCCCGGAGGATTTCCACGCGGCAGTTGTTATTACAGCGCAACCCACAAGGCGATCGGGAGTCGCTTATCAAGCTGGGGTTGGAACTTGACGAGAGCACGTCCGGCCGATGGGTGCTTGATGAGTTCCTCGATGTCGCTCGAGGTGATCTGGAAGGACAGATCTGGCTTATTGATGCGGTTCGGACGTTGGATCAAGTCCAACATTTTAGACAACAGTTACCTGGAAAAGTTTTTCATGTTCATCTGACAGCGCCGATTGGCGTCCTTCGGAAACGTTACCTTGAGCGTCCAGCAGAGTTGCAGGAGTTTTCCAGTTACGACGAAGCTCGACTTCACGGAACAGAAAAGAACATCGATGACTTGGAGACGGTGGCTGATTGCATCCTCGATACGCATAAGAACGACGCTGCTTCGCTTCTGGCGCACGCCGCGAGCGATCTAGACCTTTTTCCCAAAACGACGGAAAGACTTGTCGATGTTCTCGTTGGTGCGCAGTTTGGCAGCGAGGGAAAGGGCAATATATGCGCACATATTGCAAAGGATTATCAAGTTCTTATGCGGGTCGGAGGACCAAACGCCGGTCACAAAGTCTCCTTTCCGAAGTATGACTACATTCAACTTCCATCGGGAACGCTGTCCAACCCGGGTGCCAAGCTCTTAATCGGCGCGGGGGCCACGCTCTCCGTCAAGCAGGTCCTTAAAGAGGTCCGGGATCTCAAACTTAGCGGAGAGCGGCTGTCTATTGATCCTCAAGCTGTGATCATCGAAGACTCGGACATCGAGACCGAGATGGGGAGTTTGGAGGCGATCGGCTCAACGAAGAAAGGCGTGGGCGTCGCAACCGCTAGGAAAATACTTGGGCGTGGCGACAAGGTCTACTTTGACTCACCTGTTCGGCTCGCGAGAGACGTGCCCGAACTCAAGGAATATGTCCGGTGCACCAAGATCGAGCTTGAAAAGGCTTATCTGCGCGGCGATCGGATTTTGCTAGAAGGGACACAAGGGACTGATCTGAGCATCCATCACGGGTATTATCCGTGGGTCACGTCCAGAGAAACGACCGCTTCTGGATGCTTGGCAGACGCAGGTATCGCTCCAGCAAGGGTCCGTCGCGTGATCATGGTGACGCGCACATATCCTATCCGAGTAGGGGGAGAATCCGGTCCCATGATGCGGGAAATCGATTTCGCGACGATCGCTGAGCGAAGTGGTGTATTCGAGGCGGAAATCCGTGGAACGGAAGTTGGTACCGTATCAGGTAAGAAACGTCGGATCGGAGAATTTGATTGGGAGCAGGTACGACGGTCAGCGGTTTTAAACGGAGCAACAGACATCGCACTTACGTTCGCTGACTACATTGATGCATCGAATAAGTCTGCAACGGAATACGCGATGCTCACGGCGGAAACGAAGAAATTCGTTGAGGACCTTGAACGTGTCACCGGGACCAATGTGACTTGGATCACCAAGGATTTTGGCGAGGACGCTATTGTGATCGAGCGCAAAGGAAGCAGAACTGAAAATGGAAATTGAGCTTCTTGTACAAACCTACCCTCGATTGTTCCACATGGCTGAAGACGGGGCGTTTCCTTCCATCCAAGAACACGGCCTCCTTAGCGCGACAGCGTTGCTCGACCGCTATGAAATTAACGGGCAACAACGAATAGCGATCGAAGCACGGCGGCGCCCGGAAAGTGTTACGATCTCGAAGGAGGGGCTGCCCGACGCAGTTATCCGCGACAACAAACCAATGACAGACAGTGCTTTGGAGAAATGTTTGTTGGACGGGCTGGTGCCAGAGCAATGGTATCGGATTCTAAATGAAAAGACGTTTTTCTGGCTTCATAAGAAACGTCTTTGGAGATTGCTCGATGCCGAAGCCTACCGTGCATCTCCGCAAACAATACTTACAATCGACACCGCATCTCTCGTAGCTGCACATCAAGACAAAATCCTTCTCAGCCCGATCAACAGCGGCTCCACGATTATGAAACCGCAGCCACGGGGCCCCAACACATTTCTCCCAATTAGTGAGTATCCCTACACTGATCGGAGGAAATCACGGTCCGTTGAGAACGCGCTGGTGGAGTTGACTGTGCATTATGGCGTCCACGATATAAAGGACCATATGATATCTGCACACCGGTTCGCGGATGGAAAGTTAACAGAGCTATGGCGACGCCCCGGTTCGGCGCTAAATGACGGACCATGACCTAAGCGCTGGATCGATAGGGTTCAGACTCGAAGCCAGACCGAAAATCTTCAGGCGACAAGCTCCTTGAACTTTGCGAGGAACCTTTCACGCGCCTCATAAGGAGACAAGAATTCAACGGTGACCGGCGCTGGGCGAATGCTTGATTGTGCCGCCCAGTAG
This sequence comes from Affinirhizobium lemnae, assembly GCF_022968395.1. GTDB lineage: Bacteria > Pseudomonadota > Alphaproteobacteria > Rhizobiales > Rhizobiaceae > Neorhizobium > Neorhizobium lemnae. Next base: position 14,370 of record NZ_JALJQZ010000052.1, read on the forward strand.
TCGGTGCCATCTGGCATCAGCTGCGACTGCTCCGCCGCCAGAACACGCAGATCTGCTAACTTGACGTCAGCCATCGCGGTTCGATCAAGGCCAAAGCGACTGAATATAGCAGCTTCGACATTAGACTCGATCGCTTTGTACTCTGGTAAAAGTTGTTTAAGCGGTCTGGTGATATCTCCGAGAAATGCTTCGGCAGCATCATGCAGCAATGCCTCAAGCTTGAAGGAGTCGGTGGTGTTACAAACGTGAAGCGAGTGCTCTGCGACCGAATAAAAGCTTCGACATTGGCCTGCATAGCGGCAAATGTTCGCTAATCCTTGCGCAATGTCCTCGATGGTGAATTCACTGTGCCATGGGTCAAGAAGGTCGAACCAGGTGCCGCTTGCGAGCATGATGCTCGGTCCAGATTTCATCTTGACAGCAACCTGAACGTTCATAGACATATCCTTCAGCGAATCATCTCTTCACTGCTATCTGAGCGCGATCTTCGTTTGAGTAGAGCGGGAGCGCAAGACGCATTTTCGCTTGCTATCCTTGCTCGTCGTCAGAACCTAGTTGTTTCCTGGTCGTCCACGAAAAAACATGGTGGCAAAGTTAACGGGTCACTAACCATTCAACTCGGCGCGCCAACGAAAGCCAAGAAATCCCGCCGCTAGCTGCTTTTGACCTTGGCGGGCCGGTTCGCCTTCCGTAGCAGATCAGCTACATGGCTTGTGAGTCCCACACGACCAATCACCATAACGCCATGGCCTTCAGGCATTGTCGCCAAAATCCGCCGCAACGTTTCAAGTCCAGCTGAGGTCTGGAATTCGACCCATGCATCCGCTTGTCCTGGAACGATAACGTCGGCTGTAGAACTTGTCGCTCCGCAATGCAGCTGAACTATCCAGACGACGTCGCCGTCATGAACCCATTCAAACCTAACTGGTCCGAGGCGGCTTGCCAGCACTGAATAGATAGCCGTGACATTCTCAACGACGAAGGAGGGCAGCATTTCGGGCAGCTGAAGGCCCAGCATGAACTGATCTCCCTCGCCTTTTCTCCCTTCAATGATAATTTCTCCCTTGGGCCCAGTTACCGCCGCACCCGAGAACTGAGCCCGCACCGCCGACTGGCAGATCACAGATCGTATGTTTGCTCCGTCTGGATCCTCGGAAGATAAAAGTGAGAACGGATCCACCCAACCTTTCACGGTCGTGTAGAGCCCTGGCTGAGGATCCGTTGGTGCAGTCCTTGTCCATACTTCCGCCGATCCGGTATCACGGCCGAATGTGAACGGTGCGATACGTCTCCCAATCACCGTCGTTCGTGGGACTGGCACGCCAAGTTCATTCGCAATAAGGAGACCATAAACCTTATCTCCAAGATGGCGGCTGAACCTGTTTGGCCATAGCATAGCCGCCGGCAGAAAACCGGGTGCATCCCATTCCAGCTCCCACACGATGGTGTGACGCTGGTGGTACCCGCGAGGCCGGGGATGGATACTGAATTCTATACGCGCATTTTGGGCAAAAGACAGTTCGGCTGAGAAACCATAGACCGTCCTCAGTATGCTCATGCCAACAGCCAATGGCAGAGAAGCGGCTCCAGGTTTCTCGACGCAACGTGGCGTATCATCTGGAGCAAATTCGATGAGCTGCCCTTGGACGACGCCAGATACGCCCCCGTCATGGATGTCTATTGTTTCATTAACGATGAGATGCAAATTTTCTGCCGCGAGGCGGTCAAGCACCGCCAAAGTTTCTTCAACCGTCTGCAGCCCATAGACAAACTCACGGCTCCGCGGGTTGTTGGGTTCATAGCTTCTGACATTCACTTTCCGGTCGGAACTCCGGCCTAAGAGTGCCGCAATCGCCTCCTTGGGACTTTCAAAACGATGGTTCTCTTCAAAACCCGCGATCCTACAGTAGCTCTGTTTAAGGTGATCACCCGCCGGCCGGAAAGCCACAAATTGTGCGATATTCGCTGTTGCGGCTAAGGAGTTTAGAATTTCGTCTTTGTGTAGCGCCATACTGCAACCGTGCCCGTTCGGAGTCGTCCTGCCCGCTCTTACAGATTCTAGCGCCGTCGCAACACCCCCTGACAGTAAAGCGATGTCGCCTGTAGACGATGTTCAAGCTGGTGGTATGTCATGATAAGCGAGAATGGTCCGCAGGTCGCGCCTCTATTGGCCTCAACAGGCTGGTACATGGCGTATGGTTCGATAAGGGTTACTTATCGATGGTAGAACCTTCTTCCAAACGCACGTATGAGGATAAGCGATCGTTTGTGAAAGTTTCTTGGCCACCTTAGCGAAGGCGAGAGCGCGGCAAGGCATGGAAATGCAGCACTGCTAAAGATTTACAGAGATGGCTGGTGTGGGGAGGGGATGTTGTCGGCATCGACGCAGCAGTCCGGACCGCCGTCGAACAGCGAGTCGCCGAGATCGAAGTCCAAATGGTCAAATCAACTCGGCATCGTCTTGGCTGGCTGTGCGGATGGCGGTCGCTACTGTTTTTGCCGGGATAGGTGCTGCCGTGGCCGGTAGCCGAAGATCACAACATCAGCAATGCCGCTGCCGGCCAGGCGTTCGGAGAAGCCAAGAAAGCCAGGCGGAGCGGTCATTGAGGAGATTCCGTCAATTCGAGATCTGGGTGATAGCTTTTTTGACCGTTAGTATCATCCACACTGCAAAAATGCTGTAAAAGCGTCGCACCAAAGTATTCGGCTCGAATATATATACTGAATATTTCATGGCCTCCCTTTTCACCTGCTTGAAAATTTCATAAGTCACTATAACCAAAGGTTGAGAATCCGGTCGCCAACAGAATGCATAAAGAACTCGTTTCAACGGAGTGGGCCCGCCGCGTCAAAGCGATCCTGATGCGTGACGTCTCCGACCTCGGCGACTTTGATGCGGTAGCCAAAATGCTGGTAGACCTCCACATTGTCATGCTTGACGCGCCCAGCAGAGTGAAGACGTCCTATGACACGCTGAAGGAGGATGAACTTCGCCAATGGGAGGATCTATGGGATAGGCGGCTTATAAACGGCCAGCCGATCGTCATCGAGTGGGGCAGTGAGCGCGAGGTCGCTCTCGGTCTCGGCTCGCTAATTCGAGCCTGGGACCGGCTCCTCTTGGATTGTCGGGCTCACCTTGGCCCGCCAGCCGATGCAGCGGAGTGGTTGACAAACGGATATTACGTCATCCCGCGCAAAACACTGAGTCCATGGTCGGACCCAAAGCGCAATCAGGGCTATCGGAACCGCGGCTTGTTGCGTCACCGAGTCATCCCCGCCGCGATAGACGACCTCGAAGTCCGGATCGTCGTGTTGCCGACGGTCGAAGACGACGAGGGACATCCACGACAGCGTTTCGGGGCAGCGGTTTTCAAGGATTTTGATGTCGATGTGTTGCAGGGACAGACGGATAGATTTCATGTGACTGGGTTAAACACTCAAAATCACGCCCTAGATATCCAGCGACAGCTTGAATCAAGCTCGGAAGAGCAGTGTTTCATCATCGTGTGGCCCGAACTCACAATGCCCAACACACATAGGACCAAAGTGCGCCGCATCCTGAAGGACAATTTGTTGGCTGAGGAGCCGCGGGTTTACCCGGAGATCGTCGTTGCGGGAAGTTGGCATGAAATGGAGAACGATGCACGTTACAACGTCTCTCATATCTTCGACCGCTTTGGAAAGCTCGTCACGACATACCGGAAGGCGGTCGCTTTTTCCGACAATCATCACGGCGTGGAGGATATCGAGCTTGGAAACGAGTTTCCCATTATCGTGACCGACCAAGCCATCATTGCGTTCGGCGTCTGCAAGGATTTCTGCACGGTCAGTCGCAGCAAGAATCCCTATCACGAGTCCAAGGTCGACTACGTCGTCGTTCCTTCTATGGGGCGCATACCACTCATGCAGGAACACAAGACAGCAGCTAACGACCTTCGCAACGTCACTGGCGGGCGTGTGTTTGTCGTCCAACAGCATCTTCCGCGAGACGACGGTGCTGCAGCCTTCGTACTGCCGCCCAATCGTGCGAAGGAGAGCGACGCAATTCCGCTGGAAAATGGAACGATTTGGCAGTCTTTCGGCTGGGCTTAATGGACTCCTAAAGATTGCCACCTTAAGGTGGAAAAATGTAATGTAATGTAATGACTAAGGCGAGCCAAATGAACCACGACCCAAAATCACTCGATAAAATCGCCACCGGTGAAATATCCGTGACTCTGGCAGCTGAGCTTATCAAGTCGACGATGGAGGAGTTGACGGAGACAAAGGCACAAAAGGTTTATACCGTGCTCAGAGCATGGGTCTGGAAAGCTTTGAATGAAAGGCGTCGAGACTCTGAGCTGAGGAAGTGGCACGCTCTTATCAATCAAACCTCTTCATATCTGGAGGAGGATTATTCCCCTCATGCGGAGAGAATTCGCGTGCTCTACGAGTTGGTCTACGAATCTATTGCCGTAGCCGAGGTCTATCCTTTCGCCGAGCTTGTGCAACGCTCTCATGTGAAGGAAATACTTATCTATCTTTATCGAAGTCCAAATCGTAGTCTTCCGCGGCAGGCGCTCCAGGAACGGCTGGGCTTGAAGGAACAGAACATGAGCCGAGTGCTCACGATGTTGAGCACATCCGGCCTTCTCGAGCGCTCGGCACGCGGAAAGGCTGCGGTGTATAGCCTTACGAGGGACGGTGCCAAACACGCGGGATCGATCGACTATGTCGACATCACCAGTGACAAGGTCGACCCTCATGCGCTTCAGTATGGCGGCGACATGAGCCCGCTCCGCAAGGGGCATAGGATACGCCACTGGAAAATTGCAATGGCCAGCGGCCCGAGTACCCCTCCGCGCCGCGCGGCAGAGCAAATCAAATTGAGGGTCCAGCGACGCGAAAAGGCAGATGCGAGACAGCAGACGAACCAAGCAAGACGGCGGGAGAAGAGTTATGAGTGAAAATGGGACGAACGAATTGGGCGCCAACGATGGTGAAGTTCCCGGCATGACGTTGTCGGGAAGCTTTCTGGATCATCTCGATTTCGTGGAAGAAGCGTCGCTCTCGCTCCTCGTCAGCGTTGGCGAACTCGATGAGACCCATGCAAAGATACTCGTGCCTTTCATTTCGATGAAGGTGCTCGGGTCGAAGTTGCACGAAGACGAGCCGTCGCTGCCAATTTTTTCGACCACGCTTGCCTTGGAGGATACAGCCTACCTCCTATCTGATTTTAGTCAGGAACTTGCAACCGCTCTCGACGAACTGGCAATTCTCAATTCCGGGCCAGTTAAGGTAGAGCAGCGGCGACTGGATCTCGTCAAGCAGTTCATCGGCGAGGCTGCCAGTGCCCTTGCCCATTGCAAAAGCTTGGTCGAGAAGCTTGAGGTGCTGGGGTAGGTAGCTCCCGATGTCGGAGAGCAGACAATTGTCAAAATGTCTGATCTCGACATCTGATTCCATTGCTGACGGGAACCTCGGTCGCGGAGATCATGCCGCTTCGAGCGTTCGTCGCGCCTGACTATTCTACGGTTGGGGATGCGGCGCGTCCACTAAAGCCCGGAAGCTTTGGTCAGATTGACGCGGAAACGATCGCGCCGACGCTGATATCTGCGGGTCATCTCTGCCGACGCATGACCGAGCTGTTTCTGGACGTAACGCTCATCGACTTCAGCGGAAGAGGCCAAGCCCGCGCGAAGGGAATGTCCGGAGAATTTGAGAGCGCGCTCGATCTCGCTGAGATCGCCGCGCACTCCGGCCGCAATCGCCGCCCGCTTCACCAGCCGCGCGACCTCCTTGTCGTTCAGCCGCTCCGACCCAACCGCTTTGCCTTGTCCCGTGACCCGGCGAAACAGAGGGCCATGAGCCAGCTTGGCGAACTTGATCCAGGTCTCGATTGCGGCGACCGGGCAGGTCGCATCGGCCGAGCCGCGACCGACCTCGACCTCTCGCCATCCGGTTTTACCTCGCAGGGTGAGGAGCATACCCTTGTCGAGGATCTCGATCCAACCGCGACCGTCCTCAGTTTGGTTGGCCTTCAGGTCGAGGCCGACGATCTCGGAGCGCCGAAGGCCGCCAGCAAAGCCGATAAGCAACATGGCCCGATCCCGCAACCCGCGCAGAGAGCCGCGATCGAGCGTCTCGACCATGGCGATGATATCCTCAGCCATGACCGCTTCCTTTTGGACCGGTGGTTTGGCGTGGCTGTTGCGTATGCCGGCCATTACGGTGGCGATATGCCGATCTTTGCGATCGAGCAACAGGCCACGCTGGGCATAGTTCCAGGAAAGCGAGGAGAGGCGGCGTTCGATGGTCGAGACTGAGTTCGCTTTTGCACCCCGTTCAGCCGTGACGGAAGCGCAGGCTGTGATGTAGAGTCCGACGGTTTGCGGATTCGGCGGCAGGGGGGCCAGATTGGAGCGCCTGCACCACGACGAAAAATGTTTCCAGTCGGCTGCGTAGGCCTTGCGCGTGTTGGCGGAACTTGCCGCCTGGACATAGCCGCGAGCGCGGTCGGCAAGACTGACGAGGTGAGCCGGTGTCTCGCTGCCGCCAGCGAGGGAGGGGAGGAGGCTATCGCCCGACATCTCCGGCGCGGAAACATTACGTCCGGCCGCCGTGCCGAGAGACGGCGCGAAACTCTCCTCGACGTGATTTTCGGTGTTCTGCTCGATGATTTGGCCCATTTCTCCATAATGAGCATTATGTCCGATAATGCAAGATTATCGGACATAAAATACCATAGACGGGCGGTGCGGTTTCGGCGGAAATAAGTGGCGAAAACTGCACGCATCGATTATTCTCGGCGACATGGATTCGCGCTCCCGCTCCGCTCTCGCCGCTTCTGTCCCATCGGCGACCGTGCTGCCCCTGCCGGCCTGGGCGAGCCCGCGCGCCCCGGATTTGGGCGAGGCGGATGCGGCCTTTGCCGCCGCCATCGCACTGAAATCGTTGGACGATCTCGTCCGCAGTGGGCCCGCCTGGGCTGGCTGCTGGCGCCAACGCCAAGCGCTCAAATGCGCGCAAGCGGCGGTGCAGCTGATCGGCCGCAACGAGGGCGAACACGCGTTGCGTGATGCACTTTTGCTCACCGCCGCTGACGACGATCCTGGTCCCGCCGGAAAGGTGTTTTTCGCCTTTAACAAGCTGGCGGCGACAACGCGGCCGGTCGGCAGCAAGGTTTTGCAGGACCTGGCGGGGTTGATCGGGTTGCGCAGCGACGGTCTGGACGAGATTACCGATCGCTTCGACGTCGCGCTGCAATCGGGCCGCGCGGTGCCCTTCGCCGTCGCCGACCTGGTCGCCAGCATCTCAGCCGCCCGCCCTGACGCCGAAATTCTCGCCTGGTGGCTGGCCGATCGGCTGCTGGCGGAAAAACTCGGCTGGGCGTGCGGCGTGCCGTTGTTGATGGGCGAACGCTACGGCGCGGCGTTCAAGACGATCGGCGGCCGCGGACGGGTGCGGCCGGGCGAGCCCGGCTTTGCGCGGGCGGTGTGCCTGGCGCTGGTCGCGGGCACGGTCGAGGCCCTACAGCAGGCCAACGACATCGGCCGGCGGGCCGAAAAATTGCTGGCGGCGGCGCCGAAGGTGCGGACGAAGGGCGCCGGGGTCGTCATCGAAAGCCTGCTCGACGCGGATGCCGTGCCGGCCGCCGCGCCCGGCAGCTATCTGTCGCGCTGGGCCGCGACGCGGTTGTTCGAGCGGCTAGAAAGTTTCGGCGCCGTGCGTGAACTCTCCGGCCGGACCTCGTTCCGGATTTTTGGATTGTGACGATGGCCGGATCGGGGGCTACCAGGACACATCGAGGAAGGAAATCGCGGTCGGAGGAGGAAGTCCTCTATGACCGGGAACTCGAGGATCTGCCGCCGGAGCTGCGCTGGCGCGAATGGATGCTGCGAGTCGAGGCGGTGATCTTTGCCTCGGCTGAACCGGTCACGCGTGAAACGCTGGCGCGGGTAGTCGGGAAAAGCTGCAGCGTCGATCTCATCATCGACGATCTGCGTGAGGAACTGCGGTCACGTCCCTATGACCTCGTCGAGGTCGCCGGCTGTTGGCAGCATCGCAGCCGTTCGGCTTACGCGTCCGCAATCCGCGCCTCGCAGGCGCCAACGCGGTCGTCCCCGGTATCGCTGACAGAGCATGAAGCCGCGGTGCTGGCGGCGATCGCCTACCTGCAGCCGGTGACACGCGGCGAATTGTCGCACATGTTCGGCAAGGAGGTGAGCCGCGACACGATTGCCAGTTTGCGTGACGCCGGATTCCTCGGCTCTGGCCCGCGCAGCCCGACGCCCGGCGCGCCCTACAGTTATGTGACGACCAAGTATTTCTTGTCGGCGTTCGGGCTCGAGACGTTGCGCGAGTTGCCCGATCTCGAGCGATTGGAGGACGCCGGGCTGCTCAGCCGGCAGGCGCTCCAGGAGACCGCGACGGCTGAGCGTGACGGTGACGTCCTGGAGGACTGACTGTGGTTTACGTTCCAATCAGTTTCTGCACCTCGCGACGGCCGGGACCCGGGCTCATTCTGGCATAGGCGCCGAGCAGGTTCGGAAGCTTTATGCCCCGGTCGTTTCCCTCCGTGGCCCTCGGCCGTCCTTTTCTTCGCCCGAGAGCGTTCGCAAGCAGCTCGATCCAGGCGGAGTGATCACTCGTCGGTGGAATCAGGCGCTGCAGACGGCGCTCTTTGCAGTCCTTTTCGTCATCCGTAGCATAGTCCACCGACCATTCACGTGGGCGACTGAGACGTTCGGCGCAGTACGCCCGTGCCGCCGTCGACAGACTGGTGAGGATCATCGTCGAGCAATAGCCGCCAGCACCAGGCATGCCCAAAAGCCGCCGGACAAGCACAGGACCAGACGGGGCGCGGGCGATAGCTTCCAGGCTGCAGATATTCTCGATGCATCGGTCGAGCGTTCTCGTCTCAGGACTGAGGTAAGGAATCGGCGCGCGGCGCAAATCATAGCCGCACGCGACACAATAATGTTGCGGCACGAGCTCGGTCTGGTCAAAGACGGCAATGCAGCCGTGGCAGGACGGACATCGGTCACGCAACCGACAGCCATGTTGTGTGCATGAAACCCGGGTCGCCAGTCGCCATCGACGCCGAAAATAGGGTTGCGGATCCTCAGCCAGACAGCGGCAGCAGAACTGCAGCCACGCAGCACTGTCGCGACGCCCGTTGTAGCGCAGCGGCAGCAAAAGCTGCGTCGGTAGGTCCTGCGACAACGTCATCGCCGCGAGCCGATCGGGCGCGGCACCTGTTTTGGCGTACAGCAGGTATGCGATGTCGGCCGGCAGCCTCTGATCAAGGGCTGCCGACCACATTCCCGGACTAAGCCCGAGCACACGAGCGAAGGCTTTCGGGGCTACCCCGTTGGCGTAGGCAAGCCGGTGCAGCCAGCTTGACAGCAATTCCTCTGGCTGCGGCATCACGGTGACTGGCCACCGGTCAGAAACGGCGTCGCGATATCGTTCGCGAATGCTGATGACCGGCGCGTGCGCGTGCACCGTCGTCATAGAAAGCTCTCGCGCAACCCCGAGTTGCGCCGCTGCGAAATCGGCACGTGGCGCAGCTCGTCGATGCTGGCCTTGCTGATTCGTTCGGTCCCGGATCTGATCGCGGTGATGGCGGCCCTGGTGACGACGGTGACGATCTCGCCGATCAAGCCTTCAGACAGGTCGAATATCCGCCGGGCCAATGCTTCGTTCGACAAATCCGAGCTCCTTGCGAGCGGCAAAGCGGCTTCGAGGCTGTCGAGCAGCATGAGATAGGTCTCGCCATATTGCCACCGGGGAACCGCCCCTAGGCGGTGTGGACGGATTGCTGCATTTAGCTGAAACGGGGTTCCCCCACTGAGTGTTGTCTGATTCATGGGATGT
>NZ_JALJQZ010000053.1 GCF_022968395.1 Affinirhizobium lemnae
ACTCCATCGAATCTCGCAAATCCGAAGGAATCATAACCTCTTGAAATCACCCACCTCTTTTTGAGGCAGCCTCTAAAGGACCGTCCATTTCGAACTGATCTGCAAGATGTGTGGTAAGTTTAGCGACCTCGGCTGCCTCTACAGTTGCCCCGAGACCATCCGCAACGGCAAACACACCAGTCCTCGGCGCGGCAAGCACGGCATGTGAATTCACGCGCTGACGGATGCCCGGATGGCTATGGAACGCATGGTACAACTGGAAATCGCGCTTGCTCCTCACAACCGCGGTCTCATTGGTGGCGGGCTCGGATTGCAGCAATGGTGCGAGTGTGCCGAGGTCAATCCGCTGCGTTTCAATTCGATTCGGTAAAATCATACGGAGGAAATCGTCGCCAACCGGCGGCCCTGGCTTTCGGAAACCTTGGATCGTCTTGGTCTCGGAAATGACAGTCCACCAGAGTGATTCCTTTACGGGTCTGGCAGTGCCACGAGGTAGATGATCGGACCCACTAAGCGGACGCAAACTCCGCAGTTGTTGCAAGGCGTCCTGCAAATCACTCAACGAGCTGTCCGCTCGCAAAGAGCGTGCAGAAATGTCCTCAACGGCAGTAAACCAATCTTCATCCTTATACAGCTGAAAGGGATGATGTGCGAAAGTGTGGATTCGACTCATGATCACAAAGGGAAAGTCCCTCCCTACACGATCGACGCTGGGAACAAGTACGCCCGCCAAAGCCTGACCGGACCATAGACCCTCCTCTATGATAAAGCGCCAGGATGACATTGCCTTGAACTGAGCGTGCCACCCAGGCCCCAGGTTATCCTTCGCCGCTTGTAGACCGGATTGCAGCCAATCCTGGAGGCGGCGCTGCAACTCTACTGGCAAACCCCAGGCAATAAAATCGCCATGGGTTTGCAACTTTCCAAAAAAGCCACACCGGTCAACCTCACCTTTCGGAGTAGTCCTGGCAGTACTGTTCAATGTCATGATCAAAACTGTCTCGGGCAGCGGAAAGCATCCAGCGCAGGCAGCCGGAATGGGTTGAGCACAGAGCCAAACTGGACATCGAATTCCGCGGTCTGGTCGCCTTTCGTAAAGGTCGCCCGGAACAGATTGGACTGACCTGATTGGCTGAGTTTTGCTTGGTCGAAAAGGCGAAACGCTGACCAGTCCCCTGTGATCGTCATAGCCTCTTGCCAGCCGCCAGGTTGGAACGCCAACCGAGAGCTCGTAACCGATTGCGCAGCGGGCCAAGTGATGGATTTCGAAAGCACTGGACCATGAAAATACACAACCTTCTCACCACCAATTTCAAGCATGACCGCATTGGCGGTCTCGCTCAAAGTGACCGGTGTGATGTTGATCGATACGGCCGGCTGCCGGGCTCCATTCGGGAAGAAAGCACGAGTGATTTGGTCGGCTTTTTCGAACTCGGCAATCGCCTCGCTTGGCAGGCTGGCGGATCCAAACGTACCTTTCCAGCCCCATGGAGATGAACCGGTATCGACGAATGGTTCCAGATTATCCTTGAAAAAGCTTTTCAAGAGCCCGTCGGGCGCAAACAGCCGCACGAAGTCGCTCATTGCGACGTCAGTCATGGAGCTTCGATCGAACGGATAGCGGCCCCCGACGGCATTGGAGCAATAATTGGCTGCTTCGCTAACCCATATCTCTGCAATTCTCGTGCGAGCGGAACGCACAGCCAGAGAACCGATGTCGGCGGCTACGCCTGCCATCCAGGAGTCAAGCGGTGCAGGGATCTGACGAGCCTGCTGAAGTAAATCCTGGTTGGCAATCGTCAATTGGCTATCGACGTCGAACACCTTCGCCAAAGTTGCCGTGGAACTGGATGCACGCGACAACTGATCACGTAACTTCTGGAGTGTCGACGCAAGTTGTAGAAGCGGCTGGTTTCGTTTATCGCCAGCATCTGCGCCTACGACCGAAGTGGCATTTGGAGAGGAAGGTCCTGCAATCCAGTTCCGTAGATTGGCGTAAAGATCAGGCAGGTTCGATGATGACCTTGTTGTATCATGTATTGCATCGTTGGCTGGAGTGATAGAACTGGTTAGCATGTGATCTTCTGGAGTCAGATCGGTGGCGATCGCAATCGAGCGCGCTACTGCCTCTACCGGGCTGGGATCGACGGATAGGAGCCTTGTCATCTCTGCAGCCTCAGAAATCGTTCGCGGCACCTTCACACGCATGTCACCGAGCAGGATACGCCACTGAAGTTCAAAATCGGAAGCATAGAGCTGAAAGCCCGCTTGAGCGATCTGATCGACGGAGGTTTCTGCGGGATTGGAAGTGCCCCGAACCCATTCCTCCGCAATTGCATCACGTGCGGCCTCGTCAAGTCGTGGCAGTACTACAGTCTGGTAGCCCCGAGCCGTCAGCAAGCCTGACACAGGGACCCTTAAGCTAACTCCGGATTTGCGTTCGAACGCCTGCTCGCCGAGCGGCCCCAAAGCGGTTGCCGGCGTCCAGCCAGGCAAATTCCGCGTTTCGGGAAAGTTTTTCAAGATGTCATACGCCCGAGACGCGATGGAAACGTCGCGAATCTTGCCACGCGCTTCTGCAATCAAACGATTGTCCAGTTCCATGGGCGGCATTACACCATCCAACATAACCTTTACATGGCGCTGGAGAGAAACTCGTGTTGCGGTTCGTGCCTCTCCAGGAAAAAGGACGATAAAGAGTGCTTCTGCCCTTTGCTGGGCAAATTCACCGTCCATCGGGCCAAGACCGCCCAACATGCCGTAGAACTTCAACGCAGTGAATATCTTCTGCGAGTCTTGCTCGTTCTGTAACTCATTCTGCAATTGAACCATCAACCGCGGCAATAGAAGTGCATTGAGTGCCCGTTGATAGGCCTCGTGTTGGTACTTTTCGACCTTTTTTTGCTGATCGAGACCAAAACTGAGCGGCCATTTTCGAGCATCTTCGAAACTGTCTGGCACCGATGCGATAGTGTCGAGTGCCGGTAGAATGCGCAGAAAATCCGTGTCCTTTACGTTCTCGGTCGGGATTCCCCTGGCCAGTTGCTCAAAGGTATCGAGACGACGGTCAGCACTAGCGAGCGCTGTCGTGTTTTGCCAATATGTGGCGATCCAGCTCGCCGTCACCAGCAAAACAACCGCGGTGGCCACAGCATAGATAGAACGGCGGATGAACAATTGTCGACGGCTCAGGCGCTTGTCTCTCGCTACAAGAGACGCTTCCTCAAATATCACTTCATGGAGTAGCCGTTTCAGAAAATAGCTCCGGCGCGGACGAGGTGAAGGAACGTTTGCGGCCGTATGCGTCGGCTGCGTTCCCGAGGCGAGATAAACGCCGCGAACCAATGGCGGCTCAAGCAGCTTCGAACCGGCTACGAGCTCTGCCATTACACCATCCAACCGCTCTTTCAGAAGGGCCAGTTGTGCCGGAAACCGGAAAATCCGCCCACGGATTTCGGCGTTCGGCTCCTGTTGAAGACGCTCTAGTAGCAGGGAGTTTATGCGCTCTTGTAAAAGGGAAAATTCTGTATGGAATACGGGAGACAGATCGACAGCTTTTTCGCTCGTCTCCAGATCGAAAGTCATGCCCCAGACCTGCTCCCGATCTGACTTGCCAAGGCCGTCGAAGAATTCGACGAAGCCGGTCAGCAAATCGGCCTTGGTCAGTACAATATAGACTGGAACGCGTACGTGCAGTTGCTCAGTTAACTCAGTAAGGCGTTGACGAATAATGCGAATTTCTTCTGTTTGAGCCTGCGGATCCCGTTGCAGAAGATCACCGATGGAAAGCGTAACCAGCGCTCCGTTGATCGGCTGCGAACGACGATACTTCCGCAACAAACCAAGGAACCCCTCCCACCCGGCTTTGGCACTGCCGTTCAAATCGTCTTGCGTCGTGTAGCGACCGGCAGTATCAATGAGAATTGCCTCATCGGTGAACCACCAGTTGCAATTCCTCGTGCCCCCAATGCCTTGTACAGAATTGCTTCCCAAGGCATCGCCAAGCGGGAAATTCAGACCAGAGTTGGTCAGTGCAGTCGTCTTCCCGGAGCCCGGCGCGCCGAAAATGACATACCATGGTAACTCATAGACGTAGCCAAAGCGCCGGTGTGTGACACGGCGCAAAAGTGCCAGTGCCTCCTTCAGTCGTTGATGAATTTCAACAACTTCGACGCGTTGACTCGCCTCTGCTTCTGCCTCGGCGCTTCGCTCAATGCCATCGACAAGCGCAGAATCCCGCTTACGGGCGCGCACAATTGATATGGCAATATAAATAATCCAGCCAAGAGCCAATAGAGCTATCGCTACAAGTCGCGCGTTGCCCGTGGTAAGTGGCTTCCACTGGCCGAAAGCCAGCAGATAGCCATAAAACCATACAATGACACAAAGCGCGATAAGCCAGATGATTGAGATGAAGCGCCTTCCCAGCAGTCCGGCATATGCATCGACATAGGATCTTATGGTATAGAAATAGCTGAGCGGGTTCATTGCGCCTCACCCGATGTTGGTTCCCCAGAGGGTCGACCCTGCGTTATGACAGTCGGTGCTGTTATGCCCGCCCGGTCCAAACTTTGGCGCGGATCGGTCAGAACAAGAATTTCTGTGCGGCGATTCATCTCGCGCCCCTCAGCAGTATTGTTCGATGCTATGGGATCGCTGTCAGCGCGCCCTTCGGTCAGGATGGCATCTGAGCCCGTGTAAGCAGCCAGGATTTCACCGACAGCCTTCGCTCGCGCCTCAGACAGATGCCAGTTTGAGGGAAACTGCAGGGTTCGAATTGGCGTATTATCTGTATAGCCTACGACAACAGCGCGGAACTGTTCCGCCGATAGCGCGCCACCGATCCTCTCCAGCAAATCCCGGAATTTTTCGCTGATTTCGGCACTACCAACTTCAAACAGCCCGGAGTTATTGATCCTTATTCGCAGTCGCCCATTCGAATCTGCAAGAGTAACAAGCTTCTTTTCTACTTCGGGCTGCATAAACGTCAGAAGGTTCTGGATCGGGTTAGGCTGCGGTCGCTCTTCCACCTTAGGCGGTGGCGCCGCGACAGTTGCCTTGAACTCGACAACAGGAGCCTTTTCTGGCACCGGTGGTGGCGTGGTCATTGCGACGCTCACCCCGCCTCGGGGAGGCAGGTTCGCCAATCTTCCTAAGGTGCCATCGGATACACTATTGAGAGAAAATGTGAAGAAGACATAGCCCAGTCCGAATAGCAGCACAACAATGGCGAGCACGGTCCAAAGAGCGGTAGCCGTCTTCAAAGGTTTATGCCGCGCAGAAACTCCTTTCCAATGTGGCGAAAGATCTCGCTCAAACACACCGTATTGACCGAGCAAAGTCTTATAAAGACTGTCTCGGACGCGTCCTAGTTCAAGAGTCCCGCGCGCTGAAATCCGCATTCGCCCTTCGAATGCCAGAGACAGAGACAAATAGATCAGAAGCAGAATATCCTTGGAGGTGCCGGGTGCCTGTTGAAAATGATCCAGTAAATCAAATACCCGTTCACCACCCGTCACATCCAAATGAAAGGTCGAAACAAGGCCGGAACGCGCCCAACCTGCCGTGACACCCCAGGATTTGCTGAGAACGACATCGTCCAAAGTTGCACAGACGATATAGTGAGCCGCTCGCGCTCGTTCCGGAGCTATCCGGGCGCTCGCAAGATCCCGCTCGTATCGATTGACTGCATCGAACGCGACCCGTCGAAGTTCATCAACATCCGGCGGTTCCACGGTGTGACGGATTGCATGAGAGAGATGGAGAAGCGGCGCGGCGGAACGCACAAGCGTTGGCACCTCATCACCTGACAACTTAAAGTCCTGCACCACCTTTTCGGGCGACCAACCGCCGACAGTAACGGCATGACCTTTTCGCCCTGCATCGACGGCCGAAACCCCGACGATATCATCGAGCAACTCCCCAATTCTGGATGCCGCCAAGCGTTTGCTCTCGCCCTTTTCGTTCAGCTCCACGATTGTTGGCAGGTTTTGCCAAGATGGACTGCTATCTTTGCTCATTCTCTCAAGGCCCAAAGTTCCATTTCAAGACTGCGGAATTCGCCGGACAAATGAAGGGCGATAGCACCGGAAGTCTCGAGCTGTTTCCACAAGGGGTTTTGCGTATCGAGTTCGAAGTAGATCGTGCCGGAACGATAGGGCAACTGACGAGGTAGCACCGGTAGCGGTCGGACAGGAATACCTGGAAGCGCAACATTGACGAGCTCCGCGATCCGCTCGACTGGCCCTACCTTTATTTGCGCAGGAAGCTTGCGTCTTATCTCTTCTGCAGACATGTCGGCACGCACTGCAAGAACGAAACCTGCATCCTTCAGCAGTGTACGATCGTAAATTGTACCGACGCGTACACCATGACGGCGCTCGGAAAGCTCGATGGCCACGGCTGATTGCTCCAGAACCGCAGACAGCGACGTCCGAAGATCATCGAAGACCGCTGCAAAACTGGCCTTCAGATCGTCATGACGATATGGCGGGAACTCCGTCGCCCGTTTACGGTCTGTCGTGAAAGTCGCTAGTTCACCAGCAAGCTGAATGCAGAGCTCGTAGAAGCTCATGGGATGGATGCGCGTGGCATTCAGTGACACATGCAGCAGGAGCGGGTCAGCACGATTTAGGATCTGCAGGAGAAAATAGTCCCCAACCTCTGCGGTTCCGCGAATGGTCGGGTCCCCGATGCGATCGGCAATGGCTTCTGCACGGTGTCGCACGATGCCAAGAAGCTCTTTTACCATCTCTGCTAGCCTAGGTTCGGCTGCACAATTTAGGCTCGGTGCCAGATAATCGGGGTCAAGAACGACGGCTCGATCGGAGCGGACTTCAACGACGCGCGCAACGCCGATGAGATCGAAACCTGTCAGATCATCTCCCGTTTTCAGATAGCGCAGATTGAGACGGCCAACATCGATTTGCGCCATGAAATCGGTTTCCACATTTGCGTCAGGAGCTTCATAGGGTGACGCGACGTGCCGAACCTGATGAAGGGAAGCACTCTCGACCAAGGCCGTGTCGGCTCTTCCCGGCTGACGTGTCGGCAATGCGAGATAGATTATGGAGTTCCTGATGCCCTCCTCCAGTTCGAGCGCTGGGGGAAGATCGCAGTCCGCGGGTGCCTCGAACGAGGTTCCATCCGGCAAGATGCCCCGAAGATTGCTGAGAGCAAACCGACCGATTGCAAGGGCACTGCGATCAATCTCCATGGAAGCTAGGCCCCATGGATAGGGTGCAAGCGTCCGCATTGTGGTGCTTACCAAACGCTCCGTCCAACGATCAGCCTGCTGAAAATGCTGAACCCGGAGAAACATACCCTCACTCCAGGCGACTCGATTCTCATATCTCATCAGGTCTCTTTCCTTCTTCAGAGGCGTCTCTCAAGCCTGCCCTCTCTTCCTGTTCCCCGGTCAAATAGGTTGCACGTAGCAGATCCGCGGCGGAGACTACCCGCCCATCGGCTTCAAACTGACGTCTATAGTGGCGCCAATAACTGGCGTTGCGGAAAGCTGCGAAGGTACGCCCGGCTTGCACATCAATCCGGGCTTCAAGCAAACGGGGATCAAATAGATGACCACTTTTCTCGAACAAATGTTCAAGGGCTGCATTCAATCGTAACTGACAGGCAAGAAGTTTCTCTAGGCGTACATTAAGCGCGCCCTCATCTTCGCATGCTGGTTCTCTGCTCAAGGGTCGCGCCAAAGGAATCTGCAGGGTGCCGAAAGCCTGTTCCATTGCCACTTCCAGCTGTTTCAGCTGGCTTGTCAATTGAGCGATGTTTGCAAAGTCGGTTGCAAATGAGTTACTTAACTCTGACGTCGACAGCTCCCCTTGAGTTGGATTTCCGGTCATACTCCCGGAATTGCCGATGCGATTGACACTAACCGACACCCGCGTTGCGGGTGAGTGCTCCAGCGCATGGGCGATTCTGTTATCTGTTTCGGGATCTTCCCACCAGTTATCCGGCAGCAGTTTGCCATGGAGATCGTGCCGGGGAGGACCAGGCCATCCAATGGAGACATTTCGCGACGAGGAGGCATCCGATTTCGGCTGCTGAATAAATGCAAAGGGATCTTCCAACTCCCGCGGACCGAGAACTCCGTCCGCCATGTGACCTGCCGGAACAATATCGGACAGAATGGAGGAGACCGTGAGGCTCTCAGGACTCAGAGCGAGCCTACTGTCCGGATCCTCCTGCCGGGCCTTGGATTCCCCCTGTATTGTGACCGTGAACGAGAACGTTCCAAGCGCTATGACACTCGCGTCATGCAGTTCGGCTTTCGCGCCATCATGCAACCAAACGCCGTCGACCTGAGAGCCGTTAGAACTCCGATCAAGCAGCACAAAACTGTCACTCTCTCGCTCGATCAGGCAGTGGATATTGGAAACCGACCTTTCGTTTTCAGGCAACTGCCAGTCGCAATCGATCGAGCGACCAATTTTGCGGCGTCCGCGTTCCATAATCCAGCGATGAGGCAGCGATGATGGGTTCGAGGTCTGAGGTATCAGTTCAAGACGCATCCCGGATCTCCGTCCTGGCTGCTTCCACGAAGCGCGCTTGTATCACCGCATCGCCACAGTCCTTCGTTACTGGTTGCGAACGCGTCCAACAGTTCCAACCAAGCCTCGGTGGATCTCCGGCACGACCCAGCTGTGATTCCGGTACATCAAGTCTGCACAAGATGACTTGAACGTCAAAGTCCAACGCGGGACCGACATACAACCGAGTCACCGCAACGACTTCACCCAGAGTTTTGGAGTCTGGTTTAAACCGCAGGTAGTCCGCATATCTCAGGGGACCGATAACGATACGAAACGCTCCCGTTAGATCTCGCAAACGGCTACCGGCAGAGGCATTGACACCAAGCACCAGGCCCTGTGGCTGGTCGAAACGGCTCATCTCTCTGGCTGGCATCACGAGCCAGCGGAGCTTGAATTGCTCTATTTGCACCGGTACTCCGGTCAACTCTTGCAACATGGCTCTCAAGCCAGATGCATGGCGCGCGCGGTCAGCAAAGAGGCCAGAGAAGCGCAAGACGAAATCGCAGCCGACATCGGTGCGATCAATCGTATTGTGGGTACCAAAGCCGCCCAGAGACAAAAGGATGCGAAAAAGACCGCTCTCTCCCCTGTGGCTTTGCCAGCGCATCCAGCGACCCAGGCGATATTTCTCCACGGCATCGGCAAAGAGTTCGCTTAGACGACCATTGAAAATGTCGAGAAAAGCCGAAAGAGACCGTGAACGTTGCCGCTCCTCCCGCATGATCAACTGATCATAAGATGGCGGCAGAGATCCGGCGGGACCGCTCAGGCTTGCCAGCAATGACCGAACCCGGTTTCGATGCTTGCCACGCTGGAAGCCGCCGATCGATAGCGCTGCAGGGTCGACACCGATCGGCGCCACGATGTCCAATCCCATAGGGCTTGCCGCCTGCGCCACACGCAACGCCGTCACAGGATCGAATAGGTCCGGTTCTCGAATGAGCTTTTCCGCGAGAACGTCATATTGATGATCAGCTGATGTTACGTCCATCACCACCTCACAGCAAGGGACGTTTAGCGGCACGAGCAGGCCAGCGGCCTACCGGTTCGGATGTACCCTTCATCACCACCGTCAGGCGCGTAAAGCTGTTGATGGACGTATAAAGGCCGAAGAACCGGTCCAAAACCGAGCCGAACATAAAGGCGGCAGCCTGATCGATCACATTGGGATCAAAGGTCAATTTGATGTCTGTGCCGGGCACCATTCCGCCGTGCGGCATGCGAGCAAGGGATTGTTCGGCGCTGACTCCAATAACGGCATCACCGAAAAGGCGGGTCTCTGGACTGTCCCGGAAACTGTAAAGGGAGAGGATATCCCTGAGCGCGCCGCCGTTCCTATCGACCAGAGATAGGTGGTTGAGCAGCAGATGAGATATCAAGCGCCAATTTCGACCTTCGCGGTCATTCATCCGCACAGTGGGGGTGGGCGGCATCAAGGCCTGAAGCCCAGCAACCGCTTCATGTCCTGATGCCAGTTGGAGATGCGGATGACTGCCGCCAAACGGCAACTGTTCGGGAAGGTTGCGATTCAGACACAGAGCGTTGACACTGGCCACCGTATCCACAGGACTCGCATGACGCTGTTTGCGATCAACGAAGGAGATGTCCGTATCGCTTGTACCGTCCTCCTCCGTAAAGCGCCGTATAATTTGCCAACAGGTTGTGGAGCCATCATTGCGATGGGAACGTCCAAAAAATGGTTGACTGATTTCCTTGACACCCTTGGGAGTTGTCAGTGTGACGTTCTCGACCGCATAGATTTCGCGGGTCTGCTGGCGCCGCGAATCGGCCAGCAACCGATATTCACTTTGTGTGCCGTCTATGGTGATAGGCTCGCAGGCCTGGTGAAACAGATTGATGATCGGTACTGCATGGAGGGTAAAGTCGCGAGCGGAGACGGTACGTTCGAGATTGGGGCTCGCCTGATTGAGATAGATGAAGATCTCAAGTTCGTCCTGCTGCCAGACATCAAGACCGGATAGTTCAATGAACAAAAACTTCTGCGGCAGAATGAAGAACTCTGTCAGTAAACGGTAACCCTCAAAACTCGGCGCAGGATAAGGTAATAGCGCTTCATCATCTGCAAACCCGGTCGGCTCAAGATGTCGTGCAGAGAGAATTTGGGGGTGCAAATCTCCAGGGTGACGGGCCAAGGCAAGGCCGACCGTGTGATTGCACAAAAGCTCATGGAGCTGAATCGCCTGCTGCCAGGGCGAAGCAATATGAAAACGCAGTTTCGTGATCCCGAGACTTCTCAACGGCTGACGCGCGTCGCGGCTGCGCAAGGAAAGCCGTAGACAGCTTGTTATTCCGGCAAACGGTACGGGCGGGCCATCGATCGGCTGGCCGATTAGGCGCGCAGCCGCAAGTTCGATTGGAGCTATGCGTACATCGCAGCTCGTGCGGAAACGGCAACTTTCACCGTTGAGGGGTTCTGTCAGGATCTCCGTAAATCGCGGCAAAATCTGCTCGCTCGTCAATGTGCGGGCAGGCTCTATCTGAACGATCGACATGGATGGTATAGGCGCCAGATAGTGAGGATATAGTGTTTCCAACAGGCTGGTGGTAAGTTCCGGAAACTCGTCGTCCAACTTCTGACGGACGCGCGCTGCGGAGTAGGCGAAACTTTGTATAAGACGCTCGACATGAGGGTCGTCGACGACCTCACCCGTCAAGCGTAAACGGCCGGCAATCTTCGGAAAACTTTCAGCAAAGCGGCTCGCCCGCTGGCGCAAGGCTGCAAGCTCTTCATTGTACCTCGCTAGAAAGCCCTCAGCCATCGCTACCCTCCACCTTAAAGCGCTGCGAAGACGGATCGATCACAGACTCGAAGCTGATCGGCGGCATTCCCTCATGAAGTCGGAAGCTTGCCTCTATACGCATTCGAAGCGCACGTGCGGTGAAGCTTCGGTTTTTCAGAATCGTTACGCGGACGTCGGAAAGTCTTGTCTCAAACCGGCTGATGCTGCGTTCAATCGAACGTGCAAGTGACAGTTTGGCTTCGTCTGTCATGAGATTCGCCGACACCGCGCCGTCCACACCGAACGTACACAATGAATTTTGAAGTTCAGGATAGGCTGTGGCAGGAGACCGTACGCACCGCCGCGTATTCAGGAGCAATTCCAAATCCCGGCGTATGGCCTCACGCATCTCGCGAACCTGATTTGCGTAGTTTGCAGGGGGGTCGGCGGGACTGGAGGGTGCATCGTCCAACAACCGGTCCAACACGGAGCGAACAACTTGCCGGTTGGTCATCCGATAGCGTGAGAGGGGATCAGGCATGAGCGAGCTTCCCGATCACAGCATCGGCTTCTGGCGAAATACCAGTCAGTTGCCGGATTTCGTTCAGCGACAGCAGGTCATCGCCCGCAAGAAAGCAGCGTTGCCCCTGCCCTACCGTCAGACCAGTCGGAAGCTGCAGCCACTCGGTCGAATGCCCAATGAGCATCAACGGATCCTTCAATTCAGGCTGGTAATAGATCGCGGGAAGTAGAACCGGTGCGACAGCTCCGTCGATCAGGGTTAATTGGGCAGGACGGAACGCTATGTCACGAAGGCGGGTCACCGGCTCGATGTTCAATGCGGCTATTCGCAGGAAGTCGATCCAAAGATAGGCGCCTCCGGACATGATCACCTCCAGCGCATGCGGAATACGGTCATCGAGATCACGGAATTCATCGAGGTCCGTCCCGTTGCAACGGATCGGGCGTTCACCGCGCAGATCCTCCAGATCGTTCAAGGCCGCGATGGTTGCATGGCGATCACCATCGCGGTGGGCCAACGCCAATTGGATTGCCCTCCGATCACATTCGGTAGGTCCGCCAGGGAACTCAGGCAAGGCGCCCGCATCAAACCATGCATTGCGAGCAGCCATGCCACGCAACTGGTTTCGCAAGAGCGCAAATCCCATCACCTTATCTGGCTGGAGGGTTGCGGCAATACCACACTGATGATCGGCACGTTCAAAATCACCCGTGATGATCAGCAGGTCTATGTAGAGATTCCTTACATCAGCGTCTGATGGTCTTTCTCGCACTGCAGTTTTGACCTGCTCCAGCGCCAGCTCAAATTTGCCATCCACAACGAGTGCTGAGATCTGCTCGAACATGCTCATGCGGAAATCCTTTCGCGGGGGTTTGGTCTTGCCTGCGCCATCCTGTCTGAATTCGTTTCAGCGATCAGATGGAAACTTGTGGAAATATCATCCAGCTGAAAATGGGGCTGGAGACGCACCGTGCATGCGAAGCTTCCCGGTTTCCCGGGTATCTCGGACACAGAAATGCCTGCAGAGCGCAAAGGATAGCGGATACGAAGCGCAACATCCGCATCGTCGTTGCCGAGTGTGTAACCCGTCAACCAGTCGTTTAGACGGCGCTCGAGCATACGTGCATCAGTAAGATTACCGATCTCGTCGCGCATGATGACTTTAAGGTAGTGGCTGAAACGCGAGGCGCACAGGACATATTGTAGCATTGCCGCGAGCCGTGCGTTCTGCCTTGCCTGGTCACTCGAATAGTGCGGATGAGCATGCAGCGAAGGGTTCGAATTGAAAATGGCGTTGGCGGTAAGATAGGTGGTGCCGATGGGAATAATGCCCAACTCTCCCAGTTGCTGCTCCTGGGAGCTCGAAAGCCTGACTTCTACAGGCGGCTGGCCGCCAAGCCCGTGACTCTCAATGCCTGGATCTAGCGGTGCAAGCTCGTCCGA
Organism: Affinirhizobium lemnae; assembly: GCF_022968395.1. Classification (GTDB taxonomy): domain Bacteria; phylum Pseudomonadota; class Alphaproteobacteria; order Rhizobiales; family Rhizobiaceae; genus Neorhizobium; species Neorhizobium lemnae. Next base: position 13,257 of record NZ_JALJQZ010000053.1, read on the forward strand.
AGAAAGGAACCCGCCATCCATAGCATCCTGCGTAACGCCACGAATATCGGCAAACCAACCGGATTCGATGAAATTGCGGATGATGACCGTGCCAAACGCAAACGCTCCATTGCCCCAAAGCAAATTTTGCAGATCATCGCCCAGGCGTTCCTGGAACGGGAACGGATCGGCACGTCGCCGATCGTGCCGCTTCAGGGGCTGACGCATAAGGACACGAGGAGCCACAAGCCCGAGAAAACGCGACTCGTCGCTGGCGCGCAGACTGTTCCAACGCAGCCTTTGCGGGTCGGTCGACAGCCAACCAAAATCACTAATCCGGCTCAATTCAGAAAATGTCTCCAGCCCTACAGACTTCGGCGTCGCACCTCCGATCAGAGGGCAAAAGGCAGCGGCAGCCAGCATCCCCAAATGAGCAAGTGCGCCCACAGAATCGGAGGCGGTAGGCTCTTCGGGAGAGAAATAGAAATCGGCGACCAGAAGTCCAAATGGCTCGCCGCCCGGCGTTCCAAACTCCCGGCTGTAGACGAGTTCAAACAAATGGCTCTGATCGAAGTCGGCAGCACGATCCAGCGATCTAGACAGCTCGTTCCAGCAGAGATTTAACAACTTGATTTTTACATCGCTACCGCGGGAGGCCTGGCGCACAAGCATATATAGTCCCCGCCAACGTGCCTCCATCGCCTGAAACTCGACATGGTGCATTATTGCATTGACCTGAGCATTCAAAGCTTCGTCGATCAGGCAGATCAAACAATCTGCAAGCCGACGATTGTCGTAACCGGCGTCCAGCATCTGCTACCCTCGCGCGCGAGATTGATGGTGGATGCTGCGAGACATCCACCATCATAATCAGTTTTTCGACGGGATACGGGCGACCATCCGAAGCGACGTGGTCAGTTCTTCCATCTGCAACCAGGGGCGCATCCAAGCGACGGCGTTGTATGAGCCGGGACGTCCTGGAATTTCCTGCACGGTGACCTTCGCATCCCTAAGCGGATATTTGGCGCGCGACTCTTCCCCAGCGTCGTCATTGGCGTTGACATAGTTCGAAATCCAGCGGTTAAGCCAGGATTCGCAATCTTTAGCCTCCATAAAGGAACCGATCTTGTCGCGCCCCATGACTTTGAGATAGTGGGCGAAACGCGAGGTCGCCATCATATACGGCAATCGTGCAGACACCGCTGCATTCGCTGTTGCTTCCGGTCGATCGTAGAGTTTAGGCTTATGCGCTGTTTGAGCACCGAAAAACACAGCATAATCTGTGTTCTTGTAGTGGCAGAGTGGAAGGAAGCCAAGCTTACCGAGTTCTGCATCGCGGCGATCCGTTACGCCGACTTCTGTGGGGCATTTGAGATCGAGATCGCCATCGTCGCTTGCAAATATGTGCATTGGGAGATTTTCCACTTTCCCCCCGTTTTCTGCGCCACGGATGGCTGTACACCAACCGCTTTTGCCAAATGCGTCAGTCAGTCGGGTGCCCAAGACATAGGCTGCATTCATCCAGCAGTAGGAATCATGAGGTAGCTCGCCGGTCGTTGAGCCGCCGGTCTCATCATAATTGAAGGCGTCGATCGGGACGGTCTTTGGACCATACGGCATCCTGGAAAGAACACGAGGCAAAGCCAATGCGACAAACCGGGAGTCATCGCTTTCACGGAAGCTGCGCCATTTTGCGTATTCGACTGTGTCGAATATCTTTTCCAGATCCCTAGGCTTTGCCAATTCGGTAAAGTTTTCAAATCCGAACATGCGTGGGCTCGCTGCCGAAATGAAAGGAGCAAAGGAGGCTGCCGCAATCATCGAGACACCCTGCAGCAAATGCACGTCATCGAAGGAGTTATCGAACTCGAAGTCGCCGATCAGGGCACCCATAGGTTCACCGCCAGGAGTGCCGAATTCATCTTCGTAGATCGATTTGAACAGGCGTGACTGGTCGAATTCCACAGCCTTTGCAAGATCCTTAGAAATTTCGCGTTTAGATGCATTGAGGACGCGGATTTTAAGGTTGGCGCTTGTTTCCGAGTTTTTCACCAGATAATTCAATCCGCGCCAGCTACCTTCAAGTTTGACGAACTCGGGGGTATGCATGATTGCTGCAAGCTGTTGCGAGATTGCCTGGTCGATTTCGGCAATGGCGTTATTCAGCGTAATTGTGAGATTGCGATCATAGGATACGGTCCCCTTTAACGCCTGATCCGTCAGCGTGCGAAGCAGATTCTGGGCTCGAGTCGGTTCGGTCTGCCTTGTCGCCGCCACGACTTTGCTAAGCAAATCTTGATCTTGCACAAATGTCGATTTCTCAGGCGACTTTGCTTGGGTCTCGGCACTCATCTCGTCATCCTCTTGGTCGACTGCGAGGGTCTCCTCGCTCATAATGCTTGTGAAACCGGAACAGATCGTGTTACGCTGTCCGGTCTGGAGAGCCCTCCGTCAGGAGGAACGTGATTTCTCGCCCAGTTCTGCTACAAGCTTCGCCAGATCACCCTTGTTCTGTAAAATTTCTTCCAGCAACCGCTCCAATTCTTCGGAACGATCTGCCTTGCTCATGAGGTCGCGCAATTCGTTACGCGCATCGAGAAGAGCTTTGAGGGCGGGCACCTGCTCGACGATCGCACCGGGTTCAAAGTCCTCCATTTTCTCGAATTTCAATGACACATTAATTTGCGTGCCGTCGTTCTGCAGGGTGTTGTCGACGGTCAATTGGAGACCAGGTGTCATCCGGCGCATCACATCATCAAAGTTGTCCCGATCGATCTGCACGAATTTCCGCTCGCCGAAGGGCTTGAGCGGCTGGCTGGGATTGCCAGAAAAATCGCCCAGTACGCCAACAACGAAAGGCAGTTCCTTGGCAACCATCGCGCCTTCGGTTTCGACCTCATACTTGATATGGACCCGCGGCTTTCGGACACGCTCCAGTTTCTCATGCACACTTGCCATTTGAACATCTCCTTCCTGCGCAGAGGCAGTTTGATCCAAAATTCGCCATGCTATGCGGCACTGCTCGTTTTCAATTCATTTCAGCCCGAATCTGCAGATTTGATGCCAGCAGCCATGAGCACCACATTCCTTTGGTGAGTGTCAGGCAGGAGCTCAGCCAAAAGTTCCGAAAAGCCCATGCGCCCTCGGCGAACAAGTGTTTCGATCGACAGAGACAGAGGCGAATGCGGTTCGGTCTTTTTAAAGTAACGCGCGACAGCGAGGAGAATATCAAAGGCTTCCTCTCGCGAAGAAATAACATCGACCGACAGTAGGCGCGAACTGGCGAGCTTCGGAACCAGATCACAATCCACCGCTGCCGCGCCATTGCCTGCTGGTTTCCCCATTTCATCCTCGGGAAAACGGGAAAGTACCCGCAGCGCAGCAGACGCCTCCCTCAAGACGTTGCGTGTATTCGAGCTTGCGGGGGCAAGGACGCCACATCGCTGCTCAAGTATTTCGGTCATTCGGTCGAAAAGCGAAATACAGTCATCGAGCGCCGTTCGTTGCTCTATAATATGAGCGACATTCATATTAGAAAATGCATACTCGAGTTCATCTCGCAGACCATCTGCACCCGGACGTTGCGAGACCTGAAAATCCCAAAGCGTGAATTGTCCAAATTTCGCGTTAGGAACAAGTGGTGTCAATCGGATAGCCTGAATCAGGGTACCTTCGCTCGCAACTCCGTTGAGCCCAGCAAAAGGCGCAAAGCGCTCTTCTGCGTCGTCATTGGCAATGGAATGAAGCGCATCAAAGTGATGTTCTAAAAGCGACACGGTGAGATCATATACATCCCTCAATCCGGCATATCCACGTAGCCGAATCTCGGCCTCCGTTAGCCAGGCGAGAACCTCAATATCCTTGCTCATCGAAGATAAAATTTGCAATCCCAGATTGCTAACCTCCTCCCAAAACGGAGAAAGACTTACATTTTCACCGGGGTTAATCATGCGCTCAGCAGCTCTCGCATTGCTCCTGGCATCTTTAATTCTAAAATATACTTCACGAAATTGAGTATTATCTCGGATATTTTCTCCGCATGGATGATCCCTACTGATAGATAACTTTAGATCCGCAAGATTCATAACACACGATCCCCGTTCTGGAGAGTTTAAACGCCGGCGCAACGCATATTGGCGAAAATTTATCTGCAATCAACCCCCTTGGGAAGATGTCGAAATCATGAAAAACTTTGAAATTTTCTAATAATAGGCAGGGATCAATTTTTTCTCTGGACAGATTGGCCTCTCGGCCCTAGGTCTTTGCGCACAACCAATGCGTGGGCAAAAGCTTCGAATTGAACGGAGTTCTGTGTATGCCGTATATCGATTTGGAACGTCTCGTTAAAAGACTGGAAGGTCCAGGGCGCGTCGCTCTTGAAACAGGCGCATCGACCGCTGCACGTTTGCAACATGCAACTGTGGACCTGGCTCATTGGCTGCGAGGACTTCTCGACATTTCAGATTTGAGCTGGCTCTTCACAGAAATAGATCTCGATGTGGAAGCTTTACGCCACCAGCTGGACTCATCAATTGCCGATGTGGGTCGGGTCGACAGTGCTTCGTTGGTGTTGTCGCAAAACATACTGACAGTGTGCCGCGAAGCTTGGCTCCTCGCCTCACTGGAAGGTGGGCGTGAGACCATTACCGTGAGCGACCTGCTTACGGCACTTGTCGAAGAAACATCGCTTCGCGCCTATCTACGGGGCGCAGCTCCTGCCCTGCTTCGTCTAGATCGTAACCGTCTCGATAGGATCAGGACTTCCACCAATGTCGCCTCGCGGACCGGTGCAGAAACGGCATCAGAAACCAGCAACCCTCAGGGTGACAACGAATTTTTGAGACTTTACACTCGTGATATGACGGCCGACGCCAAATCCGGGAGACTGGATTTAGTAGTCGGTAGACAGCAGGAGCTACGAGAAGTCGTCGACATACTTATGCGGCGACGGCAAAACAATCCGATCCTTGTCGGCGAACCGGGTGTTGGCAAGACTGCGATCGTTGAAGCCCTAGCGATAGGAATCGCCAACGGTGAGGTACCGGCGCGGCTGCGCGATGTGCGCTTGCTCCTACTCGATCTGACTCTCCTTCAGGCTGGTGCCGGCGTGAAAGGTGAATTCGAGCGAAGGCTGCATGGCATCGTCGATGCGGTCAGGCTCTCACCCGTACCAATCATCCTATTCGTGGACGAAGCACATGGTATGATAGGCGCTGGCGGTCAACCTGGACAGGGCGATGCTGCAAACATTCTCAAACCGGCCCTCGCACGGGGAGAATTACGAATGATTGCCGCTACGACATGGAGCGAGTATAAGCGGCATATCGAAAAAGATGCGGCGCTTACACGTCGCTTTCAAGTTGTCCAAGTACTCGAACCAGACCAAGACTCTGCCATTCACATGGTTCGGGGCATTGCTTCCGGACTCAGGAAGCATCACGGCGTACGCATCAGAGACGACGCAATTCGTGCAGCAGTGGAGCTGACCGCGCGGTATATCCCAGCTCGGCAACTGCCCGACAAAGCAATCAGTGTGCTCGATACTGCGGCGGCGGCTGTCGCCATGGCGAGACAAACTACTCCTGCTGCATTGGCAGATCTTCGTAACGACTTACAACTACTCGAGCATGAGCGAGACCTACTGGATCGGGAGCCAGACTATGCAAGCAACGTGTCGAGACAATTGCAAATTGCTGGGGAAATCACTTCCATCGGCGAAAGCATCCGAGCTCTTGAAACCAAACTGGAAGCAGAGATTAGGCTTTCTATAGAGGCAGACCAAATTGAAGATGCAATCAGTGGCCGTGAGAGCGGACCGCCGTTATCGTCGAAACACAGCAAGACAGATACAAACGTAACGTCTCTCGCGCCAATGCCACGGGCTCGTGATGCTCTCCTCCAAAATTTCCAGCAGTTGGAAAAGGCACGAGCGGATGTTGCCGGCGAGAACCCGCTGGTTCCTCGGGTGGTCGACCGTGACGTAGTTGCAAATATCGTTTCGCGTTGGACCGGGATCCCTGTGGGTAAGCTTTTGTCAAACCAGATTGCCGCTGTCCAGACGCTTGAAGATCAATTGAAGCAACGTGTGCTCGGTCAAGAGCATGTGCTGTCTCGAATTGCACAAAGCATGCGCGCAACGCGAGCTGGAATATCCGATCCTGCTCGGCCACCCGGCGTGTTTTTTCTTGTCGGGATGTCGGGTACCGGCAAGACCGAAACGGCATTATCGATTGCCGATTTGCTGTACGGCGGCAATCAGTATCTTACGGTCATTAACATGTCCGAGTTCAAGGAAGAACATAAGATCTCCATGCTGCTAGGTTCGCCACCCGGGTATGTCGGCTTTGGCGAAGGTGGAGTTTTAACAGAAGCCGTCCGTCGCAGGCCATACGGCGTGTTGTTATTAGACGAAATCGACAAAGCGCATCCTGGCGTCCAGGAGATTTTCTACCAAGTCTTTGATAAGGGGACACTTCGAGATGGCGAAGGTCGAGACATCGATTTTCGCAATACCACCATATTCATGACGGCCAATTCCGGTTCAGAACTGCTTTCGGCACTCGCATCAGACCCAGACACCATGCCTGAAGGTGAAGCCTTGGAAGCAATGCTCATCCCGGAGCTGCAGAAATATTTCAAGCCTGCGTTTCTGGGTCGAACAACGATCCTCCCGTTCATGCCCCTGACCCGAGAGAGCATGCTCGGTATTGTCGATATCCATCTGGATCGAATCGCAAAGCGTGTATCACAGAGTTACGGCGCTCGCGTTTCTGTCGATGATAACGCTCGGAATACAATCATGTCGCGTGCGCGCCTGAGTGAAATGGGCGCGCGTGCAATAGAGGCCATGATCATGCGTGATCTAATGCCCACTCTCTCGTCTGCCCTTCTCGATAGGCTGACGCGGAAAGAAAAAATCCATGCAATCGATATCCGGCATGACGGGCAGAACTTCCAGGTGGAAGTTGGCGGCCGTGAAGCCGTCAGAGAATCCGAAGACGCTGCTCACTGCAGGGCTGCGGATGAAGTAGCCCCAGCGCCGAAACGCGCGAGGGGAGGAGCACGGCGCCGCACAGCCGAGCCGTGAAATACAATGTTTTCGAACAGGAGATTTGACGCATGCCAATATATCTGCAAATCGACGGTATTCAGGGTGATGCAACACACGAGCAGCATCGCAAGTGGATGGATATCGAAGCAATCCATTGGAATGTATCCCGAAATATGAACACCGCAGCGGGATCTGCTGCAAATCGTGAAGCCTCGGAACCAACTGTCTCTGAGGTAATTCTGACGAAGGTCAGCGATTCCTCCTCGACTAAGCTGTTTCAAGAGGCGTGCTCGGGTCGTACAGGCAAGCGAGCGACCATTCATTTGGTCACGACGGGCAATCCGGGCGAAACGTATATTGAATACATGCTCACGAATACACTCCTTGCCAGCTATTCCATCGACTCGAACGGTGATCGCCCGATCGAAACGATCAAGTTGAACTTCACAAAAATGGAAGTGAAGTACACGCCATTTGATGAGAACCAGTCACCGCAGTCTCCGATGATCGCCTCCTACGATCTGGCCACGACAAAGGCGGCCTAGTCCGTTGCATGGATGGCGTCGAACGTTGTTCGGCGCCACCTCTGATGCCTGGTTCGGTCTATCTTGTCGGCAGCCACGAGGTGACTCTGATTGAATTTTTGGAGAACATTTGGAGAATATAATGCCTTCAGCCACTGAACGCCTGAATGCAGTTCTGATCGAGCTCCCGAAATACCGATCTCAATGGCAGCTAAATGTCGCCAGTCCCTATGTGCGCGCATATGATCTGGCAGTTGAAAACTACGCTCGAGAGAAAAAATCACAGGCTGAGCGTGATCGGGCTCTAGCGGAATTTTTTGTCTTCGGTGCCTCTATCCTGACGGGCAGCGTGATGATGGCAGCTTTTGCCTCGAACTCTGTCCATGTGCTTGCAGGCCGCGCCATGCTCAATATCATCTGCAACAACAATCTCAATCGGACTTTTGATCTGCTGCATGCCAAGTCCAAGAACAAAACGCTTGTTTTTGCGCTGGGCGGCATGCTGGATCAGGCCAAGAAGCTTGCTGATGAGCATGTCAAAAAGGCATCCGAAAGCTTGTTTAGCAATGCTCCGATGGCGTCGGCCCCAACATCCGTGAATTATCTTACTCGCATTGATGATTTCATTAACTCAAGCCATGTGTGCACTCACGCATTTTTGCAGGGCGTGCGTGACGACAAATCAATTTCTGAGAAAGAGAAAAACCAGCTCGCCGATCTCGCCACCTGGATACCCTTTTGCAATCCGCCGTCTGGTCGGAGGGTGGATGAACAGATACTCTCCCAGAAGATGGAATTGTTGTTCTACATGACTGCGGTACTCGATTCAGATCGTCTCGTGGTCTATGCGCCTGCAATGGGCGGCACAACATCTGGCAGCGGTAGAGCCACTGAGTTTTCTCGTAAGTCGATTGCCGCGATGCCGTCAGATTCCAATTACCTCAAAGAGGCGAATCCACGCTTCACGGGCCGTCCCTTGCAACCCTACGAACCCGGCCAACGGATCGAATTCGATAATCTTGGTTGCGGCATCCGCGATCGGATCAACATGCTCAGCGCCTTGACCGGCCAAGGTCAGTTCTATCCGTCGCAGGGCTTCCCCGAAAAATATCTTGCTGATCCCACAGGTATGTCACAGCTGGCTAAAGCGGAACAGGTAATTACTCGGCTTGCGACCGATGCGCGGCCCAAAAGCCTTACCGATATCCGGATGATCTGATCACCATGATGGATGGAAAATCTTACGTGATAGCAAAAAATATACCTGTCGAGGACGATGTTCGCCTGCCGATGTCTGTCACGCACGTTGTCTGCACAGGTCTGCTAATATTTGTTCTAGCCACAAATAGCACGCTTGCAGCCAATATCGATCAAGATCTTCTAAAAATCGAACAGGTCGAGCTACGTCTTCAGTCTATACCTGATCTTGTTCAAGACGACATCAAAGAACTGGCGGAGTCGGAACTTAAAGAGATCATTCGTAAGATATATAATCCTGCGCAGATTACGGCGGATCTCGCTAAAAGGCTAGAGCAGACCAAGAAAACCACAATCAGTCCAGAAACGGTTGAAAAGGCAGTTGCTGCTTTCCTGCAAAGCCGCTCGCATCTCGACGCCATCTATGAGAATTCGGATCAGCAGGCCGCGGATAGGCTACAGGCGCGCCTTACCATCCCAAATGTCGGATCAGAGATTGAGAAGCTATCGACCAGCATGGTTTCGCCGGAACTGGTTCGAGAAACGGCATTGATCCGTCAGGTCATTTTTTTCCAATGTAAAAGCACCGATGGCAACCTGCAACTCAAACAATTACAGGAATTGGCAAAGGCAGAGCGAAAGGCGGCCTTGGCCCGCGCTATTAACATGCTTCGGAACAGTTCTGTTAACGAACAACCGTCGTCTAAAACGGACGCCGTTTTGGCAGAACTTGCGCAGGGGAGGTCCACTCTGGCCGGTTTGACGCAGCCCGATCTTGAAACGCTATTGGCTTTCTTATTCCAGCGAGGCAGGCAGGGCGAAGCGAGACACTTTGCTGCAAGCCTACCGGTCTGCCTCGGACCAAGCCAACCTTCAGCTTCTAGGCTGGTGCATGGATAACTTATTTCAAGACACGAAACACACATTGGCGCCGCAACGTTGAAGGGTCGCTGACTTAGGAACCAGATATCATGACCGACGACCAAACATCCGCCGATTTCATACAGGCGAGCCGCGTTCTCAAGGTCAAGTCGCCGCTGGGTGAGGATCAGCTGCTGCCGGAGCG
>NZ_JALJQZ010000054.1 GCF_022968395.1 Affinirhizobium lemnae
GATGAGGATCGGCTCGGCCTGTCCGAGCAACCCTCGGAAGACCAGTGTAGGGCGAGCCACCTCAGCCACGAAGACGGATATACGGTCTTACTATTGATTGATGCCCAATGGGCGAAGACAGAGCTTTATTGTGTCGGCACCTCGACGGACCCCGGACGTAGCGGAAGGGATAACCTCCTTTTTCTGGAGGCGGTGCTTTGGGTCATGCGGAAGGCAGTTCGTCGCGCGACTTACCCGCGATGCTAACAACCAAGAGTACCTCCTATCACCGATTTCGCGCTTGGCGTGAAGCCGATGTTTTCAAAGAGATTTCGATGCGTTATCGAAGCAACAGGCCTTTGAGTACGTCCTGATTGAAAGCACGATTTTCAAAGCCCATGCCGATGCGAGTGGCGCAAATGCACGTATGGCCCGCCCCTTTGCAAGCTACAAATAGATGATGGTTTGAGCAGTTTGCACAAACGTATCCGGGCCCGGCGCTGCGAGAAGACGATCGCCGCATTCATGGGTTTCGGTCACCCCCCACATAGCATTCGAATGTATCGCAGAACCTCTCGGCCGTCTTCAAGACCGCCATTTGCCCAGCCAGCCAAAAAGTGCGGCGTAAACGGGCGTTACTGTATTTGGAGATCTTGCTTCGACCGCGGAATGTACCGGACCGGACAATGGCCGGGCCCATGCCATAGAACGTCAGACACTGACGATGGTGTGGGAACCCACGCTATCGAATCACAGGCCGCTTCTCGGCAAGGACCAAGCGAAATACCGGTCCATCAGGGGGATCAGCGCTGCCCCTAGAATGGCGGGATCAGCCTCGATGGCACTGAGCATTCGATGTGGGTAGGGCGCTTCCACCCCATACCGTGGAAAGGATGGTGAAGGCGGCACTGCCAACAGCAATTCACCGAGCGCACGAGGAAGCTCACCGCCGAAGACAATCGCCTCTGGATCAATGACGGCCCTTAGCATGTCGATTGCGCGATTTAGCGCAGGCGACACCTCCTTTACCCATTCGGCGACAGGTGGCCAGAACGGGTCGAAACGCTGTCGAAGTTCCCGGATGTTGGCAATCGAGATGCCACCTGTTTCCAGTCTTTTTAAAAGCTCGCCAAGTGCCGGGCGGGAGGCTTCCTCTTGCAGCGTGTAGACCCGGCTGAGTTCACCCGCATTGCCAAAGGCGCCGAAGAACGGCTTGCCATCCAGCACGATGCCCCCACCGAAGCCGTAGTTGAACGAGAGGTACCCAAAGGTGGCATAGTCTCGGCCGACGCCGACAGCAGATTCACCGATGGCGCCGGTGGTGCCATTGTTTTCGGTCCAGATTGGCAGGTCAAACATGGTCTCCAGCTCCCGGCGCAGATCGACCAAAGACCAGTCGCGCAGAAGTTCCGGCGAGTTGAAGCGGCGATCCGGTCCGACAAAGAAACCGGCCATTGAAAAGCCCATCCCCGCAATCTTCTGATGCGCGATGCCGTGGGATGCTAGCAACGCGCGCAATCGTTCCTTCAGTGCAAAAAGCGTGTCGCGCCTGTGTGTCGGTGGCATCTCCAGCATCTCCTCGTACACGATCTTGCAGGAGAAATCGCAGATGCCGAAGGCGATGCTGTCGGTATTGACTGAAACACCAATCGCATACCTTGCGTCGGCATTCAGCTTCAACGATGGACTGGGTTTACCGCGTCCGTGGATCACCGGATCTCCGAGTGTCAGCCACTGCGCGTCGAGAAGCGTGTCGATGATCCTGTGCACCGATGGCTGGGTGAGATTAGTCCATGGTGCAACTGCAGAACGCATAATGTTTGGAGATCTTCGCACGATCTCGAGGATCATCCGCTCATTTCCCGAAAGAGAATCGTTCATCCGTCCAAGCCGTGCTGCTCTCACCTATCGTTGAAGTCCTAAACAAATTGTCCGCCTTCGGCAAACAGTCTGCCACTGATTGGAGGGCAATTATTCCGATTGAATGATAATACATGCGTGAGTTTGGACCGCTCATGATGCCGCTTTAGGCGCTTACCCGGGAAGTACCCCGCAAGGGTCGCTGACTTGTCATAAATATCATACATAAGGAATGATAAGCGGTATCCACCATCCGAAGTGATTAACCTTGCGAGGGAGAACATGAGATGACGCTGATGGCCAATGCCTTGGCAGTCGAACGGGCGAGCCTGCGTTACGGCACTTTTCAAGCCCTCATTGATGTGACGTTTTCCGTCGGTGAGGGGCAACTAGTCACACTTCTCGGCCCATCCGGTTGCGGCAAGACAACGCTATTGAAGGCAATAGCCGGCTTCATGCCGCTGGACAGCGGTCGCATTGAAATCAGTGGCCGGGACATGCAGGGCGTACCGCCGGAAAAACGCGATACCGCCATGTGTTTCCAGTCCTATGCCCTGTTCCCGCATCTTTCGGTGGCCGAGAATATCGCCTTTGGCCTGCGTCAGCGTCGAATTAAGAGCAGCGACATCGCATCGCGCGTAGCCGCCGTCGCCCAGCAAGTGGGTCTATCCCCGCAACTGGAAAAGCTGCCGGGTCAGTTGTCTGGCGGCCAGCAGCAGCGCGTCGCGCTTGCCCGCGCCATGGCCGTCCACCCCGGTGTAATGCTCTTCGATGAGCCATTGTCGAACCTCGATCTCAAGCTAAGGGACCATGTTCGTATCGAAATCCGCGCGCTCCAGCGCGAGCACGGCTTTACTGCGGTCTATGTGACACATGACCAGCAGGAGGCCCTCGCCATGTCGGATCTCGTCATCGTCATGCGCAACGGCATGATTGAGCAGATGGGTCCGCCCGAGCAAATCTACAGACATCCGGTCAACCGTTTCGTGGCTGATTTCGTCGGAACGGCCAACATCATGCCGGTGGACGTCCTGGCGAGCGACCAGAAAAGCGGGCGATACGAGGTCACTTGTCCTTTCGGCAAAGCCATCATCCACTCGGCGACTCCACCGGTCGGCAGCCGCATCTATGCCTGCTGGAGGCCGGAAGACGCGATGTTGACCTCCGAAATTACAGAGGAAGAAAATCGGTTCACATTCGACATTTCCGCCCGCACATTTCTTGGCAGCCTGTGCAACCTCGCGCTCTCGCCTCGGAATGGAGCGGCCGAGGCCTTCTTCCGTATCCAGACGCACGGTTTCACGCCGGTCCGTGAGGGGCAGACGGTTGACGTAGTCATCCCCCCTGATGCCATCCGCTTCCTTGAAGAGGTTGTAGCATGACGAACAACCAAACGCTCAAGGCATACTTGCTGTTGCTTCCGGGGCTCCTGCCCATCATTGCCTTCATGTCCCTTGTGGTCGGAATGGCGGTGTCGCAATCCATCGGCTTTTTCAATTTTTCGGGTGCGGATCAATTTTCAATACAATCCTGGCGCGAAATTCTGTCGCAGGATCAGTTTTGGCGAGCCTTTTTATATTCCGCGCGCACCGCCACTCTGAGCGCGATCCTCTCCGTATTGCTCGCCTATCCGATTGCCCTTTGGTTGCGTCGACCTTTCCCAGGCTCCGATTTGATTAGCGCCATGATCAAGGCGCCAATCCTCGTTCACGGCCTAGTGGCCGCCTTTCTTTTCGTCAACTTCATCTCCTTCCAGGGGTTTCTGAACGTTGCGCTCGTCAATCTCGGCTTCACCGCCAGTCCAATGCGAATGCAGAATGATACCTATGCGATCGGGGTCGTCATCCTGCAGGTGTGGAAGAACATGCCTTTCGCTTTTCTCATCATCGTTGGCTCGGTGCGGGCCATCGGCGATGACATTCTGGATGCCGCGCGAGGCCTCGGCGCAGGTTGGCTCGCCAGGTTGAGGCGCATCATCCTGCCGCTCACCTTGCGGTCGCTGCAGGCTGCGCTCGTCCTCATCTTCATCGTGGCTGCCGGTGACTACTCGTTCCAGGCGGTGGCCGGTCCCACCAGCGTTAACTCTCTGGCGCAATTCATGGTCCGGACCCAGGCGGACAATGGGGCGAATGGCTGGAACGAAGCCGCCGTCGTTGCGGTGATGCTGATGGGACTGTCACTGTTCGGTTCGCTCATTGTGGCCGGTCTGACACAACTTGCCGTCCGACGAATGCGGAGATAGGCCAATGCACGGTATCACCTCCTCCCGCACCGTCTGGTATCGCAGGCTGTCCATCGGCCTCGCGCTTGCCGTCTTCTTCTTTGCGCTGGCTTTGCCTTTCGCTCTGGCCGTATTGTGGTCGCTGGTTGATCCCGCCCACCCTTGGGCCTATCCCGCCGTGTTGCCGCCGGTGTTGTCACTGCGCCGCTGGCTGGAAGTCTGGACAACGAGCGCGCTGCCGCAAGCCCTCTACAACAGCTACATGCTGGCTGCTTGCGTCTCCATCGCGACACTGCTTCTTGCCTCGTCGGCAGCCTATGCCCTTGGCCGCATGGAATTTGTCGGCAAATCCATCATACACTTGCTCACCCTTGTCCCGCTGATCATCCCGAACTTCATCAGCGCAATCTTTTTTTCGGCACTGCTGATCGAACTTGACGTCTATTCCCGATTCCTGGGTGTCCTGATCGGCCATACGGTGAGCTTACTGCCCTATGCGATACGGCTCATGACGGTCTCCTTTGCCATGGTGCGGCAGGATCTCATCGATGCTGCGCGTGACCTCGGGGCCTCGCCGCTTACCGTCTTTCGAACGGCTTATCTTCCGGTCATCAAACCCGGACTTCTCGCGGCACTCATTATCGTTTTCATTCTCTCGATCGAGGAATTCGCCATCTCCTACATCGTCGGGGCGCCAGATTTCATTACGGTGCCGACGATCCTCTACTCCTACCTCGGTTACAATTTCATACGGCCGAACGCTGCAGCCGTATCTCTCATTCTCGTCGTTCCCAATGTCGTGCTGATGCTGATCGCCGAGCGCCTCCTGCGAAGCGCAGACCCGGCCATCGTCACGGGCAAGGGATGATGTCGATACTCATGAGTACAACCATCACACAAGGATCTGATGCTATGCTGAAGAAAGTCGCACTACTCATGCTCGCCACGGCTCTGCCGATGGCCATTTTCAATACCAAGGCCGAGGCCAAGGATCTCTCCCAGATGAACTGGGAGGAAATTGTTGCCCAGGCCAAAGCGGAAGGCCGTGTCAACTGGTTTCACTGGTACTTCCAGGACCGTTTTCGCGAACAGGTGAAGGACTTTGAGGCTGAATACGGCATCAAGGTCACCATTCCCGATGGCGATGGCAAGGCCAATATGGACAAGATGCTGGCGGAGCGCAGCCGCGCCGAAGGAGACATTGATGCCATTTCTCTGGGAGGTGCGGCACTGCAGACATTCAAGTCAGATGAACTCCTCTACGGTCCATTGAAACCATTGCTGCCAGAGGGAACGAAGCTGCGTTACGCGATCGAAGGCGTGGACAACAAGGGCTATGCGCCTGCCTTTTGGGGCAACCAGACGGGCATTGCCTACAATCCTGCTCGCGTTTCGGCAGATGAACTTCCGCATACACTCGACGAGTTCGTCGCCTTCATGAAAAAGAACCCAGGCGAACTGGGCTTCAACGTCGAAAACGGCGGATCCGGCCCGGCTTTCATCGAAAGCGTTACGCGTGCCATCGTTAAAGACATCGACTATACGCAAGGTGCGTCGTCGCCGGAGAAACTCGCCAAACTGGCGCCTGCATGGGCATGGTTCAAGGAGAGCCGTGACGGTTACATCATCACCGCCTCGAACGCAGATAGCGTCACCCGGCTGAACGATGGCGAGTTCAAGATTATTGCCGCGTGGGAAGACCAGATTGCCGGTCTACAGCGGAAGGGCGAGATCTCCAAGGATATCAAACTGTACATCCCCTCCTTCGGTTTCCCCGGCGGCGGCAATGTCATTGGCATTCCCGCCAACGCCAAGCACAAGGCCGCAGCTCTGGTGTTCATCAACTGGCTCACCAGCGCGAAGACCCAAGCCAAATTCGCCAAGACATTCGGCATCGCACCGCAGCATCCGGATGCGGACAGCTCAGTAGGGCTTATCCCGGCCGCTGACCGAAAGTTTTCAACCGCCTGGTCCGCTAAGCCCTTTGGCGACGAAATCAAGAAGGCCTTCACCGGTCAGGTTCTGCAGAACTGATCGCTTCGTGAACGGTTCGCGCCACTGCAATTCCAGCCGCGGCGTCCCTTTGCATCTCAATTCTCGTCAAGAAAGAAAACGACCTTGTTTCGCTCTGATCCCAGACCCACCGCAACAATTTCCCGCCAGGACGTCACGGTGAAGGACGCCCTCATCGCCCATCGGGGCGCGCCACTGCTCGCGCCCGAAAACACCTTGCCAGCCATACGAGCCGCAGCCGCACAGGGCGCACGCTGGGTGGAGGTGGATGTCAAGCTCACTCGCGATAGGAAGCCCGTCATCATTCATGATGATCAGGTGGACCGCACGACGAACGGCCATGGTTTCGTGGCAAACATGATGCTGGAGTACATCCGCAGCCTTGATGCCGGTTCCTCCTTTTCCCCGGAATTTGCCGACACCCGGGTTCCAACGTTGGAAGAACTTGTTGAGACCGTGCTTGAACTTGGCATCAATCTGCAACTTGAGCTGAAGCCCACGCCCGGTGATGACATCGAAACTGCCGAAATCGCCCTTGCGGCGATTAAGGATTTTTGGCCTGCCAACCGTGACGGTTTGTTTTTCACGAGCTTTTCCATTCGCTCCATCCACGCCGCAGCGCGCCTCATGCCCAATGTGCCACGTGCCTTTGCCGTCGTTGTGCCGCCGAAGGACCCCAAAGCGCTAATGGCGGAAACCAAGTGTCAGATCCTTCACCTACAGCGCGCTCTGCTGTCGGACGATGCGTTGAAGATCCTGGCCGATAGCGGAATTGAGTTTGCCGTTGCGACGATCAACGAGGCGGATAAGGCGCAGCACTTCTTTGCCGGTGGGGCGCAGAGCATCCTCTCCGATGTGCCGGATCTGTTTTTACGGAAAGCCCTCTGACCATGGACGACATTGATCTACGCAAGGCTGCGCTTTACGACATTATCCGTAGCGTCAGCGACCGCGCGCTGCGGTGTTACCGCAGGCGGCAACCAACCAGGAGACTTTAGCCTAGGGGGCTTCAAGACTTTCTGACCGAGGCGGACGGTCTGGTTGAACGCCACGTGTTTGAAGAACTGCGGGCGCGATTTCCGAAAGATGGGCTACTTGGGTAGGAAAATGGTGGCAACGGCACGTCCCGACGCCTCTGGATGATTGATCAGATCGACGAGACGGCCAATTTTGCACGCGGTATCGATCATTTCTGTATCGCAATCGCCTTTGTTGAAGATGGCGTCATGCAACTTGGCACCACCTTCAATTATGCGACGGATTAGCTTTATTTCGCCTGCCATCGTCGTTGCGTCCGAAAGAACGGGAAGTCACTTCAAGTCGCCAAGACAGTTGCCCTAGCCGCAGCCTCCATCGAGCTCGACGGGTCGAACCTCACGCCGCAACCGGACTATCCCGCCGCAGGCTCTCGTTACAGGCTGCCCATTTCGACACACGATGCTTCTGCCACGCAATCTTGTGTCGGAGGTCGGTGTTGAACATCTACGGCATCCCGCAAATCCTGAACATGCTGTCAGCCAAATATTAGCCATCTGCATATTCCATGGAACAAGGACCGGTAGAATCGGTAGCTATCGCAGGTAGGCACAGAACATCTGCGCAAGGTTTATTGAAGCCAGCGCCCGGATCGTGATTGACTCGGGCGCTGGCTCAGATGCTTAAAAGTCGAACTTGTCGATATTATCCTTGGTGAAGACGGCGGGGCTGCCAAGCAGAATCTGGCTGCCATTAATAATCTGCAGCTCGCCAAGACGACCTGCCTTGAAGGTCTTGTCACCCGGCTTCAGCGTGCCATCAGCGGAGGCGCGCAGGGCTTGCATGGCGGCATAGCCGAGATCAACGGTGCTCCACAGTACGGCAGATTTCACGCAGCCTGCCTTGATATAGGGCTTCATCGGGTTTGGTGTTGCAAGGCCAACTACCGAGACCTTGCCGCACTGACCAGCCTGAGTCACTGCATCGGCTGCGGCAGGCGTTGCCACGCTAGTCATGCCGATGATGCCCTTCATCTCGGAGCCGTATTTGTTGATCAGCGTATTAGCCTGATTGAAGGAGAGGATATTGTCTTCCTGCGCCTCGACCGTCTCCAGCCACTTCATTTTGGGATAGCATTTGGCCTGATAGGCGGACATTTCCGCAATCCATCGCGCCTGGTTCGGGGTCGTAAAGGTGGAGGTTACAATAGCAAACGAGCTATCCTGGCCAATTTCCTTGGCCAAGGTATCGATAAGCGATTTCGCAACGCCGTTCGGCGTTGCCGGATTGACGAACCACTGTCGGGCACCGGGCTCTGCATCCGCATCATAGCCGACCACATTGATACCTGCAGCAAGCGCCTTTTTCAGAACAGGGGCGATAGCCACCGGGTCATTGGCGGAAAACAGAATGCCGTCGACACCTGACGTGATGTAGTTATCGATGAGCGTGATCTGGTCATCGATATTGGCCTTGGTGGAGCCATCTGTCTTGGCATCGACAGTGCCAAGTTCCTTTGCTGCCTCTTTCACGCCTTGAGACGTGGAATTGAAGTAGCCGATACCAACCAGTTTCGGCACATCGACCACCTTGATGGTCTTACCCTTACGCTCGGGGGCCTTTGCCGGTGTGCCACCGTTATATGCAACGGTGGCGGTGGTTGCAGGTGCGCCATCGCAGGCTAGTGGATTGGTAGGCTGGTCGTCCGCCCCCGTCCAAACTGGTGCGGCATGAGATGTTCCAGCCGAAAGGGCCAAAGCCAGGATTGCTGTTATCATTGATCTACGCATAGGTTCCTCCTCCATTGTTGCGAGATGATGTATGTATCTTTAGGCACGCCGCTTGTTGAGCAGCGTGGTTATGAGAATGGCACCGATCAGCATCAGGCCGATCAGCACTGCCGTGCCTTCCGCCTTGACACCCGCCAGCGACAGCCCGTTCTTCAGGCTCTGGATGACGACGAGGCCAATCAGCGTGCCTATGACGCTACCGCGACCGCCATAGATTGAAGTACCACCCAGAACGACAGCAGTAATGGCATCGAGTTCCAGCCCGGTACCCATGTCCGAGCGGGTGGTGGAAACGCGTGAAACGAAGATCACGCCTGCAAGTGCGGCCGCAAAGCCCGATGCGGTATAGACGGCAATTTTGGTGCGGTTGACCGGCAGGCCGGAAAAGAACGCCGCCACTTCGTTTGCTCCGATGGCGTAGATGCTGCGCCCAATCCGGGTGGCGGCAAGCAGCACACTGGCAAGGATCGCAAAGGCAATCAGAATCCAGAGCTGCGTAGGTACGCCGAGAACATTGCCTTGGCCCAGCACGTAGAACCAATCCGGGTAGCCGCGCACCGAGCGTGCCTGGCTGATGCCTTCAGCCAAGCCGCGATAGAGCGCCAACGTTGCCAGTGTTGCAATCAGCGGCGGCACGCCAAAGCGGGTGATCACGAATCCATTGACGAAGCCGCAGAATGTGCCGACCGCAACGGCAAGCCCGGCCGCAGCCACGAGCGGCAGACCAAGATTTTGCCAGAAGACACCGGTCAGGATCGCGGTTAGCCCGAGGATCGAGCCAACAGAAAGATCAATGCCGCCAGTGATGATCACGAAGGTCATGATGATGGCGACGAGCCCTACTTCGGTCATTAACCGTCCCTGATTGAGCAGGTTGGCACCCGTGAAGAACTGGCTGGACTGGAAGGCGAGCAGGACAAGCAGCAGAATGGCCACAAAGGCGAGAATGGTTTCGTGCCTTAACAGATGACGCAATGGCATGGATCCCTCCCTACTTCTTGGGGCGGCGGCGTATCATGTCCGCAAGAACTGTGATCAGAATCAAGCCGCCGATCACGGCTCTTAGCCAATAGGCAGAGACGTTGACGAAGATCAGCGCCGAGCCAATGGTGGCAAACAAAATAGCAGCGAGCGTGGAACCGATGACTGTGCCCGAACCGCCCAGGATCGAGACCCCGCCGATTACGGCTGCAGTAATGATCGTCAGTTCCAGGTTCGGCGGCACCGTGGACTGGATGACCTGCAATTGCGTAGCAAACAAAATGGTGGCGATGCCTGCGAAAGCCCCATGGATAACGAAGACCGCCAGCACTCGCCGCTCGCTGGAAATGCCGGTGGCCCTAGCCGCTTCCGGGTTGCCACCAACCGCATAGAGCGAGCGACCGAACGGAAAGTTGCGCATCCACCAGGCTGCAATCAGCGTCAAAACTACCATAGCTATAATGGGGAATGGAAGACCGAAGGGCTTCCACTGCGCAATCATGAACTCCTTTGGCAGCCCGGAAATCCATGTGCCACCGGTAATGGAAATTAGGCCGCCGCGCAGAATGGACATCATGCCAAGCGTAACGACTATGGAAGGAATACGCGCATATGCCACCAGCCACCCGACCACGCAATTGACCGCCATGCCGAGAACGACAGGTGCCCCCCATGCCACCCAGACAGGATAGCCGGAAACCGCCAAAGTGCCTGAAATGGTTGCTAGAACCCCGATCAACGCACCGACGGAAACGTCGATGTGGCCGGTAATGATCACCATGGCCATGCCGATTGCGGCGACCGCGATGTAGGCGTTACCTGCAAAGATTGTATTGAGGTTGGATGCGCTGAGGAAGCGTGGATTATATAGTCCGACTATCAGAAGCAGTAAGAGAATGGCAGCGACGATCACGCATTCCTGTCCGTAATCGCTTAAGAGCCTTGCGAAGAGGGGTCGGGAACGCTGATGCTTGCGCACGGTTACGGCGCTACTGTCGTGCACGATAGCCATTACGCCGCCTCCCTTGGTCCGGCTTGTTTCGTCATGGCGGCACCAACGGTTTCAGGTGTGGCGTGTGCCCTGTCGATCATGCCGGTGACCTGACCATTGTTCATCACTAGGATGCGGTCGCTCATGCCGATCACTTCCGGCAACTCGCTGGATATCATGATGATGGCGAGGCCTTCTGCCGCTAGATCGCTCATCATAGCGTGAATTTCGGCCTTTGCCCCCACATCAACGCCGCGCGTTGGTTCGTCAAGGATCAGAATATCAGGCGTTGTTTCCAGCCATTTAGCGATCACTACCTTCTGCTGGTTGCCGCCGGAAAGTTCCCCGACCGGCTGCTGAATTCCCGCACGTGCCCGAACGCCAAGCCGTTTGACTGCGTCAACCGCGCGGCGGGCCTCCTCGGCAAAATTGAGAAATAGGCCGGGCGCTATGCGGTCAAGCGCTGCCATGGAAACGTTCTCATTGATGGACATGGATTTGACGAGACCTTGAAGGCCGCGATCTTCCGGCACATAGGCAAGACCAAGATCGCGGGCCTGCCTTGGCGTTCGGATGGAGACGGGTTTACCCTTCACCCTGATTTCGCCTGACGTGGCGGGCGTGATACCGAACAGCGTCAACGCCAGCTCAGTTCGCCCAGAACCAACGAGACCGGCAATACCCAGCACTTCACCACGCTTCAAGGTGAAGGAGATATCGCGCACCAGACGGCCATGATTGAGCTTGGAGACTTCCAGCACTGGCTCACCGATCTTCGATTCACCTTTGGGAAATAGCTGTTCGATGGATCGTCCCACCATCATCGCGACCAGCGTTGCCTCATCGGTATCGGCGATATCAAGCGTATCGATCATGACGCCATCACGCAGCACTGAAACGCGATCTGCCAGTGCGAAGATTTCCGGCATGCGATGGCTGACATAGATGATGCCGACGCCGCGTGCCTTCAGGTTGCGCACCACCTCCATCAGTCGAGTCACGTCCTTCTCGGTCAGCGAGGCCGTCGGCTCGTCCATGATCAGAATGCGGGCCTTGTGAGAAAGTGCCTTGGCGATTTCCACCCGCTGACGCTGCGCGACTGATAGCGTGGCAATGCGAGTATCGACATCAAGATCATCACAGTCGAGGCTATCCAGCAAGTCCCGAGCTTTGACGCGGGCCTCAGCCCAATCGATGCAGCCCATAGCTTTTCTCGGATAGTGGCCAAGGAAAATGTTTTCCGCCACTGTTAGGTCGGGAAAGAGCAGCAATTCCTGATAAACGGTCGCTATGCCTGCGGCATTGGCATCCCTGGCTGAGGCAAAGCGTACGGACTGCCCTTCGATTTCCAACACGCCACCATCTGGCTGATGGAGACCGGACAGGATCTTGATCATTGTGGATTTGCCAGCACCGTTCTCGCCCAGCAGTGCGTGTATTTCTCCGGGTCGTACGTCGAAGGCTATGTCCTTCAAAACTCTTACGGAGCCAAAGGATTTCGACACATCCACAAGCCGCACATAGGGCTTGATCGAACTATGTTCCTGAAAATTCGACGACAACTCGTTCCTCCTAATTGAACGGTCTCAGCCTGCTGCTTGATCAAACACCGTAGAAGCGCGCTGCGTTCTCTTCGAAAATAAGGCGCAATTCGTTCGGTCCGAAATGGCTTGAGAGAAGCGTGCGCGCGAGATTGGCGACCTCCGCGTAGCTCGCAGCCATCGTGCAGACCGGCCAGTCGCTGCCGAACATCAGTCGCTCGGGACCGAAACAACGCGCGACGTGATCGACGTAAGGCTGGAAGTCACCAAGCGCCCAATCGCTGGTGGCTTCCGTTACCATGCCGGAAACCTTGCAGTATACATTTGGAAAGCCCGCGACCTCCTCGATATACGCCCGCCACGGATCAAGCACGCCGTTGGCGATGTCGGGCTTGGAGATATGGTCCACCACCGCTTCCAGGTTCGGCACCTGTTTCAGCGCGGCGGTGACATGTGGTAGATGGCGGGTGAAGGTCAGAATGTCGAATGGTAGACCGCTTTCGGCCACTGCCTTTAGGCTATTGATAACCTTTGGTCGCAGGATATAGGCATCATCGGCAAGGCCCTGCAGCATGGGGCGAAGACCGATGAATTTGGGATTTTGCCGGTAGCGAGCCAGACGTGCAGTAAAGTCATCGGCCTCCATATCGATCCAACCTACCACACCTGCAACGAAATCCGCGTTTGCGGCTATCTCCAGCAGGAAGTCGGTTTCCGCTTCTGTCTCGGCTGCCTGCACAAGAATGGTGCGGGCAATACCTACCCGCTTCATCTCGCGGATCAGATCTCCCGGCAGGAAATCGCGGTAAATGGAGCCAAGCTGTGGTGTCAGCCAGCCGTAATCCCCGCGCTCTACCTTCCAGAAGTGCTGATGACTGTCGAGCATGCGATCTCCTCCCAGAGAGCAATTCCAGCGAAATTTCGAAACGGCTTCGCGTACACAACTACACAAAAACAACAGTTTGCGGGCGCTACTCGGGACGCACCACACCCTTCTTGAGAATGATGTTGCCGTATAGTCTGCGCTCACCGCTCGAAATAACGGCACAGGCAGCCTTGGTACGTTCAACGAAGGCCGGTACTTCAATGTTATCCAGTGGAATGCGGCGCTTCTCGGCGCTTTCGACGATCGCTTCGAATTCGGTATAGATCGCAGGGCGGTGACTAACCGCATCCATCACGGTTGCGGGATGATCGACAAAATCATCGAGAGGCATCAGCGAAAGTACGGCTTCCAGAATATCTGTCGCGGGAATGCCGGGCATCTGGATCAAATGCTCCGCCACCCTGACAGCCGGAAAATTAGCATCGGTAATGACGATCTCGTCTCCATGGCCCATTTCGGCCAAAATAGCTAGCAGTTCACCAGTCAGAAGGGGGTTGATAGACTTCAGCATGGGCATTCTCCTGCAAATTCAGATTAGCGGTTGATCAGGTCCTGAGCTTTCAGGGTGGCCCATAGCTCTTCGGGTATCTCCTGCTCGAACCACTCAATGTTCGTGGCGATCTGCGCGGCCGTTTTCGCCCCGATGGCCACGCAAGTGGCCGCCGGATGGCGCAGGGGAAACTGGATGGCGGCCGCGGATAGAGGCACGTTGAAGCTGTCGCAAACGGCGCGCAGTTTCTGAGCCTTTTCGATCATCTCTGCGGGTGCGTCGGAATAGTTGAACTTTTGCCTGCCGGATGCGGAGGCAAGAATTCCGGAATTGAACACACCCGCCACAACCAGTGCCATCCCGCGCTTTTGCGCGAGTGGCAAGAATTCCTCCTCGGCATCTTGATCGAGCAGCGTGTAACGACCAGCCAGCATGGAGCAATCGAGATCGGCCTCTTCCAACGCATCGCGGATGATCTGCCATTCGTTGACGCCAAGGCCGAAACCCTTGATATCGCCCGCTGCGCGAAGCTCAATCAGCGCCCTGAAGCCGCCGCCTTTGGTCAGTGCGTTCCAGTGATGCTCATGCAGATCGGCATGGGTCACGCGACCGATGTCATGTACGTAAAGAAGGTCAGGGCGGGGAAAGCCGAGACGCTGCTGGCTGTCATCGAAGCTGCGCATCACGCCGTCATAGCTGTAGTCGAAGACTTCGCGAAAATCGTAACCGTTCCACCAGCCGGGATCGAGCGGGTTCTTCGGTGGGGCTGGCGGCAGCTTGCGGCCCGCACGCTCTGATGTCATCAGGCGACCAACCTTGGTACTGATAACCCAATCGCGATTTTCCAGGTTTTTTTCGCGTAAAAGTTCGCCTGTCAAGTGTTCGGAGCGTGTGTTGCCGTACATGGGTGCGGTGTCGAAATAGCGAATGCCCGCATTCCAGGCGTGATTGAGCATGGCGGTTGCATCTTCTTTGGCCACGCAAGCGTAGAGCCCGCCAAGTGGCGCGGTGCCGACACCCAGAGCTGTTACACTAAGGCCTGTCCTGCCTACGGGGCGTTTATCTGTCGCTTTCATGCCAAATCCTAATCGTTCCCTTGGCCTGTCTTGCGAAAATCCGGACGTAGAGCCGCTATCCGGTTTCGCTAGGAATTGTACATTCGATGTAAGCGCGGATCTTACGGCGCCTTCAGACAACCACCGCAACGCGGCAAGAAAGCAGCATGGAGGTATCGGTGTCGTACATAATTGGATTACCGAATTTCAGTCATGATATCTCATCCCTCCGGATTGGTTTGGATTCAGGCCGATTCTTGCAAAAGCATAAGGTAGTCTTCCCGGCTAGCGAGTCGCGGATTGGTCGCATGGCAATGATCGTTCAGGGCCTCGCCAGAGACCTTCTCCATCATGGCCTCCGTCACACCGATGGCCTTGAGGCCGGAAGGCATGCCGATATCCTTGTTCAACCCGGCCATCACCTCATCCGGCTGGCCGCCCAATATATCGGTCATCACGTCCCACTTCCCACCGATGACCGGTCTGTTGAACCGCAGCACCGAAGGCATGAGCACCGCATTTAGAGTGCCGTGATGCAGATTAAGTTCTCGGATCGCACCGAGCGGATGGGTTAGGGCGTGCACAGCACCCAGGCCCTTCTGGAAAGCCATTGCGCCTTCCAGCGCTGTCATCATCATGTCCCAGCGCGCTTGGCTATCCTGCCCATTGGCAACAGCCTTACGAATGGCGGCGAAGCCGCGCTTCAAACCATCGAGCGCGATCGCGTCGGCAGGCGGATTGACCGACGATCCCATATAGGTTTCGAGACAGTGTGATAGCGCGTCCATGCCTGTTGCCGCAGTCAGGAAGGGGGGGAGCCCATAGGTCAGTTCCGGATCGCAAAGCGCGATCGACGGCAGCATATGCGCACTCAGAATACCGAGCTTGCGGCCTTCAGCGGTGATGATTACGGAGGCTCGCCCAACTTCCGATCCTGTGCCTGAAGTGGTGGGAACGGCTATCATTGGGCAGATCCGCCCATGGATCTTGCCTGCGCCGCCCTCAACTGCAGTATATTGCGCAAGTGGCGCAGGGTGACCGGTCAGCAGCCGCACCGCCTTTGCAAGATCGAGCGAGGAGCCTCCGCCCAGGCCGACGATGCCGTCGCAGTTCTCTGCCGCATAGAGCGCGTGTGCTGCCATGACCGCATCTTCTGTGGGGTTGGCAGGTGTACCGTCGAACACAACGGGCGAGGTTTCAAGCAGGCCAATCACCTTCTCCACCAGTCCCGTCGAAACCAGTCCCTTGTCGGTAGCGATCAATGGTTTGCGCACGCCAAGCTCTGACAGCAAGGCCGGAAGCTTCGCGATGGAGCCCGCATCGAACTCGATACGGGTAAGGTAATTGATGATTGCCATATTCTGCCTGCCCTCGACCTGCACGGACCTGCCCGACGAGCCTTATCTGGCTGCGCTTTAGTCTTCCAATGATCTGCATGCGATGTAGTTGATCGCCTGGGCCAGCCTCCTCGCCAGCCCCGGCTTTTCTTGGGTTCGGAGACCCCCAAATTTCCTCTTGCGTCCCGAACTAATATATGAGTTACATAAAGGCAGATGAGATAGCGCCTGTCAACATACTTTCGAAAGTTCGTGATAGGCTTCTAAAATCCTGATTTTCAAGAGATCTATATGAATATAGAGAAAAATAGACCGATTCCAAAAGCCGAACAAATATATTGGTTGTTGAGGCAGGCCGTCGTCCATCTGGAGATGCAACCGGGTGCTGTCATCTCTGAAAAAGATCTGTGCGCAGAGTTCGGAGTGTCTCGAACGCCTGTTCGCGAAGCGCTTCAGCGATTGGCGGATGAGGGGCTTGTGGACATTTTTCCGCACTCCGGCACTTACGTCAGTCGCATCTCGTTCAAAGTCGCAGAAGAGGGGTTCGTCATTCGCCGCGCGCTGGAAATTGAAAGCGTGCGCAAGGCCGTAGCAAACATTACCGATAAGGATGTCGACCGACTGGAAACTCTGATTGGCCAGATGCAATCCATCCTCGCCAATAACGAGTTAGGTAAATATCTAGATTGCGACGACATGTTTCACAGCGCGATTGCGGGCATCAGCGGCTATCCGCGGATCTGGAAGTTCATCACACTTGCTAAGGTTCATCTAGATCGCATGCGCCAGTTAAGTGCCCCCGTTCCGGGTCATCTGGCCATGGTTACCCAGCAGCATGAATCCATCGTGCGGGCACTGGCCAGTCGAAATGCCGATCAGGCTGAGCTCGCCATGCGCATTCATCTCGATACGTCCTTTGCGGTCATGGCCGGGATGTATGATGAGCAGGGCGCACTTTTCGATAGAAAGGAATGAGCATGACTATCTATTCGGCCTCGTCGCCGCTATTGCGCCTGAATGCGCAGGACAATGTTGCCGTCGCTCGTGTAACGCTTGAACCGGTGGCGCTTCCTGAATTGGGTGGTCAGAGCTTAACGAGTCGATTAACGCAAGGCCACAAGGTTGCCATCGAAAACCTTTCTCCGGGGGATGCCATTATAAAGTATGGCCAGATCATCGGTTTTGCTACCGGTGAAATTCGTGTTGGCGATCACGTTCATACCCACAACATGGCCATGCGCGACGTCGAGCTTGCTCATGAATTTTGTGTAGATGCCAAAGATGTCATCTATGCCGCCAAGCCTGCCAGCTTCATGGGCTTCGAACGTCCAAGCGGAGAGGCGGGCACGCGCAATTATATTGCCATTGTGTCCTCCGTGAACTGTTCGGCTACCGTTGCCAAGGCGGTGGCCCAGCATTACGCAGTGCCGGATCGGCTCGGTGACTACCCCAATGTCGATGGTGTCATTGCGCTGACCCATGCTGGCGGCTGCGCCATCAATACGGCGGCCGAAGGCTACCGCTATCTCACTCGGACATTGGCCGGCTATGCCACACACGCCAATGTCGGCGGTGTTGTGATGATCGGCCTTGGCTGCGAGACAAATCAGATCCCGGCATTGCTGGCAGCCCATGGCCTGAAGGAAGGCGAACGATTCCACACGCTGACAATCCAGGCGACAGGCGGTACGCGCAAATCGATCGAGGCAACCATTGCAGCCATCGATGCTATGTTGCCTGCCGTTAACGCTCTTACACGTACGCCGCAACCCGTTTCCAAGCTCAAGCTTGCGCTGGAATGCGGCGGTTCTGATGGCTATTCAGGCATATCAGCCAATCCGGCACTGGGCTATGCTGCCGATCTTCTGATTAGCCACGGCGGCACTGCCTGTCTTGCGGAAACGCCTGAAATCTACGGTGCGGAACATCTGCTCACAAGACGGGCAAGAAGCGCTCAGGTAGCAGAAAAGCTGCTTCAGCGTATCGAGTGGTGGCGTGATTACGCCGAGCGAGGTCAGGCAGAACTGAACAACAATCCCTCCCACGGCAACAAGGCAGGTGGTCTCACCACTATTCTCGAAAAGTCGTTGGGGGCTGTTGCCAAGGGCGGCACCACGCGGCTCAATGCTGTGTATGAGTATGCCGAGCGGATTACTGAAAGCGGCTTTGTTTTCATGGATACGCCGGGCTACGATCCAATTGCCGTGACAGGGCAGGTGGCTGGCGGGTGTAATGTCATCTGCTTCACGACCGGGCGCGGATCAGTCTCTGGTTTCAAGCCCGCACCTACGCTGAAACTCGCAACCAATACGCCGATGTACGAACGCATGCAGGAGGACATGGACCTCAATTGCGGCACCATTGTCACTGGCGATGAAACGGTGGAAGACGTCGGCCAGCGCATTTTCGATGCGGTCATTGCCACAGCTTCCGGCGAAAGGACGCTCAGCGAGATCTACAACTATGGCGATAACGAATTCGTGCCCTGGCAAGTCGGCGCGATCATGTGAGGAGTTGCACTCGCAAGAAGGATGCTCACGCGCGGGAGAGAGACATGAGCGATTTGAAGAAGTTTTACGATGTAATCATCGTTGGCGCAGGCGTCGGCGGCGGTGCCTTGGCCAATCGGCTGGCGGAATCGGGCCGCAACATCCTGATGATCGAGCGAGGGCCTCGTCTTCCACGCGAAGACGATAACTGGAACGTGGAGGCTGTGTTCCACAAGAAGAAATACGCGACCAAGGAGGAATGGCGCGA
Source organism: Affinirhizobium lemnae (assembly GCF_022968395.1). GTDB lineage: Bacteria > Pseudomonadota > Alphaproteobacteria > Rhizobiales > Rhizobiaceae > Neorhizobium > Neorhizobium lemnae. Next base: position 18,877 of record NZ_JALJQZ010000054.1, read on the forward strand.
CAAGGATGGTCAGCTCTTCAATCCTAGTACCTATTATTATGTTGGCGGCAACAGCAAGTTCTTCGGTGCGGCGACGCTCCGTTTCCGCCGCGAGGATTTTGAGGACTTGCAACACGAGGCTGGTGTCGCACCTGCCTGGCCGGTGTCCTATGAGGAGTTCGAGCCATATTACGCCGTGGCCGAGCGCCTGATGGGCACGCATGGCACGGCGGGGCTTGATCCCACTGAGCCACCACGGTCGGGTCCAATGCCCCATCCTGCAATTGGCCATGAGCCGCAGATCGCCTTTTTCGAGAAGAAGCTGAAAGAAAAGGGGCTACATCCATTCCCGCTGCCCATTGCCATTGACTACCATCAGGGCGGAAGCTGTATCCGCTGTCGCACCTGCGATGGATTTGCCTGCAAGCTGGGAGCCAAAGGTGATGCTGAGGTGCGTCTCGTCAATCCAGCGCTTGCCAAGGCAAAGGGTCGGATTGAACTGATTACCGAAACTTTTGTCCATCGCCTCCTGACAGATCCGACGGGCCAGCGTGTGACCGGCGTTGAGCTGACCCACAAAGGCGAGCAAAAGATTGTGGAGGGGGATCTTTTCGTGTCCAGCGCCGGTGCGATCAATTCGGCAGCGCTTCTGTTGCGCTCCGCCAACGATGTTCACAAGCGTGGGCTCGGCAACAACATGTCCGATCAGTTGGGCCGCAATTACATGGCCCATAATAATACCGCGATGATGGCAATCTCGCCCTTCAAGAAAAATCGGGTGATCTTTCAGAAGTCGATGGCGATCAATGATTTCTATCTCGCCAACAGCGAAAAACCCTATCCACTGGGCAATGTGCAAGGTCTTGGCAAGTTGCAGGGCGGCATGCTGACGGCGAGTGCCACCTGGGCACCGGAATGGTTGATGTCCACATTTGCAGACCGCAGTGTTGATTGGTGGCTGATGTCCGAAGACTTGCCGGATCCGAACAACCGGGTCACCGTCGATCCCGATGGCCGCATTCGTCTGAGCTATAAGGCCAACAACCTGAAATCCCACAATGAACTGGTGAAGGTCTGGTCACGCATAATGCGTTCGCTCGGCTATCCGCTCATCATTACCAACAAAATGGATATCAAGGTTTCCATGCACCAGTGTGGTACCGCGCGCTTTGGCAAGACGCCGGAACGTTCTGTGCTCGATAGGCATTGCAAGGTTTGGGATATCGACAATCTCTACGTCGTCGACGCGTCCTTCCTGCCATCGTCCACGGCCATCAATCCTTCGCTGACCATTGTCGCGCAGGCACAGCGCACAGCTGAACACATTCTTGCTCGCTGGGGCGAAACTATTCCCGCCACCACACCCCAGATTTCATCAACCGCAGCCTGAAAACACCGAAATTCAAGGGAGGAAACTGCATGTCAGACAATGCTACGGATTACCATCGCCTGTTCGATCTTACTGGTCGCAAGGCCATCGTTACCGGCGGTTCTCGCGGTATAGGCAAGGCTTTGGCCGAAGCACTGGCAGCGCACGGTGCGGATGTTGCCATCGTCGTGCGCTCCACACTGGACCGAGCGCAAGATGTTGCTAATACGATCAAGGCAGGCGGGCGCGACAGCTTTGCCCTGCAGGCAGATGTCTCGGATGAGGCCCATGTGGAGCGTATGACGCAGGCGGTGATCGAGCGTTTTGGGCGCATCGATATTCTCATCAACAATGCCGGGATCGTTCTGCCCGCACCAGCGGAAGAGTGTAGCCTAGACCAATGGCGGCAGACTATGGCCGTCAATCTGGATGGTGTTTTCCTCGTTTCCAAGCATGTCGGACGGCGGATGATTGCTCAGAAAGGCGGCTCGATCATCAACATTGGCTCTATGTCGGGTCGTATCGTCAACTGGCCCTTCCGCCATGCCGCTTACAACGTTTCGAAGGCTGGCGTGCATATGCTGACCAAAGCGCTCGCTACCGAATGGGCAGAACACAATGTGCGCGTAAACGCCATTGCACCCGGGTATATCCGAACTGAGCTGACCGACGAAGTGCTGCGCGAGCATCCGGATGTAGTCGCCAATCACTGGGCAAAGGGCGCTGTGCAGAACCGTATTGGCACTGTGGAAGAACTCGCCGGTTCCGTTGTCTATCTCGCCAGCAATGCGGGATCCTTTACCACTGGTGAAATCATCACCGTCGATGGCGGCCTGACGCTGCGTTGAAAAACCGTGTTGCATGGATCAGCGGATTGACGAAAACACTCCTACCGGACTTGTTGCAAGGCCCGACTTTTGCTTGAGGCGGCCCTTTCCTAGGCTGTAGTGACGATTTAACGTTTGGGCTTCCCCAAGGCGGGCGTTCTTGGCGAGATGCTCACTGTTCTGGCCCGCGAAGCTGATCTCGAATGACTGATGATCGACAGCATCATTGTGCGCCCCAATAAGCATGCAGCCGGAGCCGCCCTGTCAAAAGGCGGCGGATGTCCAAAGCCTGGGTCGGTCTCGCGGCGGATTGAGAACTAAAATCCATGCCGCGACCGAAGCGCTCAGCCTACCAATACGCCTTATCGGCACTCCCGGGCAGCGCAATGATATCGCCTTGGCCCACGATCTTGTCGAGGGTATCGAGGCTGATGTAACGCTGGCCGACGAAGGGCACGATGCGGATCATCTCGTCGAAAAGATTGCAGAAACAGGAACTGGTGTTGTCATTCCGCAAAAACGGATTTCCTAACTGCCAATTTGCCTTTACCTCCAAGCGCCTGCGATAAAGAGGGGGGCACCTGAAGCAAGCCGATTGCGTCATATATCATCATTCTTTAGTATGACTTGCCTATAAAAACGCCAAAAACCTAACGACAGGAACGATTCCTCCAATTTATTTAACCGAATATTTCGTCCTTCCGTGCGCTATTGCTCATAGAGGGCACGGCCACCTGCGCGCCGATTGATGAGGGAAGCAGGAATGGCGATCGGCTCCAGCACAGCCTTGATCAAGCGCATTCTTGAGGTTCCAATGACCATTCGTGCCAAACTTTTCTCTGCTCTTCTCGTACTTGCGACAGCATTGAGTCTGCTGGCAGTCGAGGCCTTCTATGCTCTGAAGCAACAAAGCGACGTCGCACAATCGATCGTCAATGATCGCGTCGTTCCTATGGAGCAGTTGAAGAAAATCGCTGATGCCTATGCAGTCAGCATTGTCGATACTGTGCATAAAGCAAGAGCAGGAAGCCTACCATCGTCCGAGGCCGTCAAAAGTGTGGAGGCTGCTTAGAGTCTGACTCGAAAAGCCTTCAACGATATCCATACCTTGCAAGTCGCCTTGTGATCAGGCGAATGTGGGCGAT
>NZ_JALJQZ010000055.1 GCF_022968395.1 Affinirhizobium lemnae
ATCTCCAAAATCAGCTTTGAATCCGATTTGCGCTCTTTTGGGAATCCCAATCCTTAAATCATCACCACGACCTAGATTCAACGTTCTGATCCCCGCACCTCACCCCAGCAGCCTGCCCGCGATTCATGCTGTTCGGTTCGCAGGACGATGCTACTACCCCGGATTGGCCAAGATCCCACGCATTCCACCGGATCGTCACCACAGGCTCCAAACGCGAAAAAGGCCGGGTTGCCCCAGCCTTCTTGCAAACTCAGATGTCTGAAAGATCAGTTCAGGCGAGCCTTCACCTGACCGACGGACTGAGAGAACAGGGCCTGCTGCGTGGCGGCATCAGCCTTGGCAGCAATGACCTTTTCGGCAGCGGCAACAGCCAGATCGACAGCGGCGGCGCGAACGGCGCCGATCGCATCGGCTTCTGCCTGGCGGATCTTCTGTTCCGAAAGAGCATTGCGGCGCGCGACGAATTCCTCCGTCTTCTGACGGGCTTCTTCTGTCAGGGCAGCGGCTTCACGTTCTGCGGAGGCAACGATGGCAGCCGCTTCAGCTTCGGCTTCCTTGCGCTTGCGCTGGTATTCGGCGAGCAGAGCCTGCGCCTCTTCACGAAGACGCTTGGCCTGATCGAGTTCCTCGCGGATGTTGGCGGCGCGCTTGTCCAGCGACGAGGCCATCATGCCAGGAACCTTGAGGTATACGAGAAGAAGAAGGAAGAGAACAAGGCCTACTAAGGCGAAGAATGATGCATCAAATGCCATGATATCAGGCTCCTACCTTTGCGGTTGCAACTGCAGCCCTGACGTCTTCGGCGCTGGCCTTGGGACCAATGAGCTGGTCGACAATCGTAGACGCGGTTTCTTCGGCAATCGCACCGACTTCTGCAAAAGCAGCAGCCTTGATTTCAGAAATGCGGGCTTCGGCGGCGGCCAGCTTGCCAGCCAGTTCAGCTTCGATGGCTGCACGGTCGGCGTTGGCCTTGACCTTCGCTGCTTCACGAGCGCTTTCGGCAATCGCACCGGCCTTGGAACGGGCTTCCGCCAATTCCTTCTCGTAGGTGGCGACGGCAGCGTCTGCTTCAGCCTTCAGACGGGAGGCCTCATCGAGATCCTGTGCAATCCGGTCATGACGGTGTTCGAGAATGCCACCGATGCGGGGCACGATCACCTTCTGCATGAGCAGATAGAAAAGACCGAAAGTGATGACGAGCCAGAGCAGCTGCGAAGCATAGGTCGACTGGTCGAAAGGCGGGAATACGCCAGTGCCATGCTCATTGTGAGCGACACCCGTCTCCGTATGCACTTCACCTTGCGTGGCGCCATTGGCCGGCGCAGCTTGTTGCGCAAATGCCGGTGTCACGAACATCATCACCTCCAGGGGGGTATTCAATAGGAAGGATCACGGCACACATCGTGGCGGCCGTGATCTGATCGTTTTGCCGGTTATTAGACGGCGAACAGCAGGAGGAGCGCTACGAGCAGCGAGAAGATGCCCAGAGCTTCCGTAACGGCGAAGCCGAATACCAGACGGCCGAACTGGCTGTCAGCAGCAGACGGGTTGCGAAGAGCGCCGGAGAGGTAGTTGCCGAAGATGTTGCCGAGGCCGAGAGCCGTACCAGCCATGCCAAAGCAAGCCAGACCTGCACCGATGAACTTTGCTGCTTCCGCTTCCATGTGTGAACTCCTTAGAATGGTTTGTTGCGGCGGTTGACTGACGCTTCAATACGCCAATGTCGTTCCTCAGTGGCCGCCTGGGTGAACTGCATCGTTGAGGTACATGCATGTGAGTACCGCAAAGACGTAGGCCTGCAGGAAGGCTACGAGGAATTCCAGACCGGTCAGAGCGACCGTCATGATCAGGGGCAATGTCGCGCCACCGATACCGATTGCACCCAGGGTTCCAAGCGAAGCGACGAAGCCCGCGAACACCTTGAGGGTGATGTGTCCCGCCAGCATGTTGGCAAAAAGACGAACCGACAGCGAAATCGGACGGGACAGGAATGAGATGATTTCGATCGCGACAACCAGCGGCAGGAGCACACCCGGAACACCGCTTGGCACGAAAACATTGAGGAAGTGCAGACCGTGCTTGTAGAAACCGTAGACGACAACAGTGCCGATGACGAACAGCGCCAGCGCGAAGGTGACGATGATCTGGCTGGTAACCGTGAAGAAGTACGGGAACATGCCGAGCAGGTTTGCCGTCAACACGAACATAAAGAGCGAGAAGACCATCGGGAAGAACTTCATCCCGTGGCTGCCCGCACCTTCGCGCAGCATGGACGCAATGAACTCATAGGAGAGCTCGGCAACCGACTGCGAACGACCCGGGATCAGGCCGCGATTGGCAGTCGAGAAGTAGAGAAAACCGGCAGCACAGGCAACCGTGGCGACCATAAACAGGGACGCATTGGTAAAGGAGAAATCGATACCACCAACTTCGATTGGCACGATCTTGAAGATCTGGAACTGATGCGTCGGGTCGTTCGCCACCGCTCTACCTTTTCTTTCCTCATGGCCGCCGCAATTGGCAGCTAGCCTCTAAATCTGAGCCTTAGCGCTTGTGGTTCATATCACCGCCGCGAGAAACACCCGGATCCGGGGTTGCGACCATGCCCATGGCACGAAGCACGTTCAGCACTCCGGCACAGAAACCGAGAAGAAGAAGTATGATCATCCCCCAAGGCGTCGTGCCGACAAAACGGTCGATCAGATAGCCAAGCATGGCGCCAACAGCGATAGCAGCAATGAATTCGGAAGAAATCTTCAACCCGAGAGCCATTCCCTTACGGCTTTCCTCGGATTGCTTTTCCTTCGCGGTTTCAATCGCCTCGCTGCGTTCCCTTGCCGCCAGTTTTGCGGAAAGAGCATCGCGTCGTTGCTCCAGACTATCGTCATCGTTGTCGGTCATGCGCCTCTCCCTGGCTCCAGCAGACCGAATTTTCGGTCTTAAGCCTCTCTCGAAGCCTTGGGAAATAGCGCCTTCCGGCCCGTTTTGAAGTCGGGCGCAACATAGTTTTGCGCGCCCCCATAGTCAAGGCGTTAACCGACACTCATCCAGAACAAATTTATGACGAAAAATCAACTACTTGAGATTAAGAACGATTAGTACGTCCTGTAGAAGTCGCGGAATCGACGGTCCTCAGCTCCAGCCGCCGCCATAGGTGCGGTAGAAGACATGCAGTCCGATACGGCCTACCTTTTTCATGGTCGGTGCCCAATTGGGGCGGACATAGACCGCATGGTAGTGAGTTGCGGAACCGACTTCCTTCAACCATATCTTGCCGGCCGTGGTTGCCATGGCCACTTCACGTGCCATTTTCCAGTGTTCTTCCGAGCGGATACGATCCTTGATGTTGTCACAGGCGAAGGAGAACTGGCAGCGGTTGCGCCAATCCTCGTTCTGGTAGACGACGCCGCAGATCGTCTTGGGATAAGCGGGATTGCGCACGCGATTGAGGATAACCTGAGCGACGGCCGCCTGGCCCTTCACCGATTCGCCGCGAGCCTCGAAGTAGATGCCGGATGCAAGGCACTGTTGCTCCTGCGGGGAAAAGGCATCTGGCGGCAGGGGCGTTGCCGCCCATGTATGGTCCTCAGGTCCAATATCCGGGATGAAACGACCGTCATCCTTTTTTTCCGTCAGGATCGCATCGAAAGGCGATTGCCGTGCGTAGTCGGGCTTGGCTGGAGCATAGGCCGTGGCAAGGATATCGGCTTTCGGATTGGTGACGAGTTTTGCCACCATGGGTGAAAGACCGGCATCGGGTTTCTTTTCCTCCGAGCGGCGGAAATAGAAGGCAGCGAGTTTCACCTCTTCGCTGGCCTTCGGCGCCTTGGCAAACGCAACCTGATCTTCGGCGCGGATGACGGGGGCGAGAAGCGAACTGCTTCGCTGCAGAATGGAGCCGGCACTGAAGGCCCGCGGCGGCAACATGGGTACGACGGCCACCACCCTTCCCTTCTTCTGGGCACGGTTCACCCGGTCTTCGTCGGGAATATGCTGATCTTCCTTCTTGCCCGCCACGATGGCAATCTTCTGGCCGTTGGGCAGGCTGAAGCCAGCATCGGACACAATGCGGTCTTCACCCGGAGGGAAGGCAAGCTCTGCCGAATGGATAGACCCCGCAGGTGATTTCGTCATCACCATGCGCCACTGCGCACCGGAGCGTTCAAAACCGGAGAGGAGATCACTCAGATCCCCGTGCGCGGGGAGGCTGGGGAATGACAACCAGGCAATGAGACCAAAAAGGGTGGGGGCTGCCCAGCGGTCGGCAAGCGAAATCCGCTTTCGGGCGATATTTCTCAAACGCAGCACAAGACAACTCCAACACGTCAACTCTTGAGCGTGGAGAATCTAATATTAACCCTAATGGACGGTTAATATCAAATGTCGATGATATGAACCGATTGCGTGGGACCGGAGACCTTCATCCGAGGAGGAGCATACCGGAGAGCGATGCGCCTGCATCGGTCGAGGATTGCGACAAAGTCGGTGGAGGAAATCCGGCCCATCCAGAGGACCGGGCGATTTTGGTCTTCGGACGTCGTCGAAAATCCGCGCCGGACCTTCGGGTCCGACTGTGGTTTTCTTCTCGCCGCAAACCAAAATCGCTCCGGCGCAATCGGTCCCTATCATCGACATTTGGTATGACCGATCAAAACGGTACGGTGGCGCTCACGCGGGTGTGACCTTTCCAGCTCACACCCGCGCATGAAACGCGATCAAATGATGACGTGGGAACCCAGCTCTACCACGCGGTTGGCAGGCAGATGGAAGTAATCAGAAGGATCAGTCGCGGTATTGGCCAGACCAATGAAGAGCCTGTCCTGCCACATGGGCATGCCTGATTCGGCATCCGGCACCAGCTTGCGGCGTCCGAGATAGAAGGACGTCGACATGATGTCGAACTTGATGCCGCATTTGCGCAGGTAACCCAAAGCCTGCGACACGTTGTGAGACTGCATGAAGCCGTAACGCAGTTCGATGAGCGTGAAGCGCTCGTTGAGCTTTTCGACAGAGAACGAATTCTCCTGTGCCACGCGCGGCTTGTTGACCGTGCGAATGGTCAGGATCACGTTTCTCTCATGCAGCACATGGTTATGCTTGAGATTGTGCATCAAGGCGGCCGGCGCGGATTCCGGATCGCTGGTCAGGAAGATCGCCGTTCCCGGTACGCTGACGGGTGCATGCTTGCTCTTGTTTTCGATGGATTTCTCGATGGAGGTGGCAAAGCTTGTCAGCGGCACGTCGATGCGTTTGGTCTTCTCGGCCAGAATGAGCGTGCCGCGCTTCCAGGTCCACATGATGATGGTGAAGCCAGCAGCCATCATAACCGGCACGTAGCCACCATCGTGGATCTTGAGCAGGTTTGCGCCGAGGAACACGACTTCGAGTGCAAGAAGCGGCGCAAGTGCCAGGGCCGCGACCCAACGCGGCCAGCGCCAACGGGCGCGAACGAATTCAAACGCCATAAGGGTGGTCACGACCATCGCACCCGTTACCGAAATACCATAGGCCGTGGCGAGCGCATCGGAACTTTCGAAGCCCAGAACGAGCGCGAGAACACCGATCAGGAGAACAAGATTGACGGCCGGCAGGAAGATCTGCCCGGTATTCGTTTCAGACGTGAACAGGATCTGCATGCGCGGCAGATAGCCGAGATGGATCGCCTGCCGGACAAGCGAAAAGCCCCCGGTTATCACCGCCTGGCTGGCGATAATCGTCGCGGCGGTGGCGAGCAAGACCATGGGCAGAAGCGCCCACGACGGGAACATCAGGTAAAACGGGTTCGACGCCGCTTCCGGGTTCTGCATGACCAGGGCTCCCTGCCCCAGATAGTTCAGGGTCAGCGCGGGAAAAACCAGCACGAACCAGGCCCACTGGATCGGACGACGTCCGAAATGGCCAAGGTCGGCGTAGAGCGCCTCGGCACCCGTGACGGTCAGGAAGACAGCGCCCAGAACGACGATCCCAAGGTACCCCTCGTTGAATAGAAAGGTAACGGCATAAACCGGGTTGAACGCATAAAGGATGCTGAGATCGTCGCTGATGTGCAGCACGCCCCCTAACCCCATGGCGATAAACCAGAGCGCCGTGATGGGTCCAAAAAACCGAGAAACCTTGGCCGTGCCCTGAGACTGGATTGCAAACAGACCGATGAGGATGACAATCGAGATCGGCAGCACCCATTCGTCGAAGGCGGGCGTCACCAGTTTCAGCCCCTCCACTGCAGAAAGAACCGATAGCGCCGGGGTGATCATGGCATCGCCGAGAAACAGTGCGGCCCCGATAAGGCCCAGGATGATGAGCACCATCTTGTTTCCGCCGGCCGTCTTGATCAGCATGGCCAGCAAAGACAGTGTTCCACCCTCGCCGTCGTTATCGGCGCGCAGCAGGAACAGGACATATTTGATGGTCACGATGATGGTGAGCGTCCAGATCATCAGGGAGATGATGCTGATGATCTCGACATTGGCCAGACCGTCGGCGGACACCGGCCGCAGCGCCTCGCGAAAGGCGTAGAGCGGACTGGTGCCGATGTCGCCATAGACGACGCCGATCGAACCCAGCGTGAGCGCCAGCATGTGCTTTAGGCTCTTGTCGTCGTGAACCTGTGCTTCAGTCTCGTGTGACATCCGAAGATCTGGCCTTTAGAGCCAGCCTTTCCAGCGGAAGAAGAAAAAGGGAATGATGGCGGAAAGCACCATGGCGAACAGGGCAAGCGGATAGCCCAGTTGCCAGGAGAGTTCCGGCATATGTTGGAAATTCATGCCGTAGATCGATGCCACGAGTGTTGGCGGCAGAAAGACAACCGAGGCAATCGAGAAGATCTTGATGATGGCATTCTGCTCGACATTGATCAGGCCCAGTGAAGCATCCAGGAGGAAGGCTATGTTACCTGCCACGAAACTGGCATGCTCCGAAAGAGTCGTGACGTCCTGTGCGACCGTTGCACACAGTTTGCGCACGTCCTCGTCCTTCTGGATGACAGAGGCATTCTGCAAAAAGGTCAGCAGGCGAGAGAGCGAGCCGAGACTGTCACGCACCTTTCCGACAAGGCGGTGAACCTCGGCGATTTCCGCCAGCTTGCTTTCCAGGAATTTCGGCGGGCGCCGCTCGGTTCGTTCGCGAAAGATATCCGTGGCGAGGTGATCCACCCGCGACACCACGGTCTCCATGATTTCCGCCGTACGATCCGCGATCGTCTCCAGAAGATGCGCGAGAAGTGTGCGCCCGTTGCAGATCTCCTCCGGTGCGCGGCCGAGGGCTGCGACAAAGAGGCTGAAGGACTTCGGGTCCGCGTAACGGACCGTGACAAGCCTATCCGTCGTGAGAATGAATGCGACGTCAGTGAGCTTGGAGTCCTTGCTGTCTGCGCGCCAGACCAGTGAACCGGTCATATAAAGCGCACCGTTTTCGGCATAAAGCCGACTGGACGGCTCGATATCCTTCAACTCGTCCCGGGTAGGGATCGAAATGCTGAGAAGCTGCTCGACGAACTGATCCTCCTGGGATGTCGGATGATGGAGATCAATCCACACAACATCTTCAGGAAGAAGAAATTCCGGCTTTTCGGGCGTCAGTTCGCTGACGGAACCGTTGGACAGGTAAGCGTTGATCACGGGCATCTCCGTGCCGGTGCATCATGCCCGGCACATTACAATAGTAGGACCTCAGTTCCGGTTCCCCGTCCCAAACGGAGGCGCGTATAAGACCTGCCCTCGGTAAATGCAAGCAAAACGAATCTTTGCCTGCATTTGTATCAAACTGAAGATGTCGACTTCGCAGGTTATTCGAAGACGATGTTTGGTGCAGGCCTTGCCCGGCGCCCTGCCAATTGTTCCCAAACCTGGCGAGCAATACCCTTGTATACTTCAGCGGCGGCACCGTTAGGGTCCGCCACGACGACAGGCGTTCCTGCATCGGATTTTTCACGGATATCCATGGTAAGCGGCACTTCGCCGAGGAATGGAACGCCGATGCGTTCGGCCTCGGCGCGAGCGCCGCCATGGCCAAAGATATCGTAGCGCTTGCCCGTATCCGGCGCGAGAAAATAACTCATGTTCTCAATGATACCGAGAAGCGGAACTTCTACTTTCTTGAACATGGCAATGCCCTTGCGCGCGTCGATCAGGGCGAGATCCTGCGGCGTCGACACGATGACGGCACCGGCAAGCGGTACCTGCTGCGCCATGGTCAGCTGGGCGTCGCCCGTACCGGGCGGCATGTCCACGATCAAAACATCGAGTTCGCCCCAGGCAACCTCGCGAAGCATTTGCAGAATGGCGGATTGCACCATCGGTCCGCGCCAGATCATGGCGGCATCCTCATCGACCAGATAGCCGATGGACATGGATTTCAGGCCATAATTCTCCATGGGCACAATGATGCGGTTGTCGATCTGCTTGGGCCGACCAGAGATCTTCAGCAGGCGCGGCACCGAAGGGCCGTAGATATCTGCATCCAGCAGGCCAACCTTAAGACCGTTGGCCATCAGACCCAGCGCCAGATTGACCGCGGTCGTGGACTTGCCGACGCCGCCCTTGCCGGATGCGACTGCGATGATGGCGCCGACACCAGGAACGCCAGCCTTCTGCGCTCGCCCGCCTTGCGCACCGTGTGAATGCCCGGCGTGAGAGTGGCCCGCATGAGAATTGCCCGGGCTCTGGGACGGCGCGGTTGCGGGCTTGGTAGCGGCGGCGGCTCCTGCCTTGCGGTCGGCCGTCAGGGTGACGAGTGCGCCCTTCACGCCCGGAATTGCCTTTACGGCCCGTTCGGCGGCTTGCCGCATGGGCTCCAGTTCTTCAGCACGTTCCGATGGCACGCTGATGGAGAAATAGACCTTGCCATCCGCGATGAAGACATCCGACACCATGTTGCGGGAGATGAGATCGCCTTCCAGATCCGGTCCGCGCACCTTGCGGAGTGTATCGATGACAAGATCCTTGGTTACTTCGGCCATACCCGCTCGCTCCTGCTGTCTCTCACCGGCAATTCTCGACCGATGATGTTACCGACTGCACATATAGTAATACCAAATGTCGACGATAGGGACCGATTGCGCCGGAGCGATTTTGGTTTGCGGCGAGAAGAGAACCACAGTCGGACCCGATGGTCCGTCGCGGATTTTCGACGACGTCCGAAGACCAAAAGCGCCCGGGATGGGCCGGATTTCCTCCACCGACTTTGTCGCAATCCTCGACCGATGCAGGAGCATCGCTCTCCGGTATGCTCCTCGTCGGATGAAGGTCTCCGGTCCCACGCAATCGGTTCATATCATCGACATTTGGTATAGGCGCTGCGATGAAAGCGCAACCGCCAAGTACAGGTGTGCGACATGTGAGACAATCGAGCTATGGCTGAAAACCAAAACGCCGGATGGCGCTGCTGCAGTTGCAAGACCGCGCTACGCCATCCGGCGGTTTTTTTGATCGCGCCTCTTTGTGCGCTTTCCAGTCCCCTCTGGACCGCAGCGAAAGATGCACGAAGCGTGCCAAACCAGATTTCGAGGATGAATCCCGGATTTTTGCGGAAAGGCCAAGTTGGGACCGGCCATGAAAGATTGGCGCTGCCGAAACTTTAAGCTACCTGCGAACCAGACGTCTGAAAATGCCTTTCAGACAATCAGATTGCCGCGGATCGCCTTGGCGACAGCCTGAGTGCGGTTGACCGCATTGAGCTTGCGGGTTGCGCGGTTGAGGTAGTGGTTGACGGTGTGCTCTGACAGGCCCAGGATTTCTGCGATTTCCGCGCTCGTCTTGCCTGCGGCTGTCCAAGTCAGACATGCAAGCTCGCGGTCGACCAGCTTGTCGCTGACCCGAATATCCTGCGAGCGCAGATGCGCCAGTTGCTGATAGACATGGTTGAGGCAATAGGAGAGCGCCATCATCTCATAGAGGGAAAAGTCGACCCCCTGCCCGCAAAGGCCTGCCCAACCCCGCTTGCCGGATAGATCATGGACCGGGAACACCGCACCGCTGTCCATTCCGAAACGGGCGAACAGTTCCCTCACCGCCTGGCTACCGCGCTCTTTTGCAAGTTCCTTAAGCTCGAAGCTGAAGGGCAGAACGCTTACCCGGATTCTGTGGATGACAGGACTATTGTTCAGAAATTTGTGCTGATCGAAAAGGGCAATGAGTTCAGGGGGGCAGTTGGTGATGATGGAGCTTGCGGAAATCTCGGTTACTGTGGCATCCGGCAAGTCTGCCACGAGAAACGCGCTGCAGTGAAAATGCTCGGAAAGCTGCCGCATCAGGCGAAAAATTTCAAATTGGGTCTGAATTTTCTCAAGGCTCGTTAGCCAATTGGCTACAAACGCCTGGTGTTTCGTAAATTCTGCAAATCCATCCATGGATTGGTTTCACATTGTCCGTGTATAAATTAAACCTAACGATTCATTAGCAAATCAAAATTAAAATAATTCCGTGTAATTTTTGGATGATTACAGAGAATTTCATAAGCTCTGATCTTCGATACACAATTGTATTACAAATATCGAGTCTCATTCTGAATCTTTATCATCTGTCCTGATGGACAGGACTGAGGCCGCAGGCCATGTCATCGGCGATCAGGCTTGCGGCTCTGCGCACAGGCGCAACCCATTTTTCACGCTCCAACGGCCCTGCCCTGAATACCGGTGCGGTGACCGAGATTCCCCCGATGAAATTCTGGGAAGGCACGACAATCGAAGCGGCTACGCAGCATATTCCGGCCTGATGTTCTTCCAGGTCTTCTGCATAGCCGCGTTGCCGGATCAGGCCCAAGGCGTTCTTAAGCGCGGCGGCATCTGCAATCGTACTGGCCGTGTAGCGATGAAAGCGCACTTGCTGAACGAGGTCTGCGAGACGATCTTCCGTCAGACACGAAATGGCTGCCTTGCCGATGCCGGTGCAGTAGACCGGCGATGCATTTCCCACCTGGGAATGCATGCGGACAGCCTGTCTGCTTTCCAGTTTGTCGAGATAGACGATTTCGGCTTCACGGAGCACTCCGAAATGGACGGTTTCCCCTGTCACATCATGCAACTGCTTCATGTGGGGCTCTGCCAGCTTGCGCGCGGTATTACGCGCCCAGGCCCGCGAGGCGAATTTCAGGAGACGGAGTCCCGGCTGATAGGCGCCGTCAGGAGATAGATCGACCAGACCCTCTACGACCAGATGACGCAGCTGCCGATGAAGACTGCCTTTCGGCTGGCCTGTCAGCTTCAACAGATCGCTGAACCGCAAGGCATCCTGCGCCGATGCAATGAGATCCAGCAGATGGATCGCCTTGCCTAAAGTGCCTGTCTCGTCGCTGGATGACATCGAAGCCTCGTTGTTCGTGCGCGCCTTCTTATTGACATCCAGACGACAATAGATGTTTTATTCCATATAGTCAAACACTGTTCCGAATAATGGAACTACCAGCTTGTCGTGGAACCAATGCGTTCGATATCCCCTGCCCCTTCCTTTTCCGATCTTCAGGATCGCGGCGTGCTGATCACCGGTGGCGGTTCCGGCATCGGTGCAGCGCTGACCGAAGCCTTTGCCATGCAGGGCGCCAGGGTCGCGTTCATCGATGTGGCGGAAGAGCCTTCGCGCCAGCTTGCCAGTGACCTTTCCAACCAGAGCAAGCATGCGGTTCATTATCTGAAGGCCGATCTTCGCAACGTGAGCGAAGTCCGCGCTGCGGTCGACGAGGCGGTGGCAAGGCTCGGCGGTCTGGGTGTGCTGATCAACAATGCGGCCAGAGACGACCGCCATGAGTTTCTCGACATGAGCGAGGACTATTGGGATGAAAACCAGGCCATCAACCTGAAACACATGGCATTTGCTGCCCAGGCTGCCGCACCCGCTCTTATCCGGGACGGCAGAGGCGCGATCGTCAACATGTCTTCCATCGCCTTCATGCTGAATATGGGGGCGATGCCGAGCTATACGACCGCCAAGGCCGGCGTTCTCGGCCTGACAAAGAGCCTGGCTGGACGTCTGGGGCCGGAGGGTGTGCGCGTGAATGCCATCCTGCCGGGCATGGTGGTAACAGAACGGCAATTGAAGCTCTGGCTGACGGAAGATGGCATGGCCGCGATGCGTGATCGGCAGTGCCTCAAACGTAATCTTTTACCCGCCGACATCGTGGGACCATGCCTGTTCCTGGCATCGTCCGCATCGGTGGGAATGACTGCACAATGGATAACCGTAGATGGAGGAGTGCTCTGATGAATGAGCCCGCCTATGTGGCTGTAGACTGGGGCACCTCCAGCTTCCGGCTGTGGCTGATGGACAGAGACGGCAATGTGCTGGCGGAGCGCCGCAGCGGCGAAGGGATGACGACGGCGGCCTCCATGGGCTTTGGCACTGTCCTGTCCTCTCATCTGCAGGCCGTTCAGGCAAGTGCTGCCCTGCCCGTGGTTATCTGCGGCATGGCGGGAGCTCGACAGGGTTGGGTCGAGGCCGGTTATGTCGATGTCCCGGCAAGGCTTTCGACGGTTCTTTCAAATGCTGTCCGCGTTCCGGCGGAAGAGCGGGACATCTGGATCCTGCCAGGGATCGCCCAGCGCAGCGATACCATGCCTGATGTCATGCGCGGCGAGGAAACCCAGTTGCTGGGCTCTGCCGGCACCGTCAGCCAACGGCTTGTCTGCATGCCGGGAACGCATTCGAAATGGGTGGGCGTAGATGACGATGTCGTCACCAGCTTTTCGTCATTCATGACCGGCGAAGTCTTCGACGCTCTGTCGAAGCACACGATCCTGAAACATGCCATGGCTGAGGCTGACAGTTTCGATGGTTCCCATCCGGCCTTCATCGCTGCGGTGAGACATGCACGCGAAAACCCGGCCATGTTCACCAATCTCATTTTCACATGCCGGTCGGGACAGCTGTTGCACGGGCTGGATGCAACCTCGGCGGCGGCTAGGCTATCGGGCCTGCTGATTGGTACAGAATTCGCTGGCGGACTTTCCATTGCCGGAACAGACGCGACGGTTCAGCTGGTCGCATCCGGTAAGCTGCAAACTCTGTATGAAGCCGCATTCGCCGCCCTCGATCTCGACTTCGAGACCGTGGATGCGGATCTCGCCGTTCGCAACGGGCTTGCCTCAGCTGCCCATTCTCTATTCTTCGCGCATTAAAAGGATTTCGACATGAGCCGTATCCCTTTTCCAGACATGAAGCGTCCGCTCGTGGCCATCCTGCGCGGGTTGAAACCGGAGGAAACGCAGGCCGTGGTCGGCGGTCTGATCGAGACCGGTTTTACCGCCATCGAGATTCCGCTTAATTCTCCGGATCCGTTCCGCTCTATCGAAATCGCCGCGAAGATGGCGCATGCCGACTGCCTGATCGGCGCCGGAACGGTACTGACAGTCGAAGATGTTCAATCGCTGGAAAACGCGGGCGGCAGATTGATGGTGAGCCCGAATGTGGAGCCGGAGGTGATTTCGCTAGCGACGGCAAAGGGCATGATCACGCTACCCGGTTGCTTTACTGCGACCGAGGCGCTGGCTGCCGCAAAAGCAGGCGCAACGGGCTTAAAATTCTTCCCCGCCAGCGTTCTTGGTCCGTCCGGCATCAATGCCATCCGTGCAGTTTTGCCGAAGGATCTGCTGATTGCAGCCGTGGGCGGCGTATCCGACACCAACTTCGCCGAATATGTCAAAGGTGGCATTACGGCCTTTGGTCTGGGCTCCAGCCTGTACAAGCCGGGCATGAGCGCTGAGGACGTTATTGCCAAGGCGCGCATCACCATCGAGGCCTATGATCGCGCCGTGGGAGAAGCCGCATGACGGAAATCTTCGACTTCAAAGGTAGCGTCCTGTCGGATCATCCTTGCATGCTGGGCGAAGGTCCAACCTACGACCCGCACACGAAGACGCTCTACTGGTTCAACATTCTTGGTCAGGAACTGCATGAGCTTTCGCTGGATACCGGCGAGAAGAAGCTGCATGCCCTGCCCTGCAAGGCAAGTGTTCTGGCCCGCATCGACGGCGAGCGGCAATTGCTGGCAACTGAGCGCGGACTGATGATCCGCGAGCGCGCAACAGGCGTTCTATCTCCCTATCTGGAACTTGAACCAGCCCATATGGGAAATCGCTCCAACGACGGGCGCGTGCACCAGAGCGGCGCCCTGTGGATCGGCACGATGGGGCTGAAAGCTCAGGACGGCGCGGGTTCGATCTATCACGTTGCGGGAAACCAGGTCACCCGCATCTTCACCGGGATCAGCATTCCCAACAGCATCTGCTTTTCACCGGACGGGGCAATCGGCTACTTCACCGATACACGCAATAGCCGCATCATGCGGGTTGCGCTCGATGCCAAGACCGGCCTGCCGACCGAACAGGCTTCGGTCTTCATCGACACCGGCAGCCGGGAGGGCGGAGCAGACGGTTCCGTGTGTGATGCCGAGGGAGCGCTTTGGAATGCGCGCTGGGGTCAATCCGCAATCGACAAATATGCGCCCGACGGGACTCATCTTGCGCGATATGCGCTGCCCACCGCGCGGACAAGCTGCCCGGCCTTTTTTGGCGAAAATGCCAGCCGCATATTCGTGACCTCCGCCTTCGAGGGAGCAACAGCACAGGAACGCGAAATCGACCCGAAGGCTGGCTTCACTTTCGATCTGGGAATCGATGTGAACGGTCGTTTCGAGCCCGATTTCAAGCTCTGAACTCCTTGCGTGACCCTTTTTCGGCAGACCAAAAAGACAGCCGCAACCACGACAAGGCGAAAATGTTCCGGCATTTTCGCCTATATTTTTAGCAACTTTTAACGGAACCTCCCCTCTTCAGCGACATTCTCCTTTCGAACCGGCGCGGTGAAGAACACTCCAAACCGCGCTTCAAGAGCAAAAACCAAGG
Source organism: Affinirhizobium lemnae (assembly GCF_022968395.1). Taxonomy (GTDB): domain Bacteria; phylum Pseudomonadota; class Alphaproteobacteria; order Rhizobiales; family Rhizobiaceae; genus Neorhizobium; species Neorhizobium lemnae. The sequence goes on from NZ_JALJQZ010000055.1 coordinate 14,831, forward strand.
AAGGTATGTTCGAGATGAAGAAGACCCTTAGCACCATGGCAGCCGCCGCCGTACTGATGGCCTCTACCGCAATCGCGCCGGCATTTGCACAGTCCAGCACCACTGCCCCGGCCGCGACGCCGAACGCCCAGCAGATGGACACGACGATGCCAAAGGCTTCCGGCACAACGAATAGCGGTGCGATGAACAGCACCTCTGGCACGGCTTCGACAACATCTGCCGCCGCCGCCGGTGAATATATCACGCAGCAGAGCGAAACGCAGATCAGCGCCAACGACTACATCGGCAAGGCGATCTATAACGCCGAGAACAACAGCATCGGCGATGTAAACGACCTTATCCTGGAAGAGAACGGCGGCATCGTCGCAGCAGTGGTCGGCGTTGGCGGCTTCCTCGGCATCGGTGAGAAAGACGTTGCAGTTCCAATGAGCAAGCTCACCATGTCGCGCGATGAAAACAACAATGTGCGCCTCACAACCACCGAGACAGCAGATTCCCTGAAGGCTGCTCCGGAGTTCAAGACACTGAGCGATCAGCAGGCTGAAATGCGCTCCAACGCAACCGATACCACGACCACGTCTTCGACGAATGGCGCGGCACCGGCAGGCAACGCCACTACCCCGTCGACGCAGGCCCGCCCATAACGGGCAGCCTCTGGAACGAGAGACACGTTGTCAACTTAATAGGGCGGGGCCTCGGCACCGCCCTTTTTTATGCTGATTTGATACGATAGACGCCAGTGGCGTCTACTGCCACCAGGCCACGTCCGGTTTCGGAATATGAAATAATTCCTAGATTGCGCTTCAGTGCTTCTGTCACTTTGTCGTCTCGATCCGGATCTGAAGCGCTATCGATAATATCGGTGATCTTGATCCCGAGCTCATCCAAGCCGAGATCCCTTTCGAGGGCCAGAATAGCTTGGTCGCCACCTTTGAGTTTAAGCTGCAGCAGGGAATCGCGCATCGCAGCGACGAAGTCTTTATTGTCCGAAAAATCGTCGCGTGTGACCCCGAGAGCCTCGGCTGTACGATCGATCAGCTCCAACTTGCTTTTGGTGAGATTGGTGGAATTGACGCTAAAAAGAGCGTCCGAAACCTCTTTGCTCTCTTCCAATGTGGCTGACCCGGCCGTCTGCCCATTGGCGGTCAGTGTCAAGTCTGTGGATTCGGGTGTTCTGGCCGTACCAGAAGAGGGGGTAAGCGGTTGACGCAGCAGCAATAGCGCTGTTTGCCGAGGATCGATAATCATGGAAACTCACTGACTGCAATTTCCAGAGGAATTCTACTAACTCAGAGTTAACGAGGTGTTAAACCGTCTCACCAGACGCTTCATGCAATCTCGCGGGTGGTCACGGTAAAGTCGCGATAGTTGCGTTCAAGATAGGCCAGCGTCGCGGCAGCATCGACCGGACGACCGTAGAAATAGCCCTGCCCCATGGAACAGCCGAGCGCCTTGAGTTTTTCAGCGTCGGCTTTCCCCTCGATGCCCTCTGCAACAACCTGCAGATCAAGTCCATCACACATGGCGATGATTGCCTTCACAATATGTTCCGACGCCCGATCCGTGGTGATGCGGGATACGAATGCGCGGTCGATCTTGACCTTGTCGAAGGTGAAGTCCCGCAAACGCCCGAGGCTGGATTGGCCGGTACCGAAATCATCGAGCGATATTCGCACACCCGCCTGCCGCAGCTCTGCGATGATGCGCTCTGCCGTGTCAGCGGACGTCATCACGGCTGTTTCGGTGATTTCAAGCTCGAGGCGAAGGGGATCGAGACCGACACGCGCCAATGTCGCAAGAATGGTTGGAGCGGTCGTCGGATCCATCAACTGAGCGGACGACAGATTGAAAGAGAGAAACAGTTCGCGTGGCCAGGAAAGAGCCGCTTCTGCCGCCTTGCGCAGCAGCGTTTCCGATAGGGCATCGATAAAGCCACGCTCCTCTGCCAGAGGCACGAACACGGCGGGAGAGACAAAGCCAAGATCGGCATCGATCCAGCGGGCCAGCGCTTCAAAGCCCACGACCGATCCATCCCGGATACGCACGATGGGTTGGAAATGCACATCAACCGCATCCGCCATGATGGCGTTTCGCAAAGCCTGCTCCAACTGAGTGGAGCGCTTCATTTCCTGGGCGATCTCGCGGGAATAGACCGTGATTTGCCCGCGCCCACGACGCTTCGAGCGGTAAAGCCCGGTTTCGGCGCTTTTCAGCAGTTCGTCGAATTCTTCTCCTGCAAACGGATAGATGGCAAAACCGAAGGATGCCGAGAGGCGCACGTTGCGATCTCCCAGATCGTAGGGCGCCGAGAGCACTTCCCGGATCATCAGGCCAATGCGTTCGGCGCTTGTCTTCTCAAAGACCAGAGGCAGCAGGAAAGCAAATTCGTCGCCCTCGTGCCTGGTGACCGTTGCTCCATCGGGGATGCAGGCCTTAAGACGATGGGCAACCTGACACAGGATCTCGTCGCCTGCCTGCGAGCCGAAAAGATCGTTGATCGGCTTGAACCCGTCGAGATTGGCAATGCCGATCGTAAACGGCGCAGGGTCTTCTGCACGCTCGGAGACAAGAGCGCGGACCTTTTCGCGCAGGCGGTGACGATTCCCGAGCCCTGTCAAAGGATCGCGATAGGCCAGGACCTGAAGTTCGTTATGCGTCACCTGTGGCAATGCGGCCGCCGCTTGTTTGTTCGCCACGACTTTTTCTGTCGCATCCCGCAGAATGATGCTGAATGATTAATAAAAATTTAGGATCGGCTCTACTTTGCACACAAGTTTTATGCACGCTTGGCGGCGCCACCGGCGTCAGTAAAATACTTGCGGAACTTTTCTTCAAGAATATCGGGACTTAGCGGCTTCATCACCACATCGTTCATGCCCGCGGCCCAGCAGGCATCCCTGTCGCCCTCTACAGCCGGTGACAGAACGCCAATGATCGGCGTACGCCCCGGGATCTCTTCCGTCTCGCGAATCTTGGAGGCGGCTTCGTATCCATTGAGCTTCGGCAGAGTTACATCCATCAACACGATGCGCGGGCTGAGTTCGCGCCAGAGGCGCACTGCCTCCTCCCCATCGCCTGCGATAACATAGGTATAACCGAAACCTTCGAGGATCTGGGAGAAGACAATGCGATTGACGGCATTGTCTTCGGCGACCAGCACATCGACAGCCGCATCTGCCGCTACCTGCCATTCGACATCGAGTTCTTCGTCTACCTTGTCGCCCTTGGGACGTAACAGATGCCGGGTGATCTTGGACAACAACTCGCGTTCCATCTGGAAGGCTTCGAAGACAAGTACATCAATGCCACTGGCCTGCGCCACCTCAAGGCATTCGAACGGCATGGCGCTGTCGATGGCAATGAGGTCGATCGTCATCTGACGCTCAGCCGCAACATCGGTGATCGCCGTCACCTCTTCGGCGCTTCGGGCCGACGTGGCGTCAAGACCAAGAGCCAGCATCTGTGGCAGACCATCTTGCTCGATCCTCATGTCTTCCGTCACGAGCAAGACACGTCGGCCGACAATCGGAAGCATCGGTGCGGGGGCTTCTTCCACCAAGGTATCTGGTGGCCGCATATCTGAATGAACGAAATCCAGCCCCTCCATTCCAGTGAAGATGGCATCGGCAGGCAGGCCACCGCCCAGAAGATCCGACAAATCCTCCATAATGGTAACGACCAAATATCGACCTGGTTTCCCCACCCTGAATTTGCGCGTCAGCATAGCTGTCGTGGAACCATCGACCCGTACCACGCGCTCGGCAATCTGAAATGGCTCCCCTGTTTCCAGAACCCGGGAATTGATACGGTCCACCCTGTCCGCCAGTTCCGGCGAAAGAAGCTCGCGGGCATTGCGGCCAAGAATATCTTCCGGAAGACGATTATAGAGCGCAGCACAGGAGCGGTTGACGCCGACATAGGTAAGGGAGCGATCCTTCACCAGGACTGGAAACGGCAGGTTTTCAAGGATTTCCTCGGTAACCTGCACACGTTCCAGATCAGCACGCCACTGATCTTCCCTTTTGCGATGCTCGGAGATATCCCGAAGCACGCAGACGCCAAGCCCGGAGGGGAAGCGACGGCGCGTCAGGCTCATCCACCGATCCGGTCCACGTCGCTCGGTTGTTTCGGAGCGCTCCTTCCAGAGGGCGGCAATTTCTCCCGCTATCCAGTCATCCCGTCCGACCGGGGCCCGCGTTTTGCGATCAGGCTTGGGAGGGGAATAGCCGCCATTGTCATAAATGGCGCCGAACAGTTCGCGAAGCCGCGCGCCCGGTGCAAGGAGATCCGGCTGCACGGGGAGAAAGGTACGCACCTGTGCACTGGCAAACAGGATAGTATCGTTCCGGTCATAGACGAGAAAGGCGCCCGAAATGGCATCGGCGACGATTTCAAGCAATTGTGACGGGAATTTGGTCTCCAGATGCGTGTTCTCGCTCATCGCGTACTCATCCTGTACCGATGGAAAACCTCCGTGAAGCGGAGCCGGCAGATACGCTGGGCCGGACGCATAATATTTATTCCTTACTACCCGACAAGAGAGAGAGATCGGATCGTTGTTCTCACCAAACTGAGTTAGACAGGAGCAAACTGGCGCGAAGCTGCCCCGGCCTTCGACTTTACTGATTAAGATTATCGCAAGGATGTTAAGCTCGACTTAATTGTCTGCGTAGGGGAGAACCATCGATGCGGGCTTCTCAAGCACAGGCAAATCCGAGACAATAGGCCATGCCTGTAAAACAACTGCCTGAAACCCTCATCAACCAAATTGCCGCCGGAGAGGTGATTGAGCGCCCCGCCAGTGCCGCAAAAGAACTGATTGAAAATGCCATCGATGCCGGTGCAACGCGCATAGAGATTGCGACGGCAGGCGGAGGCAAAAGCCTGATCCGCATTACCGATAACGGTTTTGGCATGACTGCGGACGACCTTGCGCTCGCGGTCCGCCGTCACTGCACCTCCAAGATCTCGGATACGCTCGACGATATCCGGACACTGGGCTTTCGCGGCGAGGCGCTGCCTTCAATCGGTTCGGTGGCGAAACTTTCCATTACAAGCAGGCAGGCAGGCTCTCAGACGGGTGTAGAAGTCTCCGTTGTAGGCGGCAAGATGGCGCCCGTGCGTCCGGCTGCTGCCAATCAAGGAACGGTGGTGGAGGTTCGCGACATCTTTTTCGCGACCCCTGCCCGGCTGAAGTTCCTGAAGACGGAACGTGCCGAAGCCGGAGCCATTACCGAAGTGGTGAAACGCATGGCAATCGCGTTTCCACATATCCGCTTCACATTGAGCGGTTCAGATCGTTCGACGCTGGAGTTTCCCGCAACGAGCGGCGATCCGCTCGGGCGGATGGCGCAGGTGCTTGGCGCCGACTTCAAGGACAATGCAATCGAGATCGACGCCCTGCGCGAGGATGTCGGCCTTACCGGCTTCATAGGTCTTCCCACCTTCAACCGCGGCAATTCCGGTCATCAGTATGCATTCGTCAACGGACGCCCGGTTCAGGACAAGCTGATCCTGTCGGCCATCCGGGGGGCCTATGCCGAAACCATTCCTGCCGGGCGCTATCCTGTTGCCGTGCTTTCGCTCACGCTCGATCCGGCTCTGGTGGATGTCAATGTTCATCCGGCTAAAGCGGATGTCCGTTTCCGAGATCCTGGGCTTGTTCGCGGCCTCATTGTCGGCGCGATCCGCGAGGCGCTGAACCGCGAGGGAGATCGTGCGGCAACGACAGGCACCGATGGTCTGCTGCGTGCCTTTCGTCCTGAGGCCGCACAGCCAGCCAATTGGACGAGATCGAGTTATAATGCCGGCTGGTCGGCGGCATCGTCACCCTCCCGCCCCCTCTCCACGACGCAGGACATGCGCTTCTCAGAGGCGCGGCAAAACTCCTTTCAGGACTTCGCGGCACCCAGCGCGAGGGTCTCCGAAACGTTAGACGCTGCCTATTCCAGCCCCACATCCTCGCCTGCTCCAGATACCGGCTATCGGCTGGGCGCAGCGCGCGCGCAGTTGCACGAGAATTACATCGTTGCGCAGACGGAGAATGGGCTTGTGATCGTCGATCAGCATGCCGCTCACGAAAGGCTGGTCTTCGAGGCCATGCGCAAGGCGCTGGAAAAGGACCGGCTGACCTCGCAGGTTCTTCTGATCCCGGAGATCGTCGATCTTCCCGAAGAAGAATGCGACCGGCTGATGATGCATGCGACAGAACTGGACCGTCTGGGACTTGCGATAGAACGGTTCGGTCCCGGAGCGATTGCCGTTCGCGAAACACCATCCATGCTGGGCGAGGTCGATGCGGCGAGCCTCATTCGCGATCTGGCAGACGAGATCGGGGAATGGAACACTGCGAATGGCCTCAGAGGCCGTCTGGAGCATGTGGCCGCCACCATGGCCTGCCATGGCTCCGTTCGCTCCGGGCGGCGACTTCGCCCCGACGAGATGAATGCGCTGCTGCGCCAGATGGAAGCGACGCCGGGATCTGGCCAGTGCAACCATGGACGCCCGACCTATATCGAACTGAAACTCAGCGATATCGAACGTCTTTTCGGACGCAGTTGAGCTTCCAGATTTTCGGCGTTACAAGCGCACATGATTTTTCGCAGGAGAAGACCGATGAACCGTTTTGAAGGCGGAGGCAGCCGCGAGGCGAAGATTCGTTATCTGGACGGCGACTACCAGATCCTGCAGCCGGGCTCCTTCGTGACCTGCGCCATGACCGGAGCCGCCATCCCTGTGGACGAATTGCGTTACTGGAGCGTGGCGCGACAGGAGGCCTATGCCGATTGCGCCTCTTCGCTGGAAGCAGAAAAGCGCGCCGGGGCGCTTCCCAACCAGCGACGGGCTCTATCCTGACCTAGGCGGTAGTGACGATTTAGCTATTTGAGCCAGATGGCGATGGCTGCGAGTTTGACGAATCCCATGAAGTTGG
>NZ_JALJQZ010000056.1 GCF_022968395.1 Affinirhizobium lemnae
AAACCTCCATCCTCGCTGCGTGATCACCATATGTTCTCAAATGTCGGACAGATTCACCACTTTCGTGTCGTGACGCCTACAGGCCGGGTCTTCGAGGCTAAGGCCCCTTTCGGCGACTTCATGCGCGACGAGCTGCGCGGCCTTACAGGCGCGCGCTGATGACGTTCTACGGCTCCTTTGACGCGAAAATCACCCGATCAAAAATGCGGGGTTGCGACTCAGGCCGAATGGGCGTTACAACTAACATTATGAGTCACGCCGCTAAACCAGTCAAAGAGAGAGTCGTCGGCCACCGTGCCCGACAGCTCGCGGCTGGCCGCGTTGTGCTCAACACGTATGTTCCGGGAGACCTTCTCGAAGCCCTCGACCGGATCAAAGAGAAACGGGGTGCGCAGTCGCGCATGCCGCTGATCGAAGAAGCTTTGAGGTTGTTGATCGAGAGAGAAACGAGGGCATAAAACGAAAAACCCCTCACCGTTGGCGCGGTAGGGGGTTTTTGGATTGTCGGAACGACCGTGTTGGGAAGCCCGTAAGACTGCTTTCCAACATAGTCGGAAGACCGCCAACCTGCAAGAGGTCTCTCTTGCGGGAACGCTGAATCTTTGTCCGCTGTCCATGCCCTCCTGATGGAGGACGAAGGACAATGTTTGCACAGATAGGGGCGGTGCTCTCAGGGGCACCGACCGAACGGGAACGCACACCCGTTCGACGGCAATCCCGCGCGGCCGGGAAATGCGAGGGCGTATTCTGGAAGCGCACTAACCGGCAGGAGGTCCGCCAGATCGTGCTGGCGGCGCGGCGCTATGAGATCGCTTGCCGAGAGCCAGGTACACGCAACGGCCCCCTTGGCGGGGTAGCTATCGAAGTGTTGGAGCTGTTCGCCAATCTGGTGGACTTCCGATCCGGGCGGCTCGATCCGTCGATTGATTTTCTTATGAGTAAGCTACGGCGTTCCCGTGACGCCATCGTGCGGGCGCTTAAGGCGCTGCGCTCGCATGGCTTCCTTGACTGGCTTAGGCGCTATGTGCCGACCGGCAACGAGGGACGTGGCCCACAGGTGCAGCAGACCAGCAACGCTTACCGGCTGTCACTCCCGGCCCGTGCTCGTCAGTTCCTTGGCCGGTTCGGCATCACCCCTCCCCTGCCCGACGATCACGTTCACGCCGAGGCCGAGCGCATAGCCGCCATAGAGGCGCACCGCGCTTCGCTCGACATCGAGGAACGCACCCTGTTCGACGTGGGCGACAACGCCTTGGGGCAGGCGCTCGCCAAGCTTGGCAGATCGATCAAACAACGTGAGTCCGCCAGACAGACTGAATCCCAATCTGGTTCTCTTATAGATAGGGGAAAATAAGCGGTCGCCGCTGTTCGGGCCTCTTTCGAGGCCCTGCGGCGGTTCCGTCCCGCGCAAGTGCGGGCCGGGACGGCAACCTCATCGCCAAAAATCGAAACCTTTGCGTTTGCGGCTGTCGACGCATGGGCTTTCGAGAGGGCGCGGGCGGATACGGCAGTGCTCAATCGCGAAAGCATGAAAACATGCTTGCATGTAAGCATAAAATATGCGATTTTTATTGTATCGTACGAAACAAAAGAGGCTTTCATGTCCCCCGCCAATCCGACAGCGAAAACCTACGCCGCACTGAATCAGGCGTTCGACTTTTTCAACGAACGCCTTTTCGGGGGCGAGTTGCCGCCGTGCCTCGTGACCTTGCAGCGCAAGAACAAGGCTTATGGCTATTTCGCTGGCGGGCGGTTCGGATCGAAGGACGGCGCGGAGATCACCGACGAGATCGCGCTGAACCCGTCGCACTTTAAAAGCCGCACTGATGAGCAGAGCCTTTCGACGCTCGCACACGAAATGGCCCATCTCTGGCAACACCATTTCGGCAAGCCGTCGCGTTCCGGCTACCACAACAAGGAATGGGCGGCGAAAATGCACACAATTGGCCTGCACCCGTCAGACACCGGCCGACCGGGCGGCAAGGAGACCGGGCAATCGTGCAGCCACTACATCATCGAGGGCGGCTCCTACGCCCGCGCATATGCCGATCTGGCGGCTCAACCCGACTTTTCCGCCCTCTATGTCGAGCTATGGGACGACGCCGAGGCCCGCAAAAAACGCAAGGCGAAGTCCGCCAGCAAGACCCGCTACACCTGCCCGTCATGTGACATGAACGCTTGGGCGAAACCCGGCGTCCGCTTGGTGTGCGGCGAATGCGATGAACCGATGGCAGCGGAGGAAACGGAGGACTGATTAACGGTTTTGCAATGCAAACATGCTTTCATGCTTGGCAGAAAGCATGCAATCTAACTTGCATGAAAGGATGCAAACATGATTACAGTAGCGTTCTGCACTCAAAAAGGTGGGACCGGCAAGACCACAATAGCGACGGCGCTTGCGGTCGCCGCCCATCGGGCCGGTAAGAAATCGGCCCTGCTCGACCTTGATCCGCAGACAAACGCCGTCAACTGGTTCGACCGCCGAGAAGGGGACGGCCCCGATGTGGCCTCGATCCAGCCGGGGGCTATCCGGCGTTCGCTGGACGCCTATCGCGGCCTTGGCATGGATTGGGTGTTCATCGACACGCCCGGCAAGATGGACAGCGCATCGACCGAAGCGGCCAAGCATGCCGATATGGTCATCATCCCCACGCAGGCGCAGATTTTCGCAATCGACACCTTGGAGCCGCTAAAGCGGCTGCTGGACATGGCAGGCAGTCCGCCTGCGTTCGTGGTGCTGAATCTGGTGCACCCGAACGCCGGGGGCCGGGCGGCTGACGACGCGCTGGCCATTGCGGAGCGGTTCAACATGAGTGTTGCGCCGGTCCACATGTCCCGGCTGAAAGCCCAGGAAGATGCCCCGGCCTTGGGCCAGACGGCTCAGGAGCTTGAGCCGAATGGGCGAGCAGCACAGGAGATCGCCGGTCTTTTCTCATTCCTCACTGAACAGGCAAGCATGATTGCAGGCAAGCATGAAAGGGTGAAAGCATGAGCCGCAAGCCGTCCCTCTTGGCAAGTGCCATTAAAACCGCCGAACAGCCAGCGGCCGACGCGCCGACTATCGAGGTTGCTTCCGACACACCGACCGAGCCGAAGCGTCGTGCTCGCAGCGTCCAGCCCGCAGGGAGCTATGTTGCGCCGTCGCGGGCGAACAAGACGGCCAAGACGCATTATCTCCCGCCTGCCTATTGGGAAACGCTGGAAGAACTCAGTTTCCGGACCCGCGATCCGCAGGGCAAGCGGATTCCACAGGAGCGGCTTGTTGCGGAGGCGCTGAACCTGCTTTTCGTGAAATACAATTTCCCCGTGGTTCGCGAGGCCGAGGAATAGCAGAAATCATGTTTTCATGTTTTCATGCTTGCATGATTTCATGTTTATCGATTGCCCGAACGATCGTGGTTGAAAAATATACCAGAACAGGTATAGGGTTTGTATGAAACAGGAAGAGCGTCCGCTTGAGTGGATCGGTAGCAGCTACAAAGACCTAATGCAGCTCCCGGCCGATGTGCGGAAGTCGGTCGGGTTCGCGCTGCACTTCGCGCAGCATGGCGAACAGCATCCGGCGTCAAAAGTGCTCAAGGGCTTTGGCGGCGCTGGCGTCCTGGAGGTGGTCGAGAACGATGTGGGCGGCACATATAGGGCCGTCTACACGGTCCGGTACGAGGAAGCGGTGTTCGTCCTGCATTGTTTCCAGAAGAAGAGCAAAAGCGGTATCGCCACGCCGAAAGAAGACATGGACCTTATCAAGGCGCGGCTCAAGGTAGCCGAGGCTATAGCCAAGGAGATGAGAGATGAAAACGCGCGTCGTTAATGGGATCGAGGTGACGAGCAGTTCTGGCAATGTCTTTGCCGATCTCGGTCTACCTGACGCCGATAAGCTCAAGGTGAAATCCGGCCTGATGATCGAAATCACTAAGGCCGTGCGACGGCTTGGACTGACGCAGGAGGAAGCAGGGCGGCGCATGGGCCTGCCACAGCCGAAGGTCTCGGCGCTGTTGCGCGGCGACCTCGCCAACCTGTCAGAGCGCAAGCTGATGGATGCCCTAAACCGCCTTGGATACGATATCGAGATCACGGTACGGCCTACGGCCGATCCAGTCGGGCACCTGACGCTCGCCGTCGCCTAGATCACCGGAATAGCCAATGACCGACGAAAAAACTTCCGAGCTTCAATCTGAGGCCCGCGCTGCCCTAGCGGCAGATCGAGCGTACTCCGACGCCGAACTGCTCCGCCAGCACGAAAACGCGCTCGCGGCGTTGCGTGACCCTGCCATGTCCGAGGACATGCGGGTTGATGCCCTTCTGACCACTCGGGATTGGGAGGATCGTGGCATGATAGATGAGGACCACATACGGGCTTGGAAAATCATTCTCGCCATGGAGGACGAGGACGCCGCAGTGGCGATCCTAGCCGACAGTGACGAGGCCCGCGCCCTTCGCCGTACCACGCCGTTTTCCCGCGATGCTCTGACCTACCAGCAGCGCGGCTAGGCCGCGCTCAGGCCCGGAGGCGAACGCGCTTCCCCATTGCGCCGAAGAGAGCCGGAGGGCCTTCACTGACAAAGCCCCGGCGCATAGCGCTGGGACCGCTTAGGGTGCGGAAACGCAATTCGTTCGGGCTGAAGCAAGAGAAAAAAAGCGTTAGCGCAAAATACCTTAACACTAAAAGTTTGGATCGTTCTACGGTCTAGACACAGATCATCAAAGGTGGACCAAATGGCAATATATGCAATATGGAATAACAAAGGTGGCGTTGGAAAAAGCTATTTAACTTTCCAAGTCGCTTCGGAATATGCTCAGCAAAATCCCGACAAAAGAGTTTTGGTTATTGACCTTTGCCCACAGGCAAATTCGTCTTCAATGCTTCTCGGCGGAATGATCAACGGCGAGAACGCATTAACCGCTCTGCACGGCACAGTTCCGAGGACATCAATCGCTGGATATATTGATGACCGTATCGTAAGCCCGTACCAAAATCCGAGGACGGGTGCGAGATATCTGACTCGCCTTTCTGGGACCAATAACGCGTTACCAGCCAATCTTTATTTGATTGCCGGGGACGAGCAACTTGAACTGCAATCCTCACGAGTTCGAGCAGCAACCGAGCGCGGACCAGATGAGGCTTGGCGTCTTGTCCATATGTGGATACGCGACTTGATCGCAGACGTTGCCGATGCGTGGGCAGGCACTGAATACACAGTATTCATTGACTGCAATCCCAGCTTCTCAATCTACACAGAACTGGCACTTTCGGCTTCAGATAGGCTGATTATACCGTTTTCGGCAGATGGATCATCTAAGCGCGCTGTTCGTTCCGTTCTCGCTTTGGCTTATGGTGTTAGCCGTCAACCTGGACAGGCGCAGTCAGAGTTCTTCTTGGGAACCTTGCGGCATCAGATGAACCGCCCGAAAATTTACATGTATGTGGGCAATAGGCTGACGCAGAGCTACTACTCCTCTGCCGCCGCATTCAAAACTGTTGTTGGTGAAATTGGCGACGAGATTTACGATGTCTGGCGTGCCAATCCGAATGAATTTAGCATTCACCCTGCCGGTTCGCCTCTGCCCACGAACAAGAAGACATTCAAAGCGATGTTCCAGAAAGAAGTTGGTGACGCCAATACCGCTTCTGTGGTCTCGAGCACCTTAGGAACGCCGATTTGCCGGATGACTTCCGGCACAAAGATGGTTCTGGGAAAAGGTGTCGTCGTGAATCAGTCGCAGCTAGATAAGCAGGCTCCGAATATCAGGGACGTTGTAAGCGCCATCGAATAGGGGCAATGGCCCGGCGCGCAGCGCCGGGACCGCTTACTCTGGCAAGGGGACTTTCACCCTGATCACCGGCCAGTCACCCGCAAAATTCAGATAGCCTTCGAGATCGGGAAGCTTCTGGATTTCGGAGGGTAACACAAGCCGCTCCATCACGATGTTGGTCGAGTAGGTGAGCGACCCGCCCCCGCTCGTACCAAAGCTAGTATGATCCTCCCGCATCTCCCGGTCGCCGAGTTGCTTTGACAGGTATTCGGCTGCGTTGCCTTCCGTGGTGCGCAACACCAGCTTATTGCTGAAATTGTTCATCAGCGTTTCGGCCCGGTTGTCGCTGTAGGTCTCGCGGAGCTGGGCGAAGTCCTGCACTGCGACGACGATAGCGACGCCCGCCTTGCGAAGCCGGGTCGCACCGACGAGCAGCGCCGGGATTTCACCGAGGGAGTTCAGCTCGTCCACGATAATCCACGTGGTACGGGTAGGGGCGGGGCCTTCACGCCGGTTCAGCGCTGACGTCACCATGATATCGACCCATGCGGCCAGCAGGTCGCGGGCGAGTGTCATTTCATAGTCGGAGTAGGGCAGGAACATCCATTCGGATGTGTCCGAGGCGATCCAGTCCCGCAGGGAGAAATCGCCGTCCTTCACATAGCGCCATGCCTTCAGGTTGGCGATAAAGCTCATACGGACGGATTGGAGGCGTCGCGCGTTGTAGTCGTCGGACGCAGCCAGAACCTCGGCCGTGGTTCCGGCAACCAGCGGGGCCAGCTCGTCGGCCTCGGCCGCGATCAGGACGCGCTGTAGCTCGGCATTGGTGAAGGTGCCGTCATAGACCTCAAACAGGCCAGCGCCGACCGCTCCAAAGAGCGACTTCGCCATGTCGTGCCATTCGGCGGAATTGCCGTTTCCTTCCGGCACGAACCCGGAGGCGAGGCGGTCCCAATCATGCAGATCGCGCGCCTCGTTCGATAACCGCCAGCCCACCGTTTCCTCGTGGAAGGGCGACAGGATGAAATCGCCCTCCTGACGGAAGGCGCGCATGAACTCGCTGTTGTTGTCGAGAACGATAGCCCGGTCCCCGCGCGCCCGGATCGTGTCGAGCAGCCCGCGCAGGGCAGTGGTCTTGCCCGCGCCGGTCGAGGCGGCGATTGCGGTGTGCATACGCTCATGGCCGGGAGGGAAGGGGACGCCCGCAATTTCCGCCGCACGTGGACGCTCTGGATAGCGCTTTTCCAGCTCCGTAAGATACCGGTCCTTGGTGGCGAAATCAGCACCCCGCATATGGTGACGGGTGACCCCTTCAGGGGTGCTCAAGGCCGAACGGCCGAGCATCACGAACATGAAGAAAAGGACCGCCGACGCCAGCAGGAACACAACCGTGGGTGCGCCGTGCACATAGCTGTTATAGCCGGAATCGAGAACGGTATTGTCACGCATCGTGCCGACGAAAAACCGGGCGAGGGTCGCGGAGGCAATCGCGACCGCCCACAGCAGGACCGCGAACAGCAGGACCCGGCGAACCCCGTGCGTCCCTGAAACATACTGGCCTACGACGCGCGCGCCCATGTGCCGAAAAGCCGTGATGGTCGCGACAAGGAAGAGGGCCATTCCGACCATCCATAGAAGGCTGGCAAGCGGGGCCGTCGCGGTGTCGGCGCTCGTTCCGATGAAGGAGTAAACCGACAGGCCGACCATCAGCAGGAAGGCCCATTTCATGCGTGACAGGCTTTGGTCCTGCTCGCCGCCCAACCATGCCTTTAGCTCCGTCTTTGTGATCACCTTCCACCTCGCACCATAAAAAGAGGGTCAAATCTGAGACTTGCAAACTTCCTCTTGTATGACACAATACGCGGCAATATACGAGGGTAACAAGCTATGTTTTTGGTACCCAAAAACGCTTGTCGGGGCGCAGCCCCGAACCCCCAGAGGACGCCCGAAAGGAGCGGCGATTGACCAAGCGGCCACCGGCCCGAGGCGCAGGCGGGCGACCCCGCAAAGCGCCTGACGAGAAGCGCACCGAGCGACTGTCAGGCGTGCGGCTGACAGCGGCTGAACGCGTTCACGTCGAGGCCCAAGCCGCGCGCGCCGGGTTGTCCGTTGCGGAGTTCGCGCGTCGGGCCGTCCTTGGGATCGCGATCACGCCGGCGCGTGCCGCGACCGACGACCGAGCGATTGCCGAGGTCAATCGTGTCGGTGTGAACCTCGCTCAGATCCTCAAGGCCCTGCATTTCGGCCAAGGCATCCCGAACGACATCGCGGACACCATGGCCGAAGTCCGGGCCGCGCTGGAAAGGCTGGCGCACGATGGTGCCTAACGTCAGCAAACCGGGCGGCAACTTCAAAGGCGCGCTCAACTATTACTTGCACGACAAGCGGGAGGATGCCGCCTCTCCGCACCCGACCACGAGCCAACGTGTGGCGTGGACGGAGACGCGCAATATGGCGACCGACGACATGCACACGGCGCTGCGTGTCATGGTCGCGACGGCCAAGCAGGCCTACGAGCTGAAGGCTCGCGCCGGGCTTCCCAACACCGGCAGGAAATCCACGAAGGTCGTTCAGACCTATTCGCTCTCATGGCATCCAGACGAAGCTGCGACCCTCACCCGTGACGAGATGGTGCGGGCGGTCGATGCCAGCCTGAAGGTGCTCGGAGCGGAAAACCGGCAAGCGGTAATCGTCTGCCATACGGATCAGGATCACCCGCATGTGCATGTGACGCTGAACCGGGTGGACCCGGAAAATGGGAGCATGCTGAAGACCGACAATAATTTCTACAAGCTGTCGGATTGGGCGAACCAGTACGAGCGCGAGCGTGGGCGGATTCTGACGCCCCGGCGCGAGGAGAAGCGGGAACAGCGCGAGCAGAACGCGGACAAGGCCGAGCGCCGCAGATACACCGAACAGAAGCGCGCCGCGGCGAAGGAGCAGGCGCACGACCCGAAGACCCGTGCTGTAATGCTCCGGGAGCTTGGCGCTAGTCAGAAGGTCCAGCACAGCGACCAGTGGCGCGACCTGGCTGCGCGTGAGAAGGCCGGTCGAGATCATATTTACCGATCGAGCGCCGCCGCGATCGCAGAGACGATCGAGCGGCACAAGGCCGAGTGCAAACCGATCTGGGCCGAGCATTATCGTGGGAAGCGTGCGGCCGAACGGAAGTTCAGTCAGCGCGAAAAGTCGCTAGGCGGCGTCGTGTTGAACGCATGGAGCGCAGCGCGGCACCAGCAGAGCACCGGCCAGCTTGATGACCGGGGGCTTTTGACCGCCACCCTCGCCAACGTGTTTTCTTCACGTGCGCGAGAGCAGGCTTTTTTGCAGGCGCAGGAGCTGACCCGGCAGCAACTGGCCTCCCGCCTGAAATCCATTGTCGATAAAGAGGTGTCCGATCTTAAAGGCGAGCGCTCGCAGGAACTGGCAAAGCACCGCAATGTGTTTCAGACGGAACGCGGCGCTCTGGTCGAGCGGCAGGACGGTGAGCGGGCGAAACTTCGCGAAGCATGGAAGCAGCTATACGGGGATCGCTCAGAGTGGACGCGATCTGAAAAGGCACAAGGAACGAAGCCCTATCGCGCGGATGCAAGGCGCAACGAAGATGGCCGTGCCAAGCCAGTAGCGCAGGAAGCGTTAGAACGGGCATCGTCTGCCACCCAAGCGCAGCAAACCCGTGAGTTCGACCGGAAGGCAGACTATTTCGCTGCCCGTGATAAGGCCGAAGCAGATCGGGCCGCACGTAGTCACGACGCGCGAACCCATGTTCCGGACGCGCGCCGTCTGGAACCACAGAGCAGGCCGTTTAATCGTGCCTCAGATTACGAGGCGATGAAGATGGCCAAAGCTTCGCCTACCGCAGACAATCGATCAGACACACAGAGCAGGCCGTTTGATCGCGCCGCAGCATACGAAGCCATGAAAAAGGCGAAAGCAGCGCCTCCCGCCGAGAAGCAGCCAGAGCCGCAAGCTGTGCCCGACAATCGTCCCGCTGGACATGTCACGCCGAAGGTGCCGCGCGTCATTGGCAGCAGGTATGCCGCCGAGGACGAGGCGCAAAAGAGAGCGGACGCCGAGAAAGCAGCAAATCAGCAAAAGCCAGATCTCAGCGAGAGGTTTGATCGGAGCTAACAGAAAGGAACCCCATAAAAATGACGGAAGGAAAGGCATTTCCCACATTCGAGGACGCAAAGCGCGAAGGCGAAAACATCGTCAGGGCCAAGAACGACCATCACAGGGAAACAGAAAAGGCCAACCAAGAGAAGCTGACCGGCGAGCATCGTTCAGCGATGGACGAGGGGATCGGGAACAGCGAAAGCGCGGCCTCGACCGCATCTAGTGAGGCTCAAAGCCAGTGGCAGGCTAAGATTGCCGCTGTCGATGCGCAGCATGGACGAGAGGCCAGCGCCGCCGCGAAGACGCCGCAACCGAATGACCGCAAAGCGGCGTATCAGGCCGAGCTGGCGCAGCGGGAAGCCCGGACCACGCAGGACAAGCCCTTTGATCGTAAGGCTGCTTACGAAGCGTCCAAGCAACGGGCGGGTGACGGTACGAAGGAAGCAACAAACGAGCTTCGCGAACACCGTAGCGACCAATGGGACCGCTAGGCCAAATGTTAGGAGGGCATATGAATGCGAGAGTATCTACCCGGCGAAATTCTTATGCTCGTGGGTCACGCCAAAAGCAAAGCGAATGACTGGCTGGATCGGCAAACACGGATGTTCGAGGAGAATGCCGAAGACCTCCGCCGATTGATCGTGACGCTTTCGGATAAAGATCAGTTCGATCCCGCGATATGGCGTGAAGGCTACGACGAGACTCAAAAGGGCGCTACAGAGCTGTGGCGCGCGTGGCAGTGCCATCAGAAAATTGACGGTCCCGAGCGTTTAGAGCAACTTGCGAACGCCCTGCGCGGGTACGAGGATTATGCGAGAGATGTGTATTCAGACTTCGAGAAAAAGCTGAAAATCACACCTCAGTCAGTCAAAGACTTCGATAAGGAATTCAAATTATTCCGGCGCAAATTTGCTTTCGAAAGGGTCATTTTCCTTGATATAGACGGAGTGCTCCTTTCCGTCCGGTATTGGAAATCACGTCACAATAAGGCGCTGTACCCGCAGCGCGTCGAGGACCGGATAAAAGACCTTCAGCTAGACCCCGGTAGCATAGGCTTGATCGTAGATTTGTGCGACCTGGCTGACGCAAGATTGGTTCTTTCCTCGACGTGGCGCAAAGTGTGGCCCCATGGTCGGAAAGAGTTGATTGAGAGGTTGATAGATCAAGGCTTGCGACGTGATATCTGGCATCCTGATTGGATGCTGCCTGTTCTTCAAAACTCCACTAAATGGCAGGAAATGGCGCAATGGACGCGCGGGGCCACCGATATAACTGCGCTCATAATTGACGATGAAGTGCCCGCCGATCCGCCGCCACTGGACGTGAAGGATGCCGTAATTCTCGAAGTCGATAAGTACGAGGGCTTTGGAAGTCGCAACTATTTCGATGCTCTGGACTACTTTGGGGTAGAAGACAAATCAGTGAAGCCTCCACCATCATTGCCGCCTCAACGTGGAATGCAGCCGTTTGCCAATACAGGACAGGGCAAGCCGTCCCGGCGATCTGCTACGAGCATCCGGCCTTGAGCCCCATAACCCGCCCCCTACGGCCCTACAGCCCTATGTGAGAGAGCGGGCCTACGGGGGCTAGCCGCATCAGTAACCGGAGACCGTCGAAAATGAACAAAGGAAAATCGTATCCTGACTGCGTGAGATATCATGAGAAAAACAACTCAACGGTATTCGCAGTAACAGATCAGCAGGGTGACGTGGTGGCCGTGCATGAGGTGTTCTTAGACAAGAATGCCAAGGAGATCGGGCGAAAAACCACTGGCTCACCCGAACTCGGGTATGTGAGATTTCCGGGCAAAGAACCGGCCAAAATCTACGAAGGCGAGCCAGAAGATGGAATGAAAATCTGGGCTGAAACTGGCCAAGCAGTTTTGGTTGATGTTTCCAAAATCGGTGACACCATTCACGGATAGAACGTAACAGAGAGCGAGAGCTATCAGCCTGAGAATGGACCTTCTACGCTTCGCCCTCTGTCAACAAAGTGCTTATTGAACGCGGTTATCACACTTTCGTCGCCCATATCCTCGCAAATCTGGGCCAATTCTGCTCCCAACCGAACACGCAATTTATACCGATTGGTATTCAACTCTTCCAGCATTTGATCATAAAGCGCTTGTGATTCCGCACCCAATGGAGCGGTTGCCCAAAACTCGAAGGTAATTTCCCGATTGGCCCATTCTGGCCTTTTGCGGGTAGCCGCGTAGATCGTTGCGACCTGCTCTTGAATCCACTTTCGAAACTGCTCGTGCGGAACAAGGCCGTAGGGGGCAGTGCCTTTGCATTCAATGAAGAAAAGAGTTCGGCCTCCCTCAATGGTTAGATCGGCTTCAGCTCGTTTTTTCACGCTGTCGGGATCGGAGAAGACCCTGTTGAGGTGAATAGTGCTCGACCTGAATTCATAAGCGGCAATCTTCTCAGCAATGAATTCGAAGAGCGTGCCGCGAATTTGCTGGCTTGCACCTTCAATATCCCGGAATCGGGATAAGAGGTGGTCCAGCTTCTCGATATCGATTGACGAGGAAACGATTATCTGCCGGAAAAATGTCTGGAGCTCGGTTAGCGCAGTTTGAAAATCACGGCCAAAAAGAGATTTGGTCGTCGCTGCTATTATGCCCTTACTTTTGAGCAGTTCGCGAGCATCTTTGGTGTAACCAGCGCTGACGAACATCTGTATGCATGTGACGCGTGAAAGTTGCCGTACTGTCTCACACTTCCTGACGAATGCTGTAACGTCGTGGACGCCAACCCTCTTATTGAGAACATCTACGGCTAAGAATGCAGGGCGTTTCTTGCCCTCTTTCAGAACCTTTGGCTGGACTGCATGGAGGTAACAAGGGCCGACGAGATCCCAGACGGTTGTTCCAACATCAGGAGCTTTATCGAACGAACGAGCTTGCACCCGACCATAGCTGACAAAACCGTTGTTTCGTGCCCACGCCGCTACAGCACTGAGTATCAAATCCTCGCCTAACAATCGTGAGCGGACATCAAGCGCGGATATGTCAGTGATTTCGCCATTCTGGGGCAAGATGATGCAGGGGCCTAAGCCTTCGACATGTCTACGTTCTAACAAGCTCGCTTGCAGAAGGCGCTCTAGAACTACGTCAGCCGAAACGTGCTTTTTCTGCCGTGTAGGTGCCCCGCAGACAATCGCGAAATGTGGCTCAGGAACTATACCATTCCTTGCAGAAATTGCGCCCAAGGCTGCGCCATAGATCGAGTTAGTGTTATTGAAGGCGGCAATCAGGTTGTGCCAGAAGAGTGGCGAGCCGTAGTCCTTCTTTAGATAAACGAACCGAGCGTTGCGAGGAAACGGTAGAAATGCCAGCCTTTTGATACTCTCCGGCATTCGCTTAACGCGCTGCCTGGCTGCGCTGGGTGACACATTTCCATTTCGCGTAAGATGCGCCGTAAGCTCGGTTGTGAGGCACGGTCCATGCCGTTCTAAGAAAATTTCAATCTCACTTTTCAACACGCGAATGTCCTGATGTCACACTGCGCTATTAATAACATGTATACATGTGTCGTCAGGTGTTTTTCGCATGTGTCGAAATGGCATTGATTTCGTTGAATAAAATACTGCTATTTTTGTCGAAATTTCCACCTGTGTCACAGTCGCCGAGCATCACTCTGTTGAACGGCGGTTGTTATTCTTCTTCAGATTTCTCTGAGGTGATCAGTCTCGCAATTGTTGCTACACCTACATTGTAGGACCGCGCCAGTTCGCGTTGCCCCTCACCCTGAGCGAGCCGAGCTTTGATTTCCCGCTGCTGCAATGGGGTCAACTTCGGCTTGCGGCCAAGCTTAACCCCTCGCGCTACCGCCTGCGCGCGCCCTGCTGCCGTGCGCTCGATCATCCGCGCACGTTCCCACTTCGCCGCTATCCCGAGCACGGCCAGCACCACATCAGCCAGTTCCGAGGTCGTATCTACGATAGGCTCGTTCAGCGACCGGAATCCTGCCTTGGCTTCCTTCACCTCGTGCAGGATGTTGAGCAGGTCGCGGGTGTCGCGGGCAAGTCGATCCACGGCGACCACCACTAAGGCGTCACCTGGTGTGAGCGCCTTCAGCGCGCGGCGCAGCTCGGGGCGATCAGATTTCGCCCCGCTCACCTTTTCCAGAAAGATAGGATCGCACCCCGCAGCCTTGAGCCTTTCGACTTGTCCGCCGAGGTCCTGCCCTGCCGTCGAGACTCGTGCATACCCATAAAACATGCCCCTATTTCGGAACAGATTTTCGGAGCGCGCAACCCCTTGATTTTAATGGGTTTCAAAACTGTTCCGAAAGTCTTGATTTTCGGAACAGTTAGGGACAGAATCCGACTTGTAAACGAGGATCGGGTTCCATGCTTGATAGAGTGCGAGAAATTGTAGGGTCGGCCGAGGTGACAGCCTATGAAAGGCTTGCTCTCTACGAGGATCGCAAGCGGATCAGGGCGGCGCGCTGCTATACGGAAGCGCTGTATCATGGTGAGGGCGGATATTTCCTCGTGATTGAGAGCAACCTTTTCGCTCTCTCGCAGCAAGCGGCTTTTTCTTGGCTGAATAGGCGCGGCTTCTATGAAATCATGTTAGCCATATACTCAGAGATCGAGGGCGCGGAGATCGGGTTGCCAGAAGGAGATTATTTCAATGAGCTTTTTCAGTCGGAAAAAATCGGGAAATCCTGAAAAGGAAGTCAGGGAGAACTTCGATCCGGGGTTTTTCAATGGCGCTGGCTTGAAAGAGGTCGTTGACCATCCGCTTAGCCACCTTGCCAACCTGTTGGTGCATTCTGAAATTCGACGGCTCGACACCAACGACCGCCTAGACCAGCTCATCGAGCTACAGCGCAAAACCCTCGAAACGCAGACGGCCATTTTAGACGAGTTGCGCAAACGGTAATGCTCAGGCGTTCCGCTCTCTAATTATCTCTGCCTTGGTCGCTAGCACCTGCCGCAGTACCCTTTGATAGTCGCATTCGTCACACAGCCATGGCGCGCCGTGGTGCAGGGTTCGCGGGATCGCGTGCGCATCGCCACAGTCCAAGCAGTTGACGCCCCTGCCGCCGCACTCGCTGCAAGGGCCGATCTCATATCGACCCTTGCTTCCATCTTCGGCCCAAAACTCGCGGTATCGCATGCCATGGTTACAGCAGGTGCTAAAGCCGAGTATCAGCATCGGCACCCCTCCCCGATCAGTCACCCATCTTGCAGTAGTGCAAGACCTGCCCGGAGATCGCGACCGATAAGCCCAATTGGCCTACTCGCTTCACCGTGCCTTTTGCAGGTCCGCTGTCCCCTTCACTTTCGATATCAATCGTAAAAGGGATCACGCCGCCTTTACTCGTTTTCAGGATGACGTTTCCGGTCACCAAGGTAACGTCTTGATTGTCCTGCCAACGGTTGCCGGAAATCTGCAAATCTTCGCTTCGGTTCCGGCTCTCGAATAGCGCCGAGGCGATGAACTTCCGGCAATCCGCGTCGTTGCGCGGCCCCCTGTCCATCTCGGCGGCTGTCGCGGCCTGATAGAAGGCATATCGTCCATCAAGCGCATGTTCATTCGCACCGGCCACCGACGCGGACGAAAAGAGAGTAGTGGCGGCAATCGCCGCGTAGATCCTCATAGGCCGTCCCCGTTTCGCGTCATCAGCATCAGCATATGCGCGATAGAACTGTCGGTGCGGCCTTGGAGGTTCTGCGCCATCGAGGACGCTGCGCGCAGCTCAAGCGCGCTTTGCCGCGTCATGTTGATGGCGAGTGAGCGCAGATCGGCGTCGGCATTCGCCACAGCGCTGCCCGAGCTGGTCATGTATGTGCCGTCGCCTGATGCCATCGTGTTCGTGTTCACGCTTTCGCCGGAGCTGGTCGGTGTCTCTGCGACGGTCTGGCCGGGCGTGCATGTGTTCTGTAGGGATTGGCTGCGACCGGCACGCACCGCCGCCATGCCGATAACCGGTATACGCTCCTTCAGGTAGCGTTCCGGGTTTACATAAAACCACGTCTTAGGTGATGCGGCCTTCAGAGAGTCCGCCGTGGCGT
This sequence comes from Affinirhizobium lemnae, assembly GCF_022968395.1. GTDB lineage: Bacteria > Pseudomonadota > Alphaproteobacteria > Rhizobiales > Rhizobiaceae > Neorhizobium > Neorhizobium lemnae. The sequence goes on from NZ_JALJQZ010000056.1 coordinate 15,901, forward strand.
ATCCGTTCGGATCGCGCTTTCCTCCACCCTCTGGAAAGGCGCAATCGTCGGTGCTGGACCCCGGCACGCACTTCGTTGCTGAAACCGCGCTTGCGGGCACCTGAACCTCAAAATGCAAGTGCGGCTTTCCGGCCGACTTGTTGTCCCCGATCTTGGCGATTTCCTCTCCTGCCTTCACGTCCCGAGGATCGGGCCGGGAATAAGAGTGCAGATAAAGCGTGCGGAACTGATCGCCCGTCACCATCACACCCATGCCCCCTAAAGTGAGCTTGCCGTCATGGGCGGCAAAGAGCTGCTTGCCGCTCGATGCTTGACCTACAGCATCCTTCGGATAGATATCCGATCCACGATGCCAGCCATTGCCAGCGCCAGCGCCGGGACGGTCCCACGCCCCATATTCCGAAAAGATTACCGGGCTTGTGACCGGGTGAGCCGCCAAGCAGGAACCGGCTCCGCCACCCTCCCCGCCCGTGCATTGCTCGTTCACCTGATTTTCCCCGACATATGTCCCGGCGCAGGTTCCATTTCCGTCTACCGCGTCGGAGCCGGTGCCCTTGTTGGTGCAATCGCCGCCGCTCGTTAGCCAGTATTTTAGCCCCCCGGCCCCGACAAGATGGCTTCCGGCAATCAGACCGGCGCGCGTCACAGGAACGCCGTTGATGGTCTGGCCGATATACTGCTGCCAGTTGCCCAGGTAGCCAAGGTTCTTCTCCCCATAGGCAAGGAATGCGTTGTCCTGAGCGGTTGAGTTCGACAGATAGTCCTGCAGGGAGTTTACCCCGTCTTTGCCGGTCCATTTGCCGTTGGCATCCATGTAACCGGCGTCCTGCAGGGCCTCGTCGCCCATCTGATACGCGCCATAGAAGCCGTTGCCTGTGTTGGTGGAGTAGTCGCCGGAGCCTTCCGACTGCCGGATGTTGCGCATGAAGCCCCCGCAATCTGTCGCGGTTGGCTGAGCGTTGCGGGCCTCTGTGAGGGCGGTTGTCGCCAGCAAGAGGCTGGCCGCGAAGGTGGAGCGACGGAGGATCATGGCAGATCGACCTCCGTTTCACAGATGGACAGTTTGCCATTGATCACGTCGAGCTGGTTCAGCGCCCCGCAGGCGGTGAAGGGCTTGCCCGAGGTGGCGACCTCGTAGGAGGGAGTGAGGCGCTGCACGCTCCATGTGCATTCATCCACCCGGCAGGACTCGGCCGAGCGGAAGGATGAGACGAGATATTGCGCCTGCCCGACCTTAAACAGGCCGTAGGAGAAGCTATAGGCCCGCCCGCCCGTTGCTTCTATCGCGTCGGCCCACACGTCGCGCATGATCCGGCCAATCCCGTTTTTCGGGTCTTGGCTTTCCGGTGCGCGAAGCTTCGTGAGCGTGAGCTGATCGGCGTGCGCAGGAAGCGCTAGAGCCGCCATTGAGATAGAGCTGATGCATAAGATTGAACACAACAATTGACGCGACATGATAATCATTTCCTGCTCCCTCCAAGTCGGCTTTGATAGCGATCAGCGATTTGTTTCGTTGTGCCAGCAAGTGCGCCCCGCCCGCGTGCGCCGACACTCGCCCCAATCGCCGCTGCGGCGGCTGTCGGACTGCCAAGCATTCCTTCGCCACGTTGCCCGAGCGATCCTTGGAATCTGCTAAGTCCCGACTCGATAGCCTCCATAACTGCATCGCCAAGACCGTCTATGAGGCCGCAGCATATGGCCACGAGAGCTACAATGGCTGACATGTAGAGAAGGAAGCTTCCCACGGCCAAAGCCATGTTGGCGAAGCTGGAAATTAAGTTTGGTCCTGAATAGGCGAGTACGTTGAACGATTGCAGGAATATTGAGGTTAGAAAATCGGCCCCTACCCGCATCAGCTGCATACAAAAAATAAGGCCGATTATTATCAGCGCGGGGCGCATCAGCAACGCCAGAAGCAATGAGAGAGCGCGGGCGATGCTGGTCCCTTGAAGCCCCCCGCCCCGATTGGGATAGAACATCTGCATGATCCAGAAGGGCGCAAAGATTATCATCTGGACGGCCATAATCAGCCATGAGAGAGCGGCAAGGAAGAAGTAGATTATCGGCATATAGGGGACGATAACCGCCAAGATGAAGCCAATGCCAAGGAGCGTATAGCCAACGATACCTGCTGATGACACCAGCTCTCCTACAATTCCGATACCCGTTCCTTTTGCTACAGAGGAAACAACCGAGCCGCCTGCCGCTACCGCGCTAATGCTCGATCCGAGGGCAATGATGTTGGAGCCTGTGTCTTGAATTTGTGGGATTGGATCAGTCCAGCCCTCTCCCTCGGAAGCCTTTACACCTGCCAAGCTCAGCATTGCTTTGTTTAGAGACTGCGAAACGAGACCGCCACCAGAGTTTGCGTTTCCGATCGACTCGGCATTAACCCCGTATGTGCTTGAGTTGGCGGAGGCATTTTGAAACGTGCCTTCCATTTGTGCCAAAGCATCAAGATCGCTTTTGTATTGCCGGAAAAACACATTCAGTTCGTTGGAGCACTGATTAAGTAGGAAGCCCTCGCAGCCGATGGCACGGCCAAGGTTCTCGACAGGCTTGTTGCTCCTAACTTCTGTTCCACCTAAGCCAAGCTGGCTGAGCGTGGATGTCGCGTTGACCAAAACACGCTGGTAGAGGACGGCGTAGAACCAACCATTGTTCTGATTTCCAGCCATGGCTGCGCTGGTGTGTTGTTTGAACTCAGCGGGAGCTTGGGCGACGGCATCTTTCATCGCCTTCTTGGCGGTATCGATGGTATTTTTCACTGCCCGTTCAATTGCCGCCATCTGTTCAGGACCGCTCAAACGCACCCCGTTTTCAGGAAACAGTGTTTTGTGCAGGCTGTCGCCTTCGCTTTGGATGGCCGAGATAAGGGCATCTGCACCCTCTTTGGCAGCTCTGGCTTGGAAGCGGGCCAACGAGCGGCTGAGTTCGGCCTGAGAGCCGAGGTTGTCAGGGGTGAGCGTCCCACTCGACTGTGCAGGTAGCTGAGCTTTTTCCGTGGCGTAGGACACGCTGACGCCCCCACACAGGCCTACGCTGTTGCCCAACCCCTTACCGGCTCTGTAGGTCAACACGGTCTGGACATAGCCATCGCTGTCAGATGTCGTTGTTGGTAGGGGCGTGATTGTCGTGACCTCACCTTCAGGTGTCGCCATAGAGGCCGTGCTTTTGGTCACTGTGGTTCGGCAAATCTCACCAGCGACACGAGCTGCCAAGCCTGCCGCGATCTGCTCCCGAAGAGATTTCTCGGTTGCTGGATCGTTAAAGAACCAGCCATCACTGCCTTTGCTGACAAAAGCCGCATTGACTGTGTTGGCGTTCGCCATGTGCGCCCCGGCCGTTTTCCATAGCTGGTCGCCAAGACCAGACGACCACACCGCAACCTGCATCGCTCCAATCTGGAGAGCGTTGAAGCCGTTGAACGCAGGAAAGCATGCAATCGCACCTACGCCCGCTAAGACCAGTGTCCAACTCGGGTTCGTAGACCGTCCGCCCGCTTCGCCATCGTTGGCCGTGTCTTTGAGTGACGCGAATATGAGGTATGTCGCGACTACCGCGATCACCGCCAGCATCGCCCAGTTCAACGTAGTTACAAGCTGCGCGAGAATATCGTTGGTGTTGTCACAAGTTCCCCCGGACGGAGCCGAACCGCCACCTGGCACCCAGAGATAATCAAAAGTGCAGCCGAGAATGCGGCGCAGGAAAATAAGTGACGCGCTCTGATCAACAGGCGTGAAAAGCTCAGTGATATCTGGTCGATCAACCACAGTAATACCCCGCTTTCACATCGTTCCGAAATCTCGCAACAATGTATTTGTAACAGTAATGAGTTATTTTAGCGGATTGGTGAATCAGCGGCCAGAATAGTTTCACAACGTTTTGAAATTAAAAAACAATGTGAAACATTCGGAATGGAGATCAATTTCCAATTGAACTTTATTTCTTAGAGAATATGTGGCGTAACTTGCTCTCTGATTTGTTTATTCACGGAGGCAGGCCATGGCATTAAAATCGCCAGTTCGCATGAAACCGGAAATCATCAAGCGGGAGCACCGCTACGCAGCAGAGGCATTACGAGGCGCACTCGCCCATGATCGTGCGGCCTGCCCCCGTTGTGGCTCCGGCTCGCTCATGCTCACAGCCGATAAAGAGGTACGACGCTGCGACGGTTGCGGATCGAGCGTAAGCCTCGACGAGCTGGCAAGGCACCACGGGGCGTGGTTAAGCGCCACGGCGCGCCAACGGCAGGACCATTTCAGGCGTAGTGCCCGCATCTTCGTTCAGTTCGCTCTCGTATGGTTGCTCGTAACGATCCCTTGGAGCGCGTATGCCAGATCGGGCGACATGCTGATCGTTGCCGGTATCATCACCTTTTTAGCATTTGTGGGCTTTGTCGCCATGCGGTACCGCGCGTGGCAAGCCGCTACAGGGCGTCACGACACGAAAGTGGTGAATCTGTCCGACTTTTGAGAACGTATCCAGAACTCAAGTTGGTTTAACCGCAGA
>NZ_JALJQZ010000057.1 GCF_022968395.1 Affinirhizobium lemnae
GATCTCCAAAATCAGCTTTGAATCCGATTTGCGCTCTTTTGGGAATCCCAATCCTTAAATCATCACCACGACCTAGTTCCCGAGAGAGAAATCCTTGCCGTCTTCTCTTTTCAGAGACACGCGATACTCGTAGCGGTCAGCGCAGTAGAAGATCTCGGCTACGTAAAACGGCGTGAGATTTGCATTGAAAAACAGCCGATTGACGAGCATCAGCGGTGCGCCAACCGGAATTTCGAGATGCTTGGCGGCGTAATCGTCGGCGAGGGTCGCGGTTAATGTCTGCTCGACCTGCTCCACTGTTGCACCAGCCTGCTGAACCAGGTCGATCATGTTCGTTGTTGCTAGATCTTGCCGCCTTAGCGGCTGGCCGATTTCAGGCAAGAGATAGGCGATGGATAGGGAATAGGGGCGCTTATCGAGAATGCGAACGCGTACCGCACGAACCAGCGGAGTTGTCGGCGAAACACCCATTTGCGCGCAAATTCGTGGCGGCGCCTCGCCAAGCTCAAGGCTGATAACTTTTAATCGTGTGCTTTGACCAACCGCATTGAGATAGCTGAACAGCCCGTTGATATTGGACACCACGGCACGATTGAGCTGGTTTTCTTTGATCCGGTCGTTGACGAACGTGCCGCGTCCGCGCGTGCGCGTAACTAGCCCTTCCGCTGTCAGCATTTCCATTGCCTTGCGGATGGTGATCCGGCTGACCGAAAAGCTCTCGGACAGTTCTGCCTCGCTTGGGACCGGAACGTCGCTAGGATAATAACCTTTGATAATCCGCTCGCGCATGACGGCATAGATGCGATGATAGAGCGGCGTTGGCGAATAGATTTCAGCCATCTAGAAAGCGGTCCGGCAAGAATAGACGTTAGTTATTGGAACGAGCATATCAAGCTTTGTAAAGAACGCCGTCACAGCCGCTTATCCTGTAGGGGACCCCGTGCATCTTCCATTGGCTCAAACCGGTTCGTTCCACTTGGGACGATGGGCGCGTGGCGTAGCCTTAAGCTACGCCCAAGCACTTCGACAAAGTGGATGGCCGGTTTCGTCCAACCCTCCCGCCGGATTGCCTTTCAATCCGGCAAGCATTTGAAGTGCCGGACACGCTTGTCGCTTTGCCTCGGCAAAGCGGCGTGGCCGGTGGGCGACATGCATTTTCGCCACTATCGGCGGCTTTCGCCTCGGACATATATCCAGATATGCCCTTCGGCAAAATCCTTGATCCTGACGAAAATCCATTGTTGCAGAATGATTCAATCAGGTCGAGCCCCGCTCTAGAATGCAAATTCTATCTGATTTTACGCAATCCGGACGTAAAGCCGGACAGCACTCCCATTTGATCCTATGTACGCTACGCGGCGCGATGATATCCTGTTCTGACATTGCTGCGTGTAGTGTTGCCTAGATCAAAGGAAGCCATCATAGAGCGTAGTGTTTGCGTCTCATTCTCCAGTGTGGCTGCAGCGGCGCTGCTTTCTTCGACCATGGCAGCGTTCTGTTGAGTCGCCTGATCCATGCTGTTCACCGCGCCATTCACCTCGGAGAGCCCCGTCGATTGCTCTTTGGCAGCGGTGGAGATTGCGACGACATGATCGTTAATTTGTACGATAAGGTCACTGATTGCCTGCAGCGCTCCGCCCGTATCACGCACAAGCTTTACGCCCGTGGCCACTTCACCAGTGGAGTTCTGAATGAGGTCCTTGATTTCCCTAGCTGCCTTGGCAGAGCGTTGCGCCAGCTCACGCACTTCCTGAGCTACGACGGCAAAACCTCGGCCTGCTTCGCCAGCCCTTGCCGCTTCGACACCCGCGTTCAACGCCAGCAGGTTTGTCTGGAATGCGATTTCATCAATAACACCAATAATACTGGAGATCTTCGATGAGGACTCTTCGATCTTGCTCATGGCATCGACCGCTTTGGCCACGACTTCGCCAGACTGTTGCGCGCTTGTTTTTGCAGTCCCTGCAACATCGCGCGCTTCCTGTGCACGTTGTGCAGATGCTCCAACGTTCGAGGTAATTTCCTCAAGTGCTGCAGCCGTTTCCTCAAGGCTTGCTGCTTGTCCTTCCGTTCGGCTTGAGAGAGCCGACACACCTTCTGAGATTTCGCGTGTACCCTGAGTGATGACCTCGATACTGCTCGAAATCTTCTGGAAGGTCTCGCAAAGCTGGCTCACCGACTGGTTCAAGTCGTGGCGCAAAAACTCGAATTCCGGGGCGAAAGGCTGAGAAAGCTTGAACGCGAAATCTCCCGAGCAAAGACGTTTCAATGCTTCACCCAGTTGACCCACTGTTTGAACGCGTGCGGTGACGTCAGTCGCAAATTTCACCACCTTCACAACCTTGCCATGGATGTCAAGAATGGGATTGTACGATGCGGAAATCGTCACTTCCTGCCCGCTTTTCGTCCAGCGTTTGAACTCAGCGGCCTGATATCGTCCTTCGCGCAACTCTTTCCAGAAATGCTTATATTCATCCGTGGCGGAAAAGCCTTGCGCGACGAAAATGCTGTGGTTTTTGCCAATGAGTTCAGCCGCGGTATATCCCATGAGCTTGAGAAAGTTCTCATTGGCTCCCATGATGTTGCCATCAACATCGAATTCGATGATAGCCTGCGACCGGCTGATGGCTGCGATCTGAGCAGCATAATCAACATTCAGAAGACGTGCCTTGGCATCCGCCCACTCGACAACAAAGCCCGCCAGCTTCTCGCGGTTCATCAACGGCGTGACGACGAGATCGAATATCAGTCCGCCAACCCGGATCGTCGCACTGTGTCGATCACGAAGACTATTCAACATATTTCGCTGGTGAGAGGGATTTTTGTGGAATACGTCTATGTTGCTGCCAATCAGCTTGTCGACACTGAAGCGGGGCAGATCCTTTTTCAGATCATTTTCTGCCTTTTTGAGCAGTTCGATGACTGAAGGATTCATGTACACGATATTGAACCCAGCATCGGCAACCATAACGTTTGCCTGTAATGCGTCGAGTGCAAAATCCTTGACAGCAGATTTCAACTTAAGAACTGACGCAATGCTCATTTCAACCCCCTCGCATTCAATCACGGTGCGCTATTTGAGGCCATTAAAATAGACAAAAATTGAGAATTCGCTAATTACTGGCAAGTATGTATATGTTCACAACTCCTATTCTAGCAAAGAATCATAGGTAAAAAATCGCATGGTCTACTGGATAGGCAATTTCTAATCAAAAACTAGATATTGGATCATATCTTCGAGCGCATTCAAGACGATTCGGCGTTCTGAGCTTGCCAGTGTCGAAGTTGATGCTCCACCGACGATCATCATCGTGTCCGGACCAGTACATTCTTCCAGACTTAGTAGATAACTGCTGAGACGCTTTGGGGAGAAGCTACTTGTACTCAGACATATGTAGCGTGCTGAATAGCGGTTGCTTAGTCGGGCAACTTCCGAAGCGGGCAAGTTTGGGCCAAGATAGAGAACGTTCCAGCCATTTCGTCTGGCCAGAATTGCAGCGCAGAGTGCGCCCAATTCATGACTGTCACCTTCTGGCGTTGTCGCCACGATCCATGGCGCTACTCTGGGCGCTGGCGACATCATGTGAAGTTTGCCAAGTAGGATGCGTTTGACGCAGGCCGTTACAAAATGCTCGTCTGCAATGGAAATCTGTTGGCCGACCCAAAGCTTTCCAAGATTTTGCATGAGATACGGGACGCTGTGGAGAATGAAGCTATCGAGGCTCTGCTGTTCGGAAAGTTGGATCAACCAGACTTCGAGCTCTTCAAGCTTTTTGGATGTTAGCAGGTCGAAGCCTATAGCCAGTCCGGCTTGGACATCGAGTTCCCTCTCAAGTCGGTAGAGATCGTCCAGCGAGTATCCAATCAGGCTACCGATGCGATAACCTGCATCACTACCTTTCTTCAGCAGGCGGAAACGCTCTGCCTGCTCGAAGGTGTAAAGACGCCTTTTTGATCCTGTCCGAGTTTGTGGCTTTAGGCCGTAGCGTCGCTCCCAAGCATGAACGACAAGCTTTGTGACACCCGCATGTAGTGTTAGCTCGCTCAAGCTCAGAAATTGATTGTCAGGATCGAGTGGCTGCACGTTGAATCAAGCTGTAAAGTGGACGAAGGCGATTATGTTCCAAGGGCTTGAGATAAAAAAGGTGCCTGCGGACCAAAGTTAAAGAAATCCCAAGCCCTCTTCGATCAAAAAAGGAAATTGACGAGGCTATCGAGTTCTGGCCATGATATTCCGCAAGCCGCGTCAATGACGGCCCAGCCGCAACACGGACTGGGCCATCGTAACGTATAAGTCATGCTACATCGGGCAGTTGGTGCAACATCTTGTCGAGGGTCAGCGGATAATGGCGCAACCGTACGCCTGTCGCATTATAGATGGCGTTTGCAATCGCTGCAGACACGCCGCAAAGACCGAGTTCGCCAACGCCCTTCGCCTTCATGGGTGACGAATAGGGATCGGCCTCCTCCATGAAGATGACTTCCTGATGCGGAATATCGGCGTGAACCGGCACCTCGTAGCCTGCCAGGTCGTGGTTGACGAAGAAGCCGCGACGCTCGTCAACAGCAAGCTCTTCCGTCAGCGCGCCGCCCACACCCATCGTCATGGCACCAATGACCTGGCTCCGGGCAGTGACCGGATTGAGAATGCGGCCAGCCGCACAGACAGCCAGCATTCGGCGAATGCGCGTTTCACCCGTAAATCTGTCAACGCCAACCTCGACAAAGTGCGCACCGAAGGTCGATTGCTGATGTGTCTCCGAGAGATCGCCCCACTCAACCCCGTCCTCGCCGGTCAGACCTTCAGTGCCGACCGCATCAGCCAGAGGCACAGCGCGGTTTCCGAGCCGCACCTGGCCATCCTCGAACACGGCATCTGCCGAATTGAAACCGAGCTTGGCGGCGATTGCTTCGCGCAACTTCACGCAAGCCGCATAAACGCCTGAGGTGGAACAGTTGGCGCCGAACTGCCCACCTGAGCCAGCGGAGACCGGGAAACGGCTGTCACCCAGATGCACAGCCACGCGGTTGATCGGAAGCCCGAGCATTTCCGCTGCGGTTTGCGCGATAATTGTATAGCTGCCCGTGCCGATGTCCGTCATGTCTGTCTCGACCGTCAGGGTACCACTTTGATCGAGCCGAACGCGTGCAGCAGATGGAAGCAGTAGGTTGTTCCTGAAGGCGGCGGCAACACCCATGCCGATCAGCATGTTACCCTCTGTGCGAGACCTAGGCTTGCCCCGATTTTTCCAGCCGAAGCGCTCAGCGCCGAGATCAAGACATCCATTGAGATTTCGCTGCGTGAATGGGCGTTCCGGATTTTCCGGGTCCATCTGGGTGTCGTTCAGCTTGCGGAAGGCGACGGGATCCATGCCGAGCTTTTCGGCCATTTCATCCATGGCGATCTCAAGGGCCATCAATCCCGGCGCCTCTCCCGGCGCACGCATGGCATTGCCTTCCGCCAGGTTCAGGGTTGCAAGCCGCATGGCCGTCATTCTGTTTTTGCCCGCGTAAAGCAGACGCGTCTGCATCACTGCTGCTTCCGGCTGACCACCAGCGAGGTCGCCCGACCAGCTTTCATGACCGATGGCGGAAATCTTGCCGTCTTTGGACGCCCCGATGCGGATGCGCTGTATGGTGGCCGGACGATGTGTAGTGTTGTTGGCCATCAAAGGACGCGGCAGCGCTACCTTGACTGGACGTCCGATTGCCTTGGCTGCGAAGGCTGCGAGAACTGCATCAGCGCGCAAGAAAAGTTTGCCACCGAAACCGCCGCCGATGAAGGGCGACATCAGCGTGATCTTTTCCTTGTCTATGCCAAGTGTTGTAGCCAGATCACCGCGCCACCAGTCGATCATCTGGCTGGAGGTCCAGAGCGTCAACTCGTCACCATCCCAGGCGGCAAGCGAAGCGTGCGGTTCCATCATCGAGTGGGACTGGTCGGGGGTCGAATACTCTTCGTCAAGCGTCACCTCCGCCGAACGGAAGGCACCGGTGAAATCCCCAACGGATGTATCCGGTTCGGAGCCGCCCGCATCTTTCGGCTTCACGGCTGATGACTTGGCCTCTTTCAGCGAGAAAGATCCAGCTTCTTCAGCATATTCGATCTTGAGAAGCGCGGCCGCGTCTCTGGCCTGTTCGAATGTTTCCGCCACGACCACTGCGACCGCCTGATGGTAGTGCTGGATTTCGCTGCCGCCGAACAGTTTGGCCGTATTGAATTTTCCCTTTTCGCGATCACCGACATCAAGGGTCGTCACCACTTTGAGAACGCCCGGCGCCCGCTGAGCCGCCTCACTATCGATGGCAAGGATATGCCCCTTGGCAATGGCGGATCCGACCGGGTACCCGTAGGCATATCGTCCGGCAGGGTCATGCCATTCATAGGCATACTTTGCCTGACCACTGACCTTCAGCTCACCGTCAATGCGGCGGATGGGCTGACCAACGACCTTCATCCGGTCGATCGGGTTCATTTCGGCTGGTTTCTCGAATTTCATCTGTTCAGCCCTTTGCTTCAGCCAGGGCTGCGCCCAGCGTACGTTCGACAAGGTCGAGCTTGTAACGGTTCTGCTCGGTTGGTCGCGCATCGGCCAATGCCGCTCTGGCCGCCTCTCTGGCACCGGCCTTAAGTCGTGCATCAGCCGCATCGACACGCCATGGCTTGTGCGCCACGCCGCCAATCGCAAAGCGGCCGGTTCCATCCGGTTGGACGACCGCCGCGACCGATACCAGCGCAAAGGCGTAGGAAGCGCGATCGCGAACTTTACGATAGACGTGTTTTCCACCAATCGGCGCGGGCAAGTTGACCGCTGTTATGAATTCACCGCGCTCGAGATTCGTTTCGATGTGCGGCGTGTCACCCGGTAGCCGATGAAAATCGGCAATCGGTATCGTCCTGCGGGTGCCGTCACCTTTAACTGTTTCAACCTTTGCATCCAACGCCCGCATTGCTATTGCCATGTCGCTCGGATGCGTTGCAATACAGGCCTCACTCGTCCCAACGACTGCATGCTGCCGTGAGAAGCCGCCAATGGCGGAACAGCCACTACCCGGTTGCCGCTTGTTGCACGGCTGGTTCGTATCGTAAAAGTAAGGACAGCGTGTGCGTTGAAGAAGGTTGCCCGCCGTTGTTGCCTTGTTGCGCAACTGGCCCGACGCACCGGCTACAAGCGCTCGGCTCAGAACCGAGTAATCGCGCCTGACGCGCTCATCGGCTGCGAGTGCCGTATTGCGCACCATTGCGCCGATGCGTAAACCGCCGTCATCCGTCGGTTCGATCTTGTCGAGACCAACGTGGTTGATGTCGATGAGATACAGGGGCGTTTCGATCTGAAGTTTCATCAGATCGAGCAGGTTCGTGCCACCTGCGATGAACCGCGCGTCCGGGTTCGAAGCGGCCATCGACGCAGCCTGTTCCACCGAAGTCGCCCGCTCGTAAGTAAAGGCTTTCATGCGCGGCTCCCTGCGACGTCTGTGATCGCTTCAACGATGTTCGAATAGGCCCCGCATCGACAGATATTGCCGCTCATTCGCTCCCGGATCTCTTCTGGCGTCGCAGTCACCTTGGCTTGCATATCCTTGGTGACATGGCTTGGGATGTTGGCCTTGATCTCTTCAAGAACCGCCACCGAGGAACAGATTTGTCCCGGTGTGCAATAACCGCACTGGAAGCCGTCATGCTTCACGAAAGCAGTCTGCATGGGGTGCAGAGCGCCTGGCTGGCCAAGACCTTCTATGGTGGTGATCTTGTCACCCTCATGCATCACGGCGAGCGAGAGACAGGAATTGATGCGCTGTCCATCGACCAGAACAGTGCACGCACCGCACTGGCCGTGATCGCAGCCCTTCTTCGTACCTGTCAGATGCAGGTGCTCGCGCAGAGCATCCAGCAACGTGGTACGGTTATCGAGTTCAAGCTTCTCGGCTTTTCCGTTAACGCTGAAAGAGACGGTTGTGGATGATTTCATTTTGGTTTCCGCAGGCTGTGCCGCCCCAACACCGGCGACTCCGGTTGCCGCGATGGTTGCGGCCGATGTTTTAAGTAGGTCGCGTCTCGAAACTTCAAGATGAACCTTTCCGGGCATGTGGGTCTCCCATTGCCGATTTCGCGGATCCAGACACAGGACCCGCCAGATACCTGCCTCATCTGGAACCGCCGTCGACAACGGTTAGACCAGGTCTGCTCAAACTAATGTGAAGCAACTTTCTGGCTGGCTCCTGATTTCCGCGCGACCCGAATGGCGAAGCGCCCGCACGGGTTTAAAGGTATAAAAGACATAATGTTATAATCTTTGGATTGACGTATTCAGCTCCGTTGTGAGACGGTCCACCAATCGAACTTGCGCTAAGCAAAGCATTGGGATGGCTCGGCCTGTGAATGATTCAGTATCGGTAATTGGAGGCGGGCTGATTGGTATCAGCTGGTCGGCTCTGTTCGTGGCCTACAGTTGGAATGTGAGTCTGTTTGAGCCAACAGAATTGATCCAATCAGATCGAACCCCGCTCTAAGTAGTTCTGTTTGTCGGAAATTCTTGAGTACGAATTGGGGGGCGATTGGTAGATCGGCTCCAATTCTTGCCAATCGCCATAAGCGAGTGCAATGGCACAAAGTTACTTTGCGACGCGCCCGTTTCGGTCTTCAACATCGTCATGGCACTTTGGGTGGGTGCCTCACTTCATTCGATTTTAAGCTCATCGGATTGAGTTGAGTCTTGTTACACTGCGCCACTGCTGAGCTTGACGATCACGCGTTCGTTATCATCCCGCCTGTAACGAATGACCTCCCGTTGCCGAATTGCCTGTGTGTCGCCCAATGCGGCACCACCAGCAACGGAGAACATATGATGTCGAAAGCCTCAATAAGCACTGTGCTGCTCGCCGGTGCAATCACCTCTGCACTATCGACGCTCGCAATCGCCGGTCCCCTTACCAAGGCGGAAGCCGACGCTGCTGTGGCGGCCAAGAAAGAAAAGTGCTTTGGCGTTTCGCTCAAGGGTCAGAACGATTGCGCAGCGGGTCCAGGCACCACCTGCCAAGGCAGTTCGACCAAGGACTTCCAGGGCAATGCATGGAAGTTCGTTCAGGGCGGCACCTGCACGTCGCTTCAGTTGCCCGGTGATCGCAAGGGCTCGCTGACGCCCTTGACACGCGACACCTGAGTTCAAGCTGGTGGGAGCGGAGGGTCGAATGACCAGAACGCATTTGATACGGCAGCAGCCTGCAGGCAAGGCTGAAACTCTCCGCTTCACACCTCATCGTGTGGCCGGGCAGGCCGGTACGAGTTTCAAGCCGGAGCATTTTGCAGCGATCCTCGAGGATCCACCACAACAGGGTTTCTTCGAGGTCCATGCCGAAAACTACATGGGTGCTGGTGGTCCCGCGCATGCGGCACTGGAAGCAATCCGGCGAGACTATCCCGTATCCATTCACGGGGTCTGCATGTCGCTGGGCGGGCCATCACCCTTGGATCCGCAGCATCTCGAGCGCTTTAGAATACTTGTCGAGCGTTACGAACCTGCGATGGTTTCCGAGCACCTGGCGTGGTCGACCCATGAAAATGTCTTCTTCAACGACCTGCTGCCACTGCCCTACAACCTGACAACACTTCTGCATGTCTGTGAGCATGTCGACCGCATGCAGTCGACGATAGGACGACGGATTCTCCTGGAAAACCCGTCAACCTATGTGGCCTTCGATCATTCGACGATCAGTGAAACCGATTTCCTCGCTGAAGTCGTCAGACGCACCGGCTGCGGGCTCCTGCTCGACATCAACAATGTCTTTGTATCCGCGGCCAATCATCGTTTCTCACCCATCACCTATCTGGAAGCCTTTCCGCTCAATGCCGTCGATGAGGTGCATCTGGCCGGCCACGCGGAGCAGGTGGACAGTGAAGGCCAACCGGTTCTGATCGACAGCCACGACGGGCCCGTCGCCGATGCGGTCTGGCAACTTTACGAGACAATCATCGCTCGCTGCGGTGCTGTTCCGACATTGATCGAATGGGATAGTGAGATCCCCGACTGGCCTGTTTTGCGCGCCGAAGCGCTTGCCGCTCAGGAAATTCTGGATCGTCATGGTGCGACAGGGCAGGTGCGTGATGCCGCAGAATAACACTGTTCAGCTCTCGCAGTCGGGTGGGGAGCAGGCATTTCTGTTTTCGTCAGGCCTTCTTGCGCCAGATTCGCCTGTTCCCAAAGACCTGCGCTCCCCGCAGGGTACAGTGCTCGCGGACCGCTACAATATCTATCGCAACAACGTCACGGTCGGTTTGATCAACGCGGTCGCTTCCATCTTCCCTGCCGTCCAGCGCATCACCGGTCCTGATTTCTTTCGCGCCATGGCACGCTTCTACATTCGCGCCAAACCGCCCTCGTCGCCGCTCCTCTTCGAATATGGCCGAGATTTTGCCGAGTTCATTGAAGCCTACGAATATGCTCAGACCATGCCATGGCTGCCGGATGTCGCACGTATCGAGCGGGCCTGGCTGGATGCCTATTATGCGGCCGATGCAGATGGGCTCGATCCTGCGCGATTGGCTGCTATCCCGCAAGAACGGGTTGGCCTGATCCGCTTCACCATGCATCCGGCCACGAGGATCGTGCGCTCTCTCCATCCTGCCGTGTCGATTTTCTCTCAAAACCGGGCTGACGGTGAAGTCTTGCCGGTGGACGACAGGCCTGAAGACGCCCTGATTACGCGCAGCGGCAATCAGGTCCAGGTCAGACTACTGGATTCCGGCGCCGCCGAATTCTTGGTTGCCTTGTCTGACGGTGCGCATCTGCAGGATGCGGCGCAGGTGGGGCTTAGCCTGAACCCCGACCTTGATCTGGCGCGGCTTATCGCCGTCATGCTTGAGGCAAACGTCTTTTCCTCCCTCGAAATGGACCATATCGATGACTGATATGACACGGACCGGAAACCGCTCGGCTGTCGACAGCCTGGGAAAAATGACTGCGGTTGCACTTTCACGCATTCAATCACTGGCTCAGCCGGATGTAGTCTCGTTCATTGTTCGACTGGGTCTCGCAATTCCGTTTTGGAAGTCCGGGATTCTGAAGTGGGATGGCTTCCTGCAACTCAGTGATACGGCGATCGACCTCTTCAGTCAGGAATTCATGCTTCATCTACCGGGCGGACCCTATCCCTATCCAATGCCCATGGTGATGGCGTTTCTGTCGGGATGCAGCGAGGTCGTCTTCTCGGCGCTCCTCGTGGTCGGTCTGGCGACACGTTTTGCATCACTCGCTCTGCTGGCCATGACGCTTATCATACAGATCACTGTTCCTGACGGATGGCCAATTCACTTGACCTGGGCGGCGATGGCGCTTTGCATCATGCGATTGGGAGCGGGCCGCATCTCCCTTGATTACCTCATCTGCCGGACCGTGAAGCCGTAGAGAAAAAGCTGGCTCACCCTGGACCATGACCGCGTATAAGATGTGTTTCGCAGTCTATCTTGAACTCTTCCCTGCTTCACAGTTGAATAGGGAACCATCAGGCCGTTCCGCAGCACTTCGAACTGCGCATCGTCTGGTGCGACGGGGTGGTGGATACCGGGTTTGAGGGGCGAATGAATCAATCGGCCCGTGAGGCGGAGTGGGGAAACTGGCTGCGTCTGGCCATGGATGGCGATGCCGCGGCCTATGATCGCTTTCTGCGGGCTGTGACGCCTTATCTGCGTTCTATGGCCCGCAAGCGTTGCAATATGCTGGGCGTATCGGCGGGTGAGGCGGAGGACGTTGTTCAAGAGGTTTTGCTGGCCGTTCATCTCAAGCGCGCTACATGGGATACGTCGCGCCCTATCGGGCCATGGCTATCGACCATCGTCCGGAACAAGATGATCGACAGCTTTCGCAAGCGCGGCAGGCATATCAGTGTACCGATCGATGACGTAATGGAAACGCTGCAGGCTGAAGATCGTCGATCAGGGCTGGAACCGGCCGACCTGGAGAAGATGCTCGCAGGATTGCGTGATCCACAACGCGAAATCGTTCGTTCCATCTCCGTGAGCGGAGATGGCATTCGGGAAACTGCGGAACGCCTCAAAATGTCAGAGGGCGCCGTGCGGGTCGCGCTGCATCGAGCACTTAAAGGGCTGGCGATGCTCTACAGGAGTGAATAGCGTGCAGACAGACGACCTCATCAAACTCATGACACAGGATGCGCGCGTCAGGCATCGCCTCAATCCCGTCTTCGTAGTCGCCGTCATCGGCGGGCTTCTGATATCCGTGCTGCTACTGATCGCTACCATCGGCCTGCGCCCCGATCTTGCGCAAGCGATACAGACCCCTCGCGTTGCATTCAAGATCGGCCTGATGTTCATTCTGGCTGCGACCTGCACTCGGATCGCCTTGATCATAGGAAAGCCGGGAGTATCGCTAAAGCCAGCTCTCGCACTTCTTGCGGTGCCGGTCCTCCTGCTTGGCGCGGGGATTGTTCTGGAGTTGAGAAGCGTTGCTTCGGGAGAATGGGGAACAAGGCTCATCGGTCAAAATTCCGGCTTTTGCCTGCTGTTCCTTCCACTTCTGTCGCTCGCTCCGCTGGCCCTTATGTTCGCTGCGCTGAAGCAGGCAGCACCTGTGAGCCCGTCACTGGCCGGTGCCGCCGCGGGGTTTGCGTCTGGTGCAATTGCTGGGTCCGTTTATGCATTGCATTGTCCTGACGACAGTCCGCTGTTTGTGGCGACGTGGTATTTCATCGGAATAACCTTGGTGGCCTTTGGTGGCTGGCTGCTCGGCGGACGGATGCTTAGGTGGTAGTTGCCGCCGGGAGTACATCAGATCCGCCGGCGGCGTGGCGGTCGACGATGCGTCGAAGGAGTGTTGCCAGCAGGTTTTTCTCGTCAGCATTGAAATGCTTAAAGACCTGTTCATTGGCTGCGTTCACGGCCGCCGAAAGTTTGACGACTGCGCATTCTCCCTCAGGGGTCAGGCAGAGCCCGACGCAGCGGCGATCTTCCGGAGGGATAACCCGCCGAACAAGATCACGTTTTTCCATCGACGCAATCAGTCTGCTCATGCTTGGCCAAGTGATTCGGTACCAGTCGGCCAGGAAGCCCTGCGCAATGCCCGGGTTGAGGGCTATGGCCTTGAGGACGATGAACTCGTTGAAACTCACGCCTGGATCGCCGTCCTTGAGCAGTTCCGATTGTTCCTCAGATGCAGCTTTGTACGCCATTTGAAGGAGAAATCCGAGCGAATGCCCAAGCTCGCCCAGGTCCAGAAACTCCGGGTTTGCTGAGAGTTCGGTAGGCGTTCCCTGCATGCGTTGTGTCGTCATCTCACTCCCATCGCGTCTATTAATTTCATATGAAATAAATAGACGCTGGATTGGGCGGAGGCAATAGGGCGCGCGGGCGCCTTGCGTTTTCGGGTGCGGCTATGCCAGAAATGCGCCGTCGCGCCAATATCGCGCAGCGCATGAATAGCCACTTTCCCGCATCTAGGCCGCAGAGGGCAGAGTATGAGCCGCATTTCCGCCGACAGCAAAGGCGTTTACATCATCGCCGTCACCCCCTTCAAGGACGATGGAGCGATCGATACCGCGAGCGTCGATCGGATGATCGATTTCTATTTCGACAAAGGCGCGGATGGCCTCACCATTCTTGGCATCATGGGGGAGGCACCGAAGCTTACACAACAGGAATCGATTGCGATCACAAAACAGGTTCTTGCTCGCTCTGCTGGACGACCCGTCATCGTCGGCGTCTCGGCACCGGGACTTGCAGCCATTGGGGAGTTGACGAAAGCCGTCATGGACCTTGGAGCGGCAGGTGTCATGGTCGCGCCACCGGGTTCCCTGCGCACGGACGACCAGATTATCGGATATTATCGCAACGTCGTTACCACGATTGGTGAGGATGTGCCTTTCGTTTTGCAGGACTTTCCTCTCGTGACGGGCGTCCAGATTTCGCCTCGAACGATCGGTGCGATCATTGAGGCGCTTCCAAGCATGGTGATGCTGAAACATGAAGATTGGCCCGGGCTCGACAAGATCAGTGAACTTCGTGCTGCGGAAGCTGCCGGTCGCCGTCGTATCTCCATTCTCTGCGGTAACGGCGGGGTGTTCTTGCCGGAAGAAATGGCGCGTGGTGCCGATGGCGCAATGACGGGCTTTGCCTTTCCGGAGATGATGGTCAATGTCTGCCAACTGGCCAGAGCAGGAAATCTTGATCGGGCACAGGACCTCTTTGATGCCTATCTTCCTCTGGCCCGTTTCGAGCAGCAACCCGGGCTCGGTCTTGCGGTGCGAAAATACGTGCTTGAGAAACGTGGCGTTATCTCTAGTCAGGCTCAGCGCCGCCCGGGTGCGGCGCTCGGTGCCAAGGCTGTGGCAGAGGTAGACAGATTGCTTTTGCGTCTGGAGAAACGCCTTGCCGAGCTGGCTTGATGCTGCTTCAACCTTACTCCCAAAGTCTCACGCGCAAAGCCAGAAACTGGAAACCATGCCTTCAATTGATTTCGACACTGTTGTTACTCGCCTCGGTACAGACGCCAAGAAATGGGGTGCCTATCCGTCGGACATATTGCCGATGTGGGTGGCGGATATGGACTTCGCCGCACCGCCATCGGTGATCGAGGCGCTTCGTCACCGCGTCGAGCACGGCGTCTTCGGCTATTGTCTGCCACAGGACAGTCTGCGGACACAGATCGTCGATGATATGCAGAAGAAATATGGTTGGACGATCAGCCCGGAAGACATCGTTTTCCTTCCTGGCGTCGAGCCAGGCTTCAACATGGCGCTCAAGTCAGAGACCAAACGAGGTGACGGGCTCCTGATCCAGACACCTGTCTACAACCCCATTCTGACCGCTCACCGACATTGGGGACTGGAAAGCATCGAGGTGCCGCTGAGAGAAAGTAACGACGGCCACTTCATGGATCCGGATGCCCTGGACGAAGGAATGGGGCGTTCAAGGGCATTTCTTTTCTGCAATCCGCATAATCCAACGGGTAAGGTTTTCACCCGCGAAGAGCTCGACCACATCGCACAATCTGCCATTCGCCATGATGTTCTGGTGATCTCCGACGAGATCCATTGTGAGCTTCTACTCGATGGCCGCCGTCATATTCCCATTGCGTCGCTCTCTGCAGAGATCGCGGATCGTACGATCACGCTCATGTCGGCGAGCAAGACCTACAACATTGCGGGGCTGAAGGCGGCGTTTGCAATCGTCACGAATCCGCAGTTGCGCCAGCGCTTCAACGCGTCCCGTGTTGGTCTGGTCGACAGCGTCAATCTCTTCGGTCTCGAAGCGGCTCATGCCGCCTATGCGTCGGCAAGCGAGTGGCGCGAGGCTCTTCTAAGCTATCTGGAAGGTAATCGGGATTACTTGCAGTCCGAGATTGCGCGGTGGTTTCCGAAAATCCGTATCGTTCCCGCGCAAAGTACCTATCTTGCCTGGCTGGATTGCAGCGCGCTGGATCTACCGGAGCCGCCGCAGGCCTTTTTCCTCAACCGCGGCAAGGTCGCATTCAGTGCCGGGTCCGACTTTGGTGCCGCCTACGGCAATTTCATTCGTCTCAACTTCGGTTGCCCCCGCTCGCTTCTGGTGGAGGGGCTTGACCGAATGACGGCTGCCCTTGAATCGCGGGTATAAGAAAACTCAGCTTTGTTTGAGGGTTGCTCGCTCGACGGGCGGGTAAGCCTCAATCTTTACAGGTTCCGCTGAACCAGGCCCCCAGACGATCAGCTCGGAAAATGACGATCAAAGGCGAATAAACCGATCGGCAGATCGGTGGTGCTCTTCTGTGCCAGATCGGCGAGAATTTCTCCGATGACGCTGGCGAACTTGAAGCCATGACCCGAGCAAGCAGAGCAGATGATAATGTCATCCGTGCCGGGCAGGAAGTCGATCAGGAAATTCTCGTTCGGCATCATCGTATAGCGACAGGTAATGGCTTTGTGCCGGAAGCTCGCGACCGTTGGTAGCCGATGGTGTGCGAATTGATCCAGAAGCGCAAAATCCTCATCGTCGACGGGTGCATTCGGCTCATCCGGATCAAGGGGCTGATTGAAATGAAGATGCCGGCCAATCTTCACGCCGTCAGATCCGATGGCTGGAAAGCCGAAGAACGCGCCACCGGGACCTTCGTCGCGGATAAAACCTGGCATTCTTCCCTGTTGTGCGTCGAGCGCCTGCTTTGGATGATACCAGGCAACCACCTGGCGGATCGGCTTTGCCTTCCCTTGTAACTGCGGAACGAGTTGGTTGATCCAGGCGCCGGTCGCGACGATGACCTTTTTCGCGAAACATCTGCCGTGGTTCGATACAACCGTGACGTCGCCATGGTCCGGATCGATGTGGGTGATTGTCTCCCCAAAATGCACTACTGCGCCTGCCGCTGCAGCCCGCTTGACCTGAAGCGAGACGGCTATCTCAGGCCTTACGAAGCCTCCCTCGGGATCAAGGACAGCCATCTCATCAGGGTCGAGCGAAAAGGCCGGGAAACGGGCCATCGTACTGGACGCATCCAGCACTTCATGGCTCAATCCGTGTAGCGCGCAGGAGGCAAGCACACCCCGAAGCAGGTCGCTATCGGGCAGTCCGATCTGGAGAACGCCAGTTACGGAAAGGACTTCTTGTTCGGATCGTTGCTCCAGTTCGCGCCACTTGGCATAGGCCCTCTGAAGAATTGGGACATAAGACGGGTCTTCGAAATAGGCGAGGCGGATCATTCGGCTGTCACCATGTGACGATCCCAGAGGATGCGCAGGGTAATGCCGTTCGAAACCGATGACCTTCAGGCCGCGTTCTGCCAGCTCCGCCAGAGCCGCGCTCCCCATGGCGCCCAGTCCGATCACTGCGACATCGAAGCTCTGACTCATAGGTTTCTCCTTGTTCGCGTTTGACCGCTATACCCGCAATCCGGGACGTATGGATGGCAAGAGGTCAGGTGATCATACAAGTGTCTTGCGCCACCCGATGCTGCTTATTATCACAATGCGCAAGGTATAAGGTCTGATCGATTCCGCTCGGACTGCCAATCGATAAATATCTGGAGGGTTTAATGCGTATGTGGGAGCGGTTCAATTCGGGCTGGACATTCAAGCACGGTTTCGACGCGGGCTGGATCGCCGAGGAGGTGAATGGCGAAAGCGTTTCGCTTCCCCATACTGCGGTAGAGCTTCCCTACAATTACTTTGATGAGAAATGCTACCAGAAAGCATTCACTTATCAGACAAGCCTTGCCTGGCGTGATGACTTCGAGGGGAGGGAAATCAGCCTGGTTTTTGACGGGGCCATGGCCGATGCCGTCGTGTTTGTGAATGGCATGGAGGTCATTTCACACAAGGATGGATATACACCTTTCGAAGCCAGGCTGACGCCCCATCTCAACAAGGGTTCAAATCTGATCACGGTCAGGGTGGATGGGTCTGAGAACCCTGAGATTCCGCCATTCGGGGGCGTCATCGATTATCTGACCTATGCAGGCATCTACCGCGATGTCTGGTTGAAGGCCACCGCTCCGGTCTCTGTCGGGCTCGTCAAGATTGAAACGCCGGATGCCTTGGCCGAGGAAAAGACAATCAAGGCACGGGTTGCCCTGTCGAACCCGCAAGGCTTGAGCATCAATGGAGAAATCGGCGTCACGCTAAAGGGGAGTGATGGTAAAACGATCGCCCGCAATCGCGTGTCCATTGCCGCGGAAACTGTCGAAATCGAGTTCTCAGGACTTCGAAATATTCAGTTGTGGGACATTGACGATCCTCGCCTCTATACGCTCGAACTTGAGCTGGATGCTCCATCCGGGCGGGATACAAGTGCTCACCGTTTCGGTTTCCGGACAGCGGAATTCACCACGGATGGCTTTAAACTCAACGGTCGAGTTGTAAAACTGCGGGGCCTGAACCGCCACCAGTCCTGGGCACATCTTGGCTATGCCATGGGCCAGCGTGGCCAGGAAAAAGACGCCGACATTCTGAAACACGATTTGCGCTGCAATATCGTGCGGACGTCACACTATCCGCAGTCGCCGTATTTCCTCAATCGCTGTGATGAAATCGGCTTGCTGGTGTTTGAAGAAATTCCCGGTTGGCAGCACATCGGCGGTGAAAGCTGGAAGGCGGAGTCCGTTCGCAACGTGCGCCGCATGATCGAACGTGACTGGAACCATCCATCCATCATCATTTGGGGCGTCCGGATCAATGAGAGCAAGGACGACCATGACTTCTACGTCGAGACAAATCGCGTGGCGAGGGAGTTGGATCCCACTCGGCAGACCGGCGGCGTACGTTACATCCCTGAAAGCGAAATGCTGGAAGACGTCTTCACGATGAATGACTTCATTCTCGGCATGGAAGAATTGCCGGAGCACAATCGCGATCGGATCATCCTGAGGGATCAACAGGAAGTCACCGGACTCGACCGCAAGGTGCCATATCTTGTGACCGAATATGGCGGGCATATGTATCCCACCAAGCGTTTCGATCAAGAACAGCGCCAACTGGAACATGTCAGCCGGCATCTTGCCATTCTCAACGCTTCAGCCGGAACGCCATCAACGTCTGGCTGCATCGGATGGTGCATGGCCGACTACAACACGCACAAGGATTTTGGATCTGGTGACCGCATCTGCTACCATGGGGTCCTCGATATCTATCGGGAACCTAAGTTCGCTGCCGCGGTCTATGCATCCCAGGGGTCGCCGAGCGACGGAGTGGTGCTTCAACCGGTCACGTTCTGGGCGCGTGGAGAGCGCAACATCGGCGGTGTCCTTCCGCTGATCGTTCTGACCAACTGTGACTATGTTGAGGTGAAGATCGGCAATGTGGCCAAGCGCATTGAGCCGGACAGAGTGACCTACCCGCATCTCGATCATCCG
Source organism: Affinirhizobium lemnae (assembly GCF_022968395.1). Taxonomy (GTDB): domain Bacteria; phylum Pseudomonadota; class Alphaproteobacteria; order Rhizobiales; family Rhizobiaceae; genus Neorhizobium; species Neorhizobium lemnae. The sequence continues at coordinate 18,831 of NZ_JALJQZ010000057.1, forward strand.
CCCTGCATTCTGGAACGCCATATGGTGACACCGGAAGAGTTCGGCGAATGGGGCATGACCTGGCGAGATGGTACAATCGTTGGATATCTGGATGGCGTGGCGGTGAAATCAATCTTCATGCCAGCAGATCCGGTGCCGACAAATCTCGCGATGGTTGCCGATACTGACCTGTTGGAGAGAGGTTGCAAGGATACGACGCGCGTTATCCTGCGTGCTCTTGATCAAGCCGGAAATGTAATGCCTTTCTTCAACGAACCTGTCACGCTTGCTCTTGAAGGTCCAGGCCGCCTGATTGGTGGAAGCCTCGTCAGCTTCAAGGGTGGCGTTGTCGGCGTGTATTTAGAGGCGAGTGATGGTTCAGGCGTTATCACGTTGACTGCGCATTGTAGCGGTTTCCAGTCGCAAATGATCGAGATAACCGTTTCCTGATCTTATTCGTCCACACTGTGCCAGGTAACTATCCCCATTGCTGGGATGATCATTCTACAACTAAATCTATGCTTGTCTTATGATTTCCGTGCTTCTTTGTGAGATAAAGAAGCGCCGGAGAGGACCGCCATCCTTCTCCGGCGATGGGGGACGGATCGTGGACATGCAGGCCGCCATTCTTGCGAATGCCGGGCCGAGCTAGAGTGTGATCGCCCCCATCTTTTCCCATCGTCCTGAACGGATACCTGAGCTTTGGGCTCGGATGACAAGCATGGGAGATCAGAAAAGATGACGCACACTACCATCGGCGCAGACATCTCGAAAGACCATATCGACCTCTACAGCATGCCGGACGGTCAAGCCTTGAAGGTTGCCAATGACCGCAAGGGGTTCGCCGCCATTCTCACATGGATCGGCACAAAGGATGTGGAGCGGATTGTCTATGAACCCACCGGTGCCTACCACAAGGCATTCGAGCGTTTCATGATGGTGCAGAGGTTGGTCCTCTCCAAGGTCAATCCTCGCTTTGCCAGACGTTTTGCAGAAGCGACCGGCAGGCTTGCCAAGACGGACAGGATCGATGCCGGACTGCTGCAAAGAACAGGGCAAAGAACCTGTCCAACCCACTCTTGAAGCGACACAATGCTGATAGGCTCCGGCAGATCGAACGCCAGATCAAGGCCGTGGACGACGCCATCATGGCGCTGATCGATGAGGACGCGGCCCTCAAGGCCAGGTTCGATATCCTCGTTTCAATCCCCGGCATATCTCAGGTCACGGCCTTCACACTCCTTGTCGAGATGCCGGAACTGGGCGAACTGGAGGAGAAAGCCGCCGCAGCCCTTTGCGGTCTTGCCCCCATGAGCCGCCAATCCGGACGATGGACCGGACGCGCGTTCATTGCTGGCGCAAGGGCCATCGTTCGGCAGGCACTCTACATGCCAGCGCTCGTCGCCTGCCGCTTCAACCCGGATCTCAAAACCAAATACGACCAGCTCAAAGCCGCTGGAAAAGCGCCAAAACTCGCCATAACCGCCATCATGCGAAAGCTCATCGTGCTCGCAAACGCTCTGCTACGGAAAAACAGAAAATG
>NZ_JALJQZ010000058.1 GCF_022968395.1 Affinirhizobium lemnae
CCAGCAATGATCTTGAATCACAAAAACCAAATCAATGGAATCCCGCCGCGATTCCGAGTAGCGCTGACAGACTCTAATACGTGTTGCACCAACGCGGCTACGACCAGTCAACGTGCGTCAGCGGTTTTACGTCTGGGACTGCGTAAAAACAAAGAGATAGAGCATTGCAGGTGATCCCTGTTTCACTGCAAACTTTAATGTTGATGCACCGCGGCTCAAGTGCGTGACGCCGCCCGAAAGCCAGAAGCTGACTGGCAAGCTTTGCAATGCGGCCTACACCTGTCAGCGCATTGGTGACATGCCATTCGGTGCCGTTGGCGCAGGCGTCAGCACATACTGAAAGTCGCGATCGTCATGATCATCCGCCAGCGGGAGCTGGACGATGGTTTTTCCGCGCGCTGAAGCGTATATGGCCGTCATCAGTTCCGCTGAATGATAGCCTTCCGCAATGGTCGGGAGGTATGTATCCGGCTGTCCCGTTAGTGCACGATGGATATCGGCGAAGAAGCCGGGGAAGCGCGGCGGCACCTCTTCCGTACCTGCCACGATGGCATCGACCTCAGGCTGGAGCGATGGATCACGGGCTATAAATGTCCAAGGCGCTGAGCAGACATTGTAAGGCTCATCGCTTGACGTGATCGTTATCTGTTCGAAGCAGGCCCTGAAACGCGAAATGTTTCCGGCAGATCCGAGCGTAATCGACGAGGTGACCATCGCGCCTTCGGTGGTGCGCATGGAAATGGCGGCGCAATCCTCTGTTTCGATGGGGTTGACCCGCGTATCCAGGAAAGCGGCGACTTCGCACACATTGCCCGCCAGATGCGTTGCGAGATTATGCAGATGGCACGCGTGGCTGACGATGACGCCGCCCAGCTCTCCCGCCCATGTTCCTCGCCAGCGCTCTGCGTAATAGTCCGCACCGCGCTGCCAATGGGTTTCCAGTGAAATCACATAGGGACGCCCCAGCAGTCCTGCCTGTTTCAGCCGATGCGTTGCGAGATAGCTTCGGCCATAGCGATATTGAAACACCGGGAACAGCCGACCGGTACTATTCCCGGCTGCTAACATGAGCTTTCGCATGTCTGCAAGCGATCCGGCCAAGGGCTTTTCGCAGACCACATGCTTGCCCGCCTCAAGCGCCTTGATCGACATGGACACATGTAAGCCCGGGGGCAGGCAAATGTCGACGATGTCGATGGACGGATCAGCAAGGACCGCATCAAAACTGGTGACGGCCTGCGCCCTGGGCGCAAGGCTGGCTGCGTCCTCGGCGCGGGCAAGATTGAGATCGCAAACGCAGGCGACCTCAAACGCCTCTGGCAGTTGCAGATATCCGACCACATGTGCCTTGCCGATACCGGCTCCGATGACTGCCACGCGAAATCGACTGCTCATTCTACTGCTGACTTTCTGCATTTGCCTGCGCCTGAAGCGCGAGTTGCGTCGCAAGAAATGCATGCGCCTGCGTCATCGCAGCCTCGGTTCGCTCGATGATATCGGCATAGAATTTGCCGAAGAACGGCAGTCCGGCGCCGGTCGCATCAAAATGCTCGACACCCTTCTGATCCGCCAGAAACACATGATCCTTGCCGGGTCGTCCCGCGATATCAATGTATTTACGAAGCTCGATCGTGCCATGCGTACCGAGAATGGTCATCCGCCCGTCTCCCCACGTCGGCAGGCCATCCGGGGTAAGCCAGTCAACGCGCGCGTAACCTCTACCGCCATTGCCTTCCAGCAAGACCTCCCCGAAATCCTGAAAGTCCGGGCGGTCGGGATTAGCTACATTCCCGATATGCGCAGTGACGACGCTAGCTTGCGTCGATCCGGTGAAGTGCAGGAACTGGTCGAACTGATGGGCACATATGTCGGTTAGAATTCCACCATAGCGCGACCTTTGCCAGAACCAGTCCGCGCGGAGTGATGGATTATGGCGGTGCGGTCCCAGTCCAACCGTTTGCACCACTTTGCCAATGCGCCCTTCCCTAATCAGATGATCGGCCAGCGTGACGCTTTCAACCTGCAAACGCTCCGAAAAGCATACAACCCACTTTCTGCCCGTGGCGTCGACGCACTCGCGGATTGCCTCAAGTTCGGAAAGCGTCGTACAGCCGGGCTTGTCTACGAAAGCGTCCTTGCCCGCCTGCATTGCGGCAATGGCGATGCCTGCCCGCTGGTCGTTAATCGCGGCCGATACGATCAGCTGGACGGAAGCATCGTCAAGCAAGGCATCCGGCTCTACCATCGGCACATCAGGATAGGATTCGCCAAATCTCTGGCATTGAGAAAGCGGGGTTTCAGCGCTGGTGGCCCAACCGGTGAATTCCGCCCCCTCGCCTAAGAGACCATTGATCATGCCGTAAATGTGGTTGTGATCAATGCCGATGACGGCAAATTTCAGGGGCGGCCTCATCGCTATCGCTCCAGTTGAATGCCGCGTGCGCGCAGCATGGCTTGAATATCGACGACCGAGCCCGTTTCGATCGACGCATTTGCCGCTATGCCGGTCAGGATGGACCAGGCACCTGCAACATGATCGGATGCGCGATTGAAGCGGTCCGGCTCCATGCCTTCAGGATCGAAGATATAGCCGAGCATCACCGGATCGGCCCCGCCGTGATGCCCCTTGGCCTTTGGCACCTCCAGCATTCGCGGCTGCTCACCTGCCAGATGAAGCTCCGTGGTGATCGCATCTTCGTCTGCATGCGCCCGCTCGCCCCCGAACACCCCGTGCACCTCGACGTGGCGATGGGTGATGTCACCCTTGGTGCCCTGGAACTTGATCTCCAGCCCTTCCCATGGCGAATAGGCCGTCAGCGTATAGTTCGCCGTAACACCGGATGCGTAGCGGATATGCGCCTGCATTGTGTCTTCGATCCCGATTTCCTTGTCGAAGACACAGAGATCGCGGTAGTAGCCATCGGCGGCTTCCGCATCCAGATACAGGCTTTTGAGTGCCGCGTCTTCCGCCATGTTCAGCTCAAAATCGCACTTGTGCGCGACAGGACAGTCGGCACAGCGACGACCACGATTTTCAAGGCCGAATTCGATAGCCGTCTCCGGGCGATAGAAGACGCGCTTTCCTGAAGCGAAAACCTGGGTCGGAACAGTGCCCAGCCACCAGTTCAACAGATCGAAATGGTGCGTGGACTTGTGAACCAGAAGCCCGCCTGAGTTCTCCTTTTGGCGGTGCCAGCGTCTGAAATAATCAGCACCATGGACGCGATCCAGATGCCAGCGGAAGTCTACGGCCGTCACAGTGCCAATCGCGCCGGAAGCGATCAATTCACGGATCTGCGTACGGGCGGGGGAATAACGGTAATTGAACGTCACCTTGACCTGACGCCCGGTGCGTTTCTGCGCATCGATGATCATCTTGAGGCGTGAGAGATCGATGGTGAGCGGCTTCTCGCAGATGACATCGCAACCGGCTTCGAAGGCCCGAACGATGTAATCCGAATGCAGGAAATCAGGCGTTGCGACCACAACCGTGTCCGGCCTCTGCTCGGCAATCAGTCGGTCGAAATCCTCTGCAAGATAGGTTGCGACGCCATTGGTCCCGGGAATCGATGCAGCCTGGGCGGCTTCACTCAGCCTGTGCGGATTGCTATCGCACAATGCAACGATTTCATGTTTATCGGAATAGTCCTCGATCACGGAATCCCGGAACATCTTGTGCCGCGATCCGCATCCTACAATGGCGATTTTCACTGGATTATGCCTTCATTCTCTATGGGTTCAATGCGTTGCCCCGCCGCATTGAAGTAATGCAGGTCGAATGGGTCAAAGCCAATCGTGACAGGGTCTCCGGTACGATAGCCGACCTTGCCATTATCGCTGACCAGCAACACCTGACCCGATGAGAGTGTGACGTGCATGAGCGTTTCGTTGCCGAGATATTCCACCAGCTTCACAGTTCCCTCGGCGGTGACTTTGCCTGATCCGATGCGGACACTTCCCGGGCGCACACACAGCGTCAGTTCCTGATCGGTGGTACCAAGCGTCGGCAGCGCAAAGGCGGGAAGGCCATCCACGACAGCCTGATTATCGGAAACCTTGGCCTTCAGCATGTTGATCTTCGGGGAGCCGATGAAGCCCGCAACGAAAAGGTTCTGCGGCTTTTCGTAAAGCTCCTGCGGCGTGCCGACCTGCTCTATCTTGCCGCCGCGCAGCACCACGATACGGCTGGCCATGGTCATGGCTTCCACCTGATCGTGCGTGACATAGATCATCGTCGTGCCGAGGCGCGTATAGAGCGAGGCAAGCTCGGCGCGCATTTGAACGCGCAGCTCCGCATCGAGATTTGAGAGCGGCTCATCGAACAGGAACAGCTTCGGTTCGCGCACAATGGCGCGGCCGATTGCAACGCGCTGCTTCTGTCCACCGGAAAGCTGGCGCGGCTTGCGATCCATGAGCTTTTCGATCTGCAGAATACGTGCGGCTTCCGCGACACGCCGATCCACCTCAGCCTTCGGCATCTTGAAGTTCTGCAGGCCGAAAGCAAGGTTCTTGGCCACGCTCATGTGCGGATAGAGTGCGTAGGACTGGAATACCATGGAAAGCTCGCGCTTGGACGCGGGCAGATCGTTCACGATCTTGTTGCCGATCGCGACCGTGCCCTCGCTGATGTCCTCCAGCCCGGCAATCATGCGAAGAAGTGTCGACTTTCCGCAGCCGGATGGCCCAACCAGCACCAGAAACTCGCCATCATGAATATCCAGGTTCAGGCCCTGGATGATCGACAACGCACCGTAGCGCTTGCCGACATTACGAAGTGTCAATCCAGCCATTTAAAGCCATTCCTTACTTCATTCCGGAGGTGGCGATGCCACGAACAATCAGCTTCTGGAACATGATGAAGGCAATCACCACCGGAACCAGGGAGAGAACAGACATTGCAAACATCTGCCCGTAGGATGACTGGCCTTCCTGATCGAGGAAGAGGCGCAGCGCCAAAGGCACGGTGTAGCTCTTGATGTCGTTGAGATAGATGAGCGGAGCCAGGAAATCCTCCCAGGTCCAGATCAGCGAGAAGATGGCCGCCGTGCCCAGTGCCGGAAGGGAAAGCGGCAGGATGATCGCCCAGTAGATCTTGAAGGGAGAGCAGCCGTCGATCATCGCCGCCTCATCCAGTTCGCGCGGCAACTGGCGGAAAAACTGCACCATCAGGAAGATGAAGAAGGCATCCGATGCCAGAAACCGCGGCACGACGAGCGGCAGATAGGTATCCACCCAACCCAGACGGAGGAACTGCACATACTGCGGAATGAGAACGACGTGATAGGGGATCATCAGGGTCATCATCATGAGGCCGAACAGGAACGTGCGTCCCGTGAACTGCAATCGCGCAAAGGCATAGGCCGCAAAGGAGCAGGAAATCAGATTTCCGATGACGGACAGGACCGTCACGATCGTTGAGTTGATGTAGAAGGTCGTGAAGCTTACCGGCAGGCCGTGCCATCCATCGACATAGTTGTGCCACTGGAATTCCGTCGGCCACAGCGTAAGGCTGCCGAAGATATCATTCTCGGGCTTGAGCGACGAGGCGAGCAGCCAAAGCAGCGGATAGAGCATCACAATCGAGACGCTGATCAGGAAGAGATGCTTGAGCAGACGCCCCATGCGGGCGCGCTGATCGCGCTTCACGCGCAACTCATGCGCCACGCGCGCGGCTTCCTCCATCTCGTGCGCGAGGGTCATGTCAGTCGCGCTCGTTTTCATAATGCACCCAGTATTTCGAGGTCAGGAAGGAAATGGCCGTGAAGATCGCGATGATGATCAACAGAACCCAGGCTAGCGCCGAGGCATAGCCCATGCGGAAGAACTTGAAGGCCTCGTTGAACAGATAGACCGTGTAGAACAGCAGACTATCTGCCGGAGCGCCTGTACCGTTTGAAATGATGAAGGCGCTCGAAAAGGTCTTGAAGGCCTCGATTGTCTGCAGAACGAGATTGAAGAAGATGACGGGTGCCAGAAGCGGCAGCGTGATGCGGGTGAACTGCCGCCATTTGGGCGTTCCGTCGATCTCTGCAGCCTCATACAAATCCTTCGGAATGCCGCGCAAACCGGCAAGAAAGATCAGCATGGGCGAGCCGAACTGCCACATGGCCAGCACGACAAGCGTGTAGAGTGACGTATCCGGATTGGTGATCCACGCAGCCCCTTGAATGCCGAAATAGCCAAGAACAGCATTCACCACGCCATCGGCGGCAAACAGCTGGCGCCAGAGAATGGCAATCGCGATCGAGGCACCCAGAAGCGACGGCAGATAGAAGATGGCGCGGTAGAGCCCGATTGTGCGCAACCCCTTGTCGAGCAGCATGGCGACACCAAGCGCCATGATGAGACGGGCCGGAACAGCGAGCGCCACATAGGTGAAGGTTACGTTCAACGCTTTCCAGAAGCGCCGGTCACGCGTGAACATGTATTCGTAGTTGGCGAGACCAACCCATTTGGGGGCGTTCACCATATCATAGCGCGTGAACGAAAGATAAAGCGATGCCAGGATAGGGCCGAGCGCCAGCAGGAAGAAGCCGAGCAGCCATGGCGTCAAAAAGGCATAGGCAGGCGCGTTTCGCGCGATGAAACGTCTCATGAAACTTGCTTTCAGTGGAGAGGTGGAGCCCCGCGACACCTGTTGCGGGGCTCTTGCAGATCAAACCATTTACTGGGCGCGTTCCACGATATCGGATGCATCGGCGATAAACTGCTCTGCGGCGTCCTTCACCTTGGCCCGATCGAGCACGACACTGGTACCAATGCGCATGAAAGCATCACGCACTTCGCCCGCACCCTTTGGAGCCGGGAGTGGGAGAGCGCCCACCTTGCTCTGGATCGCATCGAAATAGGCGACCGACAGCTTTTCGGTTTCGTTCAAGCCCGGTGCCAGCGCATCGCGCACCGCCTTGGACGCTGGAATGCCGCGTTCGAGACCAAGGATCTTGGTAATGGCCGGATCCGTGACCCAGGCATTCATGTACTTGATCGCGCTTTCCGGATCCTTGGTATCGCGAGAAAGCGACATGAACATGGAAGGCTTGATGAACTGGCCGGGCTTGCCACCCTTCTTGTGCGGAACCATGGCCGCACCGATCTTGTCCTTGGCAACGGCCTGAATGCCGACGAGCTGGTTCGACCAGTAATGCGACATGGCCGTGTCGCCAACGGCCACGCCGGATTCCGCGATTGGCGGATCCAGGATGACAGTCTTGTCCTTGGAGCGCACAACATCCTTTTTGCGGAGATTCGCCCACATCTGCCAGTAGCTGGCAACATCATCCACAGTGGCTGCAACCTTGCCATCGGCCCCGTAGAACTCACGACCGTTCTGACGTACCCAGGATTCGAAGGTCTCGATCATCAGCGACAGGTCGTCCGAACCTTTCACCTTGCCGTCACTCTTCGCGGTGATCTGTTCGCAAGCCCTGGCAAAATCATCCCATGTCCAGTTGATCAGATCCACATCAACGCCGGCTTCCTTGAAGACGCGCGTGTTATGCACGATGACCTGGCTGTTGGAACCGATGTTCAGGGCGTAGAGCTTGCCGTCGACCATGCCACCGGCGATCGGGCCCTGATCGAAATCCTTGATCATCAGGCTCTTGCCAACATATTCATCCAGCGGCTTCAGAGCGCCGCGGCGCACATATTCGAACAGATAGCGATAGTCCATCTGCACGAGGTCCGCCATGTTGCGGCCCGCGGTCTGCGTTGCCATCTTGGTCCAGTAGTCGCCCCAACCAATGGTTTCGCCGGACACCTCGATACCGGCATTCGCCTTCTGGAAGGTTTCGATGACAGCGAAAGTGCGCTTGTCACGCTCCGGGTTACCCCACCAGTAGTGGCGAATACGGGTTGCGGCCTTGGCGGGCACGGCCGAAAGCGCACTTGCCGCGACGCCTGCCCCGACAGCTCCCAAAAGTCGCCGACGTGTCAATTCCATCATGTCATCCTCCTCCAGATTTCGGATTTATCGATCCGGCGGCTTCTGCCGCTTGTTCACCTTGCTTACCAGTTCGCACCCTTCTCCCGGGGATGCGCTGTATTCTCTCACGTCAGATATGGCTTCTCAGAAGTTCCGTCAGGCACAGCATGGCCATCGCCTGTCCGTAGGGCATAGAAGTCAGCTTGATCTCGCGGTAAAAATCGAGGTCATTGCCCATGGCGGTTCCAAAAGATACCTGCGTCAACTCACCTTCCGGATTGATTTTCTCCACAACGCCGCGCATCGCCCGTTCCGCTGTTTCGAGATAATCGCGGCTCAGGTAGCGCTTGCGAACGCCCTTCATCAGACCGTAGGCGAAGCCTGCCGTCGCGGAAGTCTCCAGATAGCTGCCCGGATCGTCGATCAGGGTATGCCAGAGACCAGAAGCATGCTGATGTGCCTTGAGCGCTGCGGCCTGGCGATCAAGAACCGAAAGCAGATGTCTGCGCAGGAAATCGCTTTCCGGCAGATCCAGCATCTCGATGAATTCCGGAATTGCGATCGTGATCCAGCTATTGCCGCGCGCCCAGCGAGCCCGGGCAAAATTGTGATTGCCGTCGAAGGTCCAACCGTGGAACCACAGACCGGTCTGCGTATCCATGAGATACTGGGTATGGATCAGAAACTGATACTTCGCCTCTTCCACGAATTCCGGACGATTGAGTACGAGACCGATCTTGGCGAGCGGCAGGACGCTCATCATCAGCGTGTCGTCCCACATCTGCTGATCATTCACGTTGTTGTAGACGATGTGCTGCAAACCACCCTCGCGGGTGCGCGGCATTTCGTACATCACCCATTCAGCCCAGGTTTCCAGGAAGGGCTTCCAGTGCGGATTTGGTGAAAGCTCCATCAGGTGAGCGAGCGTCAGGAATGGCGCTACAGTGTTGATGTTCTTGGTCGGTGTGCCTTCTGCAAGCCGCGCGTCAAACCAACCGGTGATGGTATCCATCGCCTGCTTGCTGCCGGTAAGCTGCCAGTACTTCAACAGCCCGTAGAGACCGATGCCGTGCGTCCATTCCCAGCCTGCCCAACCCTTTGTGTCGATCACGCGGCCATCTTCAAGGCGCAGCAGGAACTCGCCAGTCCTGTCTTCGATGTTGACGAGATTATGCGTCAAACGCTCGATCAGGGCGCATACTTCCGCTCGCTGAATGAAATGTTGTTTCTGCCTCAGCAGCGGGTGCATGCAACAATTCCTCGCATAAAAAAATTTTCGGAACATCATTCCGGAAAATAAGAAATCATATCCCTTAACGCTTTTCAATCCTGTTTTTTCGGTTAGGCTTGTGAAAGAAGGCTCTGCTAGACACCCCGCTCGTCAGCCGGTTGACAGACTGAGCTTTAAATTTCAGAATGCAATTCCAAATTTTGTGAAACGCGCCTCATGTCAGATCTTCAAGTCAAAACCGAAAATGTTGCCGCCGTGCTGAAGGTCTTCGCGGTAATGGAGGCGCTCGTCGAAGACAGGCGGGCGAGCCTTGCCGATCTCGCGCAAAAAGCGATGACGTCCAAGACCACGGCCCATCGCCTGCTGCAGACAATGGTGGAGCTCGGCTATGTCGAACAGGATCCAGAAACGGAGAAATACGGCCTGACGCTCAAGCTGTTCAGCCTGGGGGCGCGCTCCTTGAACGAGCATGCGGATATGCTGAAAGTGGCCGATACCGCCATGGGGCGGTTGTCACGCGCCACAGGCGAGGCAGTCAACCTAGGCATCCTGGATGATCGCGATCAGCGCGTGGTCTACATTCACAAATATGATTCCGTCTTCAATCTTTCGATGAAATCGACGCTTGGTCTGCGCAACCCGCTTCATAGCACATCACTTGGCAAAGCGCTTCTTGCATGGCGCAATGACGAAGAGATCAGCGACCGCCTTGCCAAGATGGAGTTCACGCCTCTCGCACCGAATACGATCACCGAGCGCGGTCGCTTCGCTGAAGAATTGAAGAAGACACGTGAACGTGGCTTTGCCGAAGAGATAGAGGAAAGCGAGGCAGGCGTGCGATGCATGGCCGTTCCGATCTTCAACCATCTTGGGAAACCAATCGCAGCCATGTCGATCTCGTTCCCCCTCTTCCGTTTCCAGGAAGATCGCAAGCCGGAATATATTGCGCTTCTGAAGGATGCCAGTTCCGAGGCCTCGCGCTCGCTGGGCTTCGAAGGGTAAGCCCAGCATCATATCATGGATGACTTATCTAAACGGCAGACTTAGAGTGACAGGCGGCGCGCCGCCATTGTAGCGCGCGCCGCCAGTTCCGGCCCCGTAAGGCGCTGCCGTCAGTTACGCATCTTCAGCAAGGATGAATTCGAAATGTATGTAGGTACACAGGTCACGGCCCGGGACGACGATGATTTTCGCGTCTGGGCGCAGTTGGGACTGAAACACATCTGCGCAGATCCGCCAGGAGACCCGGCGAGCTGGACGCTGGATGATATCGAGCGGCACAGAGACAAGGTCGAGAGCTTTGACCTGATCCTCGATATGATCCAGCTGCCTCTGCCTTCGCAGCCAATCGAAAAGGCATCCTATCCGGATATCCTTCTGGCCGGACCAGATCGCGACCATCAGATCGATGCCGTGTGCCGCATGATCGAAAACATTGCGAAAGCGGGCATTCCCGCAGCGAAATACAATCTCAACCTCATTGGCATTCCCCGCACCGAGATGGAGCGAGGCCGCGGCGGCTCGCTGAACGAGGCGTGGCGCTGGGAAAAGGCGGATCCGAACGCTGCTCCGGGCCTTGCAGGCGTCTTGTCCGAAGACGAGAACTGGGAGCGCATAGACTACTTCCTGGAACGCGTCGTGCCTGTGGCGGAAAGCAATCGCGTTCGTCTGGCCTGCCATCCGCATGATCCTTACACGCCGCCCGGCTACAAAGGGGTAACCCGCGTTCTAGGCACCGTGGAAGGTCTGAAGAAGTTTGTGCTCATGCGCGAGAACCCCTACCACGGCCTCAACTTCTGCCAAGGGTCGATCGGGGAAATGCTGGACAATCCGCATGACGAAATCGACGATATCATTCGCTGGTTCGGCAGCCGCGACAAGATCTTCAACGTCCACTACCGCAACATACGCGGCGGCAAGCTGTCCTTCATGGAAACCTTCCCGGACGAGGGCGACATGGACATGGTTCGCTCGCTCAAGGTCTACAAGGAAGTCGGCTATAAGTACATGATCATGCCCGATCACGTTCCAACGATATCGGGACGCGATCCCGTCGGCGTCGCCTTTGGCTTCTGCTATGGCTATATCGCCGCCCTGCTGGAGGCCCTGGATCGCGGCCACCTCTGAACCGGCGGCGGCCAGCCTAAAGATAAATTACCGCGCGGGCCTCTCCTTTTAAAAGAGCCCGCGCGCCATGGATGCCAACTTACTCCGCTGGAGAGAAACCCGGAGAAGCTGGCACCTCACCATGCTGCCGCAGTGGGCGGCTGCCGGTTAGCAAACGGGCGAGCATGTAGAAGACAGGCGTCATGAAGATCCCGAAGAAGGTGACGCCGATCATGCCCGAAAAGACGGCGATGCCCATGGCAACTCGCATTTCCGCACCAGCACCCGTTGAAAGCACGAGCGGAACGACACCCATGATGAAGGCCATTGAGGTCATGAGAATCGGACGCAGTCTCAACCGGCTGGCTTCCACCGCTGCCTGGAAGGGCGTTCGTCCGTCGAACTCAAGCTCTCTCGCGAACTCTACGATCAGGATCGCATTTTTCGCAGAAAGCCCGACGAGCACCACCAGCCCGATCTGTGTGAAGATGTTGTTGTCGCCACCGGTCAACCAGACGCCCGTCAGTGCAGCGAGTACACCCATCGGCACAATCATGATGATGGCGAGCGGCAGGGTCAGGCTCTCATATTGCGCAGCCAGAACGAGGAAGACGAGCAGCAACGCAAGCGGGAACACGACGATACTGGAATTCCCGGCCAGGATCTGTTGATAGGTCAGATCTGTCCACTCGAACTCGATACCGGCGGGAAGTGTCTCATTCAGGATCTTGGTGATCGCCGCCTCTGCCTGGCCGGAAGAGAAACCGGGTGCCGGACCACCATTGATGTCTGCGGCCAGGAAGCCGTTGTAACGGGTCGTGCGTTCCGGACCGGTCTGGGCATCCACCTTCAGAAGAGCCGAAAGCGGTATCATCCGCCCCGACTGGGAACGAACCTTGAGCTGGCCGATATCCTCCGGCTTGGCTCGAAATTTCGCATCTGCCTGAACCCTGACGCTGTAGGTGCGCCCGAACGCGTTGAAATCGTTCACATAGAGCGAGCCGAGATAAATCTGCAGCGTCTCGAATACATCGGTAACGGAAACGCCCAACTGCTCGGCCTTTGCACGATCAAGATCGGCGTAGAGCTGAGGCACATTGATCTGGAAGCTCGAGAATATTCCGGCCAGTTCCGGTGTCTGATAGGCTTTTGCAAGAACTGCCTTGGCAGCTTCGTTCAGTGCCTGATTTCCAAGCCCGGCACGATCCTCGATCTGAAGCTTGAAGCCACCCGTGGTGCCCAGGCCGTTGACGGGCGGCGGCGGGAACATGGCGATGTAGGCATCCTGGATTCCGGCAAACTTCTGGTTCAGCGCCATGGCAATCGCACCACCTGAAAGCTCAGGCGACTTGCGCTCCTCGAAGTCATCAAGGACAGCAAAGACGATGCCCGCATTCGAGCCGATCGTGAAACCATTGATCGACAGACCGGGGAAAGCGATGGCATGGGCAACGCCAGGCTGTTCCAGTGCAATCTCGCTCATTCGCTTGATCACTGTTTCAGTGCGGTCAAGCGTCGCTCCATCGGGCAATTGTGCAAAGCCGATGAGATATTGCTTGTCCTGAGCCGGGACGAAGCCACTCGGCACCGCATTGAACATGCTGTAAGTGGCGCCCACGAGTGCCAGATAGAGGATCATGACCAGGCTTTTGCGCGACAGGAGCCCGCCGACCGTTCGCCCGTACCCATTGGATGCAGCGCCGAATGCACGGTTAAAGCCGCGGAAGAACCATCCGAAGATCGCATCCATGAACCTCGTCAGCCAATCCTTTTTGGCGTGGTGGCCCTTGAGCAGAAGAGCTGCAAGCGCAGGGGACAGCGTCAGTGAATTGATGGCGGAGATGACGGTCGAGATTGCGATCGTCAGTGCGAACTGGCGATAGAACTGACCGGACAGCCCGCTGATAAAGGCGAGTGGCACGAACACGGCAACGAGCACAAGTGCAATCGCGATGATCGGGCCGGAAACTTCCTTCATGGCCTTATAGGTTGCATCGCGCGGGCTGAGACCGCTCTCGATGTTTCGTTCGACGTTTTCCACCACAACGATGGCATCATCGACAACAATCCCGATCGCCAGAACGAGGCCGAACAGCGTCAACGCGTTGATGGAAAAGCCGAAGGCGTACATCACGGCGAAGGCGCCGATGATGGAGACTGGAACTGCGATCAACGGAATGATGGAGGCACGCCATGTCTGGAGGAAGACGATGACGACGAGAACGACGAGCGCGATCGCCTCGAGCAGGGTATCAACGACCTTTTCGATCGAGGCACGCACGAACTTGGTCGTGTCGTAGACGATCTCGTATTTGACGCCCTGCGGCATTGCGAGCTGAAGCTGATCCATCGTCGCCTTGACGTTGTCGGCGATCTCGATGGCATTGGAGCCCGGTGCCTGAAGCACGGCGACAGCAACAGCCGGACGACCGTCAAGCAGCGAGCGCAACGAGTAGTCGGCGGCACCGAGTTCGATCCGCGCGACGTCTCGCAGACGCGTGATTTCTCCGTTGGCACCGCTTTTGACGATGATGTTTCCGAACTCTTCGGGCGTGCGCAGCCGACCTTGAGCGTTGACGTTGAGCTGCAGATTGACCCCCGGTTGGCTTGGCGATGCGCCAATCGTTCCTGCTGCGGCCTGAACGTTCTGGCTCCGGATGGCATTCGAGACATCGCTTGCCGCCAGACCATGTTCGGCAGCCTTCTGGGGATCGATCCAGACACGCATCGAGTAATCGCCAGCGCCGAAAACCTGCACCTGGCCGACGCCCTGGATGCGGTTCAGCCGGTCTTTGACGTTCAGTGTCGCATAGTTGCGAAGATAGGTGATATCGTAGCGCTCGACATCTGAAACCAGATTGACCACCATGATGAAATCCGGCGAGCTCTTGACCGTGGTCAGTCCCAAGGCGCGCACCTCGGCGGGCAGGCGTGGCTCTGCCTGCGATACTCGGTTCTGCACGAGTTGCTGGGCCTTGTCAGGGTCGGTCCCGAGCTTGAACGTGACGGTGACGTTCAGGACACCGTCAGATGTCGCCTGGCTGGACATGTAGAGCATGTCTTCAACGCCGTTGATCTGCTCTTCGAGCGGGGTAGCCACCGTTTCGGCGATGACCGTCGGGTTGGCGCCAGGATACGTGGCTCTCACGACAATCGAAGGAGGAACGACATTCGGATATTCCGAAATCGGCAAAGATCGAAGACCGATCAATCCGGCGATCACGATAAGGATCGACAAGACGGCCGCGAAAACAGGCCGGTCGATAAAAAAGCGGGAAATATTCATCTCGAAACCCTCTCTCCAGAGGTAAGCAGAAAGCTAAGCGTCCCTGCCCCACGGCCAGAGGGCCGCAGGCGAACAGGAAGATCGGGGGGGTGCGTCAGGACAGACGTGCGTTTGCGCGCGCGGCGATTTACTTGTTGGCGACCTGCGCTTCGTCCTGCGGCGCGACGACGACACCGGGACGAACGCGCTGCAGACCATTGACGACGATACGGTCGCCCGGATTGAGGCCCTTCTCGACGATTCTCAGACCATCGACTGCAGAACCAAGCTCTACCTGCCGATAGTCGACCTTGTTTTCACTGTTGACCACGAAGACGAATTTCTTGTCCTGATCTATCCCGACAGCCTTTTCGCTGACCATCAAATGATCCTGCGCTTTCGGCTGCCCCATGCGCACGCGCACGAACTGGCCGGGAATGAGCTTCGAACCGGGATTGTCGAATACCGCCCGAACCCGGATCGTACCGCTTGCGGCATTCACCTCATTGTCGATCAGCTGTAACTTGCCGCGGACCGGCGCATCGGCTGCAAGCGTGGTCACTTCCACCGGAACCTCATCGATTGCCGGAACCCCGTTTTCGACCGGAAGATCAGCAAGGATTCGTGCCACCAGTTCTTCACTGGCATCAAAGCTGGCATAGATCGGATCGCTGGAGACCACTGTGACCAGAGGCGCGGAGGCGGAACCTGCCGCCACCAGATTACCGACAGTAATCTCGAGCTTGCCCGCACGACCGGCTATCGGCGCCCGGATTTGCGTATAATCCAGGTTCAACTGCGCGGTCTTGAGAGCACCCTTTGCCGATTGCAAATTGGCAAGAGCTTCGCTCTGCGCGCTCTGGCGTTGCGTCAGATCGCTTTGTGAGATCGTATTCTTGGCCGCGAGGCTCTTTCCACGCTCGAGTTCGGAGCTCGCAAACTCAAGCTTTGCCTCAGCCGAAGCCACCTGCCCCTGGGCCTGCGCTACCTCGGCACGATAGGGTTCGGGATCGATCGTCACCAGAAGGTCGCCCGCTTTGACGAGACCACCTTCCCGGAAATGAACCGATTGTATGGCACCCGCGACGCGCGGGTGAGCCTGAACGCGATCAACGGCTTCAAGGCGCCCCGAGAATTCTTGCCACGTCGTGACATTTCGCGGATTGACGACTGCTACGGTTACTGGAATGGCTGGTGGCGGCGCGGCAGCTGCCGTCGCTTGTGCTGCGACTGCTGACTGCGACAGATCCAGATAAATCGATCCGCCTGCAAGCAGGACAGCCGCAACCGCTCCGGTGCCCCACAGGGCCCAGCTTTTGGACTTCGATATCATTGTTACTCTCCTTGCGACCCTGGGAGTCGGTCGCTTTCATTCCTCAATGCAATTCGTTTTATTCACTCAACACTTGGACGAAGTTCGCGAATTCATCGCGCAAGACGTCCATCCACCTGCCACTCTCGCCCCGATAAACATCGGGCCATTCAAGAGCAGGCGGGAAAATCTTCTTGGTAACCGAGACACCTGAGGCTGCCAGCCGATCCGCATATCCATTCACCTCATCGTGCAAGGGGTCGTCGTCTGATGTCACAACAAGTGCAGGCGCGACACCCGAAAGCCGCGAACAGATACAAGGCGCCGCATAGGGATGCTGGGAACCGCAAGCATTCCCCAAATAGTGGCTCCATCCTTCAGCCCATCGACGGGCCATCCCGATTTCGTCCGCCCTCCGAAAGGATTCGGACGTCATCATCGGATCAATCATCGGCGACAGGAGAAGTTGCCCGGAAAGATCTCCCGGCAGCACGTCCCTCGCCTTGAGGGCAACGCCAGCGGCAATATTGCCCCCGGCTTCCTCCCCGGCAACAAAGAGCAGGGATTTGTTCATGCCACTATAAAGCTTGCGTTTGGTGCTGAGGTAGGCCAACGCCATGAACGCGTGCTCCATGGCCTGCGGAAACCGGTTGTCAGAGCCGCGCGCATAATCGGCTTCAATGACAGTCGCACCCGCCGCAACCAGCGCCGTGCCAACCGGACGCTCAGCTTGAGACATGCTGCGTCCCTGAAACGCATCACCGCGAAAATACAGAACGATTGGCGCACCCTTGGTTTTCGACACCTCTCCGTAGAGCCGCATTGGGATAGGCGGCGTCAGAGGGCCATTCACTCCAATGTTTTCCCAACGATCGGTCATAGGCATCCTATCGGTCGGCATGAGACCGCGCTTGCTAAAGTGTACGTTCACATATTATTGTTCGGTGAAATTTGCACAAGGCGTCCTCCTGGGCATCACTATCCGCAAAATCCGAACAATAAGGCGCACCCATGGATCAGCTTTCGGCAATGCGCGTTTTCGTTCGCGTCGTGGAAACCGGCAATTTTACGCGCGCTGCTGCCGCGCTCGACATGCCCAAGACCACAGTAACGAACATGGTACAGGGCCTTGAGCAGCATCTACGCACGACGCTTCTCAACCGCACGACCCGGCGCGTGATGGTCACCACCGATGGCGCCCTCTACTATGAGCGCGCGCAGCAAATCCTGTCCGAGATCGACGAGCTAGATGGAAGCATGTCGAATTCGCAAGCCCAACCTTCCGGGCGCTTGCGCGTGGAGATGGCAGGTGCCTTTGCGGATTTGCTCGTCCTGCCTAATCTCTGCGATTTTCATAACCGCTTTCCGCAGATCCGACTGGATATTGGCGTGGGTGATCGGCTCGTTGACTATATTGCGGAGAATGTTGACTGTGCGCTTCGGGCAGGCACCCCAACCGATCAGTCGCTGATTGCACGCAAGGTCGGGGAACTTGCCATGAACGCCTATGCTGCACCTAACTATATCCAGAAATTCGGTGAACCGCAGCATCCGCGAGATCTGGAGCAGGAGCATTTTTCCGTTGGTTATCTCAACGCAACTTCTGGCAGGGTCATGTCGGCAGAATTTCAAAACGATGAGGAAAAGATCGAGATCAGTCCGCGCTATGTGGTCTCGGTCAACGATGCGCGCTCCTATGTCAATGCGGCGATCTCGGGACTGGGCGTCGTACAGTCACCGCGTTTCATGGTGCGAGACGCTGTGGCGCGAGGAGAACTTGTCGAGGTATTGCGGGATTGGCATTGCGAGAGCCTGGCGCTCTATATCGTCTATCCGCAGACCCGTCACCTGTCTAACAAGGTCAGGGTATTCGTGGACTGGCTTGCCAGGCTGGTTCACAATCTGCGCGTCAGCGATCAGCGCTGACAAACGCCGAGCCAAGGCCCAACCTTGCTCTTGCGCGCCTACCGAGCAATTCGTGTTGAAAGTATGATTGAAGACAGCGTCCGTTCCACGCCGTCGATGGTCCCGATCTCGTCAATGGCTTGGTCCAGCTCGAGAATGGATGGCGCGGCGAGAAGCGCAATGAGATCAAAGCTGCCGCTGACGGAATGAAGAGTAGTCACCGGCTTCAACCTATCAAGCGCACGGACGACCTGCGACAGGGCCTTGGGCGCAATGGTAATCAGGATATGGGCGCGGATGAGCGAGGAGGCATACTGTTCTGACAGACGGATGCCGTAGCCCGCAATCACACCCTCACGTTCCAGCCGCTCTATCCTCGCCTGAACCGTAGTTCGCGACAAGCCGAGTTTCTTTGCCAAAGTCGCTACAGGGATTCGGCTGTTTTCGCCAAGAAGTGCCAGAAGCTCGCGATCTTTTTCAGTCAGCATCGAAACATCATTATGATCAGACCACTCGGCGTTTTGCAGAAATTGATACCTCATATTGCTCATAAATCAGCTATGAATCAACAGTCTTTCCTTGCACACTTCTAATATTGGAATCTGAAGGGGGCGCTCGGTGAAAAACATTATCGTCATTGGTGGCGGCAAGATCGGTGGAGCCATCGCGCTCATGCTGGCATCGACAGAAGACTATCTGGTCACGGTAGCTGATCGTAACGAACAGCAGTTGGCAAACTTGGACAAGCATCCTGCGATTGCCCCGATCAGGCTCGACATTTCGGACCGGGCGGAACTGATAGGAGCCCTTACCGGCAAGTTCGCTGTGCTCTCAGCCGCTCCGTTCAATCTCACCGGCTTGATCGCCGAGGCTGCCAAGGCGAGCGGCGTCCACTATCTCGACCTTACCGAAGACGTCGCCACGACAAAACGGGTGGAGCAACTGGCGCAAGACGCCGACGTCGCATTCATACCGCAATGCGGGCTGGCTCCGGGTTTCATCTCCATCGTCGCAAATGACCTTGCGAAGAAATTCGACAGTCTGGACAGCGTACGCATGCGCGTTGGCGCGCTGCCGCAATATCCGTCGAATGCGCTCAACTACAATCTTACCTGGAGCACGGACGGGCTGATCAACGAATATATCGAGCCTTGCGAAGCGATCGTCGAGGGTAAATTCGTCATGGTTCCAGCCATGGAAGAGCGCGAAGAGTTTTCCCTGGATGGCGTGACCTACGAAGCCTTCAATACATCCGGAGGGCTCGGCACACTCGCGAAAAGCCTGGAGGGACGCGTACGTACGATGAACTACCGGACGATACGGTATCCGGGTCACCAGGCGATCATCAAGGCGCTGCTCAACGACCTCAACCTGAAAAATCGACGCGATGTTCTGAAGGATCTTTTCGAGAATGCGCTGCCTGCCACAATGCAGGATGTGGTGGTGATTTTTGTGACTGTGTGCGGCTGGAAGGACGGAAGATACCTGCAAGAGAGCTATGCCAACAAGGTTTATGCTGGCGTCGTGGCCGGAAAGAGAATGAGTGCAATCCAGATCACAACCGCTGCCGGTATCACGACCGTCCTGGATCTACTGGCGAATGGCAGACTTCCTCAGCGAGGCTTCGTGCGCCAGGAGGAAATTTCGCTCGGGGATGTGCTCAATAATCGCTTTGGCCGCGCCTACGAACCGAAGACCATGGACTTGAAAAAAGCGGTCTGAAGAGACGGGTGAAAGACTAGCGGAGGGCGTCTCCCCTCCCGTCGCATCGGCGGTGCCGATAACCAGGATCGCAACCTGCTACGACAAGACCAATTCGTCACTCGTCATTCATGGCATTGCTGACGATTGCCGCAGCACAGATATGCCTGGCTCACTTTGTCAACATGACGGAGGCTAATGATCAATCGCGCAGCACCGCGGTCATCACCCACTTGATTGCCGATGATACGACCTTGGAGGCGAGATTCTACATTCTCATCTCGATGTCCCGGCGTGTCCACTTTTACATCCGGCAAGCAGGCTGATATGAATATGACGCCTAGAGAAGCTCTAGTAGTTGGCAAATGGAATGCTAGAATAACCGTTTTGATCATGCTTGTTTTGGCTCCCATTTCCGATTATTCGGCAGCAGTGCGTTTGCGAGGGTAATCTCCCCGTTTTTAGCGGGGCTCTGCAGTAGAATTCACGCAGCCATTTTCAGTTTCTGTGCGGGCGTTATGCCGCCGATG
>NZ_JALJQZ010000059.1 GCF_022968395.1 Affinirhizobium lemnae
AAACGAAACGCAACTTCTCCTCGCTCGTTTCCATTGCAGCGGCGTTCATCTTGATAAAATCCGTCCACATGGCCTAGGTCGAACCGGCTTGCCACTTCGCTGGTGGCGTTGATGAAATCGCAGACAGCCACCTCGCCGATCAGCACCGGCGAGATGTCGTACTGGCGGCCGATACGCCGCAGGAAAGCAAAGATGGCTTCGACGTCGCACGCCCGGCCCCGCAACGCATTGTGAAACTCGTCGAAAATCAACACCCCCGGCTTGAGGCTGGACAGCAAATGGTCGAGTTGCTCCGCCTTGCGGCGAAGATCCCATATGTCACCGCCAGGAGCGCGCAATGCCTGCAGAATGCTGGCATAGAAATGGCCGAGGCCGGCGCCTTCGCGCGTTTGGACCATCCATACTCTTTGCTCGGGTGCGTTTCGCAGGTGCTGGACGGCAAACCGCTCGGCGATCATTGTCTTGCCATTTGCGTAAGGCCCGACCAACATCAGCCCCTGGGGTCGCAGGGACGGAGGCCGTTCCAAAAGCTCGGTCAGTCGCTGATGGCTGGCCTGGGCGACATGATGCCCGATCCACCGGGGCGCGCGGATATAGGCGATCCTTTCCTCCTGATCACGGTCAAGATAGGGACGGACATGCTCGAGCAAATGATCCGCCATGGCTACCAATCCTCCACCGGCAGCCGGCTCTTCTGGCGCAGGGGATGCTCTGCGGGAGGAGGCGCCGGCGGCTGCATGACCGCATAAGGCTTTTCCGCCGCAGCGGCATGGGCATTGCACACGCTGTTGCGCAGCTGGCGCTTGGAAGGTTTTGCGGTCTCCGCGATGGCTGCGATCTCACGGCGGAACGCCACCTTCTCGACGTTCGAGCGTTGATTGTTTGTACGTCGACGGGCGCGCTCTGCCTCATGTTCCCACAGCGTCAAGGGCATCAGCTGGCCGTCGCGTCGTTGTACCGGGCGAAACCAACGGGTTTCCGGGTCGCGGACGTAGACGTGACTGATGTCGCGGGGATCGTATCGCACCTCGAGCTTTTCGAGACGATCACGCTCGGGAACGAGGATGCCCAGCCATGGCGAATAATAGTGCATGGCGAACATGCTGATCCCTTGCGGAGAGAGTCGTCTTTCCGTCCCCGGCAGAAACGACAGCAACACGCGCTGCGGATCGTCACCAAAGTTCGGCAGTTCCGCGCTGCTGCGTTGCCATTCGGTCAGCGGCACCTTGAGGGTCTTGGAATTTTCCTGCAGATTGTGATCGATGACCGCGAGCGCGACGCAGCGCTCCAGATCTGCGAAACTCAGGCAGGCGCGCCGCTCCGACGGATATTCGTCGCGGTGGGCGACCGAGCGCCCCGATGAACCGGGATAGGCGGCGAGAACTGCATTGAGCTTTCCCAGCAACCGTTCAACCACCCCGCCTTGATGGACGCGGCCGCGAGCGCGATAACCGATCCGGATCCCGTAATCGTCACAGCCGCGCTGGAAGGCGTGTCCCTTGAACTCCATCGCCGAGTCCGTGACGAGCAGCCGCGGCCGACCGAACATCGGCCAGGCATGGTTGAGGTTGCGGGCGACAAGCCAGAAGTCTTTCGGGCAGATGTCGTGGGCGAGACAAAGCGCGACGGACAGAACAGACGGCTTTTCCAGGGTGAGGCAGAAGCCAAGGATGGAGCGTGTCGCCACGTCCGTGATCAGTGTCAAATACGGACGGCCCACGAACACGCCGCTGCCATCGACCACCTCCACGAAATTGATATCGGTCGGCGTATGGTCGATTTGGCAGACGGCGAGCGGATGCGGCGCGTGGATATAGCCGGGCCGCGGCTTCAGCCGCAGCAAGTGCTTTGGATTGGCCGATCGTTTCTTCGCGATCTCTTCAGGCGAAAACAACACCGGGATGCGCCGGGCGACCGTCACATAAGACGGCACGGCAACACCAGCTTCCTCGCACCGCGCGCGGATCTCGTCGACCACGGGAGCAAGCGCGGTCGGCTCGAGTGTCAGCCACTTCTCGCCAAGCGTGGTCGCAATGATCTCCTCTACAGGTTCCGACAGCCGCTTGCGCCGACTGGCCGCGGTGCGAGGCAGCAGGGCCGTCACCGTTCGATCGGCGCGATAACGTGAAAGGAGATTGTAGATTTGCCGCGTGGTCAGCCGCAGCTCAGCCGCCGCGCGTTCGACGGCAGCCTGTCTCGGACCGCCTCCGTCGAGGATCTTGTCCAGTTCGCGGGCGACGCGACGCACCATCGACCACTGCTCGTCTGAGATTGGGCGCGCAGTGGGCGCCGTTCGATCGTGCAATCGCTTTGGTAAGGGTGCTTCATTGTAACCGCTGTCCCACTCCCACATTGTCCTTCGCCGCCTGATTTGTGATCGACGTCCCATGGATCATGAACGGGAGTTTCTCCATGGAGACCTCATTGGAGTTTCTCACAACCAGGAAGCCTGGACGTGAGGTTCACCGACATTGGCCTGATGAGGTCAAGGCGAAGATCGTTTCGGAAAGCTTGAGGCCTGGCACGACAGTCAATGAAGTTGCGCAGCGCTATGGATTGCGAGCCAATAGCGTTTCCACCTGGCGGACGATGGCGCGGCAGGGCAAGCTGATCCTGCCCGCACCGGAGGATGCGGTAGAGTTCGCGGCGGTGATCGTTGATCCGCCTGTTTCGGAACATCCGCCTAAAATGCTCAGTCGCCCCGAGATCGTCTTCGGTCCCGTCACGATCCGCCTTGAGGAAGGTGCGTCCGCGTCTCGGATCGCGGCCATCACTCGGGCACTGATGGCGGAGACATGATCTTTCCGTCAAACCGGGTGCGGATCATGGTCGCGACCAAACCCGTCGACTTCCGCAAGGGTCATGACGGATTGGCGGCGCTGGTGAAGAACGAGCTCCACAAGGATCCGTTCACTGGAACGGTTTTCGTGTTCCGGTCTCGTAAGGCGGACCGGTTGAAGCTGATCTACTGGGATGGTTCCGGTATCGTCCTCGCCTACAAACGGCTTGAAGAGCACACATTCACTTGGCCTGGCATCAAGGATGGCTTGATGACACTAACCCACGCCCAGTTCGAAGCATTGCTTGCGGGCCTCGACTGGCGGCGGGTTCATGCCGTCCAGACGAGAACGCCGGAGACCATCGAATAGCTGCGGCACGATGACTCAGCACCGCACATTCCGAAGGCAAAACCGCTTTCGATTTGGTAGTTTCCGGCCATGCTTGATGCCGCCGACCTTCCCGATGATGTTGCTGCCCTGAAGGCGATGCTGATTGCGGCGCGGCTAAGCGAGGCGGCCAAGGACGTCGCGATAGCCAGCAAAGATGAGCACATCACCCGCAAGGATGAGCGGATCGAGCGGCTTGAGAAGCTGGTCGCAGCATTCAAGCAGGCAGCCTTCGGACGTAAATCCGAGAAGGCCGATCCTGACCAATTCGACCTGGCGCTCGAAGACGTGGAGACGGCCATGGCCGTGATCCATGCCGAGGATGAGGCGGACACTCCTGCAGGAAACAGGATTGCCAAGCCGCGCGCGATCAATCGCGGCTCCCTTCCAAAGCATCTTCCGCGTGTCGAAGAGGTGATCGAACCGGACAGCCTAATCTGCGCCTGCGGCGGTTGCCTGCATTGCATTGGCGAGGATGTTTCCGAGCGGCTGGACGTGGTCCCGGCGCAGTTCCGCGTCATCGTCACCCGGCGGCCCAAATATGCCTGCCGTGCCTGCACGGACGGTGTTGTTCAGGCTCCGGCACCAGCACGGCTGATCCAGGCAGGGCTGCCGACGGAAGCGACCGTCGCCCAAGTGCTGGTTTCCAAGTACGCCGATCATCTTCCGCTCTATCGGCAGGCCCAGATCATAAGCCGCCAAGGCGTTGATCTCGACCGATCAACGCTGGCCGATTGGGTCGGTCGGGCAGCCTATGAACTGCGGCCCGTCTTCGATGCACTGATCGCCGACCTAAAGCGCTCGACCAAACTATTCATGGATGAGACCCGTGCCCCAGTTCTCGATCCGGGCTCCCGCAAAACCAAGACCGGCTACTTCTGGGCACTCGCGCGTGATGATCGCCCATGTGGCGGCGGTGCTCCGCCAGGTGTCGCCTTCACATACGCTCCCGGTCGCGGGGGCATTCATGCGGAACGGATATTGCAGGGCTTCTCCGGTATCCTGCAGGTCGATGGCTATGCCGGATATAACAGGCTGATCGTTCCTGACCGTGTCGGATCAGACATTCAGCTTGCCTATTGCCGAGTAGGCGGGGTCGTTACCGAGCCCCGCCCCTCACAGATCCGGACGTGCAGATTTCCCGCATCCGGTTCCTCACGGTCCAGTTTCGCTCAGATAGGGCTCCATTGATGTATGATCCGGGTCGGCGGCAGGGGAAATCGGTCAAGAACCTGCGCCATCCGGTCCCAGTTCGGCTTTCCAGATCGGCCGCGGCGCGAGAGCCCGCCTTTCCAGATTCGTTCGACCTGATGGTGGTACCACTTCAGACGCCGTCCGTTGCCCGTGATCCCGTAATAGGCGTAGTGGCCTTGCATCATCCGGGCCAGATGTCGATGCTGGACCGTGAGCGACAGGTGTAGGTGTCTGATGCACCACTCCCTGGCTGCCCGTAAAGCCCGCGCAAACCGATCCTTGGCCGTGACCTGCCGCACCACCGGCTTCCCCTTCCGCGACTTGCCCCAGACATGGGTGAAGCCGAGAAAGTTGAAACTGGTGGCGCTTGTTGCAGGGTGCCGCCCATGCGGGCGCCGGAAACGGAAGTCCACATAGCGCGTCTTGTCGGGATGGAGCCGGAGCCCATACCGCTCAAAACGCTTGCCCAGCACGGCCAGCATCCGCCGGCCGTCCAGGTGATCCTCGAAGCTCATGACGAAGTCGTCAGCGTACCGCACCATCTGACACCTCCGTTTTAGGCGGGGCTTCGCCACCTCCACGAACCACCTATCCAGCACGTGGTGCAGGAAGATGTTCGCGAGAAGTGGACTGATCACACCGCCTTGTGGGGTTCCAGCTACCGATCGGCTCAGGGTGCCCTGGTCGAGCACCCCTGCGTTCAACCACTTGTCAATCATACGTCTGATGACGCCGTCTCTGATCCTCAGGTCGAGGAAGCTGCGCAGATGCCCGTGATCGATGGTGTCGAAGTACTTGGAGATATCCGCATCAATCACCCAGCGCTGGCCGGTGTCCATGATGCCATCACGCAATGTGCGGATCGCGTCATGGGCCGACCGTTCCGGCCGGAACCCGAACGAGCAGTCCAAAAAGTCCTCCTCGTAGATCGGTTCCAGCAGCATCACGATTGCCCGTTGCGCCACCTTATCCTCGAAGGTTGGGATACACAGAGGTCGCAGAGACCCATCGGCCTTGGGGATGTAGTGGCGTCGCACCGGGGGCGCGCGGTAGCTGCCCGACATCATCCGGGTCCGGAGGCTTTCAAGATTAGCCCCAAGATCCTTCTCATAGTCGGCGGCCGTGCGCCCGTCGATGCCCGCCGCGCCATCCTTGCGCGTCAGAGCCCACGCCTCGAACATCCAGTCGAGATCTATCAGATGGTGCAAGGAGGTGAACACTCTCTCCGGGTGCTCCCTCGCCTGTTCGGCTATCCACTGCCGTTTCGTGTACACGTTTGTAGGGCTCAGGGTCCCCTCCGATGTTTCCTGTCAGTGGTTCTGGTTCCGTGGCACCCCCCTTTCCTCGTTCGGGTCCCGCCGGACACGGTTCCCCGCGCTCATTGGTACTATGAGGGTGCTACGACTTCCCGCTCACGCTTACCCATCAGCTTATTGCTTCGCTTTCCGGGTCCCATGCGGCCCTGCATATTCGTGTCCGCCGAGGCGCTCCCTCCGACATGCAGGGCTGCCGCAGGGCCTGGAGTCTTTTACGTCAGCCGGCGCCCCCGTTTCCGGCATCGCCTCCGTGGGCGTGAGTGGGATCTCTCAGGTTCCCCGGCGATCCATCCCGTGACTTTGCGATGGCCCAAGACCCCGGACGACCCCGCCTGCCTCGCCAATACCGGCAAGTCGGATGCTGCCCCCGGTCCCAACACTCCGAAGGCGTCATCAAGATCATGATATCGGGGCTTACCCCACCGCTTCATCACCCGCTGTCTACGCTTCACGAATGACGTTGCCGCCATCCATGCCAGACTCGCTTCCGGCTGGCGGGCTGCGCCTTTGCCGAGCGGGCGTTGAACCCGCTGGATCGCTGCGAACGGTTTCTGTTCGGTCCTCACCTCCTTTCGTATTCATCCCCCGTTCCGGGGCTTGCCTGACGCAAGCTGGGCCCATGCCCGTCGCAAATTGGTGGAGATCACTCGCATCGGCTCAGCACCGATTGCCGAGGCCGGCGTAAAGCAGATTGGCGAGCTGTATCGGATCGAGGCCGAACTGCGTGGTTTTGATCCGCAGGCCCGCCTCGTTGGACGGCAGATGCGGTTAGCGCCACTCGTAGCCGACATGCAGGCTTGGCTCATTCATCATCGCGCCCGCGTCGCAACGAAGTCTCCACTCGGCGAGGCATTGGCCTATATCACCAAATACTGGGATGGTCTGAAGCTGTTTCTGACCGACGGCCGCATCGAGATCGACAACAACAGCGTTGAACGGACAATCAGGCCGATAGCCCTCAATCGCAAGAACGCATTATTTGCAGGTCATGATGCCGGAGCCGAGAACTGGGCAACCATCGCTTCGCTGGTCGAGACGTGCAAACTCAATGCCGTCGATCCGCAGGTGTATCTGACCACGACGCTCACCGCCATCGTCAACGGCCACAAGCAAAACAGGATCGATGAGCTGTTGCCTTGGAATTATCCGGTTGCGGAATACTCATCCAAAGGCGTTACGTAAGCCGAACCGGTCATGCCCCACTCTTCATGGCTCGTCCTACAATCTCCGAGATGAAGGCGCTCTTTTCCGACGTGTACCTATCACCGTCGTATGGAAATTGATCTGCAAGCCGCCGTTTCAAAACAGCATATGCGGCAGCCGCCTCGTCATGCTGCCGAAGATAGTCCCAAAACAGCATTCTACGCTCATGAGTCCGGTTTGATGGGGGACAGAGATAAACCCTGATCTGGGGCGTACGCCGCTTCCAAAGGAAGGCCCAAACATCGTCATCGTATCGATTTCCACGAGGTTCAAAGCCAATTTTTATCAGCTCTAGGGTAGCGCCGGGAACGTCGTCCAAACTCGATACAGTGATATCGATGTCGATGATTGGCTTCGCGGTCAGACCTGGCACGGCAGTGCTACCGATGTGGTCGATAGATACGACATATTTTGCCAGTCTCGTCCTCAAAAGGACTTCAGCAGCGAAGAAATCACTCGTCCAGTTTGGATCAAAAGCGGAGAGTTCGACTAAGGTCGGCATAGGCGTACCGTCATTATCGGAGATAAATGACGTTAACCGATTCCCCTAATTCATGTCTCCTCTTGGCGGAAAATTGCCGTCCTAGAAGACCAGCGTCTAACCCCACTGTGGGGTGGGACACCGCTTACGCTTCATTGAAATCGTCAGCGGAAAATCGACGCCGGTTTAAAGCCTAACCCTAACGCCTGTATGACAATTTCCCATTTGAAACGCGAAAGCAAAAGCGACAACGAGAACGGCTGGTCCGGAGGTAACTCCTGCGAGGTTGTTGTTTCACAACCCCGCCCTCGCCGCGCAGACCGGTACTATTTCGATATCCCTGACGAAAAGGGCGTCAAAAAGCGGGTATGGTTTAATCTCAATCCGTGAGTTGCAGCTGATGAACGCCAATCATTTAATCGTCGCTGTGGCGGGTGTTGGTATCCTGGCAGGCGCGGGTGGAACTTACTTCCTGATTCCGAAGCCTACACCAGTCGTTCGCGCGCCCACTGATGCGGAAATTGCTGCCCTCATTGCCGTAAACCCGTCCCTTCTCCCGCGTCCTCCTACTCCCAAGATTGAGGCTCCAACCGGGGAGGAAGCCATCGCAGCATATTGTAAAGGCTATGCGCGAAACCCATTGAGGACCGAACAAGGCGAAGACACTGTGACGCTTGCTCTTGGCGAGTGCGATGAGAACTCAGAGGACCGGGCTTTTCATGCGTTGCATTGATTAGGAAAAGCGCAACGGCGACCTCCGGTCTTGCCCAATTACGCCTATTTTGAACGTCTTAGCTTAAAATGAACGTTTTCAAGGCTAGACTCTGTTTCTAGTTTCCAATCCAGTATCACGGGGTTGTTGTCCAACGTTTGTCGCAGCTCGAGCGGCACTATTACATCAGGCATTATTGACGGGGTGCCCCATAGAACTACGCCCGGCGCAAGCTCCGCCATAGTAGTGATCTTTACAGCATTGGCTTCGCCTACCGCGAGAACATCGAATTCAGCAGCACCTTCCATCCTCCCAGCGATTGCATTGCCAACCGTAATCTCGGCAATCACGCGGGGCAGCGAGAGCGCTTGGAACCGATGAGCGTTTAAGAAATCGTAATGATAGGAAAGAAGCTCAATGCCAGAGAACTGGAAATCAAAGGTCCCTATTTGCGCGACCAAGCGAACTAGGGACGGCAGCAGTTTTCCACCGGATTTCAAGAGCTTCCTGTTGGCCCCAGACATGACTGAAATCAGCGGCTCTCTCAATAGCCAAGGAGACAGCAACTCTGAGAATACAACGTCGAATTTCGGACCGTCATAACAGTCTATATAATCGAAAACGTCGCCCAGAACGAACTCCACGTCAGCAGCCCCGGATTTTATTTCAGCAACAGCTTGACCAAACTTCAATGTGCGTGGATCCCTTTCTACTCCTACTGCCCGCGAAAACAGGCCTGCAGCAAAAAGAGTAAATATTCCCGTGCCGCAGCCCAGTTCAATAAATGTTGACTCAGAAGAAGCATAACACGAGATCGCACGCTTTATCGTTTGGACTCGTACCGAGTCTGCCAGCATAATCGCGTGTTCGTGTATCGGAAACAATAGCTCGCGGTTTTGCATCACGGTCCAGCTCTTTAAGTGAAGTAATCTTCGCAATCACCCCTTCGCCGAACATCAAGCGTAACGCAATGAAAGGCGCCGCCAAGAACGCGACCGTGCCGGAAGCGCACCGGAACAGGAATCATCCCGTTCTTCTCAAGGAGCTTGATCATACGAGTCGCCGCCTTGTTTACTACGACATGCTTTTCATCAAGAGAAAGAACGTTTATATCTATCGCAATACTTGCGAGGGAGATATCCTCGTATTGATACGCTTCTTTGCTCAGTTCCTGCTCTGTCACACGGATTACATCCCAGGTCTGAAGTAATGGCGGAAGCATATCGTTGCTTGGGATCCTTCTGCCGTCCACTAACAGCTTCCCAGGTGCCAATGGCACGAGCCGCCCGTCAATGTGAGAGTCAGCAATGCAGATTTTGTGAAATCGGACATCCGGCAAATTTCGCTTAAGCCATTTGAACCCAAGTTCGTGGTTCTTGTTTGCAACATTAATGATTATGTCTTTTCCAAGCCTCATGCACTGAGCGCCATCTATCATCATCTCCACGCCAATGTCGTGCACGGTGGAGACCGCCTCACCAGCGTTCTTCGGGCTGGTGCGCCTCACATAAGAATCATCAAATGAGTTGTCGGTCATTATGGGGCGAGGCGCTGAGATCCAATTAGCGCCAGACTTGAGGTATTCATAGAATAATGGCTTCAGCTGATCGTTCTCATAAAACCGAGTTCGAACAAGAGGCGGAGTTTCAAGAATAGTATTGCCATATATTAAGCACTGGTCGCGCACATTCAACGCAGGGCTAGCGTAGCCCTTCCACCCATATGGGGTGCTGAAAAGCGTAGGCCCGTCAAAAATATTGGTAGGGCGTCGAACTTTTATCCCGAAGTCTGAGAGTATTTGTGAAAATTCCTCGAGATCTTCTTGCCCTTCTTCTACGAAACGGTTTGGGAGATCAAATTCCGGGTCTGAAAAAAAGTAGCCATCGTGGAAATTGTCGCTAAAAAATAACTGGAACGACCGGTCGAAAACGGGCGTCCGGATTTGAAACACATGCCCAATAATAACTTCTTCTAGCGGTTGCCACTCAGTATAGCTGCTGACTAAGCATTCAGGATCCGACATGCGACCTCCAGGCGTTGCAAGAGACTGTGACCTTCGGTGAGCTGCTGATTTCTATGGCAGGCTAAAACCAAAGGGACTTAACATCGCGATCATGAGAGCGAAGGGTAGTGCGCCCCACCGATCTGTCAACTAAGAATAATGCATATTTCTCCCATGCGTTTTATAATTGCATCCGACAGAAGATCGTGTCAATTGTGTAGCACACGGCTCCCGCCAAATTTGCGAAGAGCCGCCATTAGCAAGTGATGCTTTAGCTGAGTGCCGTCTCGATAAGAAGTCGTTCCTGCGATGGAGGCTGTTGTGATTCCATTCTATGCACCGAGCATCGATGAGTCGGACATAGAAGCCATCGCATCGGTTATGCGATCAGGTTGGTTGGCTAGTGGACCCCGAGTGAGGGAATTCGAACAACGGTTTGCAGAGAAAACTGGAGCAACATTTGCTGTAGCAACCTCGTCGTGCACGGCCGCGCTGTTTTGTGCTTTGCGTAGTATGGGAATCGGGCCCGGTGATGCGGTAATAGTGCCAAGCTTAACTTTTACCGCAACAGCGGAAGCTGTTCTTCAAAACGGAGCAAAAGTAGTTTTTTCGGATGTCGGGGCGAATTGCACAATGGCAACGGCAGCCACGATAAGATCTGCCATAGAATCGCATAGAGCGGAGACTGGGAAAGATGTCAGCGCTGTCGTAATCACTCATTACGGGGGAGAAATAGCAGGAGATATAGGCGCGATAAATGAACTCTGCCGAGAGCTTGGGATAGTACTAATAAATGATTGCGCCCATTGCCTCGACTCCTCCTTTCTATCAAAAACGCCTGTTGACGAAGCATGGTTGCCAGTGGGCAAATTGCCAGGTCTTTGTTGTTTCTCTTTCTACCCGAATAAGTGCATCACCACCGGATTAGGTGGCATGATTACAGGGAATGACGCTGACATCATAGCAGCATGTCGTGCTCTAGTGAATCATGGGATTAGTCGCAGCGCAAACCGTTTCAATTGGGACTATGAGATCACCAGCGAGGGCTTCAACTTCAACATGCCGGATACGGCCGCTGCTATGGGCATAGCTCAGCTTCTAAAGAGCTCCGCTCTACACTACGCTAGATCTTCCGCTAGCATGCGATATGATGCTGCTTTTCTAGATCATCGCTACTTAAGAATCGTTACCGGTAAACTCTCGACCAGTCGCAGCTCCAACCATCTTTACGCCGTGGCACTCGATCATCCCACGATAAGTCGTGACTCCCTAATCGGAAGCCTACTAGAACGGGGGATCGAGGCCTCCGTACATTGGCGGCCGCTCCACCGTCACAAGGTTTATCAACAGCTGATCCAAAACGGGCGGGTTTTCTGTGATGAACTCATCAATAGTGACAATCTAAGCAGTCGAATACTCTCGCTTCCTCTCTATCCGTCGCTACAGACGTTTGAACAAGATCAGGTCATATCTGCTGTCAATGAAATATTGCTCGCCTACTAATCAAAAGGAGGAGAAAATGGCTGGTAGACTGGTATTTATCGGTGGAGGCGACGTTCTTCTGAAGCTTGGTTTCCCTGCGCAGGAACAGATAGTAGACACGAAATACGGTAAATGCCGATTCACAAAGGCCGTAGTCGACAGTGTCGAAGTGTTTTCAGTACACCGCCATGATCCAGGTCACCACTTCGCGGCGCACTCGGTGGATTATCGCCGCATCATTGCTGCAGCGGCAACCCTGAGGCCGGATTGTGTCATTGGGATTTCCATTTGCGGTTCCTACTGCGACGATCTTGACGTCGGCGATACATTATTCATTGATCAAGTCATCGATCTTACAAAGAAGCGAATTGACACCTTCTACGATACCCCCGGAGACGTTCGTCACATAAATGTGTACGAGCCGATATGCCACGCGAAAAGATGCCGAATGAAGGGCGCTGCTGCTTCAGTTCGGCCACTCAAGGAACGTCAGATAACGCTCGTGTGTATTGATGGTCCAAGGCTTTCAACGCGAGCCGAATTGAATTGGTTCCGTCAGATTGGGGGCGACGTTGTAAACATGTCGCTCGCGCCAGAGGCCTTTCTCGCCCGGGAACTCGGCTTATGTTACGTCTCAATATCTATGGTGACAGACAAAGCTGACCTTGCAGCCAATGATGTGACTGTCAAGGACATGGTGACGGCTGTTAAAAGAAGCGAGACGAGCTTTCTTGAACTGCTAGAGCACTTGATTTCAAGCTTTAGCGACCTAGATTTCGCTCCGTGTACCTGCTCTCGCGCACCTACAGAAGCTATCTTTTCTCTCTAATCGGGAGACCGGTACAATGATGAGCGAAATTATAGATGTCTCGACCTTCAAAGAAGGAATTGTCCCGGTAGACGATTATCATTTCGTCTTCACGGTCAAGAGCAAAGACCAGTTGGCGCGTCGCCGCCGGATGGTGCAAAACCTCGAACGAGGTGCCGTTGCGCGAGTTTCGCAGCGTGCCGTAAGCAAAGGTTTTATTGGTGTTGGTAGGCTCGCAGCGGGTAGCCTAGTGTTTGCCACCATATATGAAGCCGACGAACCTCGCCACATTTCGATTGGTCCTGATGCAAATGTGTTCGTCACCACGGCGTCTAACATTGTTCGTTTAGACGACAATCTCGAGTTCTGCGGATCGATAGAAAATAAGCTTTTTAGCTTTCTCCATTCAATTGAGCGCTCCGCAGATGGGCAGCGTTTTCTCGTCTGTTCGACCGGTTATGATACTGTCCTCGAGATAGACGTACACAGCGGGGATGCGCTCAAGATTTGGTACGCCTGGGAAAGAGGATTTAACCCGGACTTGGATGGAAACTGGCTTACCTTCGACAATCACCAGCACGAAAAATGGCGGTCAGAGGGCAAGACCAGCGTTCTAGTCACTCCTGGCAGCAATGCGTATGGTATAGCACAGACTTATAGATCAGCGCATCCCAACTTCGCCTGCTACAATGGCCCATATGCAATCTTAGTACACATTGCCTTCAGCGGAGCGCTCTACAGCATCAACTTAGAGGACATGTCGCATCGGCTCATCTTGAAACGATCTCCAATGGCCCACGGGCTCAGGAAACTAAGTGACGGATGGGCCTTGGTTGAGACGACGGAAGGAAAGTGGACGGAATTTACGAATAATTTCGAGGAGCGCGGCGGTATCACCGCCAAGAACTTGGGGCGCAGACACGCAGATTCGGGCACTGCTGAGTGGCTGCAACACGTTCTTTTTCTGGATGAGACCAAAGCTGTATTTTTTGATGCTAACCGGGGCATCTACGCCGCAGATCTTAAAACTAGGACCATACAGTTTTTCGAAACGCCTGAGGATTATTGCTTTCAAGATGCCATCTTGCTCGGGCGTTCCTAACTAAAAGGGATGGGGTACATTGTTGCGAATCTTGCATGTATCGACCGATTACAAAGCGATTGGCGACAACAGTGGATACGGCGGCGTGGAAAAGCACGTCTTAGCTCTAGCTCGCCTTCAAAGAGAAAAGGGAAACGAAGTTCATATTGTCACAACCAGCCAAGCCACGGATCCGTTAGCGCTGCCGATATTTCCGGAGGATTTATATAAGATAGCTTTTAATGATCCCGCTTATTACATGACTAAGGTGGACGCTGTTGTGGCGGAGATCACGGAGATAGCTAAATCATACGATATAGTTCATGATCACATGGGAAATTTTACAACCTTCGCACGCGAAGTGGATGTTAGCTCCAGAGTCTTCCTTAGCTGCTATGCTCAGCCCAGCCACTACGCATACCGCTCATTGCTGCAGAGGTGCTCCATTTCCCTTTCTCGATTTCCGAGAGAGAAGAAGCCTTTAGTTGTTGCATCCAGCTTTGCACAACGCTCGGCGCTTGAAGCGGTGCTTCCAGCGGATTTCGTGGTTCATCCAGCGGTCGGCAAGTGCCCAGATTATTCAGACCGGGACGGCGACATCGACGTCTGCATTGCAGGCATTCGCCCAGACAAATGCCAAGTCGAACTGGCACGTTTCGCGAAAAAACACCACCTCCCAATGTTGTTTGCCGGGCCACCGCTCCTTTACGATCAGGTTTCTACATCTTATTATGGCGAGTTCATTCAATGTGTTGACGACCACGTCGATACTCGTACAGCTACACTAGAATTTCTCCAGGAGGTGGTCAGGCGTTGCGCGAAAAGAAAAGAAGTAATTTATATCGGTGAGATATTCGATCAGAAAGCCTTAGAAGCTGTTTTTGCGTCTGCCCGGCGTGTAATACTGTTAAATTCAACTAACGAAGTCTATTCCACTGTCGCAATGGAAGCATTAAAAAGAGGCATACCCTGTATTCTTGGTCCATATCAGTCCTCTTGGGAAACGTCTATGGGTATGGCTACAATCGTGAAAGACTTGTCAGAGGTTGCGTTAGCTGAGGCCTTCTCAGCAAAAACTTTGTCTCGGTCGCTCATTCGAGATTTTGCAGAACTGCATTTCGACGCTGAAAGATGGGAGGCGCAATGGGACATTCTTTACCGCAGTCAACACGCCCAGAACCCGCTAAGGAGCGGGCGGTTCTTGTGATTGTCGCTCATCCGGACGACGAGACCCTAGGAGCGGGTGGAACAATCGCACGGCTATCCGTGCAGAATTGCCCGGTTCATTGTCTTTCGCTCACAAACGGGACCGGAGCGCGGAACTGTGAACCGCTTGCGGGAAAAGATCGCCTGGCTGCCTTCAACGATGCAAGCTCGCTTTTGGGGGTGCGATCAACTGCTACCCTAGAATATGAAGACCAGCGTTTAGACCACTACCCCTTTCTTGATTTGGTCCAGGCGGTAGAATGCTGGGCAGCGAAGTTCGAGCCCATCGCTGTGCTAACACATTCCTCGTCCGATCTCAATCTTGATCATCGCATCGTGTGCGAAGTCGTAGCTACCGCTTTCCGACCCTACAAATTTAGTTGCTTAAGCTTGATCGCGAGTTTTGAGATAAACTCGACAACGGAACTCGGGACTTTGATAGGCAGAAGCTTTCGTCCAACTATGTTTGTTGACATTCAAGAGTCCCTCCCTCTGAAACTGAAGGCAATGCAACGGTACGAGTCCGAGATTGGGAGTTTCCCTCATCCGAGATCGAGTGATGCATTGGTTGCTGCAGCAAGGCATAGAGGAATCACTATGGCTAGTCAGGCGGCCGAGGCGTTCGAGGTATTATTTCTGGCAGGACGAAAAGCTGAAGCGCTTGAGGCTCTTTTTGCGCGTTAGGATCTTAGTTTCCCAACTTCTACAACGAGTGACCCGGTCCTGTAGGGTGCAGGGGGATTTCGAGATGTGCTAGGCGGTATAGCCCCGGTTTGCGGCAGTCGAAAAGCGATTACAATTCCGGAGATCCTTTTCCCCGCGGAGAAGATCCTATGGCGGCAGAGCGACTCGAGCAGCAGTTGGACTTTTAGGTGCATCAATGCAGGGCGAACACGTAATGAAAATCACGCACCTTCGTCGATTGGAATCGGAGTCCATCTTCATCATGCGGGAAGTAGCAGCCGAGGCCAGGAAGCCGGTGTTTCTTTATTCCGTAGGCAAGGATTCCTCGGTTTTATTACATCTTGCGATAAAAGCATTTTACCCATCGAAACCGCCTTTCCCGCTCATGCATATAGACACAACCTGGAAGTTCAAAGAACTGATAGAGTTCCGGGATCGCACCGTGGGACAACTTGGTCTCATCTTAATCAAGCATACCAACCCTGAAGGAGTTCGCCGCAACGTAAACCCATTCGATTATGGACCGAGCGCCTACACGAACATCATGAAAACTGATGCGCTGCTACAGGCACTGGAGATGGAGCGGTTCGATGCCGCCATCGGTGGCGCTCGTCGCGATGAGGAAAAAAGTCGGGCAAAAGAGAGAGTCTTTTCCTTCCGCACTGCTGCTCACTGTTGGGAGCCAAAAAACCAGCGGCCGGAACTTTGGAACCTCTACAATGCCAGGGTGGGCCCTGGTGAGTCAATTCGCGTGTTCCCGCTATCTAACTGGACAGAACTGGATGTATGGCATTATATCTTACTGGAAAATATTCCCGTGGTTCCGCTATATTTCGGCGCAGAGCGGCCAGTCGTCAATAGAAGCGGCAAATGGATCATGGTCGATGACGATCGTTTGCCCTTGCTGCCAGGCGAACAACCGCAGATGAAATGGGTACGGTTCCGCACCCTCGGCTGTTATCCATTGACTGCGGCCATCGAATCCCGAGCTGCAACGGTGGAGGACATAATCTACGAGACGTTGGTAACGCGCGCTTCCGAACGCTCAGGACGGCTGATAGACCACGACGACAAAGGCTCGTTGGAAGAGAAAAAGCGCCAAGGTTACTTTTGATGATTTCGACCGCAGAACCACCCCTTAGTAACCAACTACTCATTGACCATCTGGGCAGTCAGGATGACAAGGGCCTCCTCCGATTTATGACCTGCGGCAGCGTCGATGACGGGAAATCGACGCTAATCGGCCGGCTGCTCTACGACGCCAACCTGATTTACGAGGAACACCTTGCCAACGCAGTGGAGGATATGAGGCGTCTTGGGGTGGCTGGCGATACCATTGACTTTGCCCTTCTTATCGACGGTCTCCAAGCCGAGCGCGAACAGGGGATCACAATCGATGTCGCGTATCGCTCATTTACAACAGCTAAACGCAGATTTATTGTCGCCGACACGCCTGGCCACGAGCAATATATGCGCAACATGGCAAGCGGCGCATCAAATTCTGATCTTGCCATTATCCTGATCGATGCGCGCAAAGGCATTCTTCCTCAGACACGCCGACATACTTTCGTGGCATCACTTCTCGGTATTCGCCACTTGATCATAGCGGTCAACAAAATGGATCTTGTGGAGTGGGATCACAGGATTTTCAATTGCATTGTCTCGGATTTCCTCTCCTTCGCGTCGAGATTTGATTTTAGCTCATTGCAGGCCATTCCGATGTGCGCGCGATCTGGTGACAACATATTCATTCCTAGCCCTATTATGCCTTGGTACCAGGGACCGACGCTGATCGAGCACCTGGAAACGATAGACGTTTCTTCCGAACTGGAATCGAAGCCATTCCGCTTCCAGGTGCAGTGGGTGAACCGGCCCAACTCGGACTTTCGCGGCTTTTCCGGAACTGTCGCATCAGGCACTGTAAGGGTGGGTGAAAAGCTCGTCGTCGCGGGTTCTGGTAGGGGCACCAAAGTAAAGTCTATTGTGACTTATGATGGGGATCTTTCGGTTGCCGTTGCCGGTCAAGCCGTCACTTTGACTCTCGAAGATGAGATCGACGTTTCGCGTGGCGATGTGCTTTGCCCATCAGCTGAGCGCGTTGAGGTTACCGACCGATTCCAGGCACGGCTGATTTGGATGAATGAGGAACCACTGGTTCCTGGTCGTCGGCTGCTGATCAAGCTCGGTACTCGCACCGCAGCGTGCAGTGTGACTGACATCTGCTGCAAAATAGACGTCAATACGTTCACAGAACTTGCCGCAAGCTCGCTTCAACTGAACGAGATGGCGGTGGTACACCTCAAGGTTCGCGAACCTCTCGCGTGTGAGTCATACAACATAAATCGCGCTATGGGTGGATTCATCGTAATTGACCCGGTCGCGAACCTCACACTTGGGGCAGGCATAATAGAACATGGCCTTTGGCACCACAATCACGTACATCCGCAAGCCCTTACTGTTTCTAAGGAGACGCGTGCCACTATCAAGGGTCAAAAACCCATGGTCGTTTGGTTCACCGGACTTTCTGGTGCGGGCAAGTCGACAATTGCGAATGCCGTCGAAAAGAAGTTAGTTGCTCTTGGGAAACACACCTATCTGCTCGACGGCGACAATATTAGGCAGGGGCTAAGCAGTGACCTTGGCTTCACAGATTCGGATCGGATAGAGAATATTCGTCGGGTCGCCGAAGTGTCAAGATTGTTGGTAGATGCTGGCATCATAGCGCTTGTTTCGTTTATCTCGCCCTTCCGCTCCGAGCGCCAGTTGGCACGGGAGTTGCTCGCTGAGGACGAATTCGCGGAGATCTACGTCGCGACCCCACTTTCAGTGGCCGAGGCACGAGACACGAAGGGGCTGTACGCCAGAGCGCGGCGGGGTGAGATAAAGAATTTTACTGGTATCGATAGCCCTTATGAAGTACCAGAAAGCCCTGAACTGTCCCTGGACACGACGACGCATAGTGCTGAGCAATTGGCAAACGTCGTTGTTGAACTCATCCTTGAACGGTGCCACTGAGGTGGCCATAAGGGACCTGTTTTTGAGGCACGCGCCGTATTTCATTTGGCATACCGCGGCGCTTGCCAGTACCAACTTTAGTCGCGAGAGCGTGCGAGGGCTGAAGCAGAAACCAGCTCCGTGCAGATTGTTCCATTTGATTACACAGCCGATCCGCAGTGCAGCACGGTATGGTCATGACAAGAGGCGAGCCCTGAGTGGAGGCACTCATGCCCTGGGGTCACGCGCGCTGAACGGCCTCAGCTTGCCGCTTACGAAAATCGTAGACCGTATGTCCATCTTCGTGCCTTCTGACCTGAGACCCGACTTCCCTCCATTTTTCGGGAGAGTCTTGGGTTTTTAATCTGGCCTTATGCGGCCTGTTTTTCCATAGCCATTTTCATTGCGAACTCTCTGGGTGTGATGTTGCCCAGCGACGAGTGCGGTCTGTTTCTGTTGTAATCCTCCTTCCATGCGGTGATGGCAGCGCGGGCTTGGTTGAGCGACGAGAACAGCGTCTCGTTGAGGCATTCGTCACGGAAGCTGCCATTGAAGCTTTCAACGAAGCCGTTCTGCATCGGCTTGCCTGGGGCGATGTAGTGCCATTCGACCTTGGTCTCCTGACACCATTTGAGGATGGCCATGCTGGTCATCTCCGTGCCGTAGCACATCGGGAATCTCGCTCTGACACAGCCGGCGGCGCGCGTAGCCGTG